>CALGTS010000044.1 GCA_937901925.1 uncultured Bacteroidales bacterium | reverse complement strand
ACTGCTAAATAACGAAAAAGGGCTGAATCCTGCAAATGGAAACAGCCTCTTTTTTATTTTGAAAAAAAAAGTTTTACCGGACACTAATAATTTTTTTAGTTTTACAAATATGCCATATTTGCCGGAAGTTCACACTTTTTTTGGGAAAGAATCCGCAATAGAGCTGCGTGAGGGATAGAAGCGGTTATGAGCCGCAATTTAAGGATATAGAATTAAGAATTTAGAAGTTGTATGTTGAGGTTTTTGAGGTAAAATGAAGCGAGAGAAAGTGCGGCGAAATTTGAGCGGATAGCCCGACGGCGAGCGGGTGGGAAGTGCGCAGGGAAGGAGCCGGCACGCCCAAATAAAAAATATGAAAAACCGAGTCTTAATAGAGAAACTCGGTCGAAAAATTAAGGAAAATGAAAAAAAACGTTTTTTTTTGTAACTTTTCTATTTGTGTGGCGTAATATATAGCGAACAACAAGTGATAAATTCACGAAATAAAGTTAATGGTTTGAGTAGCAGTGATCAATTTCACTGCTATTTTTTTTCTCTAAAACGCGATTTTTCCATAGAAAATATATTCCTATTGTTATGACTATAAATGAGATAATCATAATGGGAAGTGAACCGGGCATATCCATTGGGTTCGAGTCGTCAATGTTGATGCCTTTCCGATGGCTAACGAAAACGACTGCGGTTGTAATTCCGTTATGAAGAAAGTGCGCACAAACAGGAACCCAGATGGAGCGACTCCAATAGAGAAGATAACCTAAATATGCACCCAAAAGAAGCCGAGGAATGAACCCGTAGAATTGTAGATGTATTGCGCTGAAAATGAATGCAGTAACCCAAATAGCTGTGTGGTCATTCTTGAAAATACGTTTGCAAATCGGTTGTATTGTACCTCGAAAGAGGAACTCTTCACCCAATGCTGGCACTAAAGCCATTACAATGAGGTTGGCAAAAAATATGGAAATTCGAGAATCTCCCATCAGTTGTTCAATGATGGCACCATTCTCTTCCTCCATTTTTTGCATCCATCTTTCTATTCCTGCCAATGCCTCTGGAAATTCCATCAGACCGTTCCAATAACCCAAAAGTGAAACTGCAGGAATGATGAAAATAGAAAGTATAGTGATGATAAAGAAGAAGTTATGTGGAGCAGTTTGATTTCCAAAATTGTAGCTGAACCACTGTTTATTGTAGCAGTAGGAGAAGAGAAGTGCGGGTACGAAAAAGCCACCGAGCGAAGCCCAAAACTGTGTCCAGCGGAGAAATCCAGTGGAGTCTGTGGAAAAAAATGCTAAGCCAGTGAGTACTCCAAAAGCGGAAAAAATAGATGCGCCACCCAGAATGAATAGCAAAAGGAAAATAACCTGTACAAATAGGTTTTTTCCGTTGAAAAATGGAGGAATTTCTAATTTCATATTATGCCTCTTATTTCACTTAAATTGTTGATGTTATTATTGATACAGTATTTTTCAAGGTCTTGAATTAAGGTTGGAATGATATTGGGTGTGGTAAAGTTAGCCGTGCCGACCTGAACTGCTGTTGCACCCGCCATAATGAACTCAATAATATCTTCTGCTGTGTAGATTCCGCCTAATCCGATAACGGGAACTTGGACGTTTTTGCATACTTCGTGTACCATTCGTAAGGCTATGGGTTTAATGGCTGCACCAGAAAGGCCTGCATAAACATTGTTGAAAATAGGTTTACGCTTTTTAATGTCGATAGCCATCGCCTTGAAGGTGTTTACTAACGACAAAGAGTCGGCGCCTGCTTCTTCGCACGCTTTCGCCATCTCGATGATATTTTCAGCATTTGGCGATAACTTGACAATGAGCGGCTTGCAAGTGTGCGGGCGAATCTGCTTAACAGCGTCGTATGCAATCTCACTCTTAATCCCTAATGCCATACCGCCAGCCTTTACGTTAGGACAACTGATGTTCAATTCAATCATCTGTACGGTTGTCGGTTCCAAAAGTTCGATAGCCTCTATATAATCCTCAAGGGTGGCGCCACCAACATTGGCAATGACAACATTGCCGAGTGCGCTCATCCAAGGAAGCTCTTCTGCAATAAAGTGGCGCACGCCTGGATTTTGCAACCCAACACTATTCATCATTCCTGAAGCGGTTTCATATACGCGAATGCCCATATTTCCCTCTTTCGGATTCAATGTTAATCCTTTGGAACTGATGCCGCCTACTTGGCGAACATCATAAATTTCGTTATATTCTTGCCCAAACCCGAAGGTGCCTGATGCCGCAATAATTGGGTTGGAAAATTTTATTCCGTTGATTGTTGTTTCTAATCTATTCATATATCTGTATGATTATTCGTTGATTATATCGTTTCCATTGAAAACAGGGCCATCTTTACATGCTCTCTTCATTCCGCTTTGGGTTTTGCAGGTGCAACCCAAGCAGGCGCCAATTCCGCACGCCATTCGTTTCTCCATCGATAGCCATACCGGTACCGATTTTGCTTTGCAAAGTTCGTTAACTTTCATCATCATCACATCAGGGCCGCAGGTGAAAACTACATCGTAATTTTCAGGGTGCAGAAGGTCGGTAACGAAGCCTCGATATCCCTCATCGCCATTTTCGCAAGCGATAAAAATTCTATCTGCTACCTCTTCGTAATCTTCGTAAGCAAATAGCTCATCTTTGTAACCGAGAAATATGTCAACTTGGTTGCCTTGCGCTTTCAGTTTTTTTGCAGTTTCAAATAGGGGAGGAATGCCAATGCCACCACCTACCAATGCTACGCGTTGATTCTGGTAATCGCACGGAAAACCATTGCCCAATGGCCCCATAATGCTGATGTTGTTACGTGCTTTTAGCGACGAGAGTTCGGCAGTTCCTTTACCCGCAATGCGATACATAAAGGCAATTTTCTCTTCCGAAGCTTTATACACGCTGATGGGGCGCATTAGTGTGAGTTCGCGGTCCCAAGCTTTGAGCATATAAAATTGCCCTGGATTAATCGTTGCACCATTGTTTTTAACCTCCATCAGGTAAATTCCTTTGGCGATTTTTCGATTGCTAATTACTTTGGTAGAAAAATATTCCATAATATTATTTTTGATTCTGAATTTATCACTTTTAGATTCTGCAAAAATAGTTATTTTTGGTTTGTGAAAATCTATTGGATTATTTTTTTTATTTGGGCGTGCCGGCTTCTCCTTCGCATTAAACCTCCGCACTCGCCGTCAGGCTTTCCGCTCAAATTTCGCGCCTTATTTCTCTCGCATCAATCTTTTTCTAAATAGAGGCTCTAAACTCTTAGCTCTAAATTCTAAATTCCCAAGCCGGCGCTCATAACCGCTTCAATCCTTCACGCAGCGAGTTGCGCCAAGTTTATCGCTAATAGAAGAAATTCGCTGTGCGTCAATTTTTTGCAAAAAATAAGCCAGAAAGGTCATTGAAGTATTCTGTGTCGCTTTCTCCCTTCGAAAATAATAAAAGTGATGTGGCTTTTTTGGCTCTATTTTCTAATACAATAATTATAATATTATGTGTAGAAAATTATTTTTCACGCACTCTGTTAAATCATAAAAATTGTAACTTTGCAGTTTAAATTCTGAATGATGATTACGGTAGAAAAAATTAGAAAAAGTTACGGAAAATTATCTGTGCTGAAGGGCGTGGATTTGCATATTGGAGCTGGTGAACTTGTGTCAATAGTTGGTGCTTCAGGGGCAGGAAAATCAACACTCTTACATATTATTGGTAGTTTAGATCGCCCCGATTTTGGTAATGTGTTAATCGATAACGTTTCTCTTTTTGATTTGAAAGATAAGGAGTTATCTCAATTTAGAAATCGTAATATCGGATTTGTTTTCCAATTTCATCATCTTTTGCCAGAGTTTACTGCAATGGAGAATGTTTTGATGCCTGCATTGATTCAGGGAAGGGCACGGAAAGATGTGGTTCAAGAGGCTATTCAGATTATGCAGTTTCTACGAATTGATGAGCGAGCCGAGCATAAACCTTCGCAACTTTCTGGCGGAGAACAGCAACGAGTGGCCGTTGCGCGCGCATTAATTAACTCTCCGCGCGTGATTCTTGCCGACGAGCCTTCTGGAAACCTCGACTCGGAGAATGCACGCCAACTTCATAATCTTTTCTTTGATTTGCGCGACCGTTTTAAGCAAACTTTCGTCATCGTTACACATAATGAGGAGTTTGCTGAGATGTCGGATCGTAAAATCGTGATGAAAGATGGTTTAATTTGTGAATCATAATGTATATTAAATGTTATAGTGATGGTACGAAGAAAACGAACAAAATCAACCTCCAAGCGAAAAGGTGGCTTTTTTAGAATTATCTGGAAATTTTTTCTTACTCTATTTATAATCAGTATTTTACTTCCTTTGCTGTATCGTTGGATAAATCCACTATTTACTCCGTTAATGGTAATTCGACGTATTGAAGGTGGTGCCCCTATTCAGAAAGAGTGGCGCGATTTAGATGAAATCACCCCAAATATGGTTCGTTGTGCGTTCGCATCCGAGGATAACAATTTCTTGGGACACCATGGCTTTGATTTCGGCGCAATTCAGAAGGCTATCGACGAGAATAAAAGAGGAAAACGTCAGCGTGGTGCAAGCACAATTTCTCAACAAACCGCAAAAAATGTTTTCTTATGGCCAGGACACTCTTGGGTGCGTAAAGGTTTGGAGGTTTATTTTACAGGCCTTATCGAGCTTTTCTGGACCAAAGAGCGCATTATGGAGGTATATCTCAACGTAATAGAGATGGGCGATGGTATCTATGGTGTACAAGCTGCAGCACAACACTACTTTAATCGCGATGCCGATAAGTTAACGCTGCGTCAGAGTGCGTTGATAACCGCCTGTTATCCCAATCCACTCAAACGAAATCCAGCTCGTCCTACTGCATACTTAAGTGGACGTGCAACTAAAATTGCAGCTCTTTCATATAAAGTTGCTCCTCCAAGATTTGATAAAGAAAGTGTAAAAAAAGCGCGCGAAAGGTACTTGAAACGAGAGGAGAAACGTCGTGCAAAAATTGATGGTAAACTTCTTGAATTATAATATATTATGAAACTAAAACTCTTGTTTTTTGCTTTGTTGCTGATGGTTTCTTCGATGGTTTCAGCGCAAAATAGATCGGATTCTATTCACATTACACACTATACTTTAAATTTAGATGTGACAGATTTTTCCACACGTCAAATCTCTGGAAATGCTGAGCTTCAAATTGTCTCAAAAATGGAAGGAATTTCTATTGTAAATCTTGATTTACAGGGATTTGTAGTAGATTCAGTTTTGTTGGATCAGCAGAATATTCCTTTCCAATACCAATCTCCGCTCTTGTCGATTCCTGTATCCAATTTTGCTGCTGATGATACGTTGGAGGTTTCTGTTTATTATCATGGAGTGCCCGCTACAGATCCACAATGGGGAGGTTTCTACTTTAGCGGAGGTTATGCTTATAATATGGGTGTGGGGATGAGTGTGGTTCCTCACTCTTTCGGGCGCGCTTGGTATCCTTGTATTGATGAGTTTACTGATAAGTCAACCTATACATATAATATTCGTACTCAGGAAGATATGATGGCCGTGTGTGGGGGTGTATTGGTGGATTCTACTTTTGCATCCGATGGAACTTGTATCTGGACATGGCAACTTACCCACCCGATTCCAACCTATCTATCATCGGTGGCAGTGGCCAATTATCAATGCTATCGTGATACTGTGCAAGGTATAGATAGGGTTGTACCGATAGAGATTTATGCAGAAAGTTCCAAGATAAGTTCTATACCAGGAACCTTTCAACATCTAAAAACAATTTTCCGCGCTTTGGAACAGAAATTTGGAGCATATCCTTGGCAAAGAGTGGGTTATGTGCTTGTCCCTTTTATGGGTGGTGCAATGGAGCACGCTACAAATATCACTTTTCCAAACTTTGCTGTTGATGGAACGTTGAGTTACGAAAGCCTTGTTTATCACGAATTTTCGCACGCTTGGTTTGGAAATTATATCACTTGCGCAGAGGCTGAAACGATGTGGATAAATGAAGGGTTTGCAAGTTATTGTGAACTGATTTCTGATGAGGTGTTAGACCCAACACGCGAACGTTTCTATGAAAATTTGTTGGCTTTGCATCGTAGTGTGCTTAAAAATGCACATAACGATGATGGCGGTTTTTATGCATTGGATAATGTGCCGTTGGATTATACGTATGGAACTACTTCCTACGATAAAGGTTCGTTGGTAGCGCATAGTTTGCGTGGCTATATGGGTGATGAACTCTTTTTTAGTTCGTTAAAGACACTTTTTGAGCAAAATCCTTTTTCTTATATGGATTCGGAACTTTTCTTCCAGAAACTTTCTCAGATTTCGGGTATTGACTTGACCGATTTCTATTTAGGTTGGGTTCACCAACCTGGTTTTTTGCATTTTTCTGTTGATTCCATTGTGGCAATTTCGGGTAATCAATATCGAGTGCATTTACGTCAACGTTTATATGAAGCGCACAACTTTGCGAACTCTAACCGTTTAGATTTGCAATTTGTGTCTGCTTCTGGTGATAGTTTTATAGCTGAAAATGTGCAGTTTTCGGGTGAAAATGGTGTCGTAGAACTTGATTTACCATTCGCACCAGTGTACGTAGTTGTTGATCCACAATCGAAGTATGCGGATGCGATTATTGATTATGAACGTGAATTGGAGGTGCCCACTTCGTGGAATTGTACCGATGCTGCTTGTCGCGTAACCCTCACGGCAGGCTCAACGCCAATGCGTGTGCGCGTGGAGCGCAATTTGGTATCTCCAGATCCGCTGAAAGTGGAAAATGAGCAGATTGTTAGGATCTCCCCAAATCATTATTGGCGCATAGAGTTTATTCCTACGGATAATTTGCAAGGCAATCTACGCTTTAATTACAATGCGGTAAATGCAACAATGCTTGATTATGAACTTCTGCAAGGCTACAATAAAAATCATCTTCTTTTGCTTTATCGTCGTAACCCTCAGTCAGATTGGCAAATTATTCCTCGTACGCTGTCTGGAAGTAATAGTACCGGTACTGTTACCTCCCATTGGCTTTTGCCTGGTGAATATACCTTAGCAATCAGTGAAACAGAAGTAGATATTGTTGAGAATGATGAGATCAGTAAGGTAATAGTTTATCCTAATCCTACTAACGATTTTATCTGTTGTCAGATCTCTTCGATTAATGAAATCGATAGAAAGGGTATTTGTATTGAAATTATCGATTCGTTAGGTAAGATGGTGAAGAGATTTAAAATGAAAGATGTAAAAGAGATATTGTCGATATCGGAGTTAGTTCCTGGAACCTATTTTTTACAGGTGAAGTCGGGTAAGAAATCTTTAAAATCAGTTTCTTTTATTAAGAAATGATTTTGTAGGATTATAATTTAGTAATATGCTACAAAAAAAGCGAACAAAAAAATTATTTGTTCGCTTTTTTATTATCAATTAGGATGTGCTAATTGTGCTTTTTAATATTCATCCTCGTGGAAGAAGAAATCCTCTTTGGTGGGATAGTCAGGCCAAAGGTCAAGAATTGAGTCGTAAGTTTCTCCATCATCATCCATTTCTTGGAGGTTTTCAATTACTTCCATTGGTGCACCAGAGCGAATTGCGTAGTCTAAAAGTTCTTCGCGAGTTGCTGGCCAAGGCGCATCTTCTAATTTTGTTGCTAATTCAAGTGTCCAATACATAATAATATCTTGTTTTTTTTGTCCTTTATTTGAGGCGCGAAAGTATATAAAATTATTAAATTAAAATGTAAAATGGAAAAATTTTATTATTCTTGTTTCCAATAAGTTAGGGGAATTTTTTCTTTGCTATGTGTAAAGTTTGCTAAAATGTAGAAATAATCAGAAAGTCTATTTACATATTGGATAGACTCTTGTAGATTTTTGTTTTGTCGGAATATAGGAATCATTTTTCGCTCTAATTTGCGGCAGATTGTTCTGCAAATATGGATATGAGCAATAAGAAGTGAGCCTTGTGGTAGTGTAAATCCAGAGAATGGAGGAATCTCTGTACACATTCTGTCAATCTCTTGTTCAATTTCGCAAATTTTGCTTTTAAGGTTACAATTTCCCCAATATTTATTGTAGTTTTCGGGTTCTGTTGCCAAAATACCTCCAATAATAAAGAGCGTTTTTTGAATTTCAGTTAGATAAGGATTGTTTAATTCAGCTATTATGGTGCCGATAAAGGCGTTGAGTTCATCTGCTGTTCCATAAGCGTCAAGAAGTTCAGAGTCTTTGGGAATTCGTTTTCCTCCCACTAAAGAGGTTTCCCCATTATCGCCTGTTTTTGTATAAATTTTTGCCATATTTAAGGATTAGGATTTGAAAATTTAGGATTAGAAAGAAATTCCTCGTCAGTTAATGTGTTTAAAAATGCTTTTAAATCAGCTATTTGTGAGGGTGTGAGATTGGCTCCACCTTCATTAATTTTGTGCATTAGCGGACTAACAGTTGGAGATGTAACCAATTCGCTATTGTAAAAGTTCAAAACTTGGTCTAATGATGAAAATCGTCCGTCGTGCATATAGGGAGCGGTAACTGCAATGTTGCGCAGTGTTGGTGCACGGTATGTGCCTATGTCATTTGTGTTTCCTGTTACGGAGGCGTGGTCTTGAGGGTCGGTGTGCGTTTCGTTTAAAGCGTTGTTATAGAATAGATTTGTAGTAAAAAGTGGAGTTCCTGAGCCTCCGTGGCAGTGAAAACAGTCGGCCCCTTCTTCCGTAGAGAAGAGAATGTAACCATTAAGTTCTTGTGGCGTCAGCTGTTCCTGACCGCGCAGATAGCGGTCAAACTTGGAGTTGGCAGAGATTAGTGTGCGGACAAACTGAGCAATGGCTTTCTCTATCCGTTCGATAGTTATTTCATCGCTACCAAATGCTTTTTGGAACATCTCAGGGTATTTAGGGTTTGTACGGATAGCTTCGAGGGTTCTTTCTATAGAACTATTCATCTCGTTGGGGTCAAGGATGGTCATTCTGACAATATCTTCAATATTACGCATTTGAGGATTAGGATTTTGGGAATGAACAGCCCCACTCCAAAGATAACCTTCGTTGTTAAAGACAAGATTTATCAGCGGCAACATATTGTGATGGGTGTAATTGCCAGATCGTCCGAATACTTTTCCTCCAGGAAAACGTATATTATCGATGCCAGCCTTGAAAGCGTGTTCTTGTACATGACAAGTTGCACAACTCATCAGCGAGTCAGGTTCGGTGCCGATGTAACCGCACAAATGTTCGTCGTAGAACAGATGTCGTCCCAATTCCAAACCCTCTACGGTTAGAGGATTGTCGTAGGGAATGTTAAGCTGAGTGGGGAAAAATTGAGGAACCTCCAATTTGTAAGGTGTTGGAGTATTTTCGGGTGGCTGGGTGCAAGTAGCGGAAAGAAATACCGTTGCTAGCAGTAGAAAAAATAGAAGTTTTCTTCGTTTAGAAAAGAGAGAGTTGTGTGCCATCCTCATCGTCTGGTTTCTCATTTGTTTTTTCATTCTCCTCAGTAGGAATTTCGATTTTTATCTTTTTGACATCAATAGAATCAAAAATCTCCTTTGCAATTTCCATATCAATATAGAGTGGGTCGTCGGGAGTATTGTCTTCAGGATTATTATCTTCTAATTCAGGTTCAATAATATCATCATCCGTAGTTTCCTCTTCCACTTCTGGTTCAGGAAGCGGATCTAACATCTTTACCTTTTTAATCAATCCTAAATTTATTTTCTTTCCTTTTGCTTTTGCACTCATTACATCTACAAAATCGGCACAAGAGATGATGGTTGTTTCTTCTGGTTTATCTTTTTTCGGAATTGCTGTAACTTCAATTTGAGGAAATGTGCTGTAAGAGTATAGAACAAGTTGTAAATCTTTATCTTCAGGTAGGAAGTTAATAGGTTTATCTAAGATATCAGGGATAAATCGTTTGATAAAATAGGTTCCTTCCTTTCTGTTTTTGTAGATAAAAGTAATGATTTTTTTAGGGTTGAATTTTTCGATAATTTCTAAATTATCTTCAAAGTGAACTGATAATTCAAATCCAGTAATTTTATAATATCCTGATTTGTATAGTGTTATAATTTTATCGTTTTCTTTAAAAGATCCTAAGAGAACTCCGCGTTCGTCGGTATTAAGGCGCATAACAGAATCATCGAAATAGATGTTTATTGCGCTGAGGGTAGAGACGCCTTTCTCAAGTAAGTCAATTCTTTTGACAGGGTGACGGGAAAGTATATTACCGCCAGCAGAACGTCCTTTGATGGCAAGTGTACTAAAATCGAACTCAAATTGTTTCTTTTTAATATTTTTCTTTTCTTTGAGATATACTTTAATCTTTTCAGCTTCTCCGTTAGGGTTAGAAGAAAGGTAAAGGACTTTAGAACCAGTTTTTCCTTTGGTGATGTCATACTCTTTGTCGCGAGTTACGCCACCGATTGCAAATCGTTTAGCCATTGCGGTGCCGTTATTTCCGTCGGAATAGACCACATTGAATATCGTGCGGTCATCATTACGTTTAAACACCTCTACGTGAATAATATTTTTACCGAAGAATTGTTTATCGCTAACTTTACTAACGGAGAATACGCCCTCTTCCCGAAATACAATCACTTCGTCAAGATCAGAGCAGTCGCAGACGAATTCAACACCTTCCTCTTTTTTCATATTGATGCCGACAAATCCTTCTTTTCGGTTCACCATTAGCTTCTTGTTGTTAACAGCTACTGTTGCAGCTACAATATTATCGAAGTTTTTGATTTCTGTTTTTCTCTCGCGGCCTTTTCCATATTTTCTCTTTAACTCTTTATAGAAATTAATGGTGTATTGAGTAAGATTTTTGAGGTCGTTTTCGATTTTAAGAATCTCTTCATCAATGCTTTTAATCTGATCTTCTGCCTTTTTGATGTCAAATTTTGAGATTTTGCGTACAGGTTTTTCGCAAAGTTTTAGTATATCATCGCGAGTGATTTCGAATCGGAATAAGGGACGGTATGCATCGAATGCGCGTTCAATATTTTCCACTTGTTCTTCCCACGAAGTGGTATCTTTCTCCAACTCTTTATAGATTCTTTTTTCGAAGAAGATAATTTCGAGGGAGATTCTATGCCATTCCTGTTGCAACTCTTTTAGTGCGATTTCAAGTTCTTGTCGTAGAAGGTCACGAGTTCGTTCAGTATTGATTCGGAGAATCTCTTTTACGGAGAGGAATTGAGGTTTTCGGTTGTGTAGAACACAAGCGTTTACGGACTTAGACATTTCGCAATTGGTGAATGCATAAAGAGCGTCGATGGTTTGGTCTGGAGAAACGTCTTTGTCTAGGTGGAGAATGATTTCTGCATTTGCGGCAGTGTTGTCATCAACTTTTCTAATTTTTAGTTTTCCGTTATTGATAGCAGGAACTATAGATTTGTTGATAAGATCCGTAGTGTTAGTAAAGAAAGGAATTTCGGTGATTACCAATGTCTTTTTGTCAATAATTGAAATCTTTGCGCGAATGCGGATTTTTCCTCCGCGGAGTCCGTCGTTATATTTCGATACATCGATACTACCTCCCGTTGGAAAGTCAGGATAGATTTCGAAGTCTCGGTTTTCGAGGATTGCGATAGAGCCATCGATTAGTTCGATAAAGTTATGGGGTAGGATTTCCGTTTTTAGCGAAACGGCAATTCCCATTGCACCTTGTGCTAATAGAAGTGGAAATTTTACGGGTAGAGTTATGGGTTCTCGATTTCTACCGTCGTAAGATAGTTGCCATTCAGTAGTTTTATGATTAAAGAGTACATCTAATGCAAATTTTGAGAGACGAGCTTCAATGTAGCGAGCAGCAGCAGCAGGGTCTCCTGTGATGATGTTTCCCCAGTTTCCTTGAGTGTCGATGGTAAGTTGTTTTTGACCGAAGTTTACGAGAGCATCTTCGATAGAAGCATCTCCGTGAGGGTGATATTTCATCGTGTTACCGATAATATTTGCCACCTTGTTGTAGCGTCCGTCCTCTAGTTCGTCCATTGAGTGAAGAATACGTCGTTGAACAGGTTTTAGTCCGTCAAGAACATCAGGGACGGCGCGGTCGAGAATTGAGTAGGAAGCATAATCCAAGAACCAATTCTCGAACATCGATTGAACGTGCATAATTTTGTGTAGGTCAGAACCTTCAGGATTGTTAGCTTCTTGATTTTGAATATTTTCAGATTTATGGATTTCTTCTTCGGTCATTATTTTTGAATGTTAAAGTTGCCAATCTATTTCTTTTTTGCCAAGATTTCTCAGGATTTCGTTAGTTTTGGAGAAATGTTTACAGCCAAAGAATCCTGCGTGGGCGGATAGGGGAGATGGGTGTACGGTTTCTAAAATGAAATGTTTGGATTTGTCAATGAGAGCTGCTTTTGCGCGGGCATAGTTACCCCAAAGGATAAATACGAGTCCATTGTGTTGTTCAGATAGCTTTTGGATGATGCTGTCGGTAAAGGTTTCCCAACCTTTACGTTGGTGCGAACCTGCTTGATGTGCTCTGACAGTCAATGTAGCGTTCAAGAGGAATACACCTTGTCGAGCCCATTTTTCTAGGTTTCCACTTTGTGGAATGGTAAACCCAACATCGTCACGGAGTTCCTTGAAGATGTTGATTAGAGATTTCGGATGAGGAACGCCATCTTGTACAGAAAAACAGAGTCCGTGGGCTTGTCCCTCGCCGTGGTATGGGTCTTGCCCGAGGATTACCACTTTTACTTCGTGGAAAGGTGTGAGATTGAAGGCGTTGAAAATGAGCGGTCCAGGAGGGAAAACGGTATATTGTTTCTTCTCTTCCACCAAAAAGTCTTTCAGTTGTTGAAAGTAAGGTGCTTGAAATTGGTCATCAAGCACCTTATGCCAAGATTGTTCAATTTTAGGGTTTACGGACATTTTATTAGTGTTTGAAATGTCTAACTCCTGTGAATACCATTGCGATACCCGCGTCGTTGCAAGCTTTGATTGAGTCTTCATCTCTCACGGATCCGCCTGGTTGAATGATTGCGGTAACGCCATATTGTTGAGCAAGTTTTACCACATCATCGAATGGGAAGAAAGCGTCACTAGCGAGAATGATTCCATCGGTATAACCTGCATTTTTAGCTTGTTCCAAAGCGATGAGGGCTGCGCCTACGCGGTTCATTTGTCCAGCACCTACCCCGATAGTCTTTTTATCTTTTACCAATGTAATAGCGTTTGACTTCACATGTTTGCACACCTTCATTCCAAAAAGCATATCAGCCAATTCCTCTTGAGTAGGTTGTTTTTCTGTTACAACTTTGCAATCTTCGAGGGTTTCTTTATAATTATCTAAATTTTGCATTAGTAAACCACCATTTACACTAATAAACATCTTAGATTCTTGTTGTTTGCAGTCTAAATCGTAAGTCATTAAGCGGATGTTTTTCTTAGTGGATAGGATTTCAAATGCTTTTTCTGTAAAAGATGGTGCTAAGATGATTTCGAGGAAAATTGATTTCATCTCTTCAGCAGTTTGTTCATCAATTTCTTGGTTTGTAGCTACGATTCCTCCAAAGATAGAAACTTTGTCTGCTTCGTAGCAGCGTTGCCAAGCTTCATGAATGTTTTTTCCGATTCCTACTCCGCAAGGATTTTTGTGTTTTACAGCAACAACGACAGGTTCGTCAAAATCTTTTACAATATTAAGTGTAGCATCTGCATCTTGTATATTGTTGTATGATAGTTCTTTGCCGTGTAGTTGTTTTGCCCAGGCCATAGAGTATCCTTGTTTTTTACCTGCATAGAAAGATGCTTGTTGGTGTGGATTTTCTCCATATCTAAGACTTTGTTTCTTTTGAAAAGTAAGAGTAATAGATTCTGGATCGGTTTCTTGGGCTTGGTTTGTAAGGTATTCGGCGATTGTTGCATCGTAGCTTGCGGTATGTCTAAAAACTTTCGCTGCTAGTCGTGTTCTTGTTTCTAACGTGGTGTCTCCGTTAGCTTTAATTTCTTCGATTACAGTATTGTAATCTTGAGAATCGCAAACTACAGTTACGAATTTATGGTTTTTGGCTGCACTGCGGAGCATACTCGGACCGCCAATATCGATATTTTCGATAGCGTCAGCAAAAGTGGTACCCTCCTTTTCGATAGTTTGTTTGAAAGGATAAAGATTTACCACGACCATGTCGATAAATTCAATATGGTTGGCTGACATTTCTGCTAAATGTTTAGGATTGTCTCTAAGGGAAAGAAGTCCTCCGTGAACTTTTGGATGTAGCGTTTTTACGCGGCCGTCCATAATTTCAGGAAAACCAGTTACCTCGCTAATTCCGATTACAGGGAGTCCTGCATTTTCGATAAGTTTTTTAGTTCCTCCTGTTGAGATGATTTGGTATTCTAAGTTGATTAACTCTTTCACAAAAGGAATGAGATTTTCTTTGTTACTAACGCTAACTAATGCACGTTTCATTTGCTGTATATTTTAGATTAATATTTACGATATTTAGATGAATTTGCAAAAATACAAAAAATCTGAATATCTTTACTTCTCTTTTCTATTTTCTTTTGGTGTAAATTTTACAATTCTTTTTCGACTTATAATTTTTAGAATAGATATAAATTAGGTAAAAAATATATATGTATTTATTTTTCTTATTATTTTTGTAGCAAAAAACTATGAATAATCAACGACGTTTACAAGATCTTTTTGCTACATTGATGTCAAGTCAATTAAATTTGGAATCATCGCAAGTTAAGCCTCAAATAGACAAAGAGTTTGTGGAAAAACTATTTTCATCAGCGCATAGTTTATTACGAGATCGGCAACCGATAGTTTGTCCGCAATGTGGAAGTAGTCGCTATTGGCGGAATGGGCGATATCGGAAGTATTATTATAGGTATAAATGCGTTCATTGCGGAAAGAAATTCAGTGATTTGACGGGCACACCCATGTACTACATCCATAAACTTCCAGAGTTGCTGCAATTTTTGAAGAGTTACTTTTCAGAAGGTGTTTCTGTGCGCAAAACAGGAGCAATGTTGAAAGTTGACAAGAATACGGTACTACGCTGGCGTCATAAATTTGGTCTTGCATTATCGGAAGCTATGTCTGTGCAAAGTACATCAAAAGTGTTCGAGGTTTATCACTATCTGCAGAGAATTAGTTTGAAAGGAAGTCGTCATAGAGAAGGACAGAAGTATGATGATAAATTCCGGAAAGTTGTCTCATTAAAAGGGGTGAGTGAGATTACAACTCTGTTAATAAGTGATAGAGAGGGTGAAACATCTGCACAAATTTTTATGATGGAGAAGAAAAATAGCATTTCGTCACTAGTTGAGGCTGTGGTAAGTAAAACGAAGCGTTCCACAAAACTTTTGTTCAATAGCGATGAGGAAGATATGTTTCATTGTTTTCGTAAGTTATTACAGAAGCGTAGAAAGTATCTGTTGACAGAGACCGAGTGGGACAATTGTGTTGCGAGAAACCAATGGAAGAATTTTAACGAAATAAAATTATATCTCAATGTATATCAAAATTGGGCATGGAAATTTAGAGGCGTAGCTACGAAATATCAGCAATTATATTATGATATTTTTAGATTTGGAATTAAAGTATCAAAATCGAATTCTCCTATGGAAAATCTATTGATGTCCATATTAAAATGTAGAGATAATACACTTAAATACAAATTTTTATCTCGATTAGTGATTGAAATTTAAGTATGCCCATAATTTTCATACATAAAAAATTTTTTATGTTGTGATTCTTTTCAAAACTTTGTGTACTTTTGCCGCTCGTTATTATTAACTATTTTCCAAAACGTACTAAAGAAAAAAAATATGGAATCACAAGATCTACTACACCCGGAAGTTGATAACAATCAACAAGTTGAGGTGAATTCTGGCGCTGCCTCTCAGCCCGAAATTATTACAGAATCTGAAACTCAAACAGAAGTTGGAACTGCCGAAAATATGCAGGATTCCGCCCAAGAATCAAAAACTATTGAAGACCCTACTAACAACACTGATGTGCAAACAGTTAGTGATATGATGTCTGAAATAGAAAATGTTAATAGTACTCAAACCTCTGACGTAGATGAAGAGGATGAAAAACCTCAAGAAACAATTGAGGCAGTTGAAGCAGAGTACCAAAAGTTGACTTTAGAACAACAATTAGAGGAGCTAAATGCGGTTGTTGCAAATTCTGACGTGATGGCAATTAAAACTCGCGTAGGAGTCCTTAAAAGTAAAATTACTGAACAGATTAAGCAGATTAAAAAGGAGCAACAAGCTAAATTTATGGCTGAAAATGAAAATGGTGAAGAGTATGTTCCTGAACAACTCGAAGCAGAAAAAATTTTAACCTCTGCACTGTCAGTTTATAAAGTTAATAAAGCTAAATATATTGAGCAAATAGAACAAGAGAAGCAACGTAATCTCGAGGCAAAACAAAATATAATTTTAAGTCTGAAGAATCTTGTTGAAGAAGAGTCTAATCTTAAAGTTTTGAATGATAAGTTTAAAGAATTGCAAGAACAGTGGCGAAATGTTGGACCTGTGCCACAAAGTGAATCTACAAATCTTTGGCAAAATTATCATTTCTATGTAGAAAAATTCTTTGATATTCTTAGAATGAACAGAGAAATGAGAGATTTGGACTTGAAAAAGAACTTGGAATTGAAAATAAAACTTTGTGAAGATGCAGAGTCCTTGTTGCTGCAAGAATCTATCAATAAGTCATTTAAGGATCTTCAAAAGTTGCATGAAGAATGGAAAGAGCTAGGTCCTGTGCCTGAAGATAAAAAAGAGGAAATTTGGGAACGTTTCAAAAATGCATCGGATCAGATTAATCAACGTCGTCGTGAACATTATGAAACGATTCTATCTGAACAACAAAGCAATTATAATGCAAAATTAGTATTGTGTCAACAGGCAGAAGAGTTAGTCGCAAAAGAATGTAACTCAATTAAGGAGAATAATGAAATTAGCGATCAATTAACAGAGCTTCTAAAAGTTTGGAAAACTTTAGGTCCTGCTCCTGCAAAATTAAATGATGAAATTTGGGATCGCTTTAAATCAACTCTTGATAAATTTTTCCAAGCTAAAAAAGAATATTTCCAACAAATGAAGGAAGAGCAGCTTCAAAATTATAATATGAAAGTTGACCTTGCTATTCGTGCAGAAGGAATTGCGAAAAGAACAGATTGGAAACAAGCAACAGAAGAAATTTTAGAACTTCAAAAGGAATGGAAAAATGTTGGCGCAGTGCCGAAAAAACATTCTGATGCAGTTTGGAAGCGTTTTAGAGCAGCATGTGATTTGTTCTTTGAAGCTAAATCTAATTACTTTGCTAATATTCAAACTATTGAGGCAGAGAATCTTGCTAAGAAAGAAGATCTAATTCAACGTATTGTCAATCATCAATTTACAGAAGATAAAAACGAAAATCTTGAGGCAATGAAGGCTTATCAACGTGAATGGACGGAGTTGGGCCATGTGCCAAAGAAAGAAAAGGACCGCATTTATAATGAGTATAAAAGTGCAGTTAATAAAAAGTTTGAAGAATTGAAAGTTTCTGCTGAAGAGTTGAAAAGAGGTAATTTCCAAAATAAATTAGATAATATTCTCAGTGGCCCTAATGCAGAAAAAGTGTTAGATAAGGAAAAAAGATTCCTTGTTAATAAGCTTGCACAACTGAAAGAAGATATCTCTCTTTGGGAAAATAATCTCGGGTTCTTCGCAAATTCTAAAAATGCAGATTTACTTAAAGCTGAGTTTGCAAAGAAGATTGAAATGGCAAAACATGAAGTAAAAGAGCTCGAGTATAAGATCAAAATGATGAACTCTACAAAATAGCAGATGCAATCTTTGAATATAAGAATTGATAAGTGGCTGTGGATGGTGCGTCTTTTTAAGACACGATCCATGGCCACTGATGCTTGTAATGCAGGCAAAATTAAGATGAATGGCTCAAATCTGAAACCTTCAAAGGAGGTTAAAATTGATGAAGTTTATACCATCAGAATTGGCCAACTTGAAAAGACGATCCAAGTAATCGGTGCCCCTAAAAGCAGAGTCGGCGCTCCCTTAGTACCTCAATATTGTTTAGATCTTACTCCACAGGAAGAGTATGATAGAGTAAAACAACTCAATATGAAGTTTGAGATTCGTGAGCACGGCTTCGGACGACCTACCAAAAGAGATCGTAGGCAAATCGATTATCTTAAAGACTTTTACGGGGAAGAATGCTGAAATTCCCATTTGCTTAAAACAATATAAATATGAAAAAGAACGAAACAACATTCGGAATAACCATCATCGGAGCCCTTTTTTTTATTTTTGGCTTCGTAACTTGGCTTAATGGAATTCTTATTCCATTCTTGCAAACCGCTTGCGAATTGAATACTTTCCAAGCATCGTTTGTGCCTTTTGCTTTCTATATCGCGTATCTCGTGACATCAATCCCATCATCATACGTTTTGAAAAGAACAGGATTTGCTAACGGAATGGCTCTCGGCCTCATTGTGATGGCTCTTGGATCAATACTCTTTGTGCCTGCTGCTTTGAATCGCCATTACTTACTATTTTTGGTGGGACTATTCGTACAAGGCGTTGGGCTATCATTGCTCCAAACGGCTTCAAATCCGTATGTAACCATTCTAGGTCCAATTGAAACGGCAGCTCGTAGAATGAGTATTATGGGAATTTGTAATAAAGTTGCAGGAATGATTGGTATTCTACTACTCTATAAAGCTCTTTTTGCAGGAACTGCAGATATTGTGAATCAATTGGGGAATGTCTCTGCAACCCAAAAGGAACTGCTTTTGCAAAGTTTATCTCATAGAGTAATCCTTCCTTATATTATTATTACTGTCGTACTCATAGCGCTTGTTCTCTTTATAAAAAAGGCTAATCTTCCAGAAGTGGTAGAAGAGGAAGATCCTGATTCTGAAGGTTCTACAAACCGTTCTGTCTTTTCCTATCCCTACCTTTGGTTCGGTATCTTCGCAATCTTTTTCTACGTTGGTGCTGAGGTTATTGCTATTGACTATTTAATTCCTTATGGTGATTATAATGGAATTGAAAAAGCAGTTTCTAAAAACTTCAGCGTCTTTGCACTTGTAGGACTAGTTGTAGGTTATTTCTTGGGAATTCTTATTGTGCCTAAAATTACTTCTCAGCGTAATTTCTTTATTATTAATTTATTGCTTGCTGTTGTACTTACGTGCGTCATTATAATGACTAGTGGTCTTATCTCAATCGTTGCTGTTATTGCATTGAGTTTTACGCATGCCATTATGTGGCCCGCAATTTGGCCGCTTTCAATACATCATTTAGGAAAACATACTAAATTGGCCTCTGCATTTTTGATTATGGCTATCTCTGGTGGGGCTGTTCTCCCACTTGTTTATGGTAAGTTGTCAGACGCTTTAAATCCGCAGATTGCCTATGCATTGCTATTTGTGTCGTATGCTTATATGATTTTCTTCGCTTTGAAGGGATCTAAAATTACAAAATGGTAAAATCATCGTCGTAATGATAAAGGCGGTGCGCCGAAAATATGTTTCGAAGAATTTTTTGCTGCGCCGCCTCCATTGGTACACACATGCGAAGAGCTGCGTGAGGGATAGAAGCGGTTATGAGCGGCGGTTTTATAGTTGTGAATTAAGAATTTATAACTTAATTTGGGCTTTAGAGGAAAATAGAGGTGAGAGAATAAGCCGCGAAATTTGAGCGGATAGCCCGACGGCGAGTGGGTGGAAAAGTGCGTAAGCAATAGCCGGCACGCCCAAATAAATCTAAAATACTGTATGAAATGAAATTTTTTTCAAAAAATATAAACTTTGAGAGAACTCTGATTAGAAAGTTGTATTTTTTTTTGTTCGTATTGCTTTTTTTTAGTAATATCTTCGCGCAAGAGAGGACTGAAAAGTTAGTTAGAGGATATGGTGGAGGAATGATGATACATACAGGTTTCCTTTTTGGGAGTGTGCAACCTATTGGTTATAAGGCATCAGGTGCGCCAATTGGATTGGGAGGTACACTTCGTGTTCAGTTGGGAAATCACTTGATGGTAGGCGGTGAAGGTTATGTGTCAACACTTCATCAGATGAAAAATGGTAGTTATCTAAAATATGGCTGGGGTGGTATTCTCGTACAATACTTTTGGCAATGTAATAAGGTAATGCCTTACCTTGGTTTAACGGTAGGAGGGGGTGCTCAAACCTCATTTCTGATGTTTGATGGAAATCAAAATGATTGGGAACAGGAGGAAAATGTAGTCTTTCATAAGCAAGGTTTTATGGCACTAACGCCTTTTGCAGGATGCGATTTTATCCTTACGAAAACCTTGCGTTTGACACTAAAAGTCGATTGGCTTAATACTTTTGGACGTTCGGGTTATCGGATGCCAACAGGACCGCGACTTTATTTTGGTATTCTTTTTTATCATTGATATTCATGTATGTAAAAATTGGGCATTGATATCAAGTGAGATTTTTAGTAATATTACTTGTGATGCTTTGAATTTTGCCGAATATATTATTCGTTTTTATATATTGTAAATTGAATTTTGTCTTTGGAAAATATAAAGTATAATTATTTTAATATCAGTTAATTATCTTTTCTTCTTGATGATAATATCTATGCCCAAAAATTGCATACAATTTAGAATTTCGGTATTTTGCTAAAATCCTCCTTATTATTACAAAGGCAAGACGAAAATGAGAATATCATAGAAGATGTTTTTTAGGATCTGTTTTTTTGCAAATTCACAATATGCTTATTCAATTATAATTTCATCTAAGAAAATGTAAGCATCGTTGCCAGCACAAGCATGATTAGATGGTAGTTTCTGCGGATTTTTAACGATAATCTTTAAGTATTTTGTGCGGAGGTCCATTGTCTCAAGAATTATTTTTCCAATGCCGTTTACTTTTTCTATTGGAGCAAGCGAGTATTGTGCAACAAATTGGTAGTCGTTACCATCTGAAGATGTATATACCTCAACAGCATCAGGAGCAATAATCCAATCATTGAAGTTTTGAATGTAGCCGACAGTGATTTTTTCAATATCTAATGCTTTCTTGAAATCGTAGAAAACCACAGCATCTGTTGCTTGGTATCCTTGCCATTTGCCATCATTGTAGTTCTTTGTGCCGCATGTGCCGTCGCTAAGTGCTTTCTCACCACCACCGCTATATGTGGCACGATAGGTGCTGAATGTTGAGCCTAAATGTGTTAAATGTCCTATTCCTTTGTGAAACAGAATTTCTTGTTCAGTTTCTATCTTGCAATTGTTATCAGAAAAAGTTAGAGTGCGTAACTTTGTGCTTTGTGTTATGGTAATTGGCTGTGTGTATTGTGTTGATGCTAGTGTGGGTTGGCTGCCGTCTAGTGTATAGTAGGTGAGAGGAGATTCGTGGAAAATATTGTGAATCTGGAGTTGTAAACTATCAGATTTAGTTAGCGAAAGTTCTATGAAAGGATAGACGAAAATAGTGTTTAGATTATAATCGGCATGGGTGTAGCGTGCGATAATTGTGTCGCGCCAATGCGTACGACATTCACCATCCCATAGGGTGAGGTAAGCGTCCTGAAGATTCCTATAGCCATAGCGAATCTCTTTATACTCTTGTTCAATGCGTTTGGCTAACGTGTCATTACTGCCTTTAAAGTAAGCTTGATGCAATAAGATGCGTAGCCTATGGTTTTTGAGAGTCTGTAGATATCGGTTGCAAGCATATTTCCCATATTTCCAGAATGCACACTCCTGCGGTGCGCGTGGATCGTCAAGTGATGCTACGAGAGAAAGAAATTCTTGCTCAATTCGTGTTGTAATACTATCGTATAATTCGGGTTTTACTTGGTCGGGATAGAAAGGAAAAATCGGTTGCCAGAAAGCGTTGAAGAGAGTTAGTTCGTTGATGGGCGCATACTTGAAGTTTACAATCTTTAAAAGTCGTTCAATCCAAATTGGTTCGCTTGTGGGACGCCCGAAAAAGTGGAGATTCATTGCTCTATTCATTGCCTCAAGCCGTTGCATAGTTTCTTCTTTTGCTAAAAGTAGCGATTGCTCACTCAATCCGCTATTTTTTATTGGGTTCCACGCCATTTCTGCACCCCATAGTTGTGCATGCCAAGTGCCGGTAAAGAGTGATTCTCCAAAGTCGTCCCATGCAGTGTTCAACATACCCGTTGCCCCCATCATAGCTCCATCGCGGACAAGATTCGCAATATTGCCAATGTAGTTATGTGGATCAGGAAATGGTGTGTGCCAACAACTGACGCCAGGAGCAACGAAAAATTCGCGTCCCGAGTAATGAATAGGAGAGAGCATCTCGCGAAAGTTATTACGCGCATCATAACTCCATGCAACCAGAATTACATCGTCAGGAAGTTGTTGAATAGCAGTAGAATCATGCCCAATTATATCCCCCCACATCATCATCTGTTTGCCATTACGTTTTAGTATCTTACCAATTCTTGAAATATGGTAAAGATATGCATTCTGCTTGTTCCCTATATTGTCCACAAACTCTTGGGCATTTCCACTTCCTAATTCATCAGTTTCATCGCCATTAATATGGAAAATCGGAGAGTGGTAAACACGTGCTTGTTCGCTAAGAAGAGTATCGAAAAAATGGTAAGTCTCTTCTAATGCAGGGTTGAAGTTGTGTTTTGTATCTGCAAGATGCTGGTATTTATGGTGTTGTAATATCTTTTCGGAATGGGCAAAGGTTTGTTGATTGCCGATGATTTCAACGTGGTAAAATTTTGCAAACTCCTGAATTTCTGTAATTTCCTCCTCCGTTAAAGCATCGTTAGGAGCATATTCACTACCCGATTTTGCCTTATAGGTATGCTCTGTGTATAAGGTCATACAGTTGAGTTTGTATGCAGAAAGTGTACGAATCTGCTCCTTAATAAATGCAACCGTTGGAATAGGGCCACGACTAATGTCATCCATCCAACCGCGGCGAGGAAGTGTTGGAAAGTCGGTGATTTCAAGAATGTTGAGCTGTGGTGCATCAGCAAAATCGGTGAATGCTTGTCGTAGAAGTTGTCGTAATGTTTGGTAACCATAGAAAAGGCCAATATCGCTGCAAGCACGTATCTCTATTTTATCCTCACTAAGACTGAGAAAGTAACCTTGGTCGCCAATCTCTGTAGAATCCTTGATTTGACGGAAAATGAGTTGAAAGTAATCTTTGTTGTTTCTGATTTTTCCTTCAGAAAAGCATATTTGAGGAAATTCTTTAGACAATTCCTTCTGAATAAATAGAGTGTTCTCGTTCGGATGGGTGAAGATGATGGATATTTTATTAGGAATCTGAATTTTTTCTTCTAAATAGTTGATTTTCTGAGGTGTTGGGATAATGTGGATAGGTGATGTAGCTTGAGAAAAACTCAAGTTTTTAAGTCCTAGGAAAGATAAAATTAATAGAAATAGAGATAACCTGCGCATATTAATTCTTTTGCACAAAAGTAAAGAAAAGATTTTACATGGAATTTAAGTTTGAAACTTTTTTGTACTTTTGCCAATCTTTGGCTCAAGAGGTATTTGGTTCTCTTGTCGCTTGTGTCATTTCTAATTTAGAGAACCCCAATTATAGCAATATATGAATATCGACTTTTCTTTTCAAAATCCGACAAGAATCCACTTCGGGAAAAACGCAATGAGGCATCTTCCTAAGGAATTATCACAATATGGAGAAAATGTTTTGCTGGTTTATGGGAAAAATTCTATTAAGAAGATGGGATTGTATGATGATGTGTTGAAGATACTGAATGAAATGGGTAAGAATGTTATAGAATTAGCAGGAATCAAATCAAATCCTTCTTATACTCAGTTGTTGGAAGGAGCACGCTTGGTTCGTGAAAATCAGATCAATCTGATCTTAGCCGTGGGAGGCGGTTCTGTAGTAGATTGTGCAAAAGGGATTTCAGTAGCGGCTTATTGTAAAGGTGATCCGTGGGAGCGTTATTGGATAAATTGTGAGCAAGTTACAAATCCTGTAGTGTCTGTTGGAACAATTCTTACAATGGTAGGCACAGCTTCAGAAATGAATAGTGGATCTGTAATTACTAATGAAGAGGTAATGTTGAAGGTAGGACGAGTTTTCCCATTGGAAATGGTTACACCAAAATTCTCTATCTTAAATCCAGAATTTACCTATTCTGTACCTCAATTTCAGATGGTAAGCGGAATTTTTGATACATTCTCGCATCTTTTGGAACAATATTGCTCTGGGGACGACGATTGTGTTAGCGATTATCTTTTGGAAGGAAATATGTTAGCTTTAATTAACGCTTCGCGTGCTGCAATGAAAAATCCAATGGACTATGAGGCAAGAAGTAATATTATGTGGTGCGCTACAATGGGCTTAAATAAAATATTAGGTGTTTCCAAAACGCAAGATTGGGAAGTACACATGATTGAACATCAGTTGGGTGCATATACAGATTGCGCGCATGGAATTGGTCTGGCAATTATTTCTGTGCCTTACTATAAATTTATTTACAAGTATGGTTTGCACCGTTTTGTACGTTTTGCTAAGAATGTTTGGCATGTGAATCCAGAAGGAAAAACAGATGAACAAATAGCACTCGAAGGTATCAATTGCCTTGATAACTATATTACTGAGTTGGGAATTCCAAAACGTTTGCGTGAGGTGGGCGCCACTGAGGAGATGTTGCCGCTCATCGCAGCATCAACAGCAAAATGCGGTGGCTATTACGTTCCGACTACAGAAGATGTACTAAATATTCTGAAAGCATGCTTCTAAAAATAACAAAAGGCGGTAACCCGCCTTTTGTTATTTGGAATTGATTTTCGCCTGAAATTTTTTGCTATCGATGATGAATCTTTCGTGTAAACCTTCGCCAATCAATCCACGCTCATCGTAAGCAGTAACCTTGAAAGTGAGCTTACGACGATCAATCTCGATCAGTTCGCTTTCACAATAAACTTTCATACCGATAGGTGTCGCTGCACAGTGTGAAACGTTGACATGGGTGCCAACCGTACTCTCGTCCGCCTGCAAATGTGATGCAACACTCTTCGCACAAGTGTTTTCCATTAACGAAATCATCATTGGAGTTGCAAAAACATCTACCATTCCGCTGCCAATTGCTGCTGCTGTAACATCTTTAGTTACAACGATTTCACCTTTTCCTATAATACCTATTTCCATATTGGGATTTTTTAAGTTATGAGTTCGTTATTTGTTCTGCAAAGATAATAATCTTTTTGACTAATTTCACTTTTTTTTAAGTGTAAAATTACACGATTTCTAAATCTAGGGATACAGAGATAGATGTTTTGTGTCTTGAAGACTCTTGGGTGAGGCAAATGACTTAATTTGTATTATGTATGTAAAAGTTGGGCATTAAATTTTAATGTTTACTTCTTGAAAGATTAGAAGTAGAATCTTAATGTGTAGCTTATAACATAAATTTCATTTGATAATTGTTGAATGTGAAAAAAATCAACAATATTTCTGATGTTAAATTGTAAGTGTTTGATTTTTATGTGTTTAATCCTGTGCTTTGTAGGTAGATAGTTATGCCCAATTTTTGCATACATATATGTTTAAGGCAGATTCTAAACCCTATTTTCACACACACATTCTTGAATAAATACTATTGTTTATGTTCTGTAAATCAATTCTCCATAGAACGATCCTTTTAAATTTTCAATTATATTTTTTAGTGTTATTGCGCAAAAATATTTCGGAAAAAGTCGTACTTTTGCACACCGTAATATTCTAAATTATGTGGATAACGATTATATGTGCAATATTTGTTTTTTTGCTGATTTTGTGGTTGTTAGTATCTGTTTTGCTTTTGGTACGCAAAAAAATGGTGCCAGAAGGAAAGGTGAAAATTGTAATCAACGAAGAAAAGAGTATCGAGCATGAGCGCGGTTGTTCGCTGCTTCAAGCTCTTTCCGATGAGAAGGTTTTTGTTCCATCTGCTTGTGGTGGCGGAGGTACTTGTGGCACTTGTAAAGGAAAGGTGCTTGAAGGAGGCGGAGAACTCCTGCCAACAGAAAAAGCTCATATCACTCGTAAAATGGCTGCCGATAACTATCGACTCTTTTGTCAAGTGAAAGTGAGAGATGATATGAAAATAGAAATTCCGAAAGAGTTTTTCGGAATTAAAAAGTGGACGTGTACTGTGCTCTCAAATCACAATGTGGCAACTTTTATCAAAGAACTTGTTCTGCAACTTCCTGATAATGAGACGATGCAGTTTAAATCAGGAGGTTATGTCCAAATCGACATTCCTGCTTGCTCTGTCCTCTTTTCAGAGATGCAGGTGGAAGAACCTTATCGCCAAGATTGGGAAACAATGCAGCTATTCTCTCTGAAAATGAAAAATTCAACACCCACAGTGAGAGCTTATTCAATGGCAAACTATCCTGCTGAAAATAATATCGTTATGCTGAACGTAAGGATTGCTACACCTCCCTTTAATCGGAAAAAGAATAGTTGGGAAAAGGTAAATCCTGGTATTGCTTCCTCTTATATCTATAGCCTAAAACCAGGCGATAAGGTCGTAGTTTCAGGACCGTACGGAGAGTTTTTTGTGCAAGATACTCAAAACGAAATGATGTTTATCGGTGGCGGTGCGGGTATGGCCCCGATGCGTTCCCATATCTTCGACCAGTTTGTAACGCATAAAACAAAACGGGAAACTACATTCTGGTATGGCGGACGATCTAAAAAAGAACTTTTTTATATGGATGATTTTCAGAAGATTGCCTCCGAAAATTCAAACTTCTCATTCTCGGTAGCTCTCTCTGATCCGCAGCCCGACGACAATTGGCAGGGGTATGTGGGGTTTATTCATCAGGTAATCTACGATCAGTATCTTAAAAAGCATGAAAATCCTGAAGATATCGAATACTATATCTGTGGACCTCCTGCAATGTTGCAGGCTGTGCTGACAATGTTAGATAGCTTAGGCGTTCCTCCAGAAATGATTCATTACGACGACTTTGGGGGTTGATAATATTTATTTTTTATTTTTTATTTGGGCGTGCCGGCTTCCCTCACACCCACATTCCCCTTACTCCGGCTGCTCGCGTTCGCTTATCCCATGGTAAGCGTTATCGTTTTCGTGCTTACACTTTCTGCCTCGCTTGCCGTCGGGCTTTCCGCTCAAATTTCGCGCCTATTTACCTCACTTCAATCTTTTCTAAATGCAAAATAAGCTCTAAACTCTAAAAACTAAGCCCTCAAACCGGCGCTCATAACCGCTGCAATCCCTCACGCGGTCCTATTGCGTAAATGTTTTCTGAAAAATAAAGTATAATACTGCTGCACCTATTTTTCAGTAATTTGGTGTAAATAATACACAAAAAAAAGCATCCTGCTTGTGCACGATGCTTTTATCGTCTGTTTAGACTAATGTTATGAAAAAATATTTGGGCTCAAAAATTATGCGTATAACTCTTCGAAGATTTTTCTTAATTCAGGACATTCACGAAGTTCTTGTAATGTAATTTCTGCGTGACCTTTGGTATAACCATTACCTACAATCATAGTAACGTCGCTACCCACACCTTCTGCACCAAGAGCAGCTTTTGTGAATGATGTTGCCATTGAGAAGAAGTAAACTACACCATCATTCTTTGTACAAAGAATAGAGGTCATTTCAGTATCAGGAACGTTTACGTTATTAATGGTAACGTCAGCCATTTGACCATTAGTAAACTCTTCAATCTTTTCAACCATTGCAACAGGGTCGTTAGCATTACCAGCAAAAACGATGTCGCAGAAGCCAAGGTCCATCATACGTTTTGTTGATTTTTCACTATGGCACATACCGATAACTTTTCCAGTAACTCCTACGCGTTTTTTAGCTTCGTAGCAGCAAAGCATACCTGATTTTCCACCAGCACCGATGATAAGAACTGTGTCACCAGGTTTGCAAAGTTTTGCTGTTTGAGCAGGAGCACCAGCAACGTCCAATGCTGAAAGAGCCAATTTTTCAGGCATATCATCAGGAATCTTAGCATAAATACCGCTTTCGAAAAGAATAGCCTTACCTTTAATGTCAACTTGGTCAACATCTTCGCGAATCTCTAAAATTTCGTCAATGCGAAGTGGAGTTAAAGAAAGAGAAACCAAAGTAGCAATCTTATCACCCTCTTTCAAATCGATTTTACCCTTTAAAGCATCACCAATTTTCTCGACAGTACCTAATAACATACCGCCAGAACCAGTACGACGATTACGATGCTTTCCTTGTAACTCAACATTAAGCAACATCTCCTTCTTCATCTCTTCTTTGTCGTGGTTGCAGAAATTAGCAATATCTGTAAATGATGCAGAGTCAATATTTAAAGTTTGAACATCAATAAGGATTTCATTGTCGTAAATTTCATCCATATTGTTGTCGATTTTGTTAGCGGGTTGTGGAAGAACGCCCTTGGGCTCAATTACTCGGTGAGTTCCGAATTTGTTACCTTTCTTTTGCATAAACGTGATTTTTTTAGGTTAAAAAATATTGATTACTAATATATTACAACTTCATCTGTAAAAACAATTTCAAGTTGCAAATATAAAAAAATAAAATTGAATTTTCAATACGGAAAAATGAAAAAAAATAATTCTTCTAAGAGTGCTGTAATAAAGAAAATTTTCTAT
Source organism: uncultured Bacteroidales bacterium (assembly GCA_937901925.1). Classification (GTDB taxonomy): domain Bacteria; phylum Bacteroidota; class Bacteroidia; order Bacteroidales; family WCHB1-69; genus JAEZOU01. The sequence continues at coordinate 8,120 of CALGTS010000044.1, read as the reverse complement.
TTTTGCAGTCGTGAAAAAAATGGAGTAAAATTTGTTGTTTACACATATATATATCTGATAATCAATAAAATAAAAAGATATGAAAAAATACAATTTAACCATTAACGGAACAAAATATTCGGTTGATATTAACGGTATCGAAGATAACAAAGCGAATATTGAAGTTAACGGCACACCTTACACAGTGGAATTAGATATGGAATCTATTCCTACAATGCAAAAATCACAACCTAAAGTGGTTCGAGTAGCTGCTCCAGCTCCCAAAGCTGCACCCGCCGCTCCTGCCGCAGTACCTGCCGCCCCTGCAGCTCCAACAGCTGGCTGCGTGTTGAAATCACCACTTCCAGGTACTATTTTGGATATCTTTGTAAATGCAGGAGATACCGTAAAAGCAGGTCAACATCTTATACTTCTTGAAGCTATGAAAATGGAAAATAATATTGATGCTGATCGTGATGGTGTTGTAAAAGAAGTTAGAGTTCGCCGCAACGATTCTGTTATGGAAGGTGATGTACTTTTGGTAATTGAGTAATCTTAATAAGTGAAGTTATGTTTGAATTTTTTCAAGAAGGTCTAGCACAGTTTTTTGCTTATACAGGCTTTTATAATTGTACATGGCAAAATCTTCTTATGATTGCCATCGGTATTTTCTTCATATTCCTTGCTATTCTTAAGGAGTATGAACCCCTTTTGTTAATTCCTATTGGCTTTGGTATCATCGTGGGTAATATCCCATTTGCAGATGGTCTTCAAGTTGGTGTATATGAGTCAGGATCTGTCCTTAACTATCTCTATTTCGGTGTGTTAAAGGGTGTTTATCCCCCTTTGATTTTCTTAGGTATTGGTGCAATGACTGACTTCTCCGCGCTGATTTCAAACCCTAAGTTGATTCTTATCGGTGCCGCAGCGCAATTCGGTATTTTTGGCGCTTATATTATTGCTCTCGCTTTAGGTTTTTCCCCTACAGAAGCTGGTGCTATTGGTATTATCGGTGGTGCTGATGGTCCTACAGCTATCTTCATCTCCTCTAAATTGGCACCAAGTATGATGGGGGCAATCGCCATTTCTGCCTATTCATATATGGCGCTCGTGCCTGTAATCCAACCCCCAATTATGCGCTGGTTGACTACCCCAAAAGAACGCCTTATCAGAATGCGCCCACCAAGAGCCGTTAGCCATAGAGAAAAAGTTTTATTCCCAATTTTATGTATCCTTCTTACCTGTTTTATTGTGCCTACAGGTCTTCCATTGTTGGGTATGTTGTTCTTTGGTAACTTGCTAAAAGAAAGTACTGTAACCAAACGTTTGGCAGATGCTGCAAGTGGTCCTATCATTAATATTGTAACTATCCTTATCGGTCTAACTGTAGGTTGCTCAACCCAAGCAAGTACTTTCTTAAAGATTGAATCAGTCCTTATCTTCTGTTTGGGTGCTGCATCTTTCGTAATTGCTACTGCTTCAGGTGTGCTTTTCGTGAGATTCTTTAACCTATTCCTTAAAGAAGGTAATAAAATTAATCCATTAATTGGTAACTCTGGCGTTTCTGCCGTTCCAGATGCTGCACGCGTTTCCCAAGTAGAAGGTCTTAAATATGATAAGACTAACTACCTGCTAATGCATGCAATGGGTCCTAACGTGGCAGGTGTAATTGGTAGTGCTGTTGCTGCTGGTGTATTATTGTCATTCCTATACTAAGAATTTTAATTTCCTAAATATCCTAAAAGGCATTCTTCGGAATGCCTTTTTTATTCTCATTTGCCTTTTTTAAGCAAAATCATTGTGAAAAATTTACCCTTTTTGCTTGTATAAAATGCAAAGAGTAGTAAAAAAAATTCCAGAATTTTCGTTGTAAAATTACAAAATTCAATATTTTAAATTTGATAAATGTAATTTGCTGATTTTTAGTATTTTATATTATTTAAAAAAGACTTAAAAGCGTGAAAATCTTCTAGAAAATCATTATTTTCGCGCCCGTTTTTAGATGCAAATTTTAAATTTAAATATTATGAAGAGAAAATTTCTTTGTTTAATGATGCTAGCGTTCTTCCCATTTATAACTTGGGCACAGAATGCTGTTAATGTAAGTGTCGGCAATGGTACAATTGAAGAAAACTATCTGCCTTTTAATACTTGTTATAAGTATTCCTATTCGCAGTCTGTCTATCCTGTCGATTCTTTCGGTACTACAGGATTCATCAATTCTATATCTTGGAATTGTGCAACACCTGGAACTACCGTGTTAGATTATGTGAAAATCTATATGGGAACTACACAATCAGTCGATAGTCAGCAAGAAGGATTCCTTCCCATGAATCGATTAACGCTTGTTTATGAAGGCACGACAGTGACAATTGGAGCGTCTGCGGGTTGGCAAACTTTCGACCTTACCACTCCGTTCCTCTATGACGGATTGGAAAATTTAGTGGTTGTTGTGGCAAAACAACTTTCAAATAGTCAAATGAATTGCACTATGCAATACTATGTTACGGAGCAGCCTTCTTCGTATGCTTCAATAATCAATTATTGCGATCAATTTCCTTCTTGTATGGAAAATCCAGGTTCTCATGTTTATCTGAATCACCTAAATTATATACCCAATATTCAACTTGAAATGGTTCCTGTCGTTACGACTTGCCCCTATCCTACACATTTATCTATAGCAGATGTTACGGAAAGTTCTGCTGAGTTCTCATGGAATCCAGGTGCTTACGAATCATCTTGGGATATCTTTGTTACTACACAACCGAATTTGATTCCAGATTCCTCAACAACTCCGACTTATACTACCAATATCCCGCAATTTAGTTTCGCAAACTTGGAACCTTCTACAAGTTATTACGTTTTTGTGCGTGCAAATTGTGGTAATGCTGATTATAGTATTTGGCGTAGTGCCAATTTTTCTACTACTCAAATGTTGGCAATGGTTCCTTATATTTATGATTTTGAGGATGATACGGAGAATGATTATTGGAATTTTGTTGGCACGGACGCAAACCAATGGTTTATTGGTTCTGCTACAAATGTAACAGATGAAGGGGCAAAATCTCTTTATGTTTCCAATGATTCGGGAGTGTCTAATGGTTATAACTCAAACGTATCCTCTGTGGCATGGGCGTACCGTGATATATATTTTGATGAGTCGTATGCTGAGTTCAATATCTCTTTTAAATACAAAGGAGTAGGGGAGCAAGGCTATGATGAGTTGAGAGTATATCTTGGCGAACCCGCAAATGTTCCTGAGATGGGAACACAACCCGATGGTGCAACTTTGTTGGGAACCTATTCGCAATCCTCCAATTGGAGAGAGATTTCGGAGGTGGTAGATGCATCTTTCGGAGGAATCCAAAGAATCTATTTCCTATGGGTAAATGACCAATATACAGGATTCCAGCCCGCCGCAGCTGTGGATGATATCTCTATTACTGGTACTACTTGCGGAACTCCACGAAATTTGCATGTAACCGAAAATGGATTGACCTCCAGCAGTGTCGAAATCGCATTTTCTCCTGCTCATCCTAATGATAATGCTTGGGAGGTTGTGATTGTAGAGTTGGGCGATACAATAGATGAGTCACAAGTAATCACTCTTTTTGACACAACGTATCTGTTCGAAGGTTTGACACAAAACAGAACCTATCAGATCTATGCCAGAACACAGTGCGGTATGTTTAATAGCTTCTGGTCAGAGATGTTGGAAGTGCATGTGCCCTGCAATCCCTATATGGAACTTCCGCTTACGGAAAGTTTTGACATCTACACGGGAGATTTTCCTCCTTGTTGGAATAAACTTTATAACTGTAGTGACATTTTCAAACCTGCAATTGTAACAGAACAATGCAGCTCCTCACCTTCAAGTTTGCGTTTGTATAGTTATTGTAATCCCTCATACCCAACAATCGGAAAATACACTTGCGTTATCGTTCCTGCAGTTGACACATCTCTGACCTCGATGTCTCAAATGACTGTGAATTTCAAAATCTTGAAAAATAGCACTAATGCAGGTTCTGGAGCGTTACAAGTGGGCGTGATGACCGACCCAACGGATATTTCCACCTTTGTTCCTGTGCAATCATTCAATGGTTTTGAATGGGTAGCTACCAATACATGGTATAATGTTGAAGTTCTATTGAATAGTTATTCTGGAAATGGAGTTTATATTGCTTTTCTTAAACCTTCAACCTCAAGTGAGTACACCTTTATTGATGATATTAATATTTTTGCAACATCGAACTGCTTGACACCTACAGATATTGCTGTTTCAGAAATTACTGATAATACGGTTACTGTGAGATGGACTTCCCGTAATGAGGAGGATACTTGGCAGGTGGCTGTAGCTCCAGCAGGCTATGATGTTAATTCTGTAGGGTTCGAAACCGTTTATACAAATCCTTGTACCATTGCCGGACTCACTGAGAATACCTTATACGATGTTTATGTGAAGGCTTTGTGCTCCAATAGTGAGGAAAGTGCTTGGACCTATCCTGTTACTTTCAAAACATACTGTTCACCAATTGGGGAAATTCCTTATAATCAATCTTTTGATTCATATTCTAATCAAAATATTCAAATTCCATCTTGTTGGACTACTTTGACAAATAATTTAGCGCAACAAACTGTCTTTATGACAACCGATCAAGCGGCAAGTGGAACAACTGCCTTGAGATTGAACTCCTCATCAGAATATTATGCATGCGCTATTCTTCCAGAATTTACCGCTTCATATAATATTAATACGTTACAAGTTTCCTTCAAGGCATTAAAGACCTCAATGAGCGATGGTTTGATAGAAGTAGGGGTAATCACTAATGCTTCCGATATTTCAACTTTTGTACCTATCAGAACTATTGATGCGTCAGTCTATTCTGCTCCTAATGTATGGCAAGATTTTGTGGTTGCCTTGAATGGTTATGCTGGTGGTCACGGTCGTATCGCCTTCCGTTCTCCCTCTATTTTCAATTCTTCTGTTTTTATTGATGATGTTCAAGTTTCCATCTTTAGTGGTTGCGTAGCACCTTCAAATTTGAATGTACAGGCTATTTCTGGAAGTTCTGCGTATTTTACCTGGACAGATGATTCCTCGTCAGATGCTTCGCAAGGTTATTTCTTGGAATATTCTGAACATGGTTCCGACCTATGGCAAGGGGGAGTTCCTGATGGAACTAGTTGCTTGTTGACAGGTTTAACACCCAATACTTCATACGATGTAATTCTTTATGCTTCTTGTGGAAGTGGCTATAGCGACACATTGTCACTTACTTTTTCTACTGTATGTTTTGCTGGTGGTGAAGTGGCAATCGGAAATGGAACTGAAGCAACAAATTTCCTTCCTGCTCGCGGAAACTATAACTTTTCTCTTACCCAACAGCTCTTTACAGCAGAAGAAATGGGTGGTTCTAATACCTTACGTGGAGTGAAATTCTATATCGAAAATTCATCAAACCAAACCCGAAATTGGACAATCTATTTGGGTACAACACCTCAAACCGCATTGATGCCTATTTCATACGTGTCAACAATTGGTCATACTCAAGTGTATTCTGGTTCTGTTCCAGTTTCAGAATCAGGTTGGTTGGAGATCTCTTTTGATACACCTTTCACCTATTCTGGAAATAATTTGGTGCTTACTATTGATGATAATACAGGGACCTGTTCGGGTGCTCCAACTTTCCGTAAACATGCAGGTAGCTCTTTAATTTTCTACGATGATAATTTAAATCCAAATCCTGCAAATCACACCTCTTTCAATCAAAGACAAGAACGTAATGACGTGATTTTTGTGGGTGATTGTGATACTACGGTAACTTGCGTTCCGCCAACGATGATTGTAAGAGATGTAACTAGCAATAGTGTCGATCTTTTCTGGGCTCCAGCATTAGCTGAATCAACTTGGGAATTGGAATATAAACAAGAAAATGATTCTGTTTGGATCTTTGAAGGAGTTGTTTATCAACCTGAATATGTAATCTCAAATTTGACACCCAATACAACTTATCAATTGCGTTTGCGTAGCGTTTGCTCTGCTACTGAATTCAGTGAATATAGTTTACTCTCGTTTACAACATCTTGTAATGCTGTAACTTTGCCGTTTATGGATAATTTCGATAATTATTCACCAAATTCATACCCTGAATGTTGGTTTGGTGAAACCTCTTATTATGCAGGAGGTTATCCTGTTATCTCTTCAGCAAAATCTTTTATTCCAGGCGGCAATTCACTCTATATGGTTAATTCAACTCCTGATCATTATACTTTTGCTGCTACTCCACGTTTTGCAGACGGAATTCAAATGGATAGTCTGCTCATCTCTTTCAAAACTTACACGAATTATAGCTCCGATTATCTCGAAGTCGGTATTGTTTCTAATCCTGAAGATCTATCAACTTTTATTCCAATTGCAAATATCGCTATTAACCAGGCTGATGTTTGGGAAAATCAAGAGGTTTATACACGTAGTTATAGTGGAAATGGTCGCTACGTGGCATTTAGAGTTCCTATGGGGCTTGCTCACTCCATTTATATTGATGAACTTTCTATTTTGCCAATCCCAGCTTGTGAGGGGGTAAATAATTTAGTGGCAACTGTCGATACTACTTCAGTTACAATTACTTGGACTCCTGGAAATCAAGAAACTGAATGGGATGTGATTATCCTTCCTACTGGACTTGTTGATCTTGATACTATCTATAATTATTCAACCGTAAATGTCACCACCTTCTCCGTTGGTGGACTATTCCCAGCTTCTGCATATTCTGCATACGTGCGCCCACGTTGTAACAATAATGAAGGTGGCGCTTGGGAAAGAGTGGATTTCTCAACAACCCAAATTCCAGGTCAATTACCATTCTATTGTGATTTTGAAGATAATATGCCATCGTGGGGATTCTTCAATGGCAATTTTGCCAATAAATGGTATGTGGGAAATGGTGCAAGTAGTACGGGAAATCGTGGCCTATATATATCTTCTGATAATGGAGTTTCTAACCAATATAACTACTCTGCAACCTCCTATACTTGGGCGTATCGTGACATCTATTTCCCAGCAAGCGAAAATGGTTATGTAATCTCTTTCGATTGGAGAAACTTTGGCGAAAATGGATTCGATGTGTTGAATGCATTCATAGGAGAACCAATGGAGATTGTCAATCCAACCTCTCATCAAACTATTAATGGATATGATGGTATGCAAAAATTGAACGACCTTGCTCTTCATACATACTCTGTGTTTACTTCTCTTTCTGCTCATATCGAAGGGTTTACTACCGCTGGAGTACGCAGAATTTACTTCTCTTGGCATAACGACCACATGACCGGAAATAATCCTCCCGCTGCAATTGATAATGTGTCAATTTTTGAGTTGACTTGTACAGTTCCTTCAAACCTAATAGCAACTGCATCTACATCTACTTCTGTTGATTTAATCTGGACCCCTGGCGGTAATGAAAATAACTGGCAAGTTGCTTATAAAGAGGTTGATGATGATTGGAATAGCGCTCTTACGATGAACGTTTCAACGCCCAATTGCACGCTTTCTGGTTTAACTCCTGCAATGGAGTATGATATTCGCGTAAAGGCAATCTGTGGACCAGCAGACGAAAGTATTTGGTCTCCAGTGCTTTCTGTAATTCCTGGAGAATATTTGCTACCCTATTCTGGGGAAGATACAATTACAACTTGTGAAACAGTTATCTATGACAATGGTGGTGCAAATGATACCTATGATTCTAATGCTGATGCGGTTTTAGTAATCAATCCAGGAACTCCTGGTGCTTTTGTCGCAATCAATGGAAATATCGATATTGAAGAAAACTACGATTTTCTCTATATCTACGATGGCGTGGGTATGAATGGTGTTCCGATGAAGGTGTATAGTGGTGATGGAATCGTTAGCGATACTTCATTAACGGGTTCCTTGACTTTACGTTTTGTTGCTGATGATATGTATGATCAAGAAGGTTTCGCATTAGTAGTTACCTGCTCGTCCACTCCTGCTGGTGGTAACAATGCTGACCCTTGTGATGTTCCTACAAACGTTCAGGTTGCACCTGCCGAAACCTCTGCAGTAGTGACTTGGACTTCTCCAGAAACCACTTGGATTGTAGAACACAAAGCTGTTACAGCTA
>CALGTS010000043.1 GCA_937901925.1 uncultured Bacteroidales bacterium | reverse complement strand
TTAATCAGTATTCGCTATACGCAAAACATTAACAATTAGATTTTTAATCAAAAAATAAAACAGAAAATCTACCAAAATTTTACATTTTATCAAAAATCAAAACTTCCCATTTGGGAGAAAATTACGCTTTAAAATACAAAAACTACCAAACACGATACATTTACAATTCAACACGTGCTCAGAATAATGAAAGAAGACCTCAGTTTATCAATTACACGCTTAACTCTCTTTTCTATCTTAAACTAATTTGGATTTACAATGCCAGATTATGGCTCTAATCGATTTTTTTCATAAGTAACAAAACCAACAGGGTACAAAAATCCCCAATAGAAAAAAGTGCTATTTAACCATGCTTTAATACTCAATGTATCTTGAAAAATATTCATAAACAAACTAACAAGGCTTGCTGAAACAAGACTAACAATCATAAAATACACGTATTTGTGCTTTTTGATAAAATTAGATACTATTTTGCGTGGTTTCATCTCAATTTAATTTGCATTTATCAATTCTTGAACACAATATCCTGCAGAAGAACCACAAGCACTAGCCATTCCGGAAACGACAATGCCTGGTCCTGAAGTTACACCCACCATTGCACCTACTACTGCTCCTCCAGCATCAGCAGCTACTATAGGACGTGTTATTTTCCACGCTTCTTTAAGCATTCCCTTAAACTTTTCCCATCTTGGCCCCTTATCTTGACCATACAAATAAGAAGAAAGGTAATTGATAGAACTCAGATATACTTCAGAGAATAATTTTGCATAAAAGTATTCATCTTTCATCTCAACATTTTTCATCATTAATAAATTTTGGTTGGAAATATTCAAGATAAATATATTTAAATTCGTCAAATGATTTTGAATTTTCAATAAATGATGGCACGATACGATCTATTGAAACAAAGAAATCTGATAACATATCAACATTAAGAATCGTTATCGCATCTTTTAAACTTTCTATCTCTTTTAAGTGATTAAAATCATAAGCTGATTGACTGAACTCATATAGATAATGATTGTTGAGCAGATTTAACATTTTCTTTTTCACAACTCATAAGAATTGAGCTTGTAAACGCAGAGATTAAAATAAATATTATACTTTTTTTCATATCCTAAATTTAAGGTGACTTCTATTTAATATTCACATCATCTTCCCAAATCTCTGCTGAAGTCTATTAAACAAAATTCAAGAAAATAACCTTACAAAGATAAATAAATAATAAAGCAAATAGCTCCATAAATATTAATCAGTATTCGCTATACGCAAAACATTAACAATTAGATTTTTAATCAAAAAACAGAACAGAAAATCGACTTAACTTTTACATTTTATTCAGAAATAAAAGCTTTCAATTTAGGAGAAAATTACGTTTTGAATTCAAAAAAAAATCAAGTACGATGAAATCAAAGTCCAATTCAGGCGCAGAATAACGAAAGCGATTGGTAAATTTACCCTTTTTATCTGACAGAAATATAACTAAATAGACAAAAATGTACAAATAAGCAGGTTTAAACATGCTTATTTAGAAAATTTAGTATAAATAAGAACTATTTAATCGATTAAGATATAAAACAAGAGGAGAACTATTTAGCTATTGTAGACAACAACCACTACGAGTCATCATTACATTTGTAAAACGATATTAATCAAAACACAATCTTTTTCCTACCCTTCATCAGAAGTAGGCCCAACTTCTTTTAGTGGGCGTGGCTCCAAAACTGCGGCTTGCGTAAACACCTTCCGCTGCATAAATAGCAATACAGCTGCTAAAGCGGCTCCCAAAACATCGGAACAGGTGGCTGAAAGCCAAACGCCGTCCAATCCATTTTTTCCCCATAACTCCCAAAGTCGAGGTAAAAAATAGCACAAAGGCACCAAAAATATCACTTGACGAGACAAACTGGTAACAATTGCAATCCACGGTTTATCAATCGATTGGAAGAAATTGGAATTGCAAATGGTAAAACCAATAAGTGGCGACATCATCGAGAGGAATGGCAACGCCACCACTGATATTGATATCAACATTTCATCTGATGTAAAAGCTTTAGCAATCCATTCTGGGCAGAAACACCCTAACAAGCACCCCACAACACCCGAAAGTACGCATACCTTCATTGTAAGGAGATATACCTGTCGCAATCGCTGCGGATGACCGGCTCCGTAATTATAACCAGCAATAGGTTGCATTCCTTGACAAACACCTAACATAAACAGTATCAAGAAGTTCATAAAGCTATTTACAATTCCGTTAGCGCCAACAGCCATATCGCCACCATAAATAATTAACTGACGATTAAGAATTGCCACAACACCTGCTGCCGTAATATTCATCAGAAAAGGGCTCATTCCAATCATCAAAATATTGCGAAAAATATAACCTTTAGGTTTCCAAGCGTGGCGTTTAAAACGAATAAAGGAGCTTTTCTGCGCAAAGTGTAAAATTGCAAAGAGTGTCATTGTAGCCATTGAAATTGTAGTTGCCCAAGCGGCACCTGCGATTCCCCAATTAAAGCCAAAGATAAAAATCGGGTCTAAAATAATGTTCAGCACAGCACCACCGCCCAAAATCAACATAGCACGAATGGGATAACCAGAAGCACGAATTAAGCTTGTAAGATTGAATGCCATTGTAAGAAAAAACATTCCGGGCAACACCACCAGCATATATTGGCGAGCATACGCAACTGTCTCCTCTGTAGCACCAAACAAGTAGAGGATATTATCTAAAAAGAGGTAGCCAAACAGCATTACGGCACCACTGAGAATAATAGTAAAAATCAGGCTATTCCCTAGGATTTTCTCTGCCCAACGCATATCTTTTCTTCCCAATACGATTGACAATCTTGCAGAAGCTCCCACACCGATCAATGCTCCGAAAGCGTGCACAATATTCATCACAGGAAAGGTTATTGCCAAGCCTGCAATCGCCAATGCACCTTCACCATGTCCGATAAAAATTCTATCTACAATGTTACATACAGCTGCAATAATCTGACTAACTACAGCTGGCAACGCATATTTAAACAACAGTTTATCAATACGTTGCGTTTCTAATTCTTGAGTTCTATCAATAGATTGCATCCTTAAAAAATTAAGGGTGCAAAATTACAAAAAAACCTTAAAATTCGGAAGTTAAAAATCTGACAATAAAAGCCCTTAATCACCAAAGGCAATTCCGATATTTTTAGCTGCACGCACCAACGAAGAGGTTTCAGGATTAACATTATTAGCACTTTTCACAGCATCTTCAAGGGGAACATCTACAATTTCGGTTTTGTTATAAGCCACCATCCGGCGATATTTTCTATTTTTCACCAATTCGAAAGCGTGTGCCCCGAAAGCGGTTGCCAAAACGCGGTCGTACGCCACAGGAATTCCGCCACGTTGCAGATGTCCGAGTACGGTTACGCGAATATCGTGTTCTACGCCTAACGCTTGCAGTTGCAGTTTAAGTTTATCACCCACGCCGCCTAATTTGATATTGGGATCTCCCACAGCCGTAGGCGCCGAGCCTGTAACCTTTCCATCCAAACCTTTGGCACCTTCTGCAATTACAATATTGCAGAAACCTGCATTTTGCGCATAACGTTGATTTATTCTATCCACAATTTTCTGCGGATCGTATGGAATCTCAGGGATAATACACACCTCAGCACCTCCTGCAATGGCTGCGTGCAACGCAATCCAACCTGCATCTCTGCCCATCACCTCAAGAATAAACACACGATTGTGGCTGGCAGCCGTTGTTACCAACTTATCCACAGCTTCCGTAGCAATCTGCACCGCAGTCTGAAAACCAAAAGTAAAATCTGTAGATGACAAGTCATTATCGATAGTTTTCGGCACACCTACAATCGGAACTCCCAAATCGGACAATGCTAAAGAGATTCTTTGTGAGCCATCTCCACCAATATTCACAACACATTCAATACCCAAATCCTCCAATCTTTTCTTTAACAACTGAGAACGATCTTCCACCTTCCAGCTTCCATCCAATTGACGCACAGGGAATTGGAATGGACCTCCGTGATTCGTCGTTTTAATAATTGTGCCGCCCTGCACGTGGATACCAGCTACCGAGCGCTCAGTCAAAGGAACAATTTCAATCTCATCTTTCAGCAAACCATTAAAAGACTCAATACAGCCAAACACCTCCCAATCACCATCAGAAGCTGCACTTTTAACAATTCCTCTAATAACTGCATTTAAACCAGGGCAATCACCACCACCAGTTACCACTAAAATTTTTCTTGACATAGTATAAAAATTAAACTGCAAAGATAAACAATTTTTTAGGTTATTGGTTCGTTAGTAAACAAAATTTCTTGTACATTTGCAAAATATTTTTACATTAAAATGGAGAAGATGCGCATAAAACACAACTTATTGATTTTTAGCATATTATCATTATTTTTAACTTTTAACTTTCACCTTTTAGCACAAACAAGTTGCGTAGCCAAAGCTCCCTCCCAGGTTGCTGTTGGACAAAGTTTTCGTTACTCTCTTACCATTGACGACAACAATGGCAAAGTGAAAAACATCAGTTTCCCAGGTTTCAAGTTATTACAAGGTCCAAGCCAAAGCACTTCGTCAAATATTTCCATTGTCAACGGAAACGTATCGAAATCAGAAACAGTAACTTACACCTACTATCTTGCTGCCGAGAAAGAGGGACAATTTACCATTCCGGGGGTTACCGTAGTCAGCAAAAACAAGCAAATGAAATCGAATGCTGTTACCATTCAGGTGGTAAAAAGTTCGGGACAAACTCAGCAGAACCAAGCGCGAGGTGGACAAGGAGGAAGACAACAAACGCAAGGACAAACGCCTTCTGGCTTTAACAAAAACGATATTTTTGTTAAAGCATTCTGCTCAAAGACAAACCCTTACGTTGGTGAACAAGTTACAGTAACTTACAAACTTTACACTCCTTACGATAGTTATGTAAATGGTGCTACATTACCTAAACAAACCGACCTTTGGGCATACGATTTAGAGAGTACCAATCAGAACCAACGACCATCTGTAGAGGTAATTAACAACAAGAGATATTATGTTTCAGAAATCAAAAAAACGGCACTTTTCCCGCAAAAATCAGGCGAAATCACCATAACTCCGATGGAGTTAGACATGACCGTTCGTGTAGTTACTCGAGCATCTTCTGGCGACCCATTTTTTGATAGTTTCTTTGGAGGAATGACTCAAGCCAACGACTACAATGTTGACATCAAATCGAATAGTATCAAATTGAATGTAAGGCCATTACCCACAGCAAGTGCGCCTGCTGATTTCAGTGGCGTTGTAGGAAATTTCACCATCACTGCCCTTCTGAGCCGTGACAAGTTGCGCGCCAACGATGCCACAAACCTTACTATCACCGTAAGCGGAAATGGTAACATACAATATATTGACGACCTTTCACTGAATTTTCCGCCCGACTTCGATGTTTCTGAACCTATTATCACCGACAAGATCAACAAAAGCGGCAATACAATTTCAGGCTCGCGCATCTTTGAATATACACTGATTCCTCGTTCTGCTGGAAAATTCACATTATCCCCTATTGCATTCTCTTACTTCGATTTACAAAATCACACATACAAAACTATCGAAACTGAATCTTTTGAAATAGAAGTAGAAAAAGGTGATGAAAGTACCTTCACCACAATCTCTTCTAATCAAAAGGAAATCAAAATGTTAGACAAAGATATTCGCTACATCAAAACCTCGAAATTCAACCTCTCTCAAAACAAACGTACTTTCTTTAACACTCCAATTTATCACCTCATTTTAGCACTTCCACTTCTTCTATTTATTATCATCCTCATTATTTGGAGAAAACGTATTGAATATATGAACAATACCGAATTAGTAAAGAACAAACGAGCGTTAAAAGTAGCGAAAAAAAGCCTAACTAAAGCACATAAATTACTGCAAGAGAACAACAAAGAGGAGTTTTACATTGAAATTTCTCGTGCGCTTTGGGGCTACTTAAGCGACAAATATCACATTCCACTTTCTCAACTTTCTATTGACACTGTAGAGAAAACATTAACAGAAAAGGGAATACAATCTGAGAATATCCAAGGGTTTATCAACACACTGAATCAGTGTGAATTTGCTCGATTTGCACCCGGAGATAGTGCTGTGCTAATGAACGAAATGTACGCCCAAGCACTCCAATCAATTCTCAAAAACGAAAGTTCAAAATAAATCTATAGAACAATGAAAATCAGAATTTTACTATTCATAGCAATTCTTTTTACCAACTTTTCACTTTGCGCACAAAAAGAAACAACACTGTCAGCGGACAGCGCACAAATTTTGATGGAAGCGGGCAATAATGCTTACCAAGCCAAAGATTACCAAAGCGCCATTTTCAACTACCTACAAATTGTGGATGCGGGATACCAAAGTGCTGTTCTTCATTACAATTTGGGCAATGCTTACTTCAAAGTTGGCGACAAAGCTAGCGCTTTACTTTGGTACGAACGCGCACTACGGATGAATCCTAACAATGAAGATATAAAACATAATATCGCCTTTGTAAACCAAAAATTAACAGACAAAATCGATATTTTACCTGAGATTTTTATTGTTCGCTGGTGGAAATCAATAGCAACTCTATGTAATGGTGAAACTTGGACAATCATCTCCATTATTTGCAATATTATTCTCTTCACGGCGCTTCTATTTATGTTCCTTTCGCGCCGCAATTGGATACGAAAAACTGGATTAGTAATTGCAATTTTATCGCTGATTTTCACCATTTTTTCCATAATTTTTGCACACCGCCAAACCTATTATTACACCAAAAATCCTGAAGGAATTATAACCACAACCGTAATTAGTGGAAAAAGCACTCCCGACAACAGCGGAACCGACCTTTTCATTATCCACGAAGGTTTAAAGGTAAAAATTACGGACCAAATGAACGAATGGATTGAGATTCAAATTCCTAACGGAGAAAAAGGTTGGATAAAAGAGGATAATTTAGAAATCATCTAACTGAACAAAATTAAAAAAAACGACGTTAACGATATTGTAAATGTACTTAAACAAAGAGCTACTTAAAAACTTTTTAGATCGAAAAGAGATTACTTGGTTAGGAGTAGATTTCTCGCAAGCTACATTTACTCAAAATGGGTTTGACCTTCCTACAGATGCTTTCCATTTTTATTTTAATGAGTGGAATAAGATGTTTATCACAGACCAGAAAAAATACAATCTACGTATTACTTTTCAGAAACCTATTGTCAACTATGACTTGCGGATGGTTACTAAAAAAAACATCATCACTAAGGAAAAGCTTCATATCAAGAAACATATTCAAATAGAGAACACTTACAACGATGAATTCATTATCGACTACATTTCTCAACTTAAAATCCCACAAAATACAGAATTTGCGGTTCTCTTCATTGTTGAGTCATTGGACCAAAACGTGAAAGCCGCAGCCGTTTGGGTCTGCATTATTCACACAACGACAAAGCAAACCGTTCTCTGCGAAAGATTTACCGAACGCCCTAAAGGATTTAATGTAAAATCGTATTGGGCACGTGTTTTTTACAATATCACATTCAGGATCAACGACTTACATTTTGAACAATGGATTAATTTCATTAAAGACAATCCCAATTAAAAACCAATAATATGTCAGCATTTAAAGCATACGATTTCAGAGGTGTTTACAATCAAGATTTTGATTTGGAAACCATTTACAAATTTGGATATTTCCTTCCACAGCTCTTGGAAGCGAAAAAGATTTTAGTCGGCCGAGATATGCGTCTTTCATCACCAGCGATGTTTGATGCACTAAGTCGAGGAATTACAGATGCGGGCGCAGATGTTTATAATTTAGGGCTTTGCACCACACCAATGGTGTATTATTTCACAGCAAAGCACGATTTTGATGGTTCCGTTATGATTACGGCATCACATAATCCGAAGGATTATAATGGTTTAAAAGTATCTCGTCGGGGTGCACTACCTTGTGGCTACGATACAGGATTGCGTGAAATTGAGCAAAAAATTGCTACAGAAAAAGTAATCGTTGCTGAAAATAGGGGTAAAATTGTGGAATATTCTTGTCAAAATGAGTATTTAGCATTTCTAAAACAATACACACACGATATTTCCAATCTGAACATTGTGATGGATTGTTCACACGGAATGGCTTCGTTATTAGTTGGCGAACTATTCGGAACGCAACCGCACTACCTTTACAATGAATTAGACGGCAACTTTCCGAACCACGACGGCAATCCGCTTGAGGAGAAAAACGTACGAGACCTTAAGAGAGAGGTGCTTGCGCGCAACGCTGACGTTGGCGTTATCTACGATGGAGACGCAGACCGCGTAATGTTTGTAGATGAATTAGGACAATTTATCGCTCCCGACCTGATGATTGCGCTGATGGGCCACTATTTTGGAGAGGAGAAAAAATTAAAAGGGATTTATATTCAAGATATTAGAACATCTAAATCAGTATCTGAATATTTGGAAAAAATGGAATTCACTCCTTATATTTGGCGCGTTGGGCGTGCTTACGCTGCACTCAAACTGCGCGAGATTGACGGAATCTTCGGCGGCGAGTTTGCGGGGCACTACTACTTCCGCGATTTCTTCTACTCCGACTCCGCAATGATGGCGTCACTTATCATCTTACACATTATCAGCAAATTCAAAAAGAAAGGAATCTCCCTTTCTCAAATTATCAAACAGATTGCTTCGTACGCTAATTCTGGAGAAATCAATTTCAAAATTGAACAGAAACAGAAAGCAATGGAAGCATTAAAGGAACACTTTACCCATCAAGAACAGCCAACAAAAATAATGGACTTTGATGGTTATAGAATTGAATTTTCGGATTGGTGGTTCAATGTGCGTCCTTCTAATACAGAACCCTATTTAAGATTACTGATGGAGGCAAAAACCACTGAACTTTTACAAGAAAAACTAAACGAAGCAAAGCTGATTATCAATAATTTACAATAATATGCAAGAAGAATTAACTCTCGATAACAAGGAGGAGAAAGAGGAACTCTACGAACACCACCGAATTACCGTTGATAAAGGACAAGAACTTTTAAGAATGGACAAATATTTGATGAATATCTTGTCCAATATTTCTCGCAACAAAATTCAGCAAGCGGCCAAGGCAAATTGCATATTAGTGAATGGGAAGTCGGAAAAATCTAACTATCGAGTTAAGCCTAACGACCTGATTACAATACTTTTGCCTAATGAACCAAAGGAATTAGAGATTATTCCAGAAAATATTCCACTAAATGTTCCCTACGAAGATGACGACTTGATTATCATTAATAAGCCAGCGGGTTTAGTGGTGCATCCTGCATACGGAAACTACACGGGAACATTAGTTAATGCTCTCACATATAGATTCTTAGACAAGAAAACAAAAGAAGGAGAACCTGTTCGTCCGTTATTAGTACATCGTATTGACAAAAATACGTCAGGCATTATGATTGTTGCTAAATCGGAATGGGCTCAGATGAAGTTAGCCAAAAACTTCTTCGACCACACCATTGACAGAAAATATTACGCCTTGGTTTGGGGCGATTTTAAGGAAGATGAGGGCACCATCATTGCCAATGTCGGGCGCAACCCGAAAGATCGCATGGTAATGACAACATTCCCCGATGGTGATGCGGGCAAGCACGCTGTTACCCATTGGAAAGTTATTGAAAGATTTGGATATGTTACTCTTATTGAATGTGTTTTAGAAACAGGACGCACACACCAAATCAGAGTTCATTTAAAATCTATTGGGCACCCACTCTTCAACGATGACACTTACGGTGGCGACAGAATTCTCAAAGGAACCACATTCACCAAATACAAACAATTTGTCAATAATTGCTTCAACTTAATGCCTCGTCAAGCACTGCATGCAAAACAGTTAGGATTCACTCATCCTGCAACAGGAGAGTATAAATTCTTTGACTCCGAACTTCCAGAAGACTTCACCGCTGTTCTAGAAAAATGGAGAAACTACGCTCTTCATAAGAAATATGAAGAAGAGGATGAAGAAGTTGATACTACATCACTAATTTAAAACCGATTCCGTGTACATTAATAATTTGTACCGAAGGGTCCGAAACAAGTAATTTACGTAGTTTTGTAATATAAACATCCATACTGCGGGCGTTGTAATAACTATCATCGCCCCATATTTTTTTTAGTGCATAACCTCTTTCCAAAACATCATTTTTCTTATCAATCAACATCATAAGAAGCTCTGTTTCGCGGGTAGTTAACTTCTTTGATTTTCCATTTGCAATCAATGTTTGGTGATTCACATCAAAAAGGATGGAACCGATGTAAATTTGCTGCGGTTGCGCTTGCTCTTTATCTGAATTGGTTCTTCGCAACATCGCTTGAATGCGGGCCAAAAGCACATCCATTGAAAAGGGCTTAACGATATAATCATCGCCGCCAATTGTAAGTCCGTGAATTACATCCTCCTGCATATTCTTTGCAGTGATAAAAATGATAGGCACTCGGTCGTCACGTTTACGAATCTCTTTCGCTAAGGTGAAACCATCTTTAATCGGCATCATCACATCTACCAAACAGAGGTCAATTTTCTTAGTGCAAAATAGTTCATACGCAGCCTCCCCATTATGCGCATGAATTACAGAAAAACCTTTTGCATCCAAAAAGGCTGACAAAATCTTTCCCAAATTCACATCATCTTCTGCTAATAGCAGGGTTACTTTAGTATTCATAACTAACTTTTTTTATAGGGTAATGTAATAATAAATGTAGATCCTTGATTTTCAACACTCTCTACAGAAATTGTACCACCATGAAGTTTCACAATCGATTTCACATAATGTAAACCCAAACCATGACCTTTTGTATCGTGAACATTTCCTTGATTGACTCTGTAGAAATCATCAAAAATACGTTTTAGATTTTTCTTAGAAATTCCCATTCCCTTATCTGAAATTTTTATTACTAAATCACGCTTACCACAATAGGTAGAAACAGATATTTCAGGATTTGCAGGAGAATATTTAAGGGCATTATCTAACAAATTAACAAGAATATTTTCAATATGAATATAATCTCCAATAATAATCGGTCTTGATTCATCTAAGCTCTTCGTTAACGTACCTTTACGACTTCTAATTTGCAACATAAAAGCTTCACAAATATGGTTAATCAAATCATTAACATTGAATTTCTCCAAGTTAATCTGCAATTGACCTTTCTTCAATTGTGCCAATTGTAGAATATTATTAACCAAATTCTTCAGTCGATTGTTCTCATCATAAATAATGGAAATATAAGAACTTCTCACCGCTTCATTCGCCATCATATCCCTATCGGACAGCGCTTCACACGCCAATGAGATAGTTGAAATTGGAGTTTTAAACTCGTGCGTTATGTTGTTAATAAAATCATTTTTCACCTCAGCTATTCGTTTTTGACGGAAGAGTTGATAAAAAATATAGATAACCACAAAGATGATAATCACAAAAAAGGCAGAAATCAATCCAACAATCACTCCCATACGGTGCAAAAAGATAATTCTTTCGCTGGGGAAGGCGATAATCAGATAATGAGGTGTACAAAATCGATCAGAATTTTTTAAACTAAAAACATATTGACTCTTCAGCAATTCTCCTGGATTCACGTTATCAGAAATCACTACAAATTGAGTGGTAAAAGAGTTATATAAGCCAAATTCAAAATCTAAATCGATATTTTCATCCGCAAACTCCTCCCGAATAATACGATTTAAATATCTGCGATTCAACAACATCTTGGTAACAGAATCCATCTCAATTTTATTCAAATCTATGGGAGTTTTCATCATCTCTACATAGAGTGAATTAGGCAACGAATCCTCCACTGATGATTCTAATATTGAGGAATTTAGCGAAAACATCTTTTTATAAGTTGTATCAAAAAACAGTGTATCTGAGTTAGAAATTGTCACATCATTTTCCAAGTAGTTGATTGTTGTATTAACAACACCTACGGGCAACATTCGCGAAGGATCCACAAGAAAACTTTTGTGAATTTTTTGATACATTCCCCCTCCAAGTTCACCCACAGAATCCGCAGCAACAAGTGTATCAACCTGATGATATAACGAATCCTCGCGTAGCAGTCGATCGATTCTATCCACAACATCGTTACCTACCGAAATAACCTCGCGCGTAAAGATATTTTTCTGCACTTTCTCAGCTTCTCGATAAAGATGTAAAATCGATACTATCAGAAAAAATACCGAAACGCAAACCACAACTGCAATGGATACCATTATACGTTTTTTCATCAGAATCAGATTAGAAATTCAACAATATCAGAAACTATTACATTACTCTGGAAATCATGACGATATGTATTTCCTAAAGGCAAGAAATGCGCTGAAATTCCAGGTAAAGCCACTACACACGAAATCTGTTCTTTGTGCGCCTCACAATCTGCAATTGCATCATCAATTTTATCATAATATTGGTAATACAAAACCGATTTGGGTGGAAAAAACTGCTCATTTTCAATCAAAATCATAGGGCCTGCATCATAAAAAGGAATAGAATTGAGCAAAGAAATTCCCTTCTGATACTCTAAATTACTCAAGTAAGCATTATATTCATTGAGCTGCTCGGTATGTCCTTGAATAGCTTGTAGCAGATTGGTAAAGTTGTATTTTTTAGGAAGATAAACCTTAGAAACAGAACGAAAAGTATTACCAAAATAGCGACAGATGTCGTTACTAAGAGCGCGTAATTGCGTCAATGTTTCGTTTCCGGTCAAGATGGCAGCAGCCCTTTGGCGCCGATGGACAAACATGGGATACTTAGAAAAATATTGACATAACACTTCCGAATGACCATTTTCTTCCGTTATGATCACTCTTTCAAAATCATGAAGTTGATCCACAAACTGAATTTTTTCCGAAAAATCAGGTTCTATTTCCATCAATTTTTGGGCAATTTTGGGCAATAACAACTTATCATCGGCATGAAGTTTGATTTGTAAAACATTTCCCGTAAGTAACACCACCATAAAATCGTAGAACGAAACAAGGGGAAAGAAAGCTCCTGTAACCACAGCTACAATCTTTTCCTGCCATGAAGTAGCAATTCTATTTCCATACACAAACCTCAAATTATTCAAGCTTTCAGCCTGCAGATTATCACGGATTGCTGCCAAAGAGCTGTAGATATTGTATTGTGTAAACCAACCATTTTCCCGAGATTGGCGTTCGATTATAGCTTGAAATTCAGAATTAAAATCATCAGTAAATCTATTATTTTCAACCTCTTTTAAAAAATGTTCTAACCAAAGTCCTAACTGTTCAAAAGCGGAAATACGGGAGTCAAAGTTTAAAGCCATAAGCATTAATTTTAGTGCATAATTAGATTAATAACCTGATGCCAAAGGATTTTCAGTGAAGAGTATGAATTTTCCAATCGATTTTTCACCTCCGTTATTGGCACCCAAATTACTTGCTGAATATCCTCTTCTACTTGAGGTATCAGCGGTTGAGTAGCATCACCATTCATCAAGAACCAGCAACTACGTTTCAGTATTGGTTCGTTATTTAGTAAATAGGTGTGCCACGTATCAGGAAGTTGTTTTACCAACTCAACAGTTTTCAATCCAGTTTCTTCCATCACCTCGCGCTGGGCGGTAAGTTCAACAGATTCGCCAATTTCTTGTTTCCCCTTAGGAAAATCCCACTTCCCGAATCGATTAATCATCAAAATCTTATCCCCACACATCACCACGCCCCCAGCGGCACAAATGATGCGATATTTTCCGAATCGGTGCTGAAATTCGGCTGTTGTCTCTATCTGCACTACCTCATCGTTATTGCATATTATAATCGGAAATTTAAAATCCATATTATTCATTTACAATCTTAACTTTTTTCTCATTCATACGTTGCTTTAACCAATCCTGCAGTTGTATTATTTGATGTGCAGCGGGTGTTTCCTCCCACTTTACAAAGGCAATACAAATTGTATCGGCCTTCATAGAAGCGGTTTGCGCCACTATGTTACGGGAAACGGAAAAGGCTTGCACTTCTGGATACAAAACTTTCACCTCGCGAGCCAACTGCACCGACTGCGACCCATATTTTTTCATATTCTCCTCCTCAATATGGATGCGTGCAATTTGCGCCTTTAACTCAGCAATCTCATCATCTTTCTTATCCAATAGTTCTGAAAGCATTTCCGTTCCAGATTCCATATCAAAAGCTGTTGTTCCTATCTGCTTCACTTTCAACTTTGTTTCTGCAATATCAAACTCTGACAATCTGCGTGTCATCACCTCAATATCTTTATCACTTAATTCCTTACCAAACACAGACAGCGTCAGTACTGAGGTTTTGGGCGTCCACGATTTATCAACCTTTAACAACTGAACATTTTGAAAAACTCCATCATTTTGAATAGCATTTACATATCCCGCAACGTGACGGTTAAAATTGGTTTCTCGCACTACATTAACAGCAGTAAAAACACTCGGAATCATCACCAAAACAACAAAAACAAGAATTGATCGGCGCACTTTTTTAGCTCGTACCGGATCTAAATACTTTTTATGAGGAAAATTCAGATAACGCACCATCACAAAGGTTGCGAAAGCGATAAAAACGGAATTAATAAAAAAGAGATAGAAAGCCCCAATCATATACTTCATTTGAAGGGTTGCCAAGCCATAGCCAGCAGTACAAAGTGGTGGCATCAAAGCGGTTGCAATAGCAACGCCAGAAATTACGGTAATGGGTTGAGATTTACGGGAAAGAGCAACAATTCCTGCTAACCCTCCGAAAAATGCTATCAATACATCGAAAATCGTAGGGCTTGTTCGTGCTAACAATTCCGATTGAGCATCTCCCAAGGGGGAAACCAAAAAGTAGAGACTAGAAGCCACAAAACTGATAACCACCATTACAACATAGTTATAGAGCGACTTCCGCAACAATACAACATCAGAAATTCCGATTGAAAGACCGATTCCGTTGATTGGCCCCATAAGCGGAGAGATAAGCATTGCTCCAATAATAACAGCTGTAGAATTGACATTGAGCCCTAAAGAAGCCACAATGATAGCAAAAAAGAGAACCCAAACATTTACCCCTTTAAACTCTACCGATTTGGTAATCGATTCTATGGTTGCTTCTGCATCTGCATCATCACGCAAAGAGAGCAAATCTTTGAGATACTCCTTGATTCCTTTCCAATTGATAGGTTTTTCGTGGGTAGAATTTTGATTTCCATTAGATTCTGCATTTCTGGACAAATCTTGCTGAGAAATAATCTCCATAACTATTTATTTTTCAATAATTTTCAGAATAAGAACAAATAGCATAACAATTTATCAATATTTCTGTTCACTATCAATTGGATTTTCAAACCTATTGAAAATTTCTCAAAAAACTGCCTAAATTATTTGCGACTGCAAATATATGAAATTTATGAGAACTTTTTATTACCTTTGCCGAAAATTTTTAAAACTAATTTTTCAACATAACATTCTGATTATCATGAAGTTTATACCAACAAACAATTTAAAAGGAGATCTTTTTGGCGGAATTACTGCCGGAATTGTTGCGCTTCCGTTAGCTCTTGCTTTCGGTATTCAAGCTTTTGGAAGCATTAGCGTAGATGATGTAGGTAACATTGGAGCCCTTGGTGCATTAGCAGGACTTTGCGGTGCCATTATGTTGGGATTTTTTGCCTCACTTTTCTGCGGAACCCAATCACAAATCAGTGGTCCTACAGGCCCTATGACTGTTATCACCGCTACTTTAATTTCTACCACGTGGGCATCGATGACAGCTCCAAACATTAGCACTGTACTCATTACCATATCATTAGCAGGTATGTTATGTGGATTATTCCAAATACTTTTTGGTATATTAAAAATTGGAAAATATATCCGTTATATTCCTTACCCTGTTCTCTCTGGATTTATGAGCGGTATCGGCATCATCATTATTCTACAACAAATTTACCCACTTTTTGGAATGAAATCTCCCGTTTTGATTGTAGATATGATTACACAATTTCCACAAAAAATTGTCAATTTTGATGCGTACGCATTGTTATTCGGAATAATTACAATTGCCATCATTTACCTATTTCCACTAGTTACCAAGAAGATTCCTTCAACATTGGTAGCGCTTATCGTTGTAACTGTAATTTCCTTATTTATTGATGGTTTTAATACTGAGAAACTTACAATTGGAGAAATTCCCTCAGGATTTCCACTTCCATTTTTTGCTCGAGCAGACATTAGTTTAGCGGGCATTGATTGGGCTGCAGCGTTAAAAATGGCAATTATTCCAGGCCTTACTTTAGCTGGATTAGGCTCTATAGATACACTGCTTACCTCCGTAGTTGCTGACAATATCACAAAAACAAAACATAATAGTAATCAAGAACTTATAGGACAAGGTATCGGCAACATGGCGGCAGGCCTATTCTGTGGAATTTCTGGTGCAGGAGCAACTATGCGTACCGTTGTAAATGTAAAAAGTGGTGGTTTTACCAAACTTTCTGGTATGATACACTCACTTTTTCTTTTAGCTATTTTATTAGGTTTGGGAAGATTTGTTAAATTTGTTCCACTTTCCGTTTTGGCAGGTATTTTGATTACTGTCGGAATTGGCATTATCGACTTTAAAGGTTTGAAAGATTTACGCAAAATTCCTCGCGCTGATGCACTTGTATTGTTACTTGTACTCTTCCTTACCGTATTTGTAGATCTACTTATCGCTGTTGGTATTGGTATGATTATTGCTTGCGTACTCTTCATGAAACGCGCCAGCGATTTGGTTGAAAGCGGCTATAACGCTGGAGAAATCACTGTTTTCGATAAAGAGTCACCATGGGATGACGAAGCAAGTGTAACCGATGAATTCCGCCATAAGATCTATATTCAACGTTTGAATGGACCTATTTTCTTCGGTTCTATCACCCGTTTCCAAGAGGTAATGCACGATGTACCTAATAACATCAAAATTGTAATTATCCGTATGAAATTGGTATCCTTCATGGACCAATCTGGATTGTACGCAATGGAAACTGCCATCAAAGACCTTCAAGCACAAGGAGTTCACGTTTTGATGACAATTATTCAACCACAACCTATGTATATGCTTAAAACAATGAAGGTTATTCCTGAATTAGTTCCTGAAGAACACACTTTCAAAACTTTTGAGGAATGTACAACATACTTAAAAGAAAATATCTCTAAACTTTCATAATTCATTTTAATTAAATAAAAGATGGACGTAACAATCAAAGAAAAAATCGATGCGTTAGTAAACGAAGTAATGAGTGACACCAACTTAAACAATAAAATGGAACATCTATACTATATGCTTCGCCAAGCAGATAGTTGTATTTTCTCTTTGGAAGAAGAGCAACGTCAATACGAAAATAGCGGAAACTACTAATATTAAAGAATTAGATGAATAGGTTTTTTCTTTTATTTGCATTTCTCGCTATTACAACCCATTCGATTTTTGCACAAGATAGCATTAAACAAAAGGATCCACTACAGATGACAGACGCGGAGAAACGCGCTTACTATAAGCCGAAATTCTCCGCAACACTGCTCTGTCGCTATGAATTTAATCCACGTTTAGATGCTCACCACTTTCAAATTCGCCACGCACGCGTCGGTGTCAACGGAGACCTCCACCCTATGTTTTCCTATCATGCTTTAGCCGACCTTGCTTATGGTGGAAAAATCTCTATCGTTTGTTTACTCGCTCACTTTAAGCCTGTTAAAGGACTTACACTGACCATCGGATACGACAAATTGCCCTTTAGCACCGAAAATCTTCTATCGCCATACAAATATTACTTCTCCGACAAATCCTTTCTTACTCAATACGTTACGGGGTGGAGTGATGCAGGTGCAACACTGACTTACCAATGGGATAAGGTTGTACCTTTTCGCATTACTGCAGGCGTTTTCAATACGCATGGGTTTGCTGCGCAAATGGAGTGGCAAAAAACACTTAGCTACGTAACTCGCGGTGAATTCAACCTTTTTCGCAACTTTAATCTTACCCTCAACTACGGGTACATTGCGGCACAAGGCGATACAATGCAATCTCACAATATAGGCGCTGGCTTCACCTACGATTTCTATAATTTCCATTGGGAAGCAGAATATATTTGTCGCAAACACTACAACAAAAGCTACTCACCAACGCAAGCGCTGCAAACATTCTTATTCTACAACATCAACATTCCCAACAAATATCTGAAGAAAGTCTCCTTAGGAGCTCGCTACGATGTAATCTCCTCTTGCGAACCCCTCGAGGGTATCGATTTAGGTAAAAGCACATTACGCCAACGCTTAACCACTGGCATTACGCTTACCTTTATTGAATCTCCTTTCCGTGGAGCAATTCGCCTTGACTACGAAAAATTCTTCCTTTCCAAAGGTTTACAAAACAACCACGATAGATTTATTGTAGAATTAATCACTCATTTTTAATCTATTATTGGAAAGTTTTATTTAGCGAAATAGGAGCTAATGGCTGACTTTTTTCACCAACTTGCATATAGGGCGTAAATCTAATTTTCACCTGCGAAGGCTCACCCTTTCCATAATCAGTTAGGTTACGCACCAAGTTTATTACCGAACCTAATTCCCCATCTTTGATAATCTTTGCTATGTCAAACTGTAATGGTATTGACAAGGTCGAAATGGTTTGGGGTTGAATGGAATACGTTTTATTATGACTATTTCCTGTTGCAAACAGATAATCCTCTAAATACAATTCATAATCGTAACCTATCATTTTTGCAGGAAACTTAGTATCATTCTTAGCATTTACATTGATATTACAAGAGATACCAAAATTTTTATTTTTCAATGCCTCTCGAGCTTTTCGTAAATTATCTAACGATAAATCACTCAATCCATTGATATTACTTAAATTAATTCCAGCCCAAGTAATATCTGAAACATTTTTCATACTGAATTGGCAACGAGCTAAATTTGCCAATTGCAAAACGGCACAACTTGAAAATAGTATAGCCAAACACACAAAAGGAATAAGAATCGTTTTTTTCATCTCTAAATATAACTAAACAACATTTTAAAATAGTTTTCTCTTTAAATCTTGACGATCTATTTTTGTTAACAATGCCAACACACGTTCTCTATTTTCTGGTTTCTTATAGAAAAAGAAAAGATGTTGATTACGTTTATCATCTACTTTTCGTGCCACAGGAATCTTTTCGCCAGTA
This sequence comes from uncultured Bacteroidales bacterium, assembly GCA_937901925.1. Taxonomy (GTDB): domain Bacteria; phylum Bacteroidota; class Bacteroidia; order Bacteroidales; family WCHB1-69; genus JAEZOU01. The sequence continues at coordinate 33,541 of CALGTS010000043.1, read as the reverse complement.
TAGGGGTCAAAACCCAAATAGTAGAGTGCAGTTGCGTATGTCATCGGTGTAGGTGTAAAATCTTGTACTTGATCAGTGATCAGGTTATTCGCCTTACACTTCACAGCCAACTGCGCCATATTTTCCAACGTACATCCTGGGAATGAAGAGATTAAGTAGGGTATCAACTGCTGATTTTTACCTGCTTGGCGATTTGCTTTCTGAAAACGCTTCAAGAATAGCTCAAAATTTCGAAAATCAGGCTTTCGCATTCGTTTCAGCACGGAAGGATCGGTATGTTCTGGCGCCACTTTCAACCGCCCAGATACGTGATTTGCCACCACCTGATTTAAATATTCCGTATAACCATTTGCCAAATCCTCCGCACTATCCTCAGTCAACAACATATCGTATCGTATCCCACTGCCAATAGTAATATGACGAACACCTGATACCAAGGCCGCTTTCTTATAAAGATTAATTAGTGGAAAATGGTTAGCACTCAAATTCTTACACTTTTTGGGAAAGATACATGAATCACGCTGACACTTTATACAAAGCGACGAATCGCGTCCATGCATTTGGTACATATTTGCTGAAGGACCTCCCAAATCAGAGATATGGCCTTTGAAATAATCTCGCTGCGCCAAATCGCGCACCTCCGCCAAAATTGAAGCTTCAGAACGCGACGCTATCTGCTTCCCTTGATGGGCTGCAATAGCACAAAAACTACATCCGCCAAAACATCCCCGGTGAATATTAATCGAATTTTTAATCATTTCAAAAGCAGGAATATCCCCACGTTTTTTATACTTCGGATGTGGGGCATTCATCATCTTGTCAAACATCGCAAACTTGTCCATCTCTTCGGTTGTTGCAGGCGGAAATGGAGGATTAACCACCACCCAACCCCGATTTGTAGGTTGCACAATGCGCCTCTGTTGCACTTGGTTACTCTCTCGCTCAAAACGAACAAAACTCTCCGCATATTTACGTTTATCCTGCATCTCCGCCTCGTACGAATTTAGCCATAGATCATCATGATTCAAATCTGATTTATCTTTCGTAAAATAAGCTACTTGAGGAATTTTTCTAATCTCTTCATTCCAATTCTTATTCTGAAAAGCCTCAGCGATGGCCACTATTGAACGTTCTCCCATTCCATACACCAAATAGTCGGCACCAGCATCTACCAAAACCGATGGCTTTAACGTATCGCTCCAATAATCATAATGCGAAATTCGTCGCATCGACGCTTCTACGCCACCCAAAATCACAGGAATATTTGGAAAAAGTTGCTTTACAATCTTCGTGTAAACCACTGATGCATAATCGGGCCGAAATCCAGCCACATTACCTGCAGTATAAGCATCATCGCTACGCAAACGCTTGTACGCCGTATAGTGATTCACCATCGAATCCATATTTCCAGCAGTTATACCAAAAAACAGACGCGGAGCTCCCAATTTCTTGAAGTCTCGAAGGTCATCACGCCAATTGGGCTGCGGCAAAATAGCTACTCGCAAACCCTGCTGCTCCAAAACTCGTCCTATCACCGCCGCCGCAAACGAAGGATGGTCCACATACGCATCTCCCGAAATCAGAATTACATCTACATAATCCCAACCCAAAAATTCGATTTCCTTCCGTGTAATGGGCAAAAAATGATTCACTTTCCTATTTAAATCTTCGCTTTGGGGCGTCTTCATATATTATTTTACTGTAAGTCAATAAATTTATTTCTTTATATCACATCTGCAAATATATTCTTTTTTTTAGAATCTAAGTTAAACAGATTCTTTTTTTGTTGGGTTTATTTGGGCGTGCCGGCTCCCTCCACCCCACTTCCCTCCCCGCTCGCCGTCGGGCTGTCCGCTCAAATTTCGCGCCTCTTTCTCTTACTTCAAAATTTTCCAAATTCCAAGTTCTAAGTTATTGATACAAAGATTTAAAACTGGCGCTCATAACCGCTTCCATCCCTCACGCAATCCATCAGCACCAACTTATTTGTACAACATACCACTATCCCTATTACGTTTGCTTTACCTCCATTTTTAAATATCCAAAAAAATCAGCATTTCTACAAAATGTAAACAGATACTAACAAATTTTACCTATTTTTGCATTTTAAAATAAAAAAAAACAATACAGATGCAACATTTGTAATAAAATGTTGTCTTTGCAAACGTAACGAATATAAACTGCTTATGAAAAAGACGCTTCTTTTTGCTTTGGTATGCCTTACAAGCATTCTATTTTTCAATCTTTTTGCTCAAGTTCCTGCGGGTATAACTCCTTACAACGGTATTCCTGTCATTGTACCCTCCAGTTTTTCTGATCTACGAGATTCTGGATATTGCCAACTTACGCGTGGGGGTTCTTCAGGAACGCACGTGGTAAACAATTGTGGCGCCCACCATATCCCTCCAGGACAACAAGTCATTACAGGAAATCCTACTTCCTACTCACATAGTATCATCTCATCCGGATTTAATGATACACGCGCTTGCAAATCAATAGGTAATAGTACCAATGGATGGACTCCTTTTAATCCACCTCTTTACTTAAACACTTTCCCACAAATCCAAGATTGGGTTGACTCTATTGATGGCGATTTGTTTGTAATGAAGTTGGGCGATGAATTTTCCGACCAAACAGGAGGTGCAGGAAATATCTATAGTGCTGTTGCTGACTATTACTTTAAACCTACGCCAGAGGAGAACGTTCTCATTGTTTATTTTGCCTTCGTTTCTCAAGCACCAAGCCACGAAGCCAATCAGAATCCATACTTTAAAATCGAAGTTACCGATATTGGTGGGGGTTATGTAACAGCGGACCCAATGCATAGTACCTTTATGGTAAATCCACCAAAAACCAATACCAGCGGTATTGTTACTGGCGCTGTAAACACTTGCGCTCACGAGTTAATTGACGCGAGCGGAAATAACAGACAGAATTGCTGTACACAAACTTCTACCGCTATTGTATGGAGCGACTGGATGCCAATTGCTTTTGACTTACGAAATTATGACGACCCACAAACAATCATCCGCTTGCGCGTAATGGTTGCCGACTGCTCTCCAGAGTTCCACTACGCTTATGCTTACTTTACAGGTCGTGGTGTTAAAGGAGAATTAGATATTCAAGCTTGCGGTGATGATAATGTCGAGGTCTCCGTACCTTGGGGTTTCAAAACCTACAGATGGTACATCAATGATGTTTATATAAGCGACTACGACGATATGCGTTCATTATCTCGTACTAGAAACACAAGCGAAACAGACTTCCGCTGCGAAATGGTTGCTTATACAGATGCACCTTTCGTATTCAATGCAGCAGTCAACTATTACGAGTTAGACCCACAATTCACTTACGAACAAATTATTGAAGATTGTAGCTATAAAGTACAATTTATTGATAGTAGCACAGTAAGTAAAATAAACAATGGTGGAAACGATAATCAAGATGTGCAATTTGTAGAGTGGGACTTTGGTGATGGAAGCCCTATATCGCACGAACTTAATCCTATACACGTGTATGATGGTCCTGGTCCTTATATTGTTAAGCACACACTTTTCGATAATGATAGCATTTGCGATTCTGTTATCGTAAGAGAAATTATGTTAGATCCCGCAGCAGTAGAAACACACTACTCTGCTGATACTGTAAAAACTTGCGAAGAGAACCTTCCATACATATATGCACCTGCCATTCTCCCAGAAGAGGAACATCCCGCTTGGAGCACACCTGGAAACTACGAACTTACATACCCTAACGCATCTGACAATGGCTGCGATAGTATTGCTCGTATTCGCTTCGATGTAGAAACACCTTTCGTAACACTTAACTCAGACATCGACTATTGTGATAACTTCTATACAATTATTGAAAGTAATGTCAATACTGACGATGTACAATACTTATGGAGCAATGGCGAAACCACACCTGAGATTGAGGTTTCTACTCCTGGAACATACGAACTTACCATTACTGATGTTAGCGGCTGTACCGCAGAATCATCCCTTACCATTCCAGCTTGTAAACCATATATCGTACTTCCAAACGCTATATCTCCCTCTGATGCCAATGGCCTAAACGATTGTCTTACCCTTACTCAAGGCGCACTTATCGAAAAAATTGAATTCTATTTGTTCGATAGAAGTGGACACCAAGTATTCTACACTACTGAAAAAGGATTCCAATGGTGCGGCCACGTAGATGGAAAAATATATCCTAACGCAATATACCAATATATCCTAATTGTAACCGATTACAACGGTATTGAAACAATGCAAAAAGGACACATTACTACTTTGTAAACCCTAAAGTCCCTTATAACTTTAAAAAGAGTGTTTCCTCATAGGAGCACTCTTTTTTTTGTATAGTATTGCGAACAACAAAAAACGATTGTTACAATACTATGTAAGTTGTCGCTGTTCCACAAAATATATCCAAAAGATAACTATTGGACGGCTTATAATTCAATAATAGCCCATGTTTTCTTAGCCTCCAGGGTACAAATACAATAGAACCGACCTCCATTTTTCTCCTTTCAAAATAGCTACGCAAGCTTAGATATGTTGTGAGATATAGCTCAAAATTATCTTGTAATCCTACAAATGTTATAAACATATATTGTTGATAAAACAGATAAAAAAAATCACTTCAAGAATCCACATAAAAATCCAATAAAAATTAAAATTTTCACTTTTTTTAATTTTATCAATCTTAAAGACAATCTTTTAAGATTTTTTAAGAACACACAAGGTTACTATTCTACTAAGTTTGGAGTGGGAATTCCACATTATTTCCCAACGCAATATTTAAAGATAAGGAACTGAATTACAAACAATAACAGACACAACTATAGTTTTTGTTAAAAACATTTTCTAACAAAACTATTTCATCAAATGCTATCAGACACAAAAATTAGAGTAAAACAATAAAATAATATAATAATGAAAGTATTTAACAAACGCAAAAAATTTATCTTACCACGGCTAGCCATCATCTTTTTTTTGCTAATGCCGATTTTTTTGTACGCCCAACTACTAGAACCTTTTACTCAACGAACCTCAACTTACTCTCCTGAAAAGAAAATATATCGCATCAAGGGGGATTACACAATTATTGGAAACACCAATTGTAGAAAAATTGGCATCCCTAACGACAATAACGGAATATACGATGCAACCCAATATAATCAAAATGTACGCTATGTTGATGTTGACACATTTTCTACAACCATAAACTCCTCCACAGCAGAACTAAAATTCAGTCAAGAGGAAGGTGCAAATCCAGAATGCAGTAATATTGTTTTTGCTGGTTTATATTGGACAGGAAGAACTGATGACCCAGGTATGATTTATCACAATCACTATGAAAATAGTGTAGAAGTAAAACGTAATGAGACTATAGCTGGGCATAAATTGAGTGTGACTTTACCTATCAATAACAGCAATGAGATAACACGTCTTTATCAATTCACCCCACTAAGTAGTTCTGATGGTGATACAATCCGTATCTATTTTTCATTAAATAAACACACACAATATTACTATGTAATTTATGAAGGTGATACACTTTACGTTAGCCGTTCTAGAACAGCAACACTTCCTGAAGAGAATTGTATTCAATTAAATGATAGCCTTTGGATTACAGGTTTATTCCGTGGTTATGGCTGGAGTTCACAACTTAATTACAATAACAACAATAGCTTAGTTCAAGGTCAGTACACATCATGTTCTTCTGCCATGATTAGCAAAAAGCCCTTTTCTAGTTACAAAAAAGACGAAATCAAAATCAAACATAAGAATGCAGAGAATTATACTGTAATAACAGCACATAGAGATGACATTCATTTTGATACCGACCCTTACCATGACTATGCATACGCAGCTTATGCTGAAATCACAGATTACGTACGCCAATATGGGGAAGGTAACTATACAATAGCTGATTTGGCAACAGCTATTGGCGATGACCAAAATACCGGATATTTTGGTGGTTGGGGTATGGTCGTTGTTTATGAGAATGACCTTATGCAATGGAAAGACATAACCATATTTGATGGATTTGCAGATGTTCGAAATTCAAATTCTGTTCACATTCCTATTTCTGGATTTAGAACACTTCAGGTCGGTGATGTGAATGTAAAATTGGGATATATAGTAGCAGAAGGAGACACAAGAAATTCCGGTGAACAATTAAAAATTTTGAGAAACGACAACAACGAGTGGTTCGATTTATCTCATGACACTGATCCACTATGGCATCCTCTTGATTTAGTGCATCCTACAGATAGTAATTTCTTTCAATCTATTATCTCAGGAGATAATTATAAAAATCCAGAAAATGAATATTGTGGTTTAGACATTGCAACTTTTATGATGGAGAATCCGAATAATGCATTAATTACCAACCACCAGACCCAAACAGAATTTTATTTCACTACATTTAAAGATGTATTTTTACCGATATGTTTTGTAATGGGTGTTGATGCATATACTCCCGATGCAGAAGCAATATCAAGTGTAATGGACATAGGCGATAATGTAGAATTTGACGATGAATTAGGAGTTTATACAATCGAACCTGGTGATACGATAAATTTTATTGTTGATGTAAAAAACATTGATACAGAAGATATTTTAGATGCTAAATTAGAGATTCCTCTCCCAAAAACGATTGAATATTACAACACCGAAGTTCTATATACAGACGAAGGCATTACAACAGCTATTCCTTATTTCGATGCAGAACGTAATGCCAATGGAACCGTTGGTTGGGATATCAATTATTTAAAAGCTGGAAATCCAGATAAAACATTAGTTAAAGTAAAACTAACCTGTAAAGTTACAGAGGATTGCTACATTTTGTCAGCAACTGATGACGAATGTATGCTTGTACTCCATGTAAATGGCACATTAGAAGGCAGATCATACATTAATAACATCTATTTCAAAAAGGAATCGTTTATTTCAGGATTTGTACAAGATGGACCTTGTCACAATAACGCAATCCGTAATGATATTTGGGTAGTTGTGGATAAAAATAGCTATAATGAAATTAATTGTAGTGATAAAGATTATACTTTACAAGAAATTAATGTATGTAACTACTCTTATAGCGCTACAGAACCTATTCCTTTTATAGAAATTTACCAACTTTATCCTCCTGGATCTCGCTTTTTTAATACTTCAACAGGGGTGGAATACACCATTGAAACAGGTTTTCCAATTGATGCCATAGGAGAAACCATAGAAGTCATCCCATCCACATACTTACCCACATCTTGCAGCAGCGAATTAAGACTTGTTAATAACAATACAGATATTGATTTCTCTGAAAATCCTCCAACCATCAGCACAACATCAATCACCTATTGTATTGGAGAAGAAGCAGCTCCTCTCTCAGAACTTGTCACTCTATCCAATCCTTCATGGTATGCACGTTTTTATTATGATACAGCAGGCATAACGAACCCTATCGCAAACACAAATATTACACCTTCCACAGATGTTGTTGGAACATATAAATATTATGTCCGCCAATTCAAAGAAAATTCAATTGGTTGTCAAGATGAAAACTTTTATGGTCCGATTACCGTTACTGTTGTATCACCTATCGAATTTTCTTCCGACCAAGTATCACCAAGTTGTTATGGAGAACCCATCAACATAACAGCAACTCCTGCGGGTGGATATTTTTCATTCTCACAAGAACTATCCGCTCACATCGATACAACCAACAACCTCTTAACCATCAAGGAGACAATGCCTGTTGGAGAAGTGATTATCACCTATACGCATACAGATGTTACAGATCCTAATAATTGTGAAATTACACAACTAACATACACACATCAAATTACAGAACCTACTGTTCCTGGCATTTTATCAGCTGATCAAACTATTTGTGAACACTCTTTGATACAACCATTACTTATCGAAGGCGCCATTGGACATGTTGAGCGTTGGGAATACACTACCGATACGACAACAGGAACATGGCACACAATTCCTAACAACACAAACTCTATCTCTTCTGCAGATTTAGGTCTTTTAGATATTGGAACCTATTTCTACAGAGCGTTAGTCAAGGACGGAAATTGTGCAACAAAAATGACCAATACAGTAAAGGTTGAAGTTACGGAGGGTACAACACCTCCTGCACCAGTAGTCACACAGCCACAATACGCTTGTTACGATACTGACTATGAAATTCAGATTCCAGAACCTGTAAATGGAAAATTCTCTTGGTACGACCATGCTGTTGGAGGCTGGGCACACGATAGCTTGCGAATAGTTCATGTTACAGATGCTTGGGTTAGTCGTTGGGTCAGTTTTGTAGATACTATCAGTGGCTGTAGTAGCAGTCGTTCTCTCGTAAGTGTACGTTCAAACTTGAATCCAGGAGAAATAGCAACTACAGGTCAGATAGCTTGTACCAAATTTGAAGACCCTCTCACTATTGGATCGTTAGTAGTGGGAACTGACACTCTTCATGCAACATTATTAAATGGAGCAACTCACAATATTGAATATAGATGGTATATTCAGAAAGATGATGGGGAACCCGTTCTAATTAATGGTGCAAACCAAGCAACCTATACACCAAGTTCTGATATAATGGGAACAGAAGGGACATACATCTTCACTCGATATGCTAAATCCTCTGAATGTACACAGTGGCAAAAATCTATGGGTAGCTGGAAATTGGTTGTAGGACCACCTGATGCTTCTATAACTGTACTTTCAGAACACTCCACTCTCTGCGAAACATCAAGTGTTACACTTACCCTTGCAGCATCTGGCCCTGGAACAAAATATGCCTACCAATGGTACAAAGATGGTGTAGCCATTTCTGGAGCAATTTCTCAAACCTACTCTGCTACAGAAGTTGGCACTTACTCTGCTAAAGTTACACATCGTGCTTCTGGTTGCTTTACCTATACTCCTGAAGAAAAAGTTGTAGAGATAATTAAGGATGAATACCCACCATTGGCCGAAAATGCATATACAAGCATTATAGGATGTAGTATTGAGGATGCACATAATACTGCTACATATACCTTTGTTGATGCAATTGAAACAGCCTTAGGTATTGAAATCAAAGACCAAATTTCGGGAGAAACATACACTCCTGATGAACAATTGGTATTGACTATTATTGATTCAACGGAAGTTGTGAATCCAACTGAAGGTTGCTACCAATTGATTCGTACTTACAACGTTGCTGATAACTGTAATCAAAGCACTAATTTTTCTCATACAATTACAATTAACGATACAACAAAACCAGTTATTGAAAATACACCTATTAGCTATACTCTTACAGCAACCAACTGCGAATTTAAAATTCCAGACATTAGTGCTGCTGTACGCTCAATTTCTTCCGATAATTGTACGGAAAACAACAAGTTAACAATTACCCAAGAACCTTCTGCAGGAACACCAATTGTGCAAAACGAAAACGTACAAGAGATCCCTATTTTAGCCGTTGTTACTGATGAATGCGGAAATATAAACTACAAAGAAGCTACCATTCTTGTTCCTGCAAAAATATCTGTAATTGCAACAAACCCAACTATTATTTGTACGAATGATACTGCTCAATTATGGGCTACTGTATCAAATGCTGTAGGAACACCAACCTTCGAATGGAATCCTACAATCGGTTTGAACAATGCAAATATTGCAAATCCAACAGTAACACTTACCACAACCAATACTCCAACTACTATTGACTACTCTGTAGAGGTAACTGACGATAATGGATGCTTAGCAACAGCAACTACCGCTATCACTGTTCGCCCATCAATTTTAACACCAGACAACGTTGAGTTTAGTTGTCCACGCGATACTACTGTAATGTTAGCATATAACGAGTGCGAGCAATTTGTGAATATTGGCTCTCCTGAATTTGTAAACAATATGACAGATATGAATGTGGTTATCACTAACGATGCGCCTACTGATTCTATCTTTACAGAGGGAACCACTATCGTAACATGGACTGCTACCGACGAATGCGGAGCAAAGCTTGAATGTTACCAAAATGTAACAGTTGTTTTTCCACCTTGCGGTACTCCTAATGACTCTGTTGCTGACTTTGATGGATATAAATACTCATCCGTAAGAATTGGTTGTCAATGTTGGACTGGTGAAAATGCTCGTAGTGAACATTATTCCGATGGAACACCAGTGAATAATTTCCGCTATTACAACGATAACGATTCATTAGAAAATATCTATGGAAAATTGTACACTTGGTATGCGGCAGCCGGTGTTCCAGAAGGTGATAACAATGCAAATCCAACCATTTCTACCGATCCACTTGGAAGACCATACATTCAAGGTATATGTCCAGAAGGTTGGGCATTGCCAACCATTGAAGAGTATATGTTGATGTTGGCAAGTAGTAATAGTGCTATCCATGCAAAAGATGGCAGCAACCTCTACTGGTTACCAGGATATGAAGGTCAGCCACCATACTCAGGCTTTGATGCATACGGTGCTGGCACTTATAATGGCGCTCTTAATCGTTACGAAGGCTTGTTAGGAACCACCTATTTCTGGACAACTCTTAACGTTCCAGGAGCCGAAACTACAACAACAATAGAAATTAACTACTATTGTGCAGAAGGTCTTCAAACTGAACTTAGTAAGGGTGATGGCGCAAGTATCAGATGTCTTCGTAAAGAATAATCTTTAAATATTACATTATGAAGGCTGGCAGCAATGTCAGCCTTTTTTATTATATACCATTACCTAGTTTATACTAATGAATTTTTTCTTATGAGTTTTTCGTTTTAATCTACTCAAATATATTTTTACCTATTATTACATATAATTTCAAATTTTCTTCTATCTTTGCAAGATAGTATCAGAAGCAAATAATGTAATACAAATAACTAATAAACAACAAATTATGAAAAAAACAATGACCTTAGTAACACTTTCCGTAATGCTTCTAATGGCAAGTTGCGGCAAAAAAGAGAATGCGGAGAATACAAACTCTGACAATCCATTCCTTCAAACTTGGGATACTCCATACGGTGTTCCTCCTTTTGAAAAAATCAAACCCGAACACTACCTTCCTGCTTTTGAAGAAGGTATGAAACAACAAAAAGCAGAAATTGACGCTATAGTTAACAACGAAGAAGCTCCTACTTTCGAAAATACAATCATTCCTTACGAATACAGCGGCCAACTACTTTACAACGTAACCATGGTATTCTTCAACCTCTCATCTGCTTGCAATAGCGATGAGATGATTGCTATTGCTGAAGAAATTTCACCAAAACTCTCTGCTCATGGCGATGACATCAGCCTGAACAAAAAACTCTTTGAAAGAATTAAGGCTGTTTATGACCAAAAAGAGAGTCTCAATCTTGAACCTATTGATTTAAGACTTTTGGAAGAAACTTACAACGGTTTTGTTCGCGGGGGTGCTAATATTCCAGAAGAAAAACAAGCACGCTTCAGAGAAATCAATAGCGAACTTTCCACTTTGACTTTGAAATTTGAAAATAATGTCTTGGCTGCTACCAACAACTACAAACTTGTTTTGGACGCAAATGACGAACGTATTGCAGATATGCCTCAAGCTCTTCTAAATGCAGCAAAAGAGGAAGGTAACAAAACTGAAGAAACCAAAGGCAAATGTGTATTCACATTACAAATGCCAAGTTGGGAACCTTTTATGCAAAACTGCTCTAATAGAGAATTGCGCAAAGAGATGTGGGACGCTTACGTTTACCGTTGTACAACAGATTCATTAAGCAACGCTGACATCATCAACAAAATCGCTAATCTCCGTTTGGAAAGAGCGCAAATGTTCGGCTATCCATCACACGCTGCATTCATCCTTGATGATAATATGGCAAAAACTCCAGAAGCGGTTAACAACCTATTAATGCAAGTTTGGACTCCTGCATTGCAAAAAGCAAAAGAGGAAGCTGCTGAATATCAAGCAATGATTAACAAAGGTGCTGATAAATTCAAACTCGAAGCTTGGGATTGGAGATATTATTCTGAAAAATTAAGAAGAGAAAAATATAATCTTAATGATGAAGAGGTAACTCCATACTTCTCTTTAGAAAACGTTAGAGAAGGTGCTTTTACCGTTGCAAACAAACTTTTTGGTATCACTTTCGAGAAAAATAGTGAAATCCCGACCTACTACGAAGGTGTTGACGCTTTTGAAGTAAAAGAAAATGGAAAAGTAATTGCTATCCTTTATATGGATTACTATCCACGTGAAAGCAAAGCTAGCGGCGCTTGGATGACCAATTTCAGAGAACAATATTACACTCGCGAAGGCGAAAACGTAATTCCTATCGTTTCATTAGTTCTCAATAGCAGTAAACCAGTTGGTAATACTCCATCTTTACTTAATTTCGACCAAGTATCTACACTCTTCCATGAATTTGGACACGGCTTACATGGTATTTTAACTAACTGTAAATACCGCTCATTATCAGGCACTAATGTAGCTCGCGATTTCGTAGAACTTCCATCCCAAATTATGGAAAATTGGGCTTGCGAACCAGAAGTGATGAAAATGTATGCTAAACATTATCAAACAGGTGAAGTAATTCCTGACGAACTCATCAAAAAAATTGAAGCAGCTGGAACTTATGGACAGGGCTTTATCAACACAGAGCTAATTGCAGCTTCCCTATTAGATATGGATTACCACACAATTACCACTCCTACACAAATCATACTTCCTGATTTTGAAGACGCTGCAATGGCAAAAATTGGTTTGATTCCAGAAATCATCTCTCGCTATAAGAGTACCTACTTCAAACACATATTCTCTGGTGGATATAGCGCTGGCTATTATGGCTATACTTGGGCAGCAGTGTTGGATAGCGATGCCTTCCAAGCTTTCAAAGAAACATCTCTATTTGATGCGACTACTGCAAAATCTTTCCGCGAAAATATTCTTGAAAAAGGAAATACTGAAGATCCAATGACGTTATATGTTCGCTTTAGAGGTCATGAGCCATCAATTGAACCATTATTGACCAAAAGAGGATTAAAATAAGAGAAATGATGAAATTAACATTTCTTGGAACTGGCACATCGCAGGGCATCCCCGTTGTGGGGTGCACCTGCGATTGCTGTCTTTCTTCAGATAGTCGAGATAAACGACTGCGCACTTCAGCATTACTGACCGTTGACGGCCTCAACATCTTAATTGATGCAGGCCCCGATTTGCGTCAACAACTGCTCGCTAATCAAATCACTACCATCAATGCAATTTTGGTAACCCACGAGCACAAAGACCACTTAGGCGGCTTAGACGACGTTCGCCCCATCAATTTCAGAATGCACAGCACTATGAATATCTACGGCTTAAAAAGAGTGCTTTCTGTTATTGAAAAGGATTACGACTACGCATTCAAAACACACAAATACCCAGGCGTTCCGGAATTGAAACTTAACAGCATTCACGACTCCTCATTTTCCATCGGAAACATCGAAATACAACCTATCCCCGTTCAGCATTTATCACTTCCTATTTTAGGCTTCCGAATTCGCAACTTTGCTTACATCACTGATGCTAGCTTCATTTCTGCAAAGTCAAAAAGCTATTTACAAAATCTGGATACACTTGTAATCAATGCTTTGCGCCACGAAGAGCACTATTCTCACTTCTGCTTATCGCAAGCTTTAGGCATTATTCACGAACTACAGCCCCGACAAGCGTTTCTAACGCATGTAAGTCACGAAATGGGCAAATATGCAGAGATAAATCCAACCCTACCCAAAAATGTTTTCTTTGCTTACGACACTCTTTCTGTTGAAATTCCTTAAATCGCAAACAAATGTCTTATTCTATTGATTTTTCACAACTTACACAATTTGTCAATTTAGAACTTGTTGCCAAACAAGTGGTTGAAGGCTTTATTACAGGAATCCACAAAAGCCCAATGCATGGCTTTTCTGTCGAGTTTGCAGAACATCGTCAATATAATGCGGGAGAACCTACCAAACATATTGATTGGAAACTTTATGCCAAAACTGACAAACTTTTTGTGAAACAGTTCGAAGAGGAAACTAACCTGCGTTGCCAAATCATCATTGATAACTCATCTTCAATGTATTTCCCGCTTCAAGATCGCTACACATTACAAACTCCCAACAAGATTTTCTACTCCATTTATGCAGCTGCTGCACTAATACAAATTCTTCAGGGACAAAGAGATGCTGTAGGATTAAGTATATTTTCCGATACACTAGAATTGCACACACGCGCTCGCGGTAGTGAGGCGCACCGAAAAATGATTTATCGTGAAATGGAGAAAATTCTTCAACCTATCTCTAAAGAAGTTCACAAAAAATCGATGGTTACCGACACATTACATCGTATCGCAGAACAGATTAACCGTCGCTCAATGGTGGTCATCTTCAGCGATATGTTTGAATCTAATGCTAACACCGATGAACTGATGTTAGCACTACAACATCTTCGCCATAACAAACACGAAGTGCTACTTTTCCATACTTACGATAAAAAATTGGAGTTTGATTTTGCGTATGAAAACCGTCTTTACAAGTTTATTGATATGGAAAGTGGCGAAGAACTCAAACTTCACTCCAATAGTATTCGCGACTACTATAAAAAAGCTATTGGAGATTTCTTCCAAGAGTTAAAAATAAAATGCGGTCAATATCAAATAGATATGATTCCTGTTGACATCAACCGCGGATTAAATCAGGTACTTTTACCTTATCTTTTAAAACGAAATTAACTACCCATATCCCTATGACAACTTCCCACACTAAACTCACTATTGCCGAAATGAGTATTGATGATCGGCCAAGAGAAAAGGTGATTCAGAAAGGCTTTTCTGCACTCACTAATAGCGAATTAATAGCCATATTACTTCGCACAGGCAATCCCAACGAATCTGTTTTAGATTTATCAAAACGCATTTTACGCGCCGGAAATGACAACCTCAACGCCCTATCTCAACTTCCTTTAGAACAACTTACCCAATTAAAAGGAATAGGACAAGCCAAAGCAATTACGTTGATGGCAGCTTTTGAATTAGGGAAACGCTGTCGCTGCGAAGAGGTAATTCAACGTAAAACCATTCAATCTCCACAAGATGTATTAGAATTGATGCAAGATAAAAATGCATACGCACAACACGAAGAGTTCTGGGTAATCTATCTTTCACAAAGTTCTCAAATACTTCATACTGAAAAAATTAGCCAAGGCGGAATTACATCTACTGTTGTCGATATCCGACTAATTCTAAAACAAGCAATCAACCTCAACGCCACCTGTTTTATTCTCTGTCACAACCATCCATCGGGCAATTTAAATCCCAGCGCACAAGACAGAAAGATGACCTCACAAATGATGATGGCAGCAGAATATCTCTCACTTAAACTTCTCGACCACATTATTATCCATCAGAATCGCTTTTATAGCATGAATGAAATGGGAAATCTTATATAGAAAATATGAAAATAGCAACCATTATTGGCGCACGTCCGCAGATAATTAAAGCTGCAGCATTGAGTAGAGCCATTCAACAACATTTCTCAGATTCGATACAAGAGATTATTATTCACACAGGACAACATTTTGACGAGAATATGTCCGAAGTATTTTTTGCAGAACTTCAGATTCCGCAACCGCATTACAATCTCAATTGTCGAGCTGGTTCTGGAGATGCGCAAATGGAAGTAATGATTGAAAAGTTATCTGCAATTTTTCAGCAGGAACGCCCTGATGCTGTTATCGTTTTTGGAGATACCAATTCGACACTTGCTGGAAGTAAAGCAGCTCACCTATTACAAATCCCGCTCATTCACATTGAGGCAGGCTTACGCTCCTTCAATAACGAAATGCCAGAAGAACGTAATCGTTACGAAAGTGACCATCTCTCTACCCTACTCTTTGCTCCCACCAATGCAGCAATTGAAAACTTACGCAATGAAGGAATTAGGAATAATCTTCCTCCCTACTCGCTAAACAATCCTGGCATTTTCCATTGTGGAGATATTATGTTCGATAACACTATTTTTTTCAAAGAGTTATCAAATAAAAAAGAGCAATTACTACATGATTTACAACTTCATAAAGCATCATATATTTTAGCTACGATTCATAGAAACTTTAATACCGATAATCCTGAGCGACTTTTGCAAATTTTCGATGCCTTGCAAGAACTTGCAGCTAACAGACGCGTTGTTGTGCCCTTACATCCACGTACACGCAAGGCGATAGAAACCTCTCTTTCGCACAAGCAACAGCAACAAATTTGGAATAGTAAAATTACGCTAACCGAACCTCTTTCATTCTTAGAAATAACTCTTTTGGAAGCACATTGCTCGCTAATAATCACCGATTCGGGCGGCGTTCAAAAAGAGGCTTTTTTCTTCCAAAAGCCTTCAGTAATTCTACGCCCAGAAACCGAATGGATAGAGATTGTAGAATGTGGAGCAGCAAAACTTTCTGATGCTAATTGCATAAAAATTATAGAGGATGCAAACACTTTTTTGAACCAACCTCCACAACATTTTCCAGAACTTTTTGGAAATGGCCGAGCAGCAGAAGAGATTTGCTCCGAAATTCTAAAATGGTACCAATCTCACTAAAATCAACGAAGCGAAACATTAAAAATCTGACCTTCAATATGATGTGTTTCTAAAATTTCAGAAACTCGTTCTTCGTCAGTATCTGTAATAAAAACTTGTTGAAAATGTTTTTCGCCTACTAAATTCAATAATCTATTGATTCTATTTCTATCCAATTTATCAAAAATATCATCTAAAAGAAGAATCGGAACTGCTCTACTTTTACTTCTAATATAATCATACTGAGAAAGTTTTAGAGAAAGAGAGAACGATTTTTGCTGACCTTGAGAAGCAAATTTTTTTACTGATTTCTGATTAATAGTAAAGATAAAATCATCTTTATGGATTCCAAAGCATGAGTATCCCAACTTCAAATCTTGGCTCATCATCTTTTGGAAACCAGAATCAAAATCCTCCTCAACAAGTTGCGAATGATAGGTCACATCAACAACCTCCTCATCAGACGCAAGATAAGCATAATATTTCTTAATATCAGGCAGAACTTCGTTTATATACTCTCTTCTTTTTTCAAAGATATAACTTCCAGCAATTTTCATCTGTTCGTTATAAAGATCTAGCAATGAAGGGTCGATAGTTCGTTGAAAGCTCTGTTTGAGCAAAAAATTACGTTGTGCCAATGCTTTTTGATACTGAATTAGGCAGGCGAGATATTCTTTATCATACTGAGAAATTGCAATATCGAAAAATCGTCTGCGTTGTTCGCTCCCCTCGTTAATAATGTCGTTATCATACGGTGAAACCATGATTAAAGGGAAAAGGCCTATATGATCACTGAAACGCTCGTACTCCTTATTGTGAGCTTTCATCACCTTTCTACCATTTTTATAGGTACAACTCACCTTAATAGGCTGCGATTCAGCATCAGCAAAAATACCATGAATAGCAAAAAAATCTGCCTCAAAACGGATTGAACTTATATCTTGATGGGAGAAATAACTTTTGCAAAAGCAGAGATAGTGGATAGCATCGAGCAGATTCGTTTTTCCGCTTCCATTTTTGCCCACAATACAATTCACTTTCTCATTAAAAGTGAACTGAACCTCTGCGTGGTTTTTAAAATTTGTAAGAGAGAGGGATTTCAAAAACATTGTACTACGCAAGCATAGACTTTTTCACTCGTAGCACTTGGATCTTTTCATCCTTTGAAATTGCAATCCAACCTTCTCTTTTGGCTTTATCACTCAACATTTTTCTTGAAGAAGCAACAATACCTCTTAAAATCGCTGCTCTTTGTCTTTGAATTTCAAGCTCTAACATAACTATTTATAATTTTATCATATATTTCTTCGTCATATATCTCAAGACTCTTATCTTTAATCTTTCCCATAACCAGATGAGGAGTCTTGTCTGAATTATCAAAAAGCATCACATTATCGCAGATTGGAAGGAATACTTTAAAAAGATTGACAAGGCCGCGTTTATATCTTCTTTCGATAAGATGGGGTGGTACATCGTGACCACCTTCAGAAACGCGAATTTTGACACGTTCTTTTGCCAACTCTGGACTATTTAGCCAAAAATAGATAAGTGTTACGCAGTAGCCAATACTTTGCGCATAAAGAACCTTTTCACGATAGACAATCGCAGCCAAAGTGGTTTCTACTGCAAAAGTTTCACCACGTTCCATTAATTCTGAAACACGACGTGACATCAACTTACCTGCTAAAAATGAGACACTTTCGGGATGAAAAGGAGATAAACCGCGAGCAATTTCGTCCACATTAACGAACTCATTGCACTGAAGCATTTCAGGCAAAATGCAGTATGCCGCTGTAGTTTTTCCGGCACCATTACAACCCGCAATTATATACATACTTTTCATAGTAAAACAGAGTGCAAAGATATAATAAATCCTAACAAATCCTAACAAATGTTAATAAAAAAGACCCTATAACAAGATAAAACCCTAATAGTCAACAAAATAAATTATCAAAAAAATTTCAGACCCTATCAAAAGTCATAGTTTTTTTCAACAAATCAACTTCAACCACTT
Source organism: uncultured Bacteroidales bacterium (assembly GCA_937901925.1). GTDB lineage: Bacteria > Bacteroidota > Bacteroidia > Bacteroidales > WCHB1-69 > JAEZOU01. The sequence continues at coordinate 14,941 of CALGTS010000043.1, read as the reverse complement.
TAATACGGATTGTATCACCAAAGCGAATATTTTTCCCATTATGAAGCCCTACCAAAGTATAATTATCCTCATCAATGTAGTAGAAATCGTCATCAAAAGATTTCATAGGGATTAATCCTTCGCATTTAGACTCATTTAGTTCTGCAAAAACTCCCCATTTAGCAATACCACTAACGGTAGCATCAAACTCTTGACCAATTTTATCAACCAGATATTCAGCTTGCTTGTACTTAATAGATGCTCGTTCTGCCTCAGTAGCTTTCTGTTCCATCATTGAGCAGTGCTTACAATATTCATCAAACTGTACCTTATTAGCGGAGGGCTTCTGATTCAGATAATCATCCAACAAGCGGTGCACCATTAGGTCAGGGTAACGACGAATAGGCGAAGTAAAGTGCGTATAATAAGGAAATGCTAGGCCGAAGTGACCGATATTATCGGTAGTATAGATAGCGCGTGCCATAATTCGCACCGACAATTTTCCCAATAAGCCATATTCATTTTTCTCCTTTGCTGCCTCCAACATCTTGTTGAGCGATTCGGTAAATTGCTTACGATTTCCAGCTTGCAAATCGTAGCCCAATTTGCCTACAAAATTCTTAAATGTTGCTAGTTTATCCTCAATAGGTTCATCGTGTACACGATAAACAAAAGTTTTAATCTCCTTATTTTTGGAGGATTTCTTTCCGATTTTCTCTGCTACACGACGATTTGCTAACAGCATCATCTCTTCGATTAAGAAATTTGCCTCCTTTTGCACTTTTAAATAGACGCCGATTGGTTTACTATTTTCATCCAATTTAAATTTCACCTCCTCAGTTTCAAAATTTATCGCATGATTATCAAACCTTTGTTTTCTAAGCACTTGTGAAAGATTGTGCACATTTAAAATCTCTTCGGCCAACTCTCCCGATTGCGATTCTATAATTTCTTGTGCCTCTTCATAAGTAAAACGACGATTGGAGTTTATTACAGTTCTACCAAACCACTCTTTATAAACTTTAGCATTATCATCAAGGTCGAAGACTGCGCTATAGCACAATTTCTCTTCATTAGGTTTTAAGGAGCAGAGTTCGTTACAAAGTTTTTCAGGAAGCATTGGGATAGTTCTATCCACCAAGTAGATAGAGGTTCCGCGTGAATAGGCTTCTTTATCAATTTCGGAGTTTGGACGCACGTAGTAAGATACATCGGCAATATGTACTCCCACACGATGGAGACCATTTTCCAACTTTTCGTATGAGATTGCATCGTCAAAATCCTTAGCATCGGCAGGATCAATAGTAAACGTAGTAACATTGCGAAAATCTCTACGACTTCGTATCTCTTTTTCTGGAATATTAGGGTTAATATCAGCACATTCATTCAGAACTGTTTCTGGGAAAGCCAATGGAAAGTCATTTTCTGCCAATATTGCATTCATCTCCACATTATTCTCTCCTGGTTTTCCTAACACAAAACGTACTTCTCCTAACGGGCTTCGGGTACCTGCCACCCAATCCGTAATAACCACTACAACCTTTTCGCCAGACTTTGCTCCATTGAGCATTCTACCAGGAATGAGAATATCACGACGATAAACAGGATTATCGGGGATAAAGTAAGCAATTCCCTTGCTAATTTGAATAGTACCCACCAACTGCTTTTTGCTACGTTCAATAACTTCTACAACTTCACCTTCTGGGCTTCGTTTATTGCGAGCTGGGAACACTAAAACTTTCACTAAATCGTTATGTAAAGCATTGCTTAGATTCGCTTCTGCAACAAACACATCTTCCGCCAAATCATTTTCAGAAATAACAAATGCCGTTCCACTTCGATTAATCTGCACTCTTCCTACCATAAAGTTTTTATTGGTAGTTTTTTGTGTAAGATACTTAGGATTAATTTTATACTTACCTCTTCCTGCGTGAATCACAATATGGGCATCTACAAACTCATTAATCAACGCTTTCACCTGCTCACGACCTTGCCGGTCATAAATACCCACCTTCGCAGCAATCTGTTTGTAGTTTAATTTCTCTTTCGTACTTTTGGTCAAAGCCTCGATAATTTTTCTTCCTAAAATCTCACTTTTCATACTTTATAAATTAAAAAACAATAACTTACATCTCCAACAAAATGTTTATTTACAATAGAAAATCCATATCACAAAGCTCACCTTGTAACCATAATGTTTGCAAGCCACAACGCTCTGCACCTTGAATATGGCGCTCGGTATCATCAATAAACAAAGTTTCCGAAGGTATTAATCCATTTTCTTTACAGATAGTTTGAAATCCTTCTGGATTTGGCTTTCTCATCTGCAAAATATGGGAGAAATATGCCTTTTCAAAAAGTTCATCAAAGATGTTATAACCAAACTTCTCTTTTACAAAAGGAATATAAAAATCGTAATTAAGTTGATTTGTATTACTGAATAGAAACAAGCGATATTTCTCTTTCAGTTTTTTCAGAAAATCAATTCTTTCTGACGGAATATCAATCATAATTGCATTCCAAGCATTATCAATTTGACTATCTGTCAAAGAGATGGGAGAGATAGAGCGTATATATTCACGAAACTTCTCCGTAGAAATTTTTCCCTCTTCAAAAAGGTCTATTGCCTCTGATTGTTGAGCTTGGGTATAATATTTTGTAAAATCGTCAATTCCGTACGATTTAAAAACATCCGCTATGTTTTCATAGCGGATGTCGTATATGACACCTCCTAAATCCAAAATAATATTTTTGACGGAGGTAAGATTAATGGTCTTCATTGGGATTATTTTAAGATCTTCAAAAATTCCACTGTCAAGTCCCAAACTTGTTGAACTGTAGCAATTTGCAATTTTTCATCTGGAGAGTGCACACCGCGCAAAGTTGGACCGTAAGAAACCATATCTAAATTTGGATATTTCAATGAAAAGAGTCCACACTCGAGACCTGCATGAATAGCCTTGATAGCTGGTTTTTTGTGGAAAAGATTTTGGTATGCGGTATCGAGCACCTTCATTACTTCGGAATTTGGATTAGGAGTCCAACCTGGATAGCCATCGCCATTAATAACTTCGGAAGCGCCTACAGAGTAGAAAGTTGCAGACACCATATCTACAGCATCTTGCTTTTTGGATTCCACAGAACTTCTTTGGCTTGTCGAAATCACGATACGTCCCTCTTTCACCTTTACAGAAGCCAAGTTGGTAGAAGTTTCCACAAAATTTTCTATATCTTGCGACATTGCCAACACTCCATGAGGGCAAACATACAATGCATTCATCACATCTACTTGTAGATATTCGTCCCAAACCTTCTCTGGCATTGGAGCAGCTTCAAAAATCACCATTACACCTGGGTCAGTTACGGCATACTCTTTTTTATAGATTTCATCCATTTCATTGAGATAACTTTCAAACTCAGCTTTTTTTGCTTCGGGAACAATTACGTGTGCTTTACCTTCGCGAGCAATAGCGTTGCGTAGATTTCCCGCATCAATAGAAGCAATGAAAAGGTCGAAATATTGGTAAGAGTTCCAGAGAATACGGTTTAATAATTTCACAGCATTACCTCTTCCTTTGTTGATATCATCACCAGAGTGACCACCTTGTAATCCTTTTACAATCACATTATAAGCTATATAACCCTTAGGAACTGGTACATATTCACAATCGAAAAATGCTTGTGTATCTTTTCCACCAGCGCAACCGATAAAGAATTCACCTTCATCTTCAGAATCTAAATTTAGCAACATTTTTCCGTTCATAAACCCAGCTTCAAGATGTTCAGCACCCGTAAGTCCAGTTTCTTCATCTACCGTAAACAAGCATTCAATTGGACCATGTTCAATAGATTTATCTTCCAAAAGTGCCAATTGAATTGCCATACCGATACCATCGTCAGCGCCGAGAGTTGTTCCTTTGGCTTTCAACCACTCACCGTCCACCCAAGGTTGGATTGCATCCTTATCGAAATCAAAATCGGTATCTGCATTCTTTTCGCATACCATATCCATGTGACTTTGGAAAATCACAGGGGTAACATTTTCTTTTCCTGGGGTGGCAGGCTTAGAAATCAACACATTACCGATGGCATCACGTTTGGTAGGCAAACCTAAAGCTTTACCCGTTTCCATAAGCCACTCTGTCATTTTTGCTTCCTTTTTAGAAGGGTGAGGAATTTGACAAATTTCGTTAAAATAATAAAATACACGTTTTGGGGATAGATCTAAGATATTACTCATAACTACTATTTTTATTGATATTTTTTCTACAGTGAATGCGACGAAAACGCATTTCAATTTAACAACCTGCAAAGATACCAATATTTTTGATATTGTCAGTTTTGAGAAAGATTTTTTGGAACTATTTTGAATCTGCTAATATTTTACAGCAATAAAATCTTTCAATTGCTGCAAGATAAAAAAGACATCGGCTACCCCCTTTTGATAAAGACAATAGCCGATGTTTTGATAATAAATTTGTTACCTAAATAGATGAATTGGCAACAAATCTATTTTTAGAATTCTCGTATCGCTCTGATTCTTAATGTATCGGTTTTGGTCTGCTGAAGGGTTTCCCCTGTTCCCAAATCCACAGACCATGCATTTTCGGCAGAACTTTCTGTAGAACTCCAATAACAAGATTCTGCAATGGTAGGTGCACCATGCTGTTGAAGAGTATTTTGCAATAGTTCTGCTACCTCTTGGATATCTGCAAGTTCATTTTTAGCTGGAAGGTACCAACCCGAAGTATTTCCATCGTTAAGATTTGCTGCCCAAAGCACAGCTGGGAAAGCCGACAAGCCATAATTGATATTAAGCGTATTGTGATTGGCGTTTCCATTATTGGTGTGATTGGCTAATGTTTGTAATGTTGCAGCAGAAAAATCGGCCCACATTGCTTCACTTTCAACTAAAGAGAGCAACATTCCGTGCGTACTATCTGCACTAATTTGGTAAATTACGCCACGAGTAGCACCATTCTGATAATATTCACCTACAGAATATTTTGTAACTTCCTCTGGTACACTATTGACACGAATAGAAACATTATGTTGGCAAACATCACCAGAATTATCGTAAGCAATCGCCTTGATAATGTGGGCACCAACCGTTAGCCGAGATGCTGGTACATAGAAAATGTATGGAGCTTCTGTTTGGGTTCCCACTTCACGATTATCAACATATAACATTACGTGAGTGATATTGCCATCTTCATCATTAGCAGTAACCTCCACATTCAAAGAGATGCCGTACGTAAACTGGGCTCCTTGTTGAGGAGAAATTATGGCACAGGTTGGTGAGATATTCTCAACCTCTTCGCCACAAGCTGCACATAGAAAGATGGCAAGAACTATTAAGATAGATTTCCATATTTTCATACAATAATAATATTAAAAATCAGAAATTAACTTTTATTCTTCACAAAGTTCGGTTAAAACGCTACAAGTAGATTTTGGATGCAAGAAAGCAATTTTCAAACCATCAGCGCCACCGCGAGGAGCTTTATCAATCAAACGAACGCCTTTGCTTTCAGCTTCTGCCAAAGAATCACTAACGCTATCCACTTTATAAGCGATATGGTGCATTCCTTCGCCTTTCTTTTCAATAAAGTTAGCAATAGTACTCTCTGGAGATGTTGGCTCCAAAAGTTCAATTTTGGTTTGCCCTACCATAAAGAAAGCTGTTTTTACCTTTTGATCAGCAACTTCTTCAATTTTGTAACATTTTAAGCCTAAAATGTTTTCATAATAAGGAATTGATTCTTCCAAACTTTTAACGGCAATGCCGATGTGTTCGATGTGTGAAATGTTCATTTTTCTATGTTTAAATTGTTAATATGATTATTTAATTAGTCTCTTCCTTCGAGGCGATTTAAAACCTTTGTATGATGTTTTAACGTGCGTAAAGTCAAGGTTAATAGAAGAATAACAACAAGAATATAGAGAGATGGCCTACACCATTGAAATGTGGTATCAGGAATGTAATCTGAATAATTCATTTGAATAGCTGTAAAGTAATCCAAACCCGTAAACAACAAAGTCATTGCCAAAACACCAGCATATTCGCGACGCAACACGGTTCGGAAAGAGAATGGAATTTCGCTGCGTTCAAATTGTCCTAATGCAGGAATAAACGGTGGTACACGCAACGACCATTGACGAAATTCTTCGCCAAACTGAGATTCCAAATAGGCTTCCTCCGTAAACATAATTCTTTCATAATATATCCAGTAAATCAAGGAGATAACTATAAATATGGGTATGTGCAATGTTGCCAACAAAATCCCTGCCCACATTAGATAATTTCCCAAATATAAAGGATGCCTAACGACAGAATATATTCCTTTAGTATTCAAAACTTTAGCAACTTGTTTTTCGGTATTTCTTCCTGAGGTTCCTCGAGGTGTAGTACCTATGGTATAGCAACGCACAAACAAGCCGAGCAAGGAGATCAGAACTGCAACTGCATAAATCGCTGATTTCACCCAACAATTTTGTGAGGCATACTCAATAAGAAAACCTCGTTGAAAAAGAAATGGAATTGCCAAAATAAATATTACAACGGGAATCACTCCGCGATATTTAAACAGCCAACTTCCATTTTTCTGAAAAGAATCTACTAATGCCATTATTTTAAATTTTTATGATTTCACCTTTTTTCTACCCCAAAAGCGAAGTAACAGCACCTCTAATAAGAATGCGAGTAGTGCGCTAAAGATAAAATAGCGCCACAGCTGTTTGCCTTGCATTTTATTTTGAATCTCCTGCGTTAAATCCTTAGTTTGTACATCTAACGGCTGGATTTTACCATTGCTTTCCTCTATCATCTGCTCAATTTCCTTATCTGTATGATAACTCAAATTTGACTCAGCACGATTGAAATTAAATGCTAATGTTGACATTTTTTGCTCATTTCCCACTAAATCGTAAAAACCAGACTCCTGCACTTGGTCATGAAAATAGAGCATCAACTCTTTGCCTGTTGTGCGCTGCTCTGGAACAAACTCTGTACCATTACTTTCCGACCTCATTGTAAAGAAGTCAACATTACTATTTTCTGGTAGCGGAATAACTTGCATTAAATTATGTCCCAATGTATTATAAAGTCGCATATTAATTTGACTCAAGATACCAATATTGTGCAATGGAATAAAGAAAATTGCATTTTTGTGTGCAGCTCCGAAATTATCGTTCATGGCTACAGCAGAAAGCACCACACGTCCAGTACCGACCTGAAACCCCGTCAACAATTGAGCTCCATTTTCTAAAGTTAGAATTGTTTCAGCGGCACCTGACCCTACGGAATAATTAAAATATTGAGTAACCATTGGCATTGATAATCTCCCTTCACCTTGTTCGATAGCATCTTTAAAATAGACACTTTCGTAGTTAATTTTCCCGATTCGAACCTCTTTGTTAACCAACTCATTATAGACAGGCACCTCCATTGCAGAAAGGAATGTGCTCCACGATGTGGGGTCCATCTCGGCACTTGGAAATACTAAAATATTTCCACCAGCATTCACATACTTCTGCAACTCATCACTCAACCCTGTAGAGATACTCTTTACTTGATCTAAAACCACCAACTGACTTCCCAAAAAGTGGGAATAATTGATACTATTCAAATTCATCACCTCACACGAAAAGACAGAATCTTTTTCATACAATGCTGACAAATATCTGTTTTCTTCCTCTTGTATAACAACAATTTTTGCCTCTTCACTTACATTATAAGTAAAGAAAAGCTGGTCATCAAAAGTAATCGGCGCATCGTTAATTTCTAATTTTCCTTTCTGAACACCACTATTATGAATAGTATAATTCAACGGCACATCCGCGAAACTTTGCGCTCTAACATCAACAGGAACAGATGTTACTTGCGAACCATTTATATATAAGCGAACGGGTAATTTCTGAATATCATTCTGACTATAGTTAGATATGCGAACCATCAAAGTTACTTGATATCCTTGTTTTAAGACAGGTGTCATAAACCAACAACTATCAACGCTCACATTATTCAACTCTTTAGCTCCTACTTGCAAAATATATTGTGTTGAAAGGGTATCTTTTTTCAAAGGTTCTAAATCATAATTATCTTGAAAATCAGAGATAAAATAGTTATTTTTCTGTTCTTTCAAGGAATTTTGAGAAGCTTTTTCCAAAAAACTCAAGACATCATTCCACGAATGAGAATAGTTTGAAATTTGCACCTCATCAATCTTTTCCAGAATTTCATCTTTATTTAGAACGTGCGACATCTTTCCTGAAAGTTCCTGCGTAACCAACAGAAAATCATCATCATAGCTATATGCATTAACAATATTCTTCGCAACATCAGTGGCTTCGTTCAAAAAGGTTCCATTTTGCGACTCTGCATCCATTGAAAAGGAGTTATCGATAAAAATGGTAATCAAACTTCCAGACTTGGTTTCATTTTCATTTGGAATATAGGGTTGAGCAAAAGCAATTACCAATGCGGCAATTCCCAAAACACGAAGAAAGAGCACTACCCATTGCTTGATTTGAGACTCACGCTTCGTCTGAGTTACCAAATGTTGCAACAACTTCACATTAGAAAAATATGCTGTTCTATATCTTCTAAAATTAAAAAGATGTATAAATATGGGTATCAGAATAAAAAGAAGTCCATATAGAAACTCTGGATGAGTAAATTGCATCGTGATTTTATTTTTTTAACTTTTACAATATTAAACTCTTGATTTATATAGCATTCCAAATTCAACTACTAAATTGTAACGAGATTCTGCAAGAAAGATTTTCCTCAAAAATATTTTCTCACAAAATTGTTGGCAAAAGTAAGATTTTTTTTTATCTTTGCAGAATAAAAAATTATAACGAATATGCACATAAATTTGATTCTTTCAGCAGCATTGATTTTAGGCGTAATTGGTTTATTGGCTGCAATCATATTATATTTTGTATCAAAAGCTTTCTACGTTCATGAAGACCCTCGAATTGACATTGTTTGTGACCTTTTACCAGGTGCGAATTGTGGAGGCTGTGGGTTTGCAGGTTGCAGAGCTATGGCAGAAACATTGGTGAATAATAACTCAATGGAAGGATGTTCTTGTCCAAGTGCCTCTTCAGAGACAATTCAAAAAATTGCGGAAGCATTAGGAATTGATAGTGTAATTATGGAGCCGAAGATTGCAGTGGTTCGCTGCAACGGAACGTGCGAGAATGCACCTGCAAAAGTGCTTTACGACTCTGCCGTAAGTTGTGCTTTTGCAACATCTATCTTTGCTGGTGAAAGCGCCTGCGTATTTGGGTGCTTAGGTTGTGGTGACTGCGTAAAGGCTTGTCCTTTCGATGCTATCGCTATCAATCCCGAAACCAAGATGCCCGTTGTTGACGAAGAAAAATGTGTAGGCTGCGGAAAATGTGTTGCCAACTGCCCTCGCTCTATCATTGAGTTGCGCTTAAAAGGTAAAATGAATAGACGCGTATTCGTAAGCTGTGTTAATAAAGAAAAAGGTGCTGCTGCCAAGAAAAACTGCTCTGTAGCATGTATCGGCTGCGGCAAGTGCGCGAAAGTATGTCCATTCGAGGCGATTACCGTTGAAAACTCATTAGCATATATCGATTATCAAAAATGTAAACTTTGCCGTAAGTGCGTTAGCGAATGTCCTACGGGAGCTATCTGCGCCGTTAATTTCCCCGCACCCAAAGCTACTGAAAAAGCAGAACAACCTGCAACGGAAAACTAATTTGATTACTAATTATCCTTAATATATGAAAACCTTTAAAATCGGTGGAATCCATCCTGCTGAAAATAAATTTTCTAAAAGTAACGCTATTGAAGAGTTTCCACTTCCCAAAGTAGGAACAGTACTCCTTCAGCAAAACTTGGGAGCCCCATCAACCCCTATAGTACAAAAAGGAGATTACGTGAAAGTTGGTCAATTGATTGGAAAAGCAGAAGCAGTCATCTGTGCCAATGTCCACTCCCCTTTCTCAGGAACCGTCAAAAGCATTGAACCCGTAGTTGACGCACTCGGTTTCAAAAAGAATGCCGTTATTATTGAAGTACAAGGAGATGAATGGGATGAAAGCATTGACCGATCTCCTGAATTAAAAGAGGAGATTACGCTTTCTAAAAAGGAGATTATCGACAGAATTAAGGAGTGTGGAATTGTTGGTTTGGGAGGAGCTTGTTTCCCCGCTCACGTAAAATATATGCTTCCACCCGACAAAAAAGTAGATTATCTGTTGGTAAATGCTGCCGAGTGTGAGCCCTATATCACTGTTGACCATCGACTTATGTTAGAAAATGCCGACAAATGCATTATAGGTATCAAAGCATTGTTGATAGCTTCAGGTGCTCCCAAAGCGCTCATCGGCATCGAAGCCAACAAACCTGATGCGATAAAACACTTTAAAGAGTTGACAGCTAACATTCCTGAAATTGAGATTATTCCTTTAAAACCTAAATATCCACAAGGTGCAGAAAAGCAACTTATCAAGGCGCTCACTGGCCGAGAAGTACCGAATGGAAAATTACCAATTGAAGTAGGCGTTATTGTCAACAACATTTCTACTTGCCATGCTGTTTACTATGCGGTTCAGAAAAATCGTCCATTGATAGAGACCTTCCTCACTGTTACGGGGAAAACATTACAAACCCGCAAGAACTACCGTGTACGCTTAGGAACTCCTGTTCAAGAAATTCTTGATACCGTAACCATTCCTGAAGGTATTGGTAAAGTAATTGCTGGTGGTCCAATGATGGGCAAAGCGATGTCAAACCTGAATTGCTATACCGTAAAGGGAATGTCAAGTTTACTTTTGATGGATGAAAAAGAGAGCAAACGCGCGGAAGTAACCGCTTGTCTTAGATGCGGAAAATGCGTTTATGGTTGTCCGATGGGTCTTCAGCCTATCCTTATTGCAACACTTTCAGAGAAAGGACGTTGGGAAGATTGTGAGGCTAACGGCATTATGAACTGCTGCGAATGTGGTTCCTGTTCATTCACCTGCCCTGCAGCTCGTCCTCTCACCGACTTTATCAGGTTAGGGAAAAGCAAAACGGGTGCAATGATTAGAAGTAGAAGTCAAAAGAAATAAAATCTGAAAAAAAAATGAAAAAAACGATTTTATATTAAAAAAAGTTGTAATTTCGTACCCTGTTTAGAAAAAAGACAAATCACTATAAATCAAATTAATAACATTAAATTATAAAACTATGGCATTTAAAGGAGCATTAGTTATTGACACTGAAAAGTGTAAAGGTTGTGCAGTTTGCATCACCGGATGTCCTAACAAATGCATTGCCCTCTCCAAAAAGGTAAATGCAAAAGGATATAACTACCTAGAACTTGTGGACGAAAACGCATGCGTAGGCTGTGCAAGCTGTGCAGTTATTTGTCCTGATGGCGTAATTGAAGTTTACCGCGTAAAAGAATAACCTAGGTACATAAGAAAGAATTAATACAATTAACAATTAACAACTTAGAGAAATGGCAAAAGAATTAAAATTATTGAAAGGTAACCAAGCTATCGCAGAAGCTGCCATTCGTTGTGGCTGTGACGGCTATTTCGGTTATCCTATCACTCCGCAATCAGAAGTTTTGGAACATCTGATGGCAGAAAGACCATATTTGACAACAGGAATGGTTGTTCTTCAAGCCGAAAGTGAAGCTGCATCTATCAACATGGTTTATGGTGGTGCTGCTACTGGCAAAAAAGTAATGACCTCTTCATCAAGTCCAGGTATCAGCCTTATGCAAGAAGGACTTTCTTACATTGCTGGTGCTGAACTTCCTGCACTTTGCGTTAACGTAGTAAGAGGAGGCCCAGGCTTGGGTACTATCCAACCTTCACAATCTGATTATTTCCAAACTACTAAAGGTGGTGGTCATGGTGACTATCGTTTGATTACCTTGGCGCCAGCATCAGTACAGGAGATGTATGATTTTGTAAAGTTAGGTTTCGACTTGGCTTTCAAATATAGAAATCCAGCGATCATCCTTTCTGATGGTGTTATTGGTCAGGTAATGGAAAAGGTGGAAGTTGACGACTACACTCCACGCCGCACCAATGAAGAGATTGCAAAAGAATGTCCATGGGCAGCAATGGGAAAACCAGCAAGCCGCGGACACAATATTGTAACCTCTTTGGAATTGGAAGCTCTTAAACAAGAGAAAATCAACGACCGCATCCAAGCTAAATATAGAGAATGCGAAGAGAAAGAAGCTCGTCACGAAGCAATCCATTGCGACGATGCAGAATATATCTTTGTAGCATACGGTTCAGCAGCTCGTATCTGCCAAAAAGCAGTTGAATTAGCACGCGCAGAAGGCATTAAAGTGGGTCTTATCCGTCCTATTACTTTGTGGCCATTCCCAACCAAAGCTATTCGCGAAATTGGCGGTCGTATGAAGAAAATCCTCAGCGTTGAGATGAGCGCAGGTCAAATGATCGAAGACATCAAATTAGCTGTAGATTGCAAAGTACCTGTAGAACACTTCGGAAGATATGGTGGCGTTATTCCTACTCCTATCGAAGTACTTGAGGCTTTAAAAAAATTGATAAATAAATAGAACTTAGAATTATGACAAGAGAAGATATTATAAAACCCGAAAATTTGGTGTATAAACGTACGCCAGTTTTGACTGATGCTGTTATGCACTATTGCCCTGGTTGCGGACACGGGACAGTTCATAGAATGGTGGCTGAAGTAATCGAAGAGATGGGAATTCAAGATAGAACTATCGGTATTGCTCCTGTTGGTTGCTCAGTGTTGGCATACAACTACTTCGATGTTGACTTTATCGAAGCAGCTCACGGTCGCGCTCCCGCTATCGCTTCTGCAGTTAAAAGATTGTATCCAGAAAACTTCGTTTTCTCTTACCAAGGTGACGGTGACTTAGCATCTATTGGATGTGGTGAAGTTATGCACGCTTGTAACCGCGGCGAAAACGTTACTATGATCTTTATCAACAACGGTATTTATGGTATGACTGGCGGTCAAATGGCTCCAACAACCCTCGAAGGTATGGAAACTGCTACCAGTCCTTATGGTCGTGATCCTCAAATTATGGGACACACAATGAGAATTACCGAAATGTTGGCACAACTTCCTGGTACATATTTCGTAACTCGCCAAGCTGTTTACACTCCTGCATTAGCACGCAAATGTAAAAAAGCTATTCGCCAAGCTTTCGAAAACCAAAAACTTAACAAAGGTGTTTCTTTCGTAGAAGTTGTTTCTAACTGTAACTCAGGTTGGAAAATGACTCCAACCCAAGCTAATCAATGGTTGGCAGACAATATGCTCGAATATTTCCCATTAGGAGATATGAAAGTTGATGGCAAATATCAACAACCATTCATTGACCGCTTAGGTACCTACGATGCCCCCAATGAAAAAACTTACTCATTGAGAAAAAAATAGTAAACATTAAAATTGATAAGAAAATGACAGAAGAAATAATTATAGCAGGCTTCGGCGGTCAAGGTGTGCTCTCAATGGGTAAAATTTTGGCATACGCCGGCATTATGCAAAATAAAGAGGTGAGCTGGTTGCCTTCTTACGGTCCAGAAATGCGCGGAGGTACTTCTAACGTAACTGTTATCCTCAGCGACGAAAGAATCTGCTCACCATATCTTAATCAGTTTGATACCGCTATCATCTTGAATCAACAATCAATGGATAAATTTGAAGCCTCAGTTAAACCTGGTGGGCTCTTAATTTACGATCCAAACGGTATCTCTCACCACCCAACAAGAAAAGATATCAACATCTACCAAGTGGCTGCTGCTGACAAAGCTTCAGAAATTGGTATTATGAAACTTTTCAATATGATTATTCTCGGTGGTTTCTTGGCTGTTAAACCTATCGTAACTCGCGAAATGTTGGAAAAAGGTTTGCAAAAATCTCTTCCAGAACGCCACCACCACCTTATTCCAGATAACATTAAAGCCGTTGAAATCGGAAAGGGACTTCTTACACCTTTCAACGTTCTTTAATCGTTACCCAAACAAAAAAAGCCAGCAGGATTCTGCTGGCTTTTTTTTTCGCGACCCGCCACAGGCGGGGTTTTTCTTTTTTTTGCTGCCCGCCTGCGCTGCGCCACCACATCCTCGGAGTTGCCCTCGCCAAGCTCGTAGAGTTTGCGGTGGGCGGTGGATATGGCGGTGAACAGCCCATAGAGTTCATCCTTGGCCTGCACAATGATGGATGGAATCGGTGTTTCGGATTTCGCCGCTTTCGGTTTGGAGACGTTTGTCAACGTCCACGGCGGGGCGGTTGGCCTGGTCTGATTTGCCGCCACGGATTTGCCTTTGAGGAGTTTGCGAAGCTCGTACTCCAGTTTGGCGGCGGCGAATTTCGGTGTTGAGTGCCGGAAGTGCTGCACAAAGGTGCGGTTCTTGTGGTGGCGTTCCAGGATGGAGACGCCCTCTGCGTAGTCTTTGCCGTTGGTGAGCCATTGTAGTATTTCGTCCATATCTTCGTCTTTAGTGAGGCAAAGATAGGCGTTTATCAACGGAGAATATAGGACAAACAAAAAGCCGTCACAATCTGCAACGGCTTTCAAAAATTAATCAATTACACGTATTGAAAAATGAATTTCTCGCTGATACTCTTCTGAGGCATCTTTTGCATATACCATTTGAACAAGACAGTATCCTACTTTTTCAGCTTTAAAGCAGTAGCTATAAGTGGATAATCCGCCAAGGGTAATAGAGGTATCAGAAATGCTCATGGATGTGTCGGAATATGGTGAACATTCAAGACAAACAGTACTTGTCATACTGATTATTTCTATTTTATCTGAATTGATCCATTCCCAAGTCATATTCGCGGATGGATTTTCTATTAAGTTCAAACAGAAACTATCACCAACTTTAAGAACATAGTCTGCATCGTTTTCTTTATTACAAGAAGAGAATAAAAAAGCAGTAAGAACTGCAATAGTTAAAGTTAAAATTATTT
>CALGTS010000042.1 GCA_937901925.1 uncultured Bacteroidales bacterium | reverse complement strand
AGTTTTGCAAATATATCATATTTGCTGGAAATTACACACTTTTTGGGATACTACCTGCGTGAGGCACTGGTGGAAATGGATATAGGATTGTCCGTGCGCTGTGTTCGGGATTGAAAAATTCCGATTTTTTTGCAAATTATTTTTTTTCTTTGTACTTTTGCGACATCAAATTATCAACTAAAATTCAAGTTATGAAAAAGAATCTATTTTATTTTGTATGCTTGGTCGCTGCTGTTGTGGTGACATCTTGTAGCACCAGTAAGGTGGTATCCACCGCACGTATTCTGGATCCCATTACAAATCCGATTTATGCGGATCTTGATATCAAAGCACAGAAGGTGACAGGTGTTTTCAACTATGAATGTAAGAAAAATGCGCCTATCAACGAGAAAGAGATGATAGACAATGCTGTTTATTCCGCATTGAAGGAGTCTAACGCTGATGTCCTGGTCGCTCCCATGTATCAGATTAATACCAAGATTATGGGTAAGAAGTATGTGACCGTCACCGTGACGGGTTATCCTGCAACCTATAAGAATTTTAGACCTATCGATCCTGTGGAATTTGCTTCGTTAGAGACTGTTGAGGCAAACAACGGAGTGCTTGTGCTTGTAGGAAAAGACCAGAATGAAAATGTTTTGGGATATCAGGTGGTTGTCGCATGCGACAAAAAGGTAAATACAATCGATATGGATATGTTAACATTGGATAAAATCGTTTTTGACAGCAATGAACAGCAAGTCGGTGCAGGTGTACTGGTAAGCCATCCTACGGTGACTTCCAACGAACCTGGTCTTTTAAAGAAACTGATAAGCAAGAAGGGCAATAAGGAGAAAGGAAAGAAGAAAGACAAATAATAGAAATGAATTCTGATAAAAAAAGGAGGAAAATTCAAAGTTTTCCTCCTTTTTTTGCTCCTGATCATCACATCAACGTACGTGTATTTGAATATAGTGCTTTTTTCCTGCTCGCAAAAACAGTTCCCTTGTATGAATGTCTCATGGTCTGCTGCCAGAGACTTGAATGAAGTTACATTTATGTCTGACGCATGGCGCGAAGGCATAATTATAACTGCTGAACAGACGCCAGCTCCTTGCCGATTTTATGGATGGCATCCTGAATCTTCAAGACATGCTTTTCCGATACATATTGACCACACTTTTACTGTCGCATCAACGATGCGTTTATGCCCGCATACTTGGCCAGCCGGCTTATGTTGAAATAATCGTAGTAACTTAGAAAAGAAGGCAAATCATATTTATATATAAATGTGATCTCCTTCAAATGGTCAGGGTCTTTTATCCCCGTTTCTTCATAAGTTTCAATGACTTCACGCACGGAGTTTTCAAAATCTACTTTGGCTTCGGCTACAGTGTTGCCTTCGCCAATGATGGTGGATTAATATTGGGGTAAAGATTCCAAATGTGACATCCTTTCTCATTTCAATCAATCCCGTCACGATTTCTATGAAATGGTGTCTTCTGTGGTGGGTGCAGATGGTGACAAAAATCTCTCCGCCATTGTGATCGTGCCGATCAGTCCGGGAGGATGGGACGCGGAATCTGCCCCTGTAATTGTTTGCTTTCCACCTCACCTCCTCCCCCAATTGTCCCTATCTAAACTCCGGAAGTTAATCGCTTCAGAGAGGTGTTCAATCTCAATCTCCGGAGATTCCTCCAAGTCTGCGATGGTTCTGGCAACCTTGAGAATTCTGTCGTACGCACGTGCCGAAAGTCCTAATCGTTCCATTGCTGTTTTGAGTAGCTTTTCTCCTTCGGTACTGATGGAGCAGTATTGCTCGACTTGTTTTCTTGACATCTGTGCGTTACAATGGATGCGCTCGTATTCAGCAAACCGCTTGTTCTGTATTGCTCTTGCCTTAATGACTCGCTTGCGAATCTCCTCACTTTTCTCTACGGGCTTTGTAGATGCTAATTCTTCGTGCGTTACAGGAACAACTTCTACATGTATATCGATTCTGTCCATTAATGGCCCTGATACTTTGTTAAGGTATTTCTGTACTAATCCCTGTCCGCAGGTGCAAGGAATTTTGGGATGGTTATAATTGCCGCAAGGACAAGGATTCATTGCCGCAATAAACATAAAAGAAGCAGGGAAATCTACGCTATATTTGGAACGTGCAATGGTGACAAACCTATCCTCCAAAGGTTGCCGCATTACTTCTAAAACGGTCCTTTTAAATTCGGGTAGTTCGTCCAAAAATAGTACTCCATTATGGGCAAGAGAAATCTCTCCAGGTTGAGGACTGCTGCCTCCGCCTACTAAGGCAACGTCGCTAATTGTGTGGTGTGGTGAACGAAAAGGACGGATGGAGATGAGTGAAGCATACCTACTCATCTTACCAGCAACAGAATGGATTTTTGTTGTCTCTAGTGCTTCGTGCAAGGTAAGTGGCGGTAGTATTGATGGTAATCGCTTGGCTAACATTGTTTTCCCAGACCCAGGAGGACCAATTAAAATTACGTTATGCCCTCCACCCGCAGCAATCTCTAGTGCTCGCTTGATGTTTTCTTGTCCTTTTACGTCCGAAAAATCAAATTCATAGTTGTTTAAACTCCGCTGAAACTCTTCACGTGTGTTAATCGTGATTCTTTCAATCTCTTTCTCTTCATTGAAAAAATCTATGACTTCTTTGATGTTGTGAACTCCTAAAACCTCAATGTCAGCAACGATTGCTGCTTCGCGAGCATTTTGTGCAGGTAAAATTAAGCCTCGTTTTCCTCTTTTTTTAGCTTCGATAGCTACTGATAGTGCCCCCCGTATGGGTTGTAATGTGCCATCAAGGGATAGTTCACCCATAATATAATAATCTTCAACCTTATTTACACCTTTGAACTGTTCTGAGGCAATCAAAATTCCAATCGCAATCGTAAGATCGTATGCAGAGCCTTCCTTCCGAATGTCGGTCGGTAAAGATACTTTGATAGTGCCATTTTTCTTCCGGAAGAAATATTCCAAATTTTTACCGACATATTCAGCTTACTGCTATCTTTTCGTCCATCAGGAACTGAAACAACCCTGTAAAGTAAATACCTTTTTCGTCACGATATGGCATAATATCGTCTTTGACAATGACAATTTTCTGGAAAGAATCATCAATTCGTTTCAGGGAGTTAAGTTCTTGCTCGCGTTTTGCTTCGGAGGATAGTTCGTATGCCGATTGGATGTAATACTTTTCGTTCCCGTTGGTTGCAATAAAATCCACTTCATACTGCTTGTATTCCGATTTCCCGTCTTTCATCACACGGGCTTCAATTACCCCGACATCAACAGCATAACCCCGATGTAAAAGCTCATTGAAGATAATATTTTCCATCAGGTGGGTCTGCTCCAGTTGCCTGTAATTCAGGCGGGCATTTCTCAGCCCAACATCAACCGAATAGTATTTCTTGATATTCTCGTAATACTTGTTCCCTTTGATGTTGTACCTCTTGGCTTCGTTAAACAAGAATGCTTCTTCAAGATAGCCGATATACTTGGCAACAGTATCGTCAGTGATTTTGATTTTCCTCACGCTTGCCAGAGTGTTGGTGATTCTTGTCGTGTTGGTCAGCGACCCGACAGAAGAGCACAACGCATCGGCAATTGCCTCGAGAGCCTCACGGTTTTCCACGTGATGCCGTTCCACCACATCGTCAAGATAGGTCTTTTTCCAGAGTCTTTGCAGATACGAGGTCTTCTGTTCGTATGTCGGCATCATTCTGAGTGCAGGCAGCCCCCCATAGGTATAATACTCTTTCCATAATTCACTGACTGGCTCTTGCCGACCCTGACAAAATTCCTTGAATGTGAATGGCAAGATGTTCACCTCGTCGCTGCGACCTCTGAAAATCGTGGTGATGTCGTTGGAGAGGAATTTGGAATTGCTGCCCGTAACATACACGTCCACATTGGGGCGATTGTTCAGTCCGTTGACAATCTTCTCAAAATTCTCCACTTCCTGTATCTCATCCAAAAACACATAGTAAGGTTCTGTTTTTGAGACGATTCGTGAATACAGATATTCTTTCAGCTTCTCCCTGTCCAGCAGTTCCTGAGGCGTTTCATCATCTTCAATGTCGAAAGAAATACTGATAATGTGGTCTTCAGGAACCCCTTGTTTTAACAGATAATCTTTGAAAATGGGATTTAGCAGGAATGATTTTCCCGCACGGCGTGGTCCTGTTACAGCTTTAATCATGTTATTGTTTCTTCTGACAATCAGCCGGTTAAGATAGGCGTCTCTTTTTACGTATGCCTTCATATTTATTTCCATTCGAAATCCACTGCAAAATTACAATATTTTTCGAACAAAGAGTTGCTTGTCCGAATTTTTTTGGAATCGATTGTCAATTTTTGTATTTTTGCAATCTCCAAAGCGGCATACTTTTGGAATATTATTTACACGTCTGGCTTTCAATCTTACAAAAAACGAATAAGACTAACAAGCTATATATGGAAGAAACAGTCAAATACAGCGAGGAAGATTATAAAAACATCATCTTGCCAGTTGAGCAAGAGGTGTGGCATCCAGAGAACATCCCCTATCGTTACGATTTATGGAATATCCATTACTCTTATTTTGCAGTGAAGGATTTTTGGGAATTAACGCTGGAGTTGGCGAGGGAGAATACCGATATTGTTGACATTTTTAGTTTTCAGGACTGCAGATGTTTTCGTTTTTTTGATGAGAGTTTGCGACTCAACGACCTGATGAGTCAATATGCTAAAATCGAAGGTCGCAACCCAACGCTTGTCAAAGTGGAAAATTCCGCCTACCTCAACCTCATTGCAAAACTCAATGTCACTTTGGACATTCCAAATGGATTGTCGCATTACTTGCTTCTATTAAACGACAGTGTGCTGGACATTGCCTGTGCAACGTTCAGCGTTTTCTACCATGAAGATTATTCCAACGACTAAGCCATCTTTGCTACACATTTCAACAAATCATTCTACCTGTTTGAATATTTTTTGTTCGTCATATTCAACCTCATTTTCCTCCAACATCTGTTTGTATTCATCCACCATGTCTTGCTGTTTGTGATGTTCCGCCTGGTTTTCGATATATCGGATAATGGTGGGTATTTCATCTTTTGAATATGAGAAGGCACCATATCCTTCCTGCCAGGAGAACCAGCCATTTGCCAACCTGTTCTCGTTTATCCATTTCGACGAACACCCTTTGACAAGCTGCATTAAATTGGACAATGATTGCGATGGGCGCATCCCTATCAGAATGTGAACATGGTCTGCCGTTCCGCCTATGGCTAGAACTTTATGACGGTTGTTTTGGATTATGGCAATCATGTATTTGTACAGACGTTCTCGCCAAGATTCGAGAATCATGGATTGTCTGTTTTGAACCGCAAAAACCAATTGTATGTGGATTTGCGAGTAGGTGTTGTTTCTCATTGATTTCATAATGGTTTGATTTGTTTGTGTGATAATTGTTTTTCGTCTTTTGTTTCGTCCCTGAAGGGACGTTTACGGGGGACCGTGACATTCCTCGTTCTACCGAGCTTCCGTCTCTATCGGGACGATGGGGAGAACGGTGGCGCCCATTCTACCGAGCTTTGGCCCCTGACGGGGCTGTTCGTGACCGTTGTAGTTCCCTGCGTTTGACACCGCACAGGAATGTGCCCCGAAGGGACAATAGTCCTGTATAGCACATCACCCACGACGATTTTCATGTCCCGCAGGGACGCAAGCTCGGTAGGATGTAACCGCCACGACGGACACCATGTCCCGACAGGGACAACAGCTCGGTAGGAACGGCGTTCACAGATGGGTTCCAGAAAGCCCCTTCAGGGGCGAAACCTCACCTCCTCCCCCAATTATCTCTATCCAAACTCCGGAAGTTAATCGCTTCAGAGAGGTGTTCAATCTCAATCTCCGGAGATTCCTCCAAGTCTGCGATGGTTCTGGCAACCTTGAGAATTCTGTCGTACGCACGTGCCGAAAGTCCTAATCGTTCCATTGCTGTTTTGAGTAGCTTTTCTCCTTCGGTACTGATGGAGCAGTATTGCTCGACTTGTTTTCTTGACATCTGTGCGTTACAATGGATGCGCTCGTATTCAGCAAACCGCTTGTTCTGTATTGCTCTTGCCTTAATGACTCGCTTGCGAATCTCCTCACTTTTCTCTACGGGCTTTGTAGATGCTAATTCTTCGTGCGTTACAGGAACAACTTCTACATGTATATCGATTCTGTCCATTAATGGCCCTGATACTTTGTTAAGGTATTTCTGTACTAATCCCTGTCCGCAGGTGCAAGGAATTTTGGGATGGTTATAATTGCCGCAAGGACAAGGATTCATTGCCGCAATAAACATAAAAGAAGCAGGGAAATCTACGCTATATTTGGAACGTGCAATGGTGACAAACCTATCCTCCAAAGGTTGCCGCATTACTTCTAAAACGGTCCTTTTAAATTCGGGTAGTTCGTCCAAAAATAGTACTCCATTATGGGCAAGAGAAATCTCTCCAGGTTGAGGACTGCTGCCTCCGCCTACTAAGGCAACGTCGCTAATTGTGTGGTGTGGTGAACGAAAAGGACGGATGGAGATGAGTGAAGCATACCTACTCATCTTACCAGCAACAGAATGGATTTTTGTTGTCTCTAGTGCTTCGTGCAAGGTAAGTGGCGGTAGTATTGATGGTAATCGCTTGGCTAACATTGTTTTCCCAGACCCAGGAGGACCAATTAAAATTACGTTATGCCCTCCACCCGCAGCAATCTCTAGTGCTCGCTTGATGTTTTCTTGTCCTTTTACGTCCGAAAAATCAAATTCATAGTTGTTTAAACTCCGCTGAAACTCTTCACGTGTGTTAATCGTGATTCTTTCAATCTCTTTCTCTTCATTGAAAAAATCTATGACTTCTTTGATGTTGTGAACTCCTAAAACCTCAATGTCAGCAACGATTGCTGCTTCGCGAGCATTTTGTGCAGGTAAAATTAAGCCTCGTTTTCCTCTTTTTTTAGCTTCGATAGCTACGGATAGTGCCCCCCGTATGGGTTGTAATGTGCCATCAAGAGATAGTTCACCCATAATATAATAATCTTCAACCTTATTTACACCTTTGATCTGTTCTGAGGCAATCAAAATTCCAATCGCAATCGTAAGGTCGTATGCTGATCCTTCCTTCCGAATGTCAGCTGGTGCCATATTGATAACGATTTTTTTTCCAGGAATTCTATAGTTATAACATCGTAAAGCAGTGTCAATTCTTTGTTGACTTTCTTTAACGGCACTATCAGGTAATCCAACCAAGTAGAAATTTACCCCATTCTCAATATCTACCTCTATAGTAATGGGTATGGCTGCTACGCCCATTAATGCACAACTGTATGTTCTGACTAACATCGCTTTTTTTTGTGCAAATTTAACCCAATTTATTGTATGATGAGTTGTTAATATGTAATTTGTAATAAATATAAATTGTGTCTTAATTCGTTGTAAATTAGTATGATATTATTGATGTTGTGTTTGTTTATTTAAATTTAAGATAATAATAATTGTTAATTTTATAGACGCACTTAGAAGCTTTTCTCTACTTTTGCATAATCTTCAAAAAAGTTTGGATAAGATTTTGCAATGCATTCTTTGTCGTCAATTTGGACTTGCGTAAATGATGAAAGAAGTGCCCAAGCTAATACAAATCTGTGGTCATTGTATGATGACAAGGAAATTTGGTTAGGTAAAGTCTTTTCTCGTTTGCAAATGGTAAATGAATCTTCTGTAATATCTTTAATGTGTGTGAATTGAGATAAAGTTATTGTCAAAATTTCTTTTCGCTTAGATTCTTTTTTATTTAGGTTTTCTAATCCTTTTAAAGTTAATTCAAAAGGATATAGGGTTGCTAACGCAGAAAGAATTGGAGCAGAGTCGATATTGTTTGTAAGGTCAAGTTGTTGGGGTGGAATTTCAATGCGTTGTGGGCACGAGATTTGTGCATTTCCTTGATAAAATCGAGTTTTAATTCCCCATTGGGAAAACCATTCGGAAATTATAATGTCTGGTTGTAAACTATTATTTGTGAGGTTTTTAAGAGTTATCGTGTGCTGAGGATGGAGTAGGAGGTAAGCATACCAAAAGAGAGCGGCACTCCAATCTCTTTCTGTTGAAACAATTCCTTGATCTTGCGTGGTTTGTTCGATCACTTTTTGTGTCATATTTAAATATCCTGCACTTGATATAGATTCAGGATATATAGAAATTTGGGGATTACCCATCAGCGGCGCTGCAAGTAAAAGTGCACTGCCAAATTGGCTGCTTTCTCGACAATCAATCTGTAAATTTTCAAAATATCGCTTTTGTCCCTCTATTTGAATACCATTTTTTGTGATTTGAAGGGAAAATCCTGCTTCATTTAAAGTCTTAATAAGAGGGGTAATTGGTCGGTTTAGCAATCGTGGCGTACCCGTAATTAGCCAATGCCCAGGTAATGCTGCTGTAATGGCACAAAGAAAACGGAATGCAGCTCCACAGTCTTTTACATCAATAACATGAAGCTCGTTACTATTTCGTCCTGTCTCAATCTGTTGCAATGCTCGATGAACAATCATAACATCGTTGCTTTCTGTCTCTGCAATTGGAAGAATTTCTCTGTAAAGGACATAGTGTGAAATCAGTTTTCTAATTAGAAAACTTTTGGAGTGTGGTAGTGTAATTTCTATTGATGACATTTTGCAAAAAAAAATCCACCGCAAAAATACGATGGATTTTTAATTAAATTATGGGTTCGTGCTATTTTTTGATAAAATTCTTCACAACAACGCCATTGTCATTACTAATGCGAACTAAATACATACCTGTTGAGTATCCAGAAATGTCAACTTTAGCAGAAGTATTGTTCATCATTTGAGTAGCAATTTTTCTTCCATATACATCGTAAATATCTAATGTTGAGTTAATGAGAAGATCGTTGCTAAGTCTAATTTCGATGTGTGAAGTTGCTGGGTTCGGGAAGAGAAGAACTGTAGCATCTAAATCAACCTCTTCAATGCCAGTCTCTTCTGCAAATACGACCTCAATAGTGTGGTTAGCAACAACAGATGAAAATGTGTATTCGTTGTTTGTTGGAATAGCTGTTTCAATATTGTCAACTAATAATTGTTGAGTTGTAGCACCTTCGTTAGCCGTGAAAGAGAAAGAAATGTCAGTTCCTTCTTGAACGGTAATGGTTCCGCTTGGCGTAATAGAGCCAGGACCTGTAGCAGTAGCTGTAATCGTGTAAGTCGTAACATCACCTGCTAAGGTTGTGAAAGGTATTTCAGCAGACCAATCGCTTTCATTAGATGCATCACATACTGATTTAACTCGAACAACGTAGTTGGTAGAAGCGGTTAATCCTGTAATATTATAAGTAGTTGTTGTTAATGTTGGAGAAGCTGTCCAGTTGGAAGCCGTTGCTAATTTATATTCCACGATCCAAGCACTTTCTGTACTTGTCCAACTTACGTTTGCTGAGTTAGAAGCTGCATTCACTTGAACGTTAGTTGGAGTATCGCAAGATTCACCTACAGCAGAACAATTTGTTACGATAGTAAGGATTGGTGAGCTGGCGTTAGTCATATCTACAGAGCTGAACAACTGATTTCCAGCTGGATCTAAGATAGTTAGAGCAACTTCATTATCATAAAATCCTTCTATCCAGTTGAACGTAGTACTGATATTGTCACACAGCATAACGTGGAATGTGTCCGTATAAGAATTACCTGATCCGTGGTGATCGATAGCTTCAATAGTGGCAATAGTAATGCTGTTCTGTTCGATAACAAGAGTACCTCCATTCCATCCGTCACCATAGGAGTCAGTGCAAATAAATGTGTACTCACATTGCTCTGAAAGATCGCAGATAGTCGTATTGAATTGGATAGGAGAAGACCAATCGCTGATGTCACCGCTGCCGCAGTTAGCACGAACGTAAACTTGGTAATTGGTTGCTGCAGTAAGTCCTGTTAGAGTAAATGGATTGGTAGTGGCTGTTACTATAGTTCCTTCCGTGTCAATGTCAAATCCTACAGCACCATATACAATATCCCAAGAGGTTTCAGCACCATTGGAAGTCCAAGCTAAATCTACATTGGTTTGAGATATGTTGCTGACTGTTAGTCCGCTTGGTGAAGGACAAGTTGGCAAAGTGTTGAAAGATACGAGGTTGGAGAATGGACTGACGTCGGTGCCATTCCCACAATCAGAAGCAACACGTACAGAATATGACATATCAGGAGTTAAACCTGTCAGTTGGTAATTGGTAGAATAAACGGTGGTTTCGGTCCAGATGGAATCGGTTGAAATTTTGTGGTAAACAATCCATTCTGAAGCGGTTCCGTTTTCAGTCCAGCTGAGGTCAACCGTTGTAGCAGTGATGTTGGTAGCTGCTAAATTACTTGGGATAGGACAAGTGATTTCGCTAATCATAATGTTGTCAACAGCTGCAGGTGGGTCGTGCTGAACACTTCCATCATTATGCCAAGAAAAATAGAGGCGTCTTACACCATCAGTATCATATCCTGGCAATGTGTAGTTGAAATTGGTAAATGTAGATTGTTGGTTCATATTTGAACTATTCAATTTGGTAGTTCCATTGAAACCGCTTGAATAATTTGAGCAGTTAGCATTAGTGATTTCTACAACATTTCCAATAAAGACATTCATATAGTCACAGCAAGACTCAGCAGTAGCTTTCCAATCAAATGAGATGATGTATCCGTTGGTACTTGCTGGGAAGAAGATATCTCTGTATGCCCAGTTGTTGGTATAGCTGGTGCCGTATGCATTGGTAGCGCCATTGTCATTGGATATATACATGGATTTAGTTCCACCATTGTTGGTTGCAGTGCCAATGTGCCATTTGTTATTTCCTGAATTATTGTAGAATCCCCATTCAGGATTGCTCATTTCAAAGTCGCAAGTGTATGGAAGCTGCGCAGGAATTTGAGTAGTGGTAAAGTCAATTCTTTCCCAATCACTGATATCGCCAGCATCACAGTTTGCACGTACGTATGCAGAATATTCGGTTGCGGATTGTAGATTGGATTCTGTGTATGTGTTGGAATAAGCGTAGTTGATGTTGGTTACGGTGTCCCAATCAACAGGACCAGCGGGGAGAATAACAACTTCCCAAACACTTTCAGATGAACCTGGCGACCAAGTTAAAGTTACGTTGCTGTCGTCAATGTTTGTTACAGCCAAGTTCTCTACATGAGGACACATCGGAATTGCGTTAATATTAATCTCATCTAAATATATATTATTGATAGAACCGAAAGGTGCGCGGAAGGCAATGTGGTGACCGTTGCCATTATAACTACGGGTGTAGAATTCTTGTCTTTCCCAAGTATCTGCAACGATAGGTTGGATAGTACCGATGGTTGTGAAAGATAATGCATCTGAAGGATCATTCATAATTCCTACTTCCAAAGTGTAGGAGGTAGATGTACCGTATGTGTAGAATGAGATTATCAAACTGTCCATTTCGATTTCGTCGGCTAATCGCGGGGTAGTTGCAATTGAGTAGAAGGATGATCCTCCATTATTCATTTGCAATGATTTACCTCCTGATGTGGTGGAATATGTTGTGCTTGTTTTAGGATAATTTTCATCAGGATAGGTGCTTAATTTATTCCAACAATTAGGAATGGTGTTGACATCTGTACTGTCGAAATTCTCAACAAGTGGTAATGTTGCGAGTGGTTCGCAAGGAGTTGCAAAGGAGCGTGTGTTGTAACTGCTGTATTCGCCAGGATTGCAAACTGAGCGTAAACGAACATCGTACTCACTTCCTGCCAAAAGATTGGATAATGTGTATGTATTTTGATTTTGTGTACCTTCTGAAATCCAAATGGAGTCTGCAGAAAGTTTGTATTCCAATTCCCATTCGGTTTCTTGATAACCAGGAGCCCATAAAAGTTCTGCGGTGTTAGGGGTAATGGTGTTGATTACAAGATTGGGTACAACACAAGAAGTAGGGGTGTCACAATCTCCTACAAAAATTATATTGTTTCTGAATGTGCGGAGTGTTAATGTTCCAGGAGAGTTTGGATTATAGTTGGTACCATCATTATATATGCTGTAAGAGGTTCCACTATGACCTGAAAAATAGGTACTACTACTATAAGAGCCTGTATTGTCGTCAACAGAAACTACAATGCTTCCTCCTGTATAGATGAAAGTAGAGTCAAATGTGATTTCCAACCAACCTTCATTGGCCAGAGATACGTTTCCTGAGAAAACCTTAGTATGAGATGCTACAGAGGTATAGCCGGTCAGTGACGTTGCTGTTTCGTTGCCAAGGTATATATCCCAATTGCGGTTTTGTGAAGTTGCGGTTTCAATGTGGAATTTCAAACCTCTTATGATGTTGCTGCTTCCTATCTCAGTTGCCGTGTATAGTTGTTGGGAAAATGAGTAGTTGTAAAATGAATTAGCAGGAATATAGCTGTTAGTGTTGGTTCCGTTGCCAATGGTGACTTCTCCTCCTGCTAAACAACGTGTGAAGAAAGAAATGGAAATAGTATCACTATATCCGTTATCGCAAGATGCATAGAGAATTGCTTCGTATGCTGTGCCTTGTTGCAAGTTGGATAGTAAGCAATTTGTACCTATCGGAGTTGCGGTTTGCCAGTTGTCCAAACCTTGCTCGGAATACTCAATGTTATAGGTGGTTGATGGGTCAACTAAGTCGCTAACATTCCAAGAAAGATATGCTGAACTACCTGTAATTTGTGAAGCTGCAAAATTGATTGGAGTACCACATCCGCTGATAACCTCTACAACAACGTCGTCAATGTATGCGAATGAAGAGTATGTTTCAGGAGAAAGAAATGCGATTAGACCAGGTTCGCCTTGATAATTGTTAAAATATGTAGTGAATTCATACCAAGTGTTGGTAGATTCAAGCAAACTTCCATCAATTGATTTTACTGGAGTAAATGTGGAAATGTCTGTAGGATCAGTGATTACACCCACTTCGATATGTCCGTATGATGCGGAAGTTTTAAGCACTTTAAAGGAAACTTGAAGTGTGTTAATAGGGTATAGTTCTGATGAAATGCTAGGGAGAATTGCTGCAGAGTGGTTGTTTGAATATGAATAGAAATATAATGAGCCAGAACCAGAAGCGTGTTGTGTGTTGTTGATATACGGATAGCTTGATGTTGTATTTTTCTTCCAACAATTAGGATATGCTGAGTTTCCTGTTCCGTAGGTGTCGAAATCCTCAACATAAGGCAATTGCTCAATTGGAAGACATTCCGTACGGAAAGAGGTCATTGCCCAATTGCTGTTGTCAGGAGAACAATTAGCGCGTACATATACGTCATAATCTGTGTTGTCAACGTATCCTGTTAAGATGTAGAAGGTATCAGTTACACTAATGGGTGTGCCAGAGCTGACATGGTTGCCAGAAGGAACGCAAACTACTTCGTAGCCAGAGTCTGTGTCATGCCCTGTCCAATTTATTGTGGCACCTTCTGAAGTGATGTTAGATACAGATAATGCATTAGGCATTCTGCAAGTGATAGGGTCTCCAATTAAGAAGCGAATATTATTTCTGTTGGTTGATAGGGTTCCTGTAGGAGTTTGATTTTCAGGATTGTATGAAGTTCCATCCGAATAAGTGTATAATGTGGTATTGCCTGTTGCTATGTGATAGATGAAGGTTGGATCACTATTTAAATAACTTCCAGTATTATTAACTACTGCTACAACAATGTTGCTTACACCGTCCCATTCGAAAGGAGTATTGAAAGGAATCGTAACCCAATTATCTGCCATGCCAGGTGTAAAGTTAATCGTGCCATTATATACTAATTGCATATCGCTAATGCTAACCCAATCAGAACTGCTGTTAAATGTAGTTTTTGTGGTGTTGCCCAAATAAACCTCTATGTCTTTTGTTTGGAGAGAACTATGTATGTATTGGAACGAAATACAATTGATACCGCCGATAGTGTTGCCGATTTCGGCAGCAGTATAGATTTGTTGTGTATAGGAGTAGTTATAATAGGTATTAAGGGGAAGTTGGTTGTTTTGTTCTGTACCCGTTCCTACGATAATACTGTCATTGCAGTTGGCACAAGGGTAATCAGTCATGACAATAGTTGCAGAAATGGCGTCAGATTCACATCCGTTGCCATAAACAGCGGTTACACCATATTCGTAAGTTCCTGTAGGAACGGAATCCAAGAAATGAGTGGATGTAAGAACAGATGTGTTTACCATAACATCATCTTTGTAAAGATTGTATCCAGATACGATATTGTTTGGGTCTGACAATCTACCTATGATAACCCAATTATACTCTAAAGTGCTTGCTGTTAAGGTTGACCACATACTATCCAATACGATGAGTTCACCTTTGTTAAGTGCAACTGGGTTTTCACTTACGCCAAGAGGATAACCTGCTGTAGCGTTGCAACGAATACCAATCCATAACTCTTGTGTTGGATCAATAGAAATAGGTGTGGTTAGTAAGATAGTATTCAGACTGCCAATTTGTAGTGTTGAAGTGATTGGTTGTTCTGCTAAAAGTGTGCCAGGGTTGAAAGTTGTGTCATTAATAATACTTCCACCTTGCCAAACCTTTATGGAGTAGGAACAAACGGATTGAGCTTCTGCAGGAATAAAACTTACAGAAGAGAGAGATAAGCCTGCTGCATCTGTTAAATCAGATGGCTCAAAGCGAACAACTCCACACCAATCACCAGGGCCATTGAGACCTATACTGTTATCTAAGTTTTCTGTTGACCATGATATGTCAATTGCTGTGGAGTCAATGACTGGATTCCAAGATAGTTGTACATTGTTCCAATTAGGAGTGTGCAACAGAGTGTTAAGTCCTGTAGGTGCAGGACAGTTGCTTTGCGCACGAATGCCCATAATTGACAATAGTAGAATCATTACAAAGAATAATTTCTGCTTCATAAGAAAAAAATTAGGTTAATATTAAATGAATTGTTTTTAGTCTCTCCAGCGTATATTACAAAAGAATCTTAATCAAGAGATAAATCTTCTTCAAAGATTATATAATAGATTTCTCGTATGTAACAATTGAATATATAAAGAAATTTGGGATGTTAGGAGCAAAACAATCCCACTTAGCAGCTTATTTTGTTAGTTCCTAAAAGCTGCATTCTGATATGTAGAGATTGGGAATTAAAAAACTTTACCATACCATGCTATTAGAGGCTGCAAATATAGTATATATTTTTTATATGCACCACAAAAAATGTGAAAAATGCTGTTTTTGACAAAATTTTTTCTATTCCGATGGTCGGAATTTTGTCAGAGTATATTGTAAATTGAACTTGGAGTTTTGTCTAAAATGTTTTGAATAGGGTGACGTTACCAAATATGAGCGTCGCTTTCAAGCCATTTCCCTTGTAGTTTAAGGGTTTGTTCGATAATATCGCGTACACAACCATTTCCTCCATTGCAATGGGAAATATAGTGGCTGGTCTCTTTTATTTCTGTACAAGCATCTGCAGGACAGCACTTTAATCCGCAGTGTTGCATAATTTCTATATCAGGAATGTCGTCTCCTGTATAAGCAATACTTTGTGGGTCGATATTCTTTATTTTACAATATTCCTTTAATTTCTCTAATTTATTACTTACTCCGAGAAAAATATCAATTCCTTTGAATGTTTGGTAGCGCAGGCGCATGCTATCGCCAGTGCCTCCCGAAATAATTGCCACATTATACCCTTTTTTTAATGCGTATTGCATTGCATATCCATCTTTTACATTAGTAGCGCGCACTTGTTCGCCATTAGGCATGACCCAAATTTTTCCATCAGAAAGTACTCCGTCAAAGTCAAAAATAAATGTGGTAATTTCGCTGAGTTTTTCTCGATAATTGATCATTTTAGGATAAATTTTGAATGATATATTGTGTTAAAAGTTGGTATATCTCTTTTTGTTCACAATTATTGAGGTGTTTAAGATGATGGTTAATCGTGTTATTGTCGCGTCGTTTGGCAGGACCTGTTTGTACAGATTTAGGAGATAAAGAGATTACTTTTTGAGCCGTGTTTACTATTAATGGGGTGATAAGTTTCCAATCAATTCCTTTCTCTTTTAATAATCTATAGCTTATGTCGAAAAGAGCATTAGAAAAGTTGTTGGCAAAGACGGCAGCAATATGTAAAGTATTACGTTGCGATTCATTAATTTTATCTGCTATTGGAGATAATTTTTTTGCAAATTGGAGTAGTTTTTCTGTAGTTTCTTCATTGTTACCATCGATGCAGAGTGGAACTTGGAACGTGCTGAAATCTACGTGTTTGCTAATGCTTTGGTACGGATATAAAACTCCGTAGTTTTGTGCAAAACCGTTAAAAACATCTCGACTGACAGCTCCGCCCGTATGTACAGCCAATTTTATCTGAAATGGAATTTGTTGAAATATATTGGGATAACAATCGTCACTAAGCGCAAAAATATATAGGTCACAATTAGGGGAGAGATCCTGAAGTTGTGTAATGGCTTGAGCGTGAGTTTTGAGAGCGAGTTCTTCTGCGTGTGCTGCATTACGACTATACACTTGTGAAATGGTAATGTTGGCACGTTTCAACTGATATGCCAGCCAAAAAGCTACATTGCCTGTTCCGATAAGTGTAACGTTTTTGATCATAGTTTTATTAGTCGGTAAGAATGAAATCCACAGCCTCTTTCATTGAAGAGAAATAATGGAAGTTCATTCCTTCTATAAAGTTTTCTTTAATGTCGTTTATATCTTTCTGATTTTCAGAGGAGAGAACAATGTCGTAAATTCCAGCCCGTTTTGCAGCAAGAATTTTCTCTTTAATTCCCCCTACGGGCAGTAATTTTCCGCGTAGAGTAATTTCTCCAGTCATTGCAATATTTGCTTTTACTTTTTTGCCTGTAAAAGAGGAAAGAATAGAGGATAGTATTGTGATTCCTGCAGAGGGTCCATCTTTTGGGGTAGCACCTTCGGGAACGTGTAGATGTACCTTTTTATCTTCGAATATTTTCTCATCAAGACCATACTCTTCTGCATGAGTCTTAATAAATTCGTAAGCTAGAGTTGCCGATTCTTTCATTACATCACCGAGATTACCTGTTAATGTAAGACCATTTTTCCCGCGATTAATTACGGATTCGACGAAAAGAATCTCCCCGCCAACAGCAGTCCATGCCAATCCTGTAGCAACGCCTGGCGTATTGTGGTCTAACGAGCGTTCTTTTTGGAAGATTGGGCTTCCTAAAGCATCAGTAAGGTCTTCTTCAGTTATTTTCTTTGCAATATGTCCAGTTTTTACTGATTGTGCAGCTCGTTTTCTGATGATTTTAGCTATCAATTTATCCAATTGGCGCACACCCGCTTCTCGAGTGTAATCGCTGATTATTTTTTCGATGATAGAGTCAGAGAATGTTAGGTCGGTACGTTTTAATCCGTGTTCTTTTATCTGTTTGGGAATGAGGTGTTTTTTTGCAATTTGCATCTTCTCTTCGAGAAGGTATCCAGGAATGTCAATAATCTCCATACGGTCTAAGAGCGCAGGGTGAATATTGCCAAGATTATTTGCGGTAGCGATAAAAAGCACGTGCGAAAGGTCGAAAGGCGTTTCCAAGTAGTTATCGTGAAATGTGCTGTTTTGCTCAGGGTCAAGTACTTCGAGAAGTGCTGCAGAAGGGTCTCCTTGTACATTCATTCCCAGTACTTTATCAATTTCGTCAAGTACAAAAACAGGATTTGCTTCGCCAGCTTTACGGATGCTTTGAATTACGCGACCTGGCATTGCGCCTATATAGGTTTTCCGGTGTCCACGAATTTCAGATTCATCGCGCAAGCCACCTAATGACATACGGATATATTTTCGTCCGAGTGCTTCAGCAATAGATTTACCTAAAGAGGTTTTTCCAACGCCTGGAGGGCCTGCTAAACACAAAATGGGCGATTTCATATTGCCTTTTAACTTCAAAACCGCCAAGTATTCGATAATTCTCTCTTTTACCTTTTCTAAACCGAAGTGATCCTTATCTAAAACTTTTTCAGCATTCTTGATGTCAAATTTTTTCTTGCTGTATTCATTCCAAGGAAGGTCAGTAAGTAGCTCTAAGTAGTTGAGTTGTACAGAGTAGTCTGGTGCCATAGGGTTGGTGCGTTGTAATTTTGCCAACTCTTTGTCAAAAATCTTACGTGTTTCGGCATCCCATTTTTTTGTTTCTGCTTTTTTTAATAATTCCTCTGTGTCGATGTCAGCTTGCGTACCACCAAGCTCTTGTTGGATGGTTTTCATCTGCTGATTCAGGAAATATTCGCGTTGTTGTTTATCAATCTCCTCTTTTGATTTGTTTTGGATCTGATTTTTTAGCTCAGCCATTTGCAAGTCCTTATTGAGAAGTTTGAGTATTAACTTGCCGCGCTCAACAATATCTTGCATCTCTAAAATCCGCTGTTTTTCATTTAAATTGGTGGAAAGATTTGATGCTAAAAAGTTGAGTAAAAATACTGGACTTTCTATATTTTTTAATGCATAGTTAGCTTCGCGAGGAAGAGAACCCGATAATTTAATGATGTTGCTAGCTGTATCTCTTATGGAATCAACCAATGCTTTAAAAGTCTCATTTTCCTTGATTTCGTTGTCGAACTCATTGGTCGCGTATTCAGTAACATGTGCTTTATAATATGGCTCTTTTTGTACAATGTCTAAAATGGAGAAACGTTTTAAGCCTTGCACAATGATAGTTACACTTCCGTCAGGCATTGTGATAGATTTCATAATGTGTGCCAACGTTCCTACGGAGAAGATGTCTTCTTTAGTGGGTTCTTCAATATTACTATCACGTTGGGTTACTACACCAATGGTCTTGTCACTATGTGCATAATCTTGCACTAATCGAAGTGATTTGTTGCGTCCAACTGTAATCGGAATTACCATTCCTGGAAATAAAATCGTATTAAGAAGAGGAAGTAGTGGAATGGTCTCATCAATATTTTCGTTTTTTAACATCTCTTCATCTTCCATAGAAAAGAGAGGAATATAGTTGGATTCGTTAATGATAATATCTTTGATGAGAGAGAATTCGTCTTTGTTGTGCATAGTTTTGTCTTGTTAATTGAGTAATTGATTTATGAATTTTCCAATTGATATAATGTACGTAAAAGTTCGCAATATGTTTCACTAAAAGGGTGATTTCTTCGGGTCATCATTGCCTTTTCACTTTCGATAATTTTATCGAAGCTGAGAGTGGTGTAACCTCGATTGGAATTTCCAAAAGAGAAAGATGGAATGAAGTTTGAATGTAATTCAGTTCCAAATAGTTGCGATGCTATGCCTATTACAGTTGCCGTATTAAGATGTGTGCCAATTCCGCATTTAGTATGGTCGCCCATCATGATGCCACAAAATTGCAATCCTGTATCATCGTAAGTTTGGGTTGCATAGTTGTATTGGCGAATGTTCCCGTAGTTGTTTTTGAGGTTTGAAGCATTTGTTCCTGCGCCTAAGTTGCACCATTCTCCAATGACCGAATTGCCTAAAAAACCATCGTGCCCTTTATTAGAGTATGCAAACATTACAATGTTGCTCACTTCGCCACCAACTCTACAATGAGGACCGATAGTCGTGCCATCGTAGATTCGAGTTCCCATCTTTACTTGGGCGTGTTCCATAATGGCAATATTCCCCCGAAGTGAACTTCCTTCCATAATTTCGGCATCTTTTCCTATGTATATAAATCCATTGCTGCAATTCAAATTGCAACACTCAACTTTTGCTCCCTCTTCAATGAAAAGGTGGGTTGGATCTCCAATTAGTTGGCAAGTTGACGATAATGGATAGCTATTTCTTCCTGCAGTAATTAATCGGAAATCATTTTGGATCTCTTCACTATTGAAAAGGTATATGTGGTGTTTGTGCTTGATTTTTCGACAATTACTGATGCTTATTTTCCTAAATTCTGTTGGCTTTGTATTCTCAGCTGAAGTATAATGTGCTAATATTTCCTCCTCGTTATCAACAATTATCTCGTTTGGTTTTAATTGTTGAATTGCTTCAGCTAACGTTGCTGTAGGTATAACTGATCCATTTATAATGATTTGATTCTCATTATCTTTTATTGATGGAAATAGTTTTTGTAGGTAACTTTCTGTTTGGTAAGAGAAAGAAGCGTTAGGAAAAAAGCGTTCCCATTTTTCACGAATAGTAAAAATACCTACGCGAATTTCTGCGGTAGGGCGTGTAAATGTGAATGGAAGTAAATTTTTTCGATATTGACTATCTGTAAAACATATTTTCATCGCTTACCAAAAACAAAAAATGAGGCCTTTTGTTCAAAAGCCTCAAAAATATATGTATAAACTAAACAAAATTAGTTCTTTTTATCAAAATGTTTAGCATATTTATTGCGGAATTTATCCACGCGACCTGCTGTGTCAACAAGTTTCATCTTACCAGTGAAAAATGGGTGAGATGTGTTAGAAATTTCTAATTTGATAAGTGGATATTCGTTTCCGTCTTCCCAAACGATAGTGTCTTTTGTTTTAACAGTTGATTTGCTTAAAAATGCAAATTCATTTGACATATCTTTAAATACCACTGTTCTGTACTCTTTTGGATGAATGTCTTTTTTCATATCTTTATTTCGTTTTTTAATTCGGTTTTAATTCGGTCGGCAAAAATACAATTTTTTCTCTTATCAATAGAAAAATTTTGCATTTTTTTAAAACACAATTTTATTTTAAAAAAGGTAGTTGGTTAATGTGTTGATAATCTGTTGTTTGTAATGTGTTTTAGATGTTATTATATATTGTTTTTATCTATCAAAAAATGATTGTTGTTTCTATTTTTGTTCAAAAAGGATCATTTTTTCGTAGAAAAAGGATGAAAAATCAGCAATTTAGTAGGGGAGTGCATCGGAGGGAAGAGCGCTATCGTCGTTCATTTTTGATTCTAATACAGTTACTTCAAAATTGGGGTTTGGGGCAATTCCCGCAGAAATAGAATCAGACTCAATATCGCAGAATTTGGTGAATTGACTTTGGAAACGAACGCGAATATCACCGAGGCTTCCGTGACGATTTTTTGCGAAAATAATTTCGGCAAGACCTTGCGAGGGTGTGTCGTCTTCAAATGTGTCTAAATGATAATACTCGGGGCGATATATAAATAGTACCATATCAGCATCTTGCTCAATAGAACCAGATTCACGAAGGTCGGAAAGTTGTGGTCTTTTGCTAGTTCTTGTTTCCACGGCGCGGGATAGCTGAGAAAGAGCAATTACTGGTACGTTGAGGTCTTTTGCCAAAGCTTTGAGCGAACGTGAAATGTAGCTGATTTCTTGTTCACGATTACCCTTGCTTTTGTCGCCTTCACCCGCTTGCATAAGTTGCAAGTAGTCAACAATAATTAGCTGAATGTCCTTTTGGTGTTTAAGTCGGCGGCACTTTGCGCGAAGGTCGAAAATGGAGAGAGCAGGAGTGTCGTCAATAATCAGATTGGGTGAGCGTAAGTTGCCGATTCTGTTGGAGAGTTGAATCCACTCTTCATCAGTGAGCTTTCCTTGAGAGATTTTATCAGAACTGATACCACTTTCCATGGAGAAAAGGCGGTGAACAATTTGACTTGCTGACATTTCCAATGAGAAAAAGGCTACAGGCTTGTCGTGGTCAATAGTAGCGTTGCGCGCAATAGAGAGCACAAACGAGGTTTTACCCATACCTGGACGAGCCGCCATAATAATCAAGTCAGAGGGCTGCCAGCCACCCGTTTTTTCGTCAATAGCGCGGATTCCCGTAGGAACACCGTGAAAAGTGTCTCCAGAGTTTTTGAGTTTTTGTAAGTCCTCTAACGCTTTCATTACAACATCGCTAAGTTCCTTACTATCACGTTTAAAGTTGTTTTGGATAATGTCAAAGAGGTTGGTTTCTGCTTTGTCTAAAAGATCGAGTACATCTTTCGAGTCATCGTATGCGTCTTTAATAATTTCGTTGCAAGTTTGAATTGTTGAGCGCAAAATATATTTCTCCATGATAATGCGCGCATGAAATTCGATATTAGCAGATGATGCCACACGATTGGTTAACGATGCAATATAGGTAGGTCCACCAACAAACTCTAATTGCTTGTTTTTTCGCAAGAAATTGGTGACAGAAAGCATATCAATAGGTTCGTTTTTCTGGAAAAGTTGAAAAATGGCTTGATAGATCTGTGCATTGGCTTCTTTGTAAAACATCTGAGGCTTTAAAAAGTCAATTATCAATCCAATTGCATCTGAATTAATAAGAATTGCTCCTAAAACGGCAGCTTCAAATTCTAATGCTTGTGGGGTGAGCTTTCCCGTTGTACCCATCGCACTTTCTACTGTGTTAAATGTTTGTTTTATGAGACTCTTCTGTGCTGTAATCTTTTCGTTATCCATAATTTACCTTTAATATTTAATTTCTCGTTTGATGTTGCAAAAGTAAACTTTTTCCGCCGTTTTTTTGCCAAAGAGATTTAGAATGAGTAGTTGTTAACAACTATTAGTAAACTGTTATTTCTGAAAATCGTTTATTCTGAATGAGATAGAAACAGAAAAAAATAGTTTTCAATTTTTCAACAAAAACAAAAAAATCGTATTTTTGCAGACTTATAAATAAAATGTAGTTAGAATGAAATCAATTCGTATTTTCTGTACAATATCCCTACTATTTATGGGAATTGTTTCTTTAATGGCACAGGCTTTAATTCAAGGAACTATCAATAACAATAAGTATGATAAGGTTGAATTGAAGTTAGCGTATGGTAGTGAGCATGTTGTGGCTTCTGCAGCTATCGATGCACAAGGCAAGTTCGTGATGAAACCCAATGTGAAATCGCACGATATATATGCGCTTACTTTTGCTCCTGATCAAAAATTTCTTGTAGTGGTTGCTCCGGGCGAGAAGATAGCGCTGACAATCAATGCTGACAATTTGCAAGAGATTCCTTCTGTTTCAGGATCTAAATCTATGCAATTCAGTAAGGATATGATAGACCTACTTCTTTCGCAAAAGAGTTTGGTGGATAACCTAAATGCTCAGTTGCAAGGTGACGAAATGCAACTTTTCTTCAACGAATTCTACACCCAATATCAAATGTATTCTCAAACCAATGATGAGGTGGATAAAGCTATGTTTGCATTGTGGAATGCGATGGATTCTTTAAAACTTATTACGAATCAGTCTTTCAAGAAATCAAAGCCTATTTCAGGAACTATTGATTTTTATCTTGCAGAAGCAAATCGATTATTAAAATCAGTAGAAAATAATTATGTAGTTTTGGAAAATTATAAAGCTAATGTTGGAGACCACTACGATATGAGTAAGGCCTTAAATTTGCAACCGACTCCACAATTTGGTAACGAGATTTTGTCTGATTTTCAATCAAAACTTTCTAATTATCAAACATTATTGCAAAATAGATTACAATTGGCTGAGCAATCATTTTCTGCGATATATTCGCAATCAATTGCTTTGAATCAATTGCGTGATAGTTTGAAATTCAATGGATTAGTGGAAAAGAAAAATGAGAAAGTTGAGATGGCAATGCGCTACTATCAATTTGCACAGCTTTATGGTGAAACCCAACAAAAAGAATTTACAAATTATCAATCTAATGTTAACCAATCGCGTCAACTTAATGCACAGATTTTGAAAAATATTCAAGATAATATCTCAGCGATTGTAGGTCATTATCGTAAATTATATAGCGATGCTGAGGCCGTTCGCACTGCACAATTGAAAGATAAAATTTTGGAAAATAAAGGGGATATTGCTGTTTTGATGTTCTTAGATGTATTTAAACGAGACCAAAATGTGGCGCTTCATAAAGATGTTGTGAAAACATTAGCGCAAAATTATCCTACTCATCCATTGGTGCAAGAGCGCGTGAAGATTGAAGCAAGTGCTCCAGCATCTACTGCCGTGGGTGCCGAAGCTCCCGAATTAGAATTTCCAAACCCAGAGGGTAAGTTGATGCGCTTGTCCGATTTACGAGGGAAAGTTGTGCTCATTGATTTCTGGGCATCTTGGTGCCGCCCTTGTCGTATGGAAAATCCAAATGTGGTTAAACTTTACAACCAATATAAAGATAAAGGTTTTGATATCTTTAGCGTTTCGTTAGATAGTAGTCATGATAGTTGGGTTGCCGCTATTGCAGCAGATAAGTTGACATGGCCCAATCACGTGAGTGACCTTAAGAAGTGGGGAAGTGCAGGAGCTAAGTTATACGGAGTTAACTCTATTCCTTGTACCTATTTGATTGATAGAGATGGAAAAATCTTGGCAAAAAATTTAAGAGGGGATGCTTTGGCACGCGCTCTTAAAGAGATTTTTGGTGAATAATCTGTAACTCTTTTCAACCTAAATTATTGATGAAAAATATTCGAAATTTTTGCATTATAGCACATATTGATCACGGCAAAAGTACTCTCGCCGATCGTCTTCTACAACATACAAATACAATTTCCGAACGAGATTTTCAAGACCAAGTTCTAGATGATATGGACTTGGAACGTGAAAGAGGAATTACGATAAAAAGTCATGCTATCTGCATGAATTACAATTATAAGGGTGAGAAATATGTATTGAACTTGATTGATACTCCTGGTCATGTTGACTTCTCGTACGAGGTATCACGTTCTATCGCTGCTTGCGAAGGTGCTTTATTGTTAGTTGATGCTACGCAAGGTGTGCAAGCACAAACTATTTCCAATCTCTATTTGGCTATTGAGAATAATTTGGAGATTATTCCCGTGCTTAATAAGATGGATATGCCAGCAGCAATGCCCGATGAGGTAAAAGACCAAATAGTTGACCTTATTGGTTGTAAACCTGAGGATATTATTGAAGCTAGCGGAAAAACGGGGCAAGGTGTTGAGGAGATTTTCGATGCAATTATCAATAAAATTCCAGCTCCACAAGGCGACCCCAATGCTCCACTTCAAGCATTGATTTTTGACTCAGTTTTCAATTCATATCGTGGAATTATTGCCTATTTTAGAATCTTCAACGGAACCGTAAAAAAAGGTGATTTAGTGAAGTTTATGGCTACTGAGCGAAATTATAATGCTGACGAAATCGGGGTTTTGCGCTTAAAGCAAGATTCTATGGATACGCTTTCGGCAGGTATGGTGGGATATATCATCTCAGGAATTAAAACCTCCAGCGAGGTGCGTGTGGGTGATACAATTACGCACGTGAGTCGTCCGTGTGATATGGCAATTGATGGTTTTGAAGATGTAAAGCCAATGCTTTTCGCAGGAATCTATCCAACAGAAGCCGATGATTACGAAGAATTGAGAGCTTCGTTGGAGAAACTACAATTGAATGACGCTTCTCTAACTTTTGTGCCTGAATCTTCTGCGGCTTTGGGCTTTGGTTTCCGTTGTGGTTTCTTAGGACTTCTTCACATGGAAATAGTACAAGAACGTCTTGATAGAGAGTTTAATATGGACGTTATCGCTACCGTTCCAAACGTTTCATACAATGTAATTACCACAAAAAAAGAGTTGTTAGAGGTGCATAATCCTTCAGGAATGCCCGCACCCAATTTAGTTGACCACGTGGAGGAACCTTTTATTATGGCACAAATTATTTCTAAGGCCGATTATATTGGAGCTATTATGAAACTTTGTCTCGATAAACGTGGAACTCTTCTAAATCAGGTATATATCGCTTCTAATCGAATTGAATTGACTTTCGATTTGCCTTTGGGTGAAATTGTTTTCGATTTTTATGATAAACTGAAAAGTATTTCAAAAGGATATGCTTCTTTCGATTATCATATTTCCAATTATAAACCAGCAAGTTTGGTGAAGTTGGATATCTTGTTAAATGGTGATTCTGTTGATGCTTTGTCATCGTTGATTCACGTGGATAACGCCTATCCTTTTGGTAGAAAGATTTGTGAAAAATTGAAGGATTTAATTCCGCGCCAACAATTTGATATTGCAATTCAAGCTGCTATCGGAACGAAAATTATTGCGCGCGAAACTATTAAGGCAGTGCGAAAGGATGTTACGGCAAAGTGTTACGGAGGTGACATTACCCGTAAACGTAAATTGTTAGAAAAGCAGAAAGAGGGTAAGAAGAAGATGCGCCAAATTGGTAAGGTTGAGGTGCCTCAATCAGCATTTCTTGCAGTGCTAAAACTTGACTAATTCGTTCAAATAGATATAGCGAATTGTTAGATTTTATTTTAATATGTAGGGAATCTCTTTTCGGTATGAAAAGGGATTCTTTGTTAATATAAACGTTAATTCCATTCCCAACAGAGTCCTGCGATATCTTTCCATGGAACTCCAGCCACATCTGCTACTTCCTGATTACAAATTTGTCCCATCAAACAATATATGGTTTGTAAAAGAATAGGACTAGTTTGTACTGCAGAACGAATGGAACTAGTTTGCGATACAATTCTGACCATTGAGGTGACTACCGCATTGTAATCAATATGTGTATTTCCCTCTTTATCTGTAAAAAAGTAGTTTTTAAATGCCCAATTATCAGCAGCAGATTGTAAAAGATTTATTCCAAAAAAGGTAAGATGTTCCTGGGTGCTAAAATGTGCCCATTCGCTTGTAATTTGAGATAAGTCAAGGTCCGAGATGATAATTTTGGATTTTGAAATTAGGGTGTATTCTTTTTCTAAAAGTGATGAATGTTTGACGATTACTTGGCAAATTTTGATAACACTTTCTGCTGTATCGATAATTTCGGCGCCAATTTCCGAATAATCCATATTGGAATATTGTGCTTTGCTGCCATAATTGCGTTGCAGGTAAACTTGAATCCCATTTTCTACCCACATTTTTATTACGTGAGGAGGAATAATATGTGTATCTTCCGTATAATCAGATATGATTCCTACCGCAACACTACGAGATTTGTTGTGGTATTGCAACTCCATAACGGCGGTTTCATACGAATTTTCTTCCTGCGAAAATGTTACTTTTAAATTTTCCATAGTCGTTATTGAATTATTTGGGCTGTAAATTTTCGTGTGGAATCGTCAATACGTTCAATATCTACCCGAACGTAAATGTCGTCCAAAAGTTCTTCAACCTTCTCAGTCCATTCAATAAAACAGTAGCTTCCACTATATAAATATTCTTGAAAGCCAATATCTTCCGCTTCTCGAATATCGTCAATCCTATAGAAATCGAAATGATATATAGGAACGTTTAGGTGTCCGTGATATTCGTTGACAATAGCAAATGTTGGACTTGAGGTAATATTCTGTACACCTAAATTCTCGCATATTTTTTTTATCAATGTTGTTTTTCCGCTTCCCATCTCTCCGTAGAAACAGAAAATTCTCTCCTCTGGAAATTGCTGAAGAAGTTTGTTAGCAACATTTTCTAATTGATTTTCATTGGCGGTTATTGATAGCATAATATTATTTCTTCTAAAGGTTTTTGTATGATTTTTTGTAATGAAATATTTTCATTTTCAGCTACTTCAGATATGATCTGTTGGAAGTAATATGCAATAGATCCAGAAAGATACCACGCTATTGCTGGATCAGGAAAATGAATTTTATTGAATCTGAAAAAGTGTGAAAAAGCGTCTGTACAGATGTTTCTAATTTCTTTGTTATTAATATTTTCTGATAGGAAAGGGGCGATTGATGCCAGAAACTTACGAGGAGATTCTTTGCCGTATAGTTGAGAAATAATTTGTATTGGTTCGAAGGATAACCATTTTTCAAACGTTTTACAGGTTTCTGAAGAAAGTTGTTTAGAAAGATATGCTTTTAGAAAACGTTTACCCAGGTCGATTCCGCTGCCTTCGTCTCCGAGTAGATAGCCTAGCGAGGGCGCAATGTGCGTAATTTTCTCACCATCGTAGTGGCAAACTGCTGCTCCTGTTCCTAAAATTCCGACGACGCCGCTTCGTTTCTGACAAAGTGCGTGGCACGGGATTAAAAGGTCTGAATAAACTTCAACTTTTGCGTGAGAAAATATTGTGCTGATAATTCTGCTGACGCGCTTGACATTCTCTTCGCGTAAACAACCTGCTCCGTAATGTTTGATGCTACGAATTTGACTAAGAACTGTTGCGAGTTGTTCATGTGCATATCGATATACATCTTCAATCTCCATATCTGTAGCATAGTTTGCATTTATGCCAAAAGTTTCAAAGTGATAAACCACTTTTTTATTGTAAATCGCAATAAATTCGCTTTTTGTAGCACCGCTA
This sequence comes from uncultured Bacteroidales bacterium, assembly GCA_937901925.1. Lineage (GTDB taxonomy): Bacteria > Bacteroidota > Bacteroidia > Bacteroidales > WCHB1-69 > JAEZOU01. The sequence continues at coordinate 23,876 of CALGTS010000042.1, read as the reverse complement.
TCGATGAGAATCTGCATGGCTGTAATTATAATAGGTCGGCTCTTTGGAAATTTGCAGGGTTGTTTCTTTTGTAGTGAGAAGCGTGATATCGTTTGATTAGTGGTGAATCTTCCAAACTTTTGTCGCCTTTGAAGTAGCGTTGGAAGATTTTGTCAGCTTCGTAGTAGTTGGGCACACCTAATTGCTCGCAGTCACAGCTGCTAATACCAAGTCCATCAACGGGAGTGGCCTCAATGCAACTTTGTAGTGCTTTGTATTGTTCAGAATTACACTCTTTTAGTAAATAAGTTGAAAGGTTGAAAACTTCCGTTTTCCAAAGTGGAAAGATCGGTGCATAGTCGCCAACATCGCCGTGTAAGGTCCAAAATCCTGTTAGAAATTCAGTATAATTGTCGGTCGAAATTACCATTCCGTGGTATAGTTGTGCTAAATCGTACAAAACCATCATCCGCATTCTTGCTTTCATATTTCCCTGACGCATTTTGGAAAGGTGGGAATCGTCAAAGTTGATTAATAACTTTTTGTTTTCTAAAAAAGTTTCTGTCAAGTCAAGGTGTTGAAAGTCATTACAAAACGATTCTCCAACCCAAATTGAGCGTTCTATTTCGTCAGCCTTATTCGTTTCGATGGTGATTGAACGTCCGATAAGTGGAATTTGTAGTTCTTGACATATAGGTCGCAAAAGAGCAGCACATAATGCGCTGTCAATTCCGCCCGAAATTCCTAAAACGAGTGATTGTAAGCGGCTGCTTTTTACATAATTATATGTTTTTTCTCTGATTTTAGAAGCAGCTCTCTCTAAACTTTTTTCTTCAGAAAGAAAGGGGAAAAATGTAGCGTCAGGAATAATATGTTGATTCATAATTTGTTAGTTTTTAGGTCGTTTGGTTAAAGAAAATTTGTGTCGAATGCCACCACAGCAAGAAGGAGCAAAAAGGGAAATTGTTTCCAAGAAAACTTCTTGACTATTTTGTAACGGAGTTATATTAAAAGCGTTGTGCATTTTTGTCCAGAAGTGAAATTCGTTCCATGCAATAGGGGAGGCCTTGACCGCTTCAAAGTTTACCGCCGCTTTGAAGCAATTACTATAACTTCCGCCAATCTCAAGAGCAAAGTTTTGCGGTAAGATTAAGTCCGCCATTTCGCAGGTTTCATTCATGAAGTGTGCTTGAACACAGAGAAATTGTGCGTTTTTGCGAGCCAATTTGAAAAGTTCAGAGTCGCTTTGTGCAGGATTTTCGCCAAAAATGAAAAGGTTTTTAAAAATACCATTTTTCAACTCCTCAAAAATATTGTGCGGCTCGGTTGCAGGAGATTCGCATTGCCATAATTCTTGTAAAATCTTGATATATTCCTCGTCGAATTCTCTATTCCCTGCGCCACGCTGAGGTATAAATCCCATATCGAAAAGACCCTGACTATTACAACAACGTTTCAAAAGCATAATACCTGAACTGCTTTTGGCTTGCTTTTCTGTTAGAAACATCATGTTTTTAAGTTCCAAAAAAGTGGAAGCCGAACAACTTTTTTCGCTCAGAATAAATGCTGATTTAGGAATGTTAATCACTTGTTTGACAAACGATTTTACTATTTCTTCAGATACACCAGCGCGCAGATAGTATTCTTCTAAATTCTCATTCTGCATCTGTTGCAAAAATTCTTCATAGCGTAAAGCTAATCCGTTGGTGAAGATGCCAAATTGAAGGTTGTTCTTTATAATGTAAAGATTGACAGTATAAAAAAAAGTGTGTAAATCTCTAACCAATAGAGTGTTGTCGCATTCTCCTTGATAAGGAGACATCGGAATTTCTGTGATGAAAATAGTAGGAATTTTCTCCTCATTCCGTCGTTTTTGTATCAATTGGTGAATATGAGAATGCTCCTGCTGTAGGTTGCTTCCTATAATGAAAATCTGTTTCGATTCCATCATTTCGTGTATAGGAAGAATATCATTTTTGTTCTGATTGAAGATGTCGCCATCTTTTAGGTAGTGAAACGAGTGAAGTGCATTGCTTTTGACGCCTGCGCGCGCCCATTTTTGAATCAGATAGAGTATCTCATTTGTGGATTCTGGAGAGGCAAAAATCGCATTTTCGATAGGAGAAACAACACTCACTTTTTGTCTAATCAGTGCAACCGCTTCATCTATCGAAAGAGGATGCCATTTGCCATCTTTTTTGTGTAAAGGTGAAGAAATTCGATCTTTACGATTAAAAATCAGACATCGATTTGTATAGCTTGAATCAATTATGTTGTGTTGGTTGACAAAACCTTGTCTTGGTGTAATTTCAATAATTTCACCCTCATTTTCAATATAATTCAATTCAAACCCCTCACTATTAAAAGGGTCCACGCCAGGCAGAATGTTGTATTTACTTGTCATAGATTAATATTTGAATTTACTTCCTCCAACAAACTCACGAATAATAGAAGTGCCAGGAATTAGTGATTCTGGAATGGGTTTGAAATAGGATAAGAATTTAATGAGTCTGAAAGCTTCTGGATATTCGGGTGCCGTTTCAGGAACTTCAAAAAGGATTGGGAGTATGTATGGAAAAATTACACCCATTTCGTATAGAAGCGAGGTGTTAAACATTCTATCCGCATTTTCTTGGTATGGGAAGATATATTTTTCCTCACCATTGCGTACGCTGGGCCAACGACGAATGGTTTCTGCCGCAGAGTAACCACGGTAATTGTAATCGCGGATGATTCTGCGCAAAAGACGATTATCGGAGGTCGGAATCGGATTCTGCATATCAATGGAGAGACTAGTCAGGGCGGATACGAAAATTTTGTATTTCCAATTGTCGTCAATTTTTTCCGTTAATGCAGGGTTCAGACAATGAATACCTTCAATAATCAGAATCGAGTTTTCTTCCATTTTGCACTTCTTGCCGTGCCACTCTTTCTTCCCAGTTGTGAAGTTGAAAACAGGAAGTTCAACCTCTTTGCCATCAAGTAGATCTTTAAGAGTTGTGTTGAAAAGTTCGATGTCAATAGCATCAATAGTTTCAAAGTTATATTCTCCATTTTCGTCACGAGGAGTATTCTCTCTTTCAACAAAAAAGTCATCTACTGAAATTTCGATAGGTTTGTAGCCCAAAATACTGAGTTGTATCGACATTCTTTTGCAAGAGGTTGTTTTTCCAGAACTTGAAGGACCGCTAATGAGAATTATTTTGCTATTTCGCTCTTTGATTTCATCTGCTGTATTTGCCCAAATCTTTTCCTGATAGGCTTCTGTTTGTAAAATTAAGTTTTGTATGGTTTTGTCCTCAACACGTTTATTGATGTCTGCCACGTAGGGTACACCCATCTGATTTGCCCAATCTTTAAACTCTTTGTAAACGGCAAAAAGTTTAGGCATTCTGCGCGTTTGACTAATTGTGTCAGGGCGTTTACGACTTGGAATTTTAAGAATAATTCCCGATTCGTAAAGCTCAATTTTGTACATTTTTATGTATCCTGTTGATGGAAGAAGATGACTATAATAGTAGTTGACAACATTGTCCAACTGATAGATAGTGGTAAACAAGCGCTTTCTGCCTCGGAAAATGTCAGATTTATCAGACAACCCCATCTGTTCGTACATATCCATCGCCTTTTGTGTAAAAACCTCTTTCCGCTCAAACGGAATATCCTTTTTAATGATTTCATCCATCTTTTGGCAGATTCTATTCACCACTTCCTGCGTTAAATTTTCCTGCATATTATCTATTTCGCAATATTTTCCGCCTGAAATAGAGTGAAGAATCTTTAATTTTGCTTCTGGGTAAAGGTCGTGAATCGCCTTGAAAAGGATGAAATATACAGACCGGAAGTACATCTCGTGACCATAACTTGAGGTTATATCAAAAAATGTTACAACACTTGGTTTGTGAATTTTGTAACTTAAAGATCGAACTTTATTGTTTACTAATGCCCCTAAAATATTGTTATCAAGAGATATGTTTTCCTCTTTAATAAAATCTGAAAGAGATTTTCCATATTGGAAATCAATATCTTTCTGAGTATTTGTACAAAAAATTGTTGCCATATATTTTCTTTTTAAAGTGCAAAAATACTATTTTTAATTTTATTATCTTTGCAGGTTGTAAAAAAATGAGATTTAATTATGAGAAAGATTGTTTTTCTTATCTCTATGTTGTTGGTTTTTAGCTCGTTTTTATATTCGCAGACAGCAAAATATAGTAATGAGTTTCTTTCCTTAGGAGTGGGTGCGCGCGGTTTGGCATTGGCGAATACAATGACAGCGCTTTCGGCAGATGCGACGGCAGCCTACTGGAATCCTGCTGGCTTGGGCAGAATGGACAGACGTTATCAACTAGCGATGATGCACTCGGAATATTTTGCAGGAATCGCTAAGTATGATTACGCGGGTGTGGCCTTAAAAATTGATGATCGTTCTTCGGTAGCATTTACCTATATTCGTTTCGGTGTTGATGATATTATGAATACAACACAACTGATAGATAATCAAGGAAATATTGATTATGATAGAATCTCTTATTTCAGTGCAGCTGATAATGCGTTTCTGCTGAGTTATGCATATAGTTTTGCGAATGTAAAAGGACTATATTTGGGTGCGAATGCGAAGGTTATTCACAGAAAAATGGGCAATTTCGCAGGTTCGTGGGGCTTCGGCTTAGATGCTGGCTTGCAATATGAAAATAAAGGTTGGCAGGCAGCGCTAATGTTACGAGATGTAACAAGCACATTCAATGCTTGGCACTATTCATTAACGCCCGAAATGGAACAAGTTTTTCTTGAAACAGGTAATGAACTGCCCCAAAATGGCTTGGAATTGACAATGCCTAAACTGTCACTTGGCGGAGGAAAATATGTAGAGTTTGGAAAAGGTTTTAATGCCACTTTTGCTATCGATTTCGATTTTACTTTCGATGGAAAGCGAAACCTTTTGGTGAAAAGCAATATCTTGAGTATGGATCCACACTTCGGAATGGAGTTTGCGTATAAAAAGATTGTTGCCTTGCGCGCAGGTATTGGTAACTTTCAACAGGAAGTAGATTTTGATATGAAGAAGAAAACTACCTGCCAAATTAGTCTTGGCGTGGGCGTGGGTATTAAGAATTTTTGCTTTATTGATTATGCTTTTACCGATATAGGTGATTTGTCAGGCGCACTTTATTCTCATGTTTTCTCTATCCGCTTGGCTGTGGATAATTTTAAAAGGAAAAAATAGACTATGAGAAATATTTCAGTTTTATTTATTGGAATCTTGTTAATCGTTCAATTTGCTGTTAGTGCGCAACCTTTGCCAGGTAAACCACTTGCTTCTTCCGATACGCTCAAGTATTATTATGAGGGAGAATTGAAACTTAATAAGCAAAATTCATTGCGAATATCGTTTCTTTTTAAAGTATTGAATGATAGTGTTATAGATGTATGCGCTGATTCGCCAGACCAGTTCGCTTTCGATATTCCAGTGAGTCGCTATTACCTTACTTCCGATTCTCTATATTGTCAAATCGCTTCTGTTGCGGCATCATTTAGCGGAAATGTTGTTGGTGATCATTTTGAAGGTGTTTTTAAACAAAGTGGGAAAAAATGGAATACCACGCTTTTTAATAAGAGCGAACGGAAAGTATTGATCGATTTGCGCCCTCAAATCCCTCAACCGCCGTACAAGTATGCTGAGAAAGAGTTGGAAATTGAAGATAAGAGTGGGAAAGCCGCACCCATTATTGGTACTTTGACAACGCCAAAGAATCCCAAAGCTCTTCTCATTTTAGTTTCAGGTTCAGGTTGGCAAAATCGTGATGAATATATTATGGGACACTCGCCATTTTGGGTGCTTTCCGATTTTTTATCCAATGCAGGTTATGCCGTTTTTCGTTATGACGACCGTCCTATGCAACTTTTTAAGAAATCAACGACCTTCGATTTTGTAGAAGATGTTGATCGCATTATCGCTCATTTTAAACACGATAATGCGTTGAAGAATGTTCCTGTGGGGGTTGTCGGACATAGCGAAGGCGGACTAATAGCTTTTATGATGGCCGCAAAAAAGAGAAAGGTTGACTTTATTATCTCTTTGGCAGGTTGCTCAGAACATATTTCTCAAGTTCTACTCTATCAATCGGAAGCGTTGTTGAAATTGGATACAACGATTACAGAAGAGATGAGAACTGCCTCGATGAATCTTAATAAGAAGATTTATAAAGCGTTGGAAGATTCTAAATCTGCAGATAAATTTACAAAATTCTATGTTGCTGAAATTGAACGTTATAATGAGATGATGAAGGAAAATAGCGAAGAAGAAAATATCCTTTCTCAAAGCGAAATTCTATCTCAATTATCCGCTCTCAATTCTCCGTGGTTTAGAACTCTATTTTCTATTTATCCTGAAAAATATATTAGAAAAATTAATGTTCCTGTCTTGGCGATGAATGGTACTAAAGATCTTCAGGTTTATTACAAAACAAATCTTGATATACTCCAAAAATATCTTCCCGAAAATAAATATCATAAACTTATCTCTTTAAACAATCTGAATCACCTTTTTCAGGAAGCAGATACGGGTTCTCCGTATGAGTATGGAAAGATCTCACAAACATTCTCTCCTTTAGCAATGAATGAAATTTTGTTGTGGTTGAATGATTTAATTGAAAATATAAATAAAAGAAAATAATGAAGACAATTTTAATTACCGGTGCGTCCGGAGGATTCGGTGAAGCCATCGCCAAGACATTAGCAAAACAGAATGTAAATTTGATACTTACAGCAAGAAATGAGAAGGCTTTGTTGCAAGTTTGTGATGAGATTCGTCAAACAACACAATCACAAGTGTTACCATTGGTGTTTGATGTTCGTGATTTCCAAGCATGCGAAAAAGCAATTCAATCCATTCCTGAAAATATGAAAAATATTGACGTTTTGGTCAATAATGCGGGCTTAGCAGTGGAAATGAATACTATTGATAAAGGTGCTATTGAAGATTGGGAAAGAATGATAGATACCAATATCAAAGGGTTGCTCTATATAACTCGTTTGGTTTCTCCTGGAATGGTAGAACGCAAGTCAGGTCACATTATCAATATTGGATCTACTGCAAGTCGAGAGGTATATGTAGGTGGCAATGTGTATTGTGGAACGAAGCACGCCGTTTTGGCATTGTCAAAAGGTATGAGAATGGATTTCCTTCCACACAACATTAAGGTTACAGTGGTTTGCCCTGGTGCAGCCGAAACCAACTTTTCTGTTGTACGTTTCCATGGTGATAAAGAACGTGCTGATAAAGTGTACGAAGGTTATACTCCGCTCGTGGCAGAAGATATTGCTAACGTGGTTGAGTATGTGCTTTCGCTACCAGAACACGTTTGTATCAATGAGATTAATATGACTTGTACAGCACAATTCAATGGTAATATTATAAGAAAGTAAATCGGATTTTTTGGGAAAGGTAGGAGTTTGTGGTTTTTTTCGTACCTTTGCGGACTTTAAAATTATCATTTTAGTTTAAATAAGTAAATTCAAATATAAAAATAGAAATCAATGAGAAAAAGCAAAATTGGTCTTGACTTTAACAAGGTTGATTCAGCTAAAAATTTGGCACGTCAAATTGCTGAAGATGTACAAAATTTCGTAAATCAATATACGACAGTGGCTGTAGAACGTACACTTTGTCGTTTAATCGGTATTGATGGTGTGGACAGCAACGATGCCCCACTTCCTAACGTGGTAGTAAACTCTATCCACGATAAAGGTTTGCTTAATCAAGGAGTATTGTTCTATATCGGAAATGCAATTATCGAAACAGGATTAGCTCCTCAGGAAATTGCAGAGAAAATTGCCGCAAATGAGTTGGATATCACAAAATTAAAGATCAATAATCATAAAGATATCGAAGCGGCAATTGCCCCCTATATTACCAACTGTATAGAAAAAATAAAAGGAAATGTGGCTCGCAGAAACCAATATTTAGATACTATCGGTGAGGGCGCAAAACCTTATCTATATGTAATTGTAGCTACAGGAAATATCTATGAAGATGTGGTTCAAGCACAAGCAGCAGCTCGTCAAGGTGCAGATATTATTGCTGTAATTAGAACTACGGGACAAAGTTTGCTCGACTACGTTCCATACGGAGCAACAACAGAAGGCTTTGGTGGTACTTTCGCAACCCAAGAAAACTTCCGGATTATGCGTAAAGCTCTCGATGAGGTGGGTGAAGAGGTAGGACGTTATATTCGTCTTTGTAACTATTGTTCAGGACTTTGTATGCCCGAAATCGCAGCTATGGGGGCTTTAGAAAGATTGGACGTAATGTTGAATGATGCGTTGTATGGTATCTTGTTTAGAGATATCAATCCACAACGTACAATCATTGACCAATATTTCTCCAGAATTATCAATGGTTTCGCAGGGGTAATTATTAATACAGGTGAAGATAATTACTTAACTACTGCCGATGCTTACGAACAAGCACATACAGTCTTGGCTTCTGACTTAATAAATGAGCAATTGGCTTTATTAGCAGGAATGCCAGAAGAACAAATGGGCTTGGGACATGCTTTTGAAATGGATCCTGAATTGGAAAATGGTTTCCTTTATGAACTTGCACAAGCACAAATGCTTAGAGAAATCTTCCCGAAAGCACCGCTCAAATATATGCCACCAACCAAATTTATGACAGGAAATATCTTCCGTGGCGAAATTCAAGACGCACTCTTTAACCAAATCGCTATCTGGACAGGACAAGGATTACAACTTTTGGGTATGATTACCGAAGCAATACATACTCCATTTATGTCTGACCGTTACTTGGCAATTGAAAATGCTCAGTACATATTTAAGAATATGAAAAATATTGGTGATGAGGTTGAATTTAAAGAGGGTGGAATTGTAAGACAACGTGCTGCAAAAGTTCTTGATGATGCTCATCAATTGTTGCAAGATATGGCACACGAAGGGCTTTTCCAAGCTTTAGAAAAAGGTATTTTTGCAGATATCAAACGTTCAAAAACGGGTGGAAAAGGTTTGGCAGGCGTTGTTGCTAAAGATGAAAACTATTTCAATCCATTTATTGATATAATGAAAGCTCGTTAGAAAGGATTTTAGGGTTTGAAAAAGAGAATTGCACTTTTAGGCTCAACAGGTTCTATCGGCGTTCAAACGCTTGAGGTTGTATCTTGTTTTCCAGAGCATTTTGAGGTTGAGGTGCTGACTGCTCATTCCAATACGGAGTTGTTAATACAGCAAGCAAAGCAGTTTCAACCCAATTGTGTTGTGATTGCTGATGAAACGCAATATCGACGGGTGAAAGAAGCTTTATGGAGCGAGGATATAAAGGTATATGCTGGTGCTAATGCGCTGTGCGATGTTGTTGAGATGTCAACCGTTGATGTTGTGGTTGCCGCAATTGTTGGCGTGGCAGGTTTAGCCCCCGTCTATCGTGCTATCTGTGCTGGAAAGCCTATTGCCTTAGCAAATAAGGAAACCCTGGTGGTGGCTGGAGAGTTGATGACAAAAGCTGCAGCAGAGAAAAACGTGCCACTTTTGCCCGTCGATTCGGAACATTCAGCTATTTTTCAATCGCTCGTTGGTGAACAATTTAATGCTATCGAAAAGTTGATTATCACGGCAAGTGGTGGCCCATTCCGAGGAAAAAAATATAATGACCTTCTGGCTGTTACACCAGGAGATGCGCTGAAACATCCTAATTGGAATATGGGACGAAAAATCTCTATCGATAGTGCGACTTTGCTCAATAAAGGATTGGAAGTGATTGAGGCAAAATGGCTCTTCAATGTGCCATTGGAAAAAATTGAAGTGGTGGTGCATCCACAGTCTATTATTCACTCTTTAGTGCAGTTTGAAGATGGTTCACTAAAAGCTCAGTTAGGGTTGCCAGATATGAAACTTCCTATTCAATATGCCTTAACTTTTCCTTTTAGAATGCCAAGTGATTTTCCGCGTTTCAATTTTTCTGATTTTCCATTTTTTTCTTTTGAAAAACCAGATTATGAGACTTTTACTTGTTTGCAATTAGCTCTCAATTCTGCAAAAGTTGGCGCAGATCGTCCTTGTGTAATGAATGCTGCTAATGAGGTTGCTGTGCAGAAATTTCTACAACGCCAAATCTCATTCTTGGAAATTCCAAAACAGATTGAGTTCGCACTTGGAAAGGTTCCATTGACAACACCTAACTCTGTGGAGGAATATTTAGCTGTAGATTATGAAACGCGTCAACTGCTCCAATCTTGCTAATCTCTTAATTCTTAATCCTAAAATTGAAACGAAAAATAATGATAAAAAGATAAACTAAATTTGCTATATTTGCAGAACTTATTGAAATTGAATTATAAGAAAAGGAATTTATATAAAATATTAAAACAGAATAACTTATGAGTGGAGGATTGTATTCTACCGAACAAAAAGATTTTGACCGGACGTTAGATTTAACCAATATTAAACCATACGGCGATACAATGAACGATGGTAAAACACAATTGAGTTTTACTTTACCAGTTCCTGTTGGTGACGAAGCTATAGAAGCCGCTAAACAATTAATGAAGAAGATGGGGTTTGAAAATCCACAAGTTGTCTATTATAAAGAGCTTGCAGAAGGCTTCACTTTTTTCAATTGCTACGGCTCTTGCGTTCATACCGTTGATTATAGCACGATTAAGGTTGATAAAGTTGACTCAACCGTTATGAGTATGGATGAAACTGACGATTTTATCAAAGAGCGTATAGGACGCAAAATTGTGGTTTTGGGTGCAAGCACTGGAACTGATGCTCATACCGTGGGTATCGATGCAATTATGAATATGAAAGGCTATGCAGGTCACTATGGTATTGAACGTTACAAAATGTTCGAAGCGTTGAATATGGGTAGTCAAGTGCCGAATGAAGAGTTTATTGCAAAAGCTATTGAGATGAAGGCAGATGCATTGTTGGTTTCACAAACGGTAACCCAAAAAGATGTTCATATCAAGAACCTTACTGAGTTGATAGAGATGTTAGAAGCAGAAGGTTTGCGCGATAAACTGATAGTATGTTGCGGCGGTCCACGTATCTCTCACGAATTGGCAAAAGAGTTAGGGTATGATGCAGGTTTCGGAATGAATTCGTATGCCGATAACGTTGCCTCTTATATTGCAGAAGAGATGGATAGACGTATTAATGGAAAGAAATAATTTAAAATTAGATATTATGGATAAAAATCAAATCAGAGAAGTGATTGCCAAGAGAGTGGCAAAAGAATTGAAGGATGGTGATGTTGTTAATTTAGGTATCGGTTTGCCCACTATGGTGCCTAATTATGTACCAGAAGGTGTGAACTTGATCCTTCAATCGGAAAATGGTCTTTTAGGTATGGGGAAAACTCCAGCTGAAGGAGAAGAAGACTCTCATTATATCAATGCAGGTGGTGGTTATATAACTGCTAATGAGTATGCTACTGCATTTTCGTCTGCGCAATCGTTCTGTATTATCCGCGGTGGTCATGTTGATGCAACCATCTTAGGTGCAATGCAGGTAGATGAAAATGGAGACCTTGCTAACTGGATGATTCCTGGTAAATTGACTCCTGGTATGGGTGGCGCTATGGACCTTATTGTAGGTGCAAAACAGGTGATTTTGGCAATGGAACATACCGCAAAAGGAAATCCTAAAATCTTGAAAAAATGTAACCTTCCGCTTACAGCAAAAGGTCAGGTGAATCTTATTGTTACTGAAATGGGCGTGATGGAAGTGACTCCAAAAGGTATCGTTTTGAAAGAGATTAATCCTGAATTTACTGTAGAAGAGGTTCAAGCGGCTACGGAAGCAACTTTGATTATCTCTCCAGATTTAAAACCAATGGAAATCTAATTTAAATTTAAAAAGATGGCAAAATTAAAAGTCGGAGATACATATTCTGAAAAGGTTTGTTTCCACCAAAAAGATATTGATAAATTTGCGGAAATTTCAGGCGATAATAATCCAATTCACGTAAATGCGGAGTATGCCGCTAAAACACCGTTTGGAAAGCCTATTGTTCACGGATTTTTTGCAGGTGCAGTTTTCTCAAAGGTTTTTGGTACCCAATGGCCCGGTGAAGGTACTATCTATATGTATCAAGATATGTCTTTCCGTGCGCCTGTTTTCGTGGAAAATGATTACGTGGCAAAGTTTGAAGTCGTTGAGGTAAATGAAGAAAAACACCGCGGCGTAATTCAGTGTACTTTGGAAGACTGCCAAGGTAAGGCTGTTATTATTGGACAAGCTAAATTAATGCACGTTGAAAAATTTTAACCCTAAAAATAAATACAATGAAAAAATTAGAAAATAGAGTAGCTATTATTACTGGTGGAACTGCTGGTATTGGAGCTGCAACAGCAATTAAATTCGCTCAAGAAGGTGCAACCGTTGTGGTTTGGGCGCGTAACGCAGAACGCGGAAATGCTTTTGTTGAAACTGCTAAACAACAAGGCTTAACAATCGACTTCCAACCTGTTGACTCAAGTAATTACGATGCCGTAACCGTTGCTGCTAAAGAAGTAAACGAAAAATATGGAAAAATCGACATTTTAATCAATAACGCAGGTATTACCAACGATAGTACTTTGAAAAAAATGTCAGTAGAACAATGGCAACAAGTAATCGATATCAACCTGAGCGGTGCTTTTTATTGTATCAAAGCAATCTCTCCTTATATGCTTGATAAAGGTTATGGCCGCATTGTGAACACCTCTTCCGTAGTTGCATTGTACGGAAACTTTGGCCAAACCAATTACGTAGCTACGAAGGCGGGCTTGATTGGTATGACAAAAACCTTAGCAAAAGAATTAGGTCGTAAAGGTATTACAGTCAATGCTGTAGCTCCTGGTTTTATCGAAACAGATATGGTTGCAAAAATGCCAGTTGAAGTTTTAGATGGCATGCGTGCTAAAGTTCCTGTAGGACGTTTGGGCCAACCTGAAGATATTGCTAACGCATTCCTTTATCTTGCTAGCGACGATGCTTCATACGTAAATGGAGCTACCCTTAGTGTGGATGGTGGAATGACAATCTAGTCAAACTATCTTTTTTCATAAAATTAAAGTTTGAATAGTCGCTGATTATTCAAACTTTTTTTATATCTTTGCCGACCAAAATTTAAAAACATAAAAAATTAATATAATGAAAGTTAGTAACGAAAAAGCAAACGAAAAAGTACAAGAAGTAATCATTGAAATTTCAAAAGATGATTATGCTGCTGATGTTGAAATGAAATTGAAGAAGCAACGCCGTGTTGCTCAAGTGCCAGGTTTTCGCGTGGGAAATGCTCCTATGGGAATGATTAAAAGACTTTACGAAAAGTCAATGATTGCTGAGGCAGTGAATGAATTGGCGTCTAAAAACTTGTACAACTATCTCGATGAAAATAAGATCGAATATATGTTCGAACCTATGATTATTGAAGAGAAATCTACAGTAGATTTTGAAAATGCTGCTGATTTTACCTTTGCTTTTGAGTTCGCAGTAAAGCCAGCTTTTGATTTGGATATGACTGCTATTCCTGTAGTTACAGATTTTCATATCAAAGCTTCTGAAGCTGAAGTTAATAATTTTGTTGATGGTTTGCGCCGTAAATATGGTGAATATACATCTCCTGAGGAAGTTGGCGAAGAAGATAATATCTCTGTAACGTATGGAGAAGATAAAAATGGCTTTATCCTTGTTTCAGATCTTTCAGAAGAGGGTAGAAAAGCTATCGTAGGTAAGAAAGTGAATGAAGTGGCTAATGTAACATTGAAAAATGCTTTCAACGATGAAATGCATCTTAGAAGATTCCTTCACATAACTGAAGAAAATTTTGATAAAGAAGCTGATTATAATTACGATTTGACTATTACACATATCGGCAGACTTACCTTGGCAGAAGTTAATGAAGATTTCTTGAAAAAGGCTTTCCCTGATGAATCAATTAAAACTGTTGAAGAGTTCAATAACTATGCTGTAGCTCAAGTTGAAGAACAATGGAAGAGAGAATCTGATAGAAAATTCAGTAACGATGCTATTACTGCTTTAATTGATAATGTAAGCATTGAACTTCCTGACGACTTTATTCGTAGATATATCTTGAGAAGCAATAGTGAAATGACTCAAGAAAAATTGGATGCTGAATATGAAAACTACGCAAAATCATTCAAATGGCAATTGATTGAAAATAAACTTACTCAAGATAGTGAAATTAAAGTAACTATGGATGAAATTAAAGATTATATCCGTAATTTCTTTATCCAAAACTACTTTAATCAATTCAATCCAGTTGAGATTAAAGACCAATTGGATAAGTTGGTAGAACAAGCAGTTCAAAAACGAGAAGATGTAAAGAATATTTACGATCAACTTTATGACCAAAAACTTGTTGCTTTATTACGTGACAAGATGACAACAGAGTTGAAGGAGGGTTCTTTAGATGATTTTATAGCTTTTGCAACGGGAAAACCAGCAGAAACGTCAATTGAAGAGAAAAAAACTTCCAAAGCAAAAGCACCTAAAGCAAAGAAAACTGTAGCAGAAGGAGAAACACCAGCACCAAAGAAAACATCTGCTAAGAAAACAACAAAAAAAGATAAAGATGAATAACGAGTTTTATAAATACGCTGTTAAACATTGCGGAATTAATAGTATGCGTGTGGAAAAATACGCATCACTTGTCAATGATTATATCACACCCAATATCATTGAAGAACGCCCAATGAATATTGCAGTAATGGATGTTTTCTCAAGATTGATGAAAGATAGAATTATCTTCTTGGGAACTCCTATTTATGATGATGTTGCAAATATCATTCAAGCACAATTACTTTTCTTAGAATCTCAAGATTCTGAGAGAGATATTCAAATTTACATAAACTCTCCTGGTGGTAGTGTGTATGCAGGTTTGGGAATTTATGATACAATGCAATATCTTAATCCAGAAATTTCAACAATCTGTACGGGAATGGCTGCTTCTATGGCAGCGGTTCTTCTATGTGCTGGTTCACAAGGAAAACGTTTTGCACTACCTCATTCTCGTGTGATGATTCATCAACCCATGGGAGGAACGCAAGGTCAAGCTTCAGATATTGAAATCGAAGCTCGCGAAATTCAAAAGTTGAAGAAGGAGTTGTATGAAATTATTGCGTACCACTCTGGAAAAACTTACGAACAAGTGTGGAAAGATAGTGACCGCGATTATTGGATGATTGCAGCTGAAGCTAAAGAATATGGAATGATAGACAATGTGTTAGAATTGAGAAAACACAATGAAAAAAAATAACACAAACGGACCTAATACTTGTAGTTTCTGCGGACAAAAAATAGCAGATGATGTTCTATTAATTCATGGATTTAATGGAGCTATCTGTGAGGATTGTGCGGATACTGTAATGGAAATGGTACGCGATTTTCGTCAGAAAAAAAGAAAAAAAACTGATGAACAATTTGTGCCTACACTGTTGAAACCCAGAGAGATAAAAGAAAAATTAGATCAATATGTAATTGGTCAGGATGAAGCAAAAAAAGTTATCTCCGTGGCTATTTATAACCATTACAAACGTCTGATGCATTCTTGCAAAGAAAATAAGGAGGTGGAGATTGAAAAATCGAATATCATCTTAATCGGAGATACTGGAACAGGAAAAACATTATTAGCGCGTACTATCGCAAAGATGTTAGATGTTCCATTCTGTATTGCAGATGCAACAGTTTTTACAGAAGCAGGTTATGTTGGTGAAGATGTAGAGAGTATTTTGTCGCGATTACTTCAAGCAGCCGATTTTGATGTAGCGCGCGCTGAAAAGGGAATCGTTTTTATTGATGAAATTGATAAAATTGCACGTAAAGCCGACAACCCTTCTATAACCCGTGATGTTTCGGGTGAAGGTGTGCAACAATCATTGCTAAAGTTGTTGGAAGGCGCTCAAGTAAACGTGCCTCCTCAAGGTGGACGTAAGCATCCTGAACAAGCATTTACTGTAGTAAATACCCAAAATATTCTCTTTATCGCAAGTGGCGCTTTCAATGGTTTAGATAGAATTATCTCTGAACGATTGAATACAAATGTGATTGGTTATAATAATAAAAGTACACATATCGATAAAGATAATGTGCTTCGTTATATAACTGCGCAAGATCTAAAATCGTTTGGACTTATTCCTGAATTGTGTGGTCGTTTTCCTGTAATTACACACATGGATGGGCTTGATAGAGATGCCTTGCGTCGTATTTTGCTCGAACCTAAAAATGCATTGGTAAAACAATATGTTAACCTATTTGCATTGGACAATATCAAACTCACCATTACTGATGATGCTATTGATTTTATTGTGGATAAAACGTTAGAGTTGAAATTAGGTGCACGTGGCTTACGCTCTATAATTGAGAAGATTATGGCAAATGCAATGTTTGAAGCGCCTTCTTCTCGTAAAAAAACTGTAATTGTGGACAGAGCATACGCTGAATCACAAATGACAAATATGTAATATCATTTGATCAATATTTTTTGATAAAGACCGTGGCTTCTGCGGTCTTTATCTTTTAAGTAAAGTTATGAAAAAAGTAGTTTTTAAAATTGCCTGCCTTTGTATAGGATTTATAATGATTGCATGGGTGGCTATTCAACGCGACCAGAGAATCTTTGGCGTAGCATTGAGTGAAAATAGAACGGAACAGACAATAAACTCCAAACCTGAAGAGTGGATAGATGAAAATGGCGTAAGAGTGATTTCAACAGATGAATATGGTAAAGAGTTCATTGGTTATAATGCAAATATTCCGCTTTGTATCTATTTGAAAGATAATAGGATTGAAAAGATTGAAGCATTAGAAAATGAGGAAACTCCAAGTTTTTTTGCTCGCGTAGAAAAACAAGGGTTACTCGAATCTTGGAACGGATTAACACCAGAAGAAGCACTAAAAAAGCAAGTTGATGTGGTGAGTGGCGCTACATATTCTTCTGATGCAATTATCAAATCGGTGCAGAAAACGATGCTCTATGTGGCAGATAATCCCAATTACACAAATGTTAAACCTAATCTAGATATTAAGTTCTTCGCTGTTGTTGCAGTTATCTTATCTGGACTTATTCTTCCTTTTTTTATCAAATCAAAACTATTTAGAACCATTCAGTTGGTGCTAAACGTTGCCGTTTTAGGTTTCTGGACTTGTCGTTTCCTTTCGCTCTCTTTACTGACAGGATTGGTCGCTAATAAATTTGAATTTTGGTCGGTTGCGATTACGTTGTTGCTTTTGATTGCAGCATTGATTTATCCACTTTTCGGGAAGAAGGATTACTATTGTATGTGGCTCTGTCCCATGGGCTCATTTCAGGAATTGATGGGAAAAATTGTGCCGTTTAAGGTGAAAATGTCTGCTAAATGGGTTCAAATTCTTACTTGGTTCCGTCGGATTTTGTGGTTTGTGTTGATGCTTATGCTTTGGTTGGGAATTGGTTTCGACCTTCTGAATTACGAGTTTTTCGTGGCATTTATGTTAGTAGATGCAGGATGGATTGTGCTGAGTTGCGCAGGAATAGTTCTGTTATTATCATGTATAATTCCAAGACCTTATTGCCGATTTGTTTGTCCTACAGGAACCTGGGTGAAAATTGCAGTAGGAGAGGAATTTAAGTTCGCTAAGAAAAAATCTCAAAAGTAGAATGCAAGATTTTGCTGCGATAGATTTCGAGTTGGCGAACTTTTCGCCCGCAAGTATCTGCTCGGTGGGTGTTGTTGTTGTGCGCAATGGCAAAATTGCAGAACGTTTCTATAGTTTGGTGCGTCCCAAACCTAATAGTTACAATCGTTATTGTGTTCGAGTTCATGGGCTTACCGAGAAGGATACGCGAGATGCATCTCCTTTTCCGATTGTTTGGCGCAAAGTTGCTGAGATTATTGGCGAGTTGCCCTTGGTCGCGCACAATTGTAATTGTGATCGTCTTAGTTTGAAGGCTGCATTTAAACTATATAAAATGAAATATCCTAACTACGTTTTCCATTGTACTCTAAAAGCCGCTCAGGAAAAATTGCCAGAGAGTACCTCTTTTAAGTTGAGTGGCGTGGCAGAATATTGTGGTTATAAGATGGAAAATCAGCATAATGCGTTGGCGGATGCGGAAGCATGTGCTGCCATAGCATTAAAGTTGCTTTAGTTGTCTGCGTGAGGGATAGAAGCGGTTATGAGCGCCGGCTTTAGGGATTAGAACTTAGAATTTGGAAATTAGAATTTCAATTTATGGAGATGTTGAAGTGAGAGAATGAGGCGCGAAATTTGAGCGGATAGCCCGACGGCGAGCGGGTAGGGAGGTGCGCTGAAAGAGCCGGCACGCCCAAATAAATAAAATCCAAAAACAATTTAAAAAGATTGAGTAAGCTATCGATTTTTTCTTACCTTTGCACCCAAATTTATAATTAAAAAATATTAGTCTAAAGAGGTGAAAATTAGCGTATTAAGAAAATTAGGATTGGTAATAGTGACACTGCTATGTTCCAATTTTGCATTCGCACAAGCCGATTCAATTCCCATTTTTACAAAATTTAAGTTAGAAACTCGTTTCGATTTCGATTATTCTCATGTTTTTACGACACATCGTACGTCAGGAGATTATTATAAATCAAACGATTATGGTTTTACGGGACGCTATTTTAACTTGATAATGGGAGGGAATATTAATGAGCATTTTTCCTACTTCTTCCGTCAACGAATTATTCCCAAAGATGGAATGCCAAATCTTTTTGATAATACTGATTTCCTTTATTTGACGTGGAAAATTAATAAAAATTTCTCATTAACAGCAGGAAAACAAGCACTTCATATCGGAAGTTTTGAGTATGATGCACCGCCAATTGATGTCTATTTCCCGACAGAATTTTGGAACCAGGTGGCGTGTTTTCAATTGGGTATTGCTGCAACTTATACTGATGATGAAGGGAAAAATAGCGTAGTAGTCCAAATGACAAATTCCCCTAATCTTTATGATGGAACCATTGCAGAACGAATTTTCGGGCGTGGTCTTTTTGCTTACAATGTGGCATGGTATGGAAACTTTAATCATTTTAAAACCATCTACTCTGTAAATATGATAGAACGTGAGCGAGGCAAGTTTGTGAATTACATTGCTTTAGGGAATAAGTTGGAGTTCGATCAATGGAGTCTCTATTTGGATTATTTGAATCGCGCAGCTTCTTTCAAGAAATTTTTTGCCGACTTTACCTTAGTGGGACGTTTAGATGTGAAGTTGGGTAAGAGTTTTGTGATTTTTGCGAAGGGTGGTTATGACCAAAATAATGCTGAACCATTGGGAGTAGAAGAACCCAAAGATATTATGATTAAACCTGGCTATAGTTATACTTTTGCGGGTATGGGATTGGAATTTCGTCCAGCTGTTTATCGTGATTTGCGAATTCATGCTTGCGTACTTTACAGAAATTATGGTGCAATTACTCCTGAAGAATTTGATGACCTTTCCAGCGCAACCTGGAGTGCAAATGTGGGATTAACTTGGGATTTAAATTTCCTGAAATTTATAAAAAAGAATAGGATTAAGATCAAAAAAGAAAACAAATAGTACATAGATGAAAGCATTGCGATTTCTTACCAAACGCCGTATAGAAGCGGCAATTTTTCTTCTCGTCTTTTTTTCTCTCTTTGGAGGACTTGCTTGGAAGATGGGATTACCTAATATGTTGAATACACTTATGCAAACCTCGTATCACCTTTTGCTGGAAACTGTCTTTTATATTATGGGTATTACCGTATTGACAGGTGCTCTCAGTAAATTATTGGTAGAATTTGGTGTTGTTCGTTTGTTAGAAGTTTGCCTACACCCATTGATGAAACCACTTTACAATCTTCCGGGTGTGGCAGCATTGGGAGGATTAATGAGTTTCTTATCTGATAATCCAGCCATTATCTCACTTTCAAAAGACAAAAACTTTAGCCAATATTTTAAGACCTATCAACTAATTTCACTTACCAATTTTGGAACCGCTTTTGGTATGGGGTTGGTGGTAATTGCTTTTATGATTGGGCGAGGATTTGCACAAGGAGCAGTTATTGGTTTTGTAGGCGCAGTTATCGGTAGTATAATCTCTGCACGATTGATGCAACGTTTTATATTAAAAGCTCATCCAGAGATGAAAGATGAAACTATTTCTGGCGGTGATGATCAACAGATCTCTTTCAAAAGTGAAGGAAGTATTTTCCTCCGTACCCTGAATGCAGTGTTAGATGGTGGCAAATCTGGTGTTGAAATTGGTTTAGCTATTATTCCTGGCGTACTTGTTATCTCTACAATGGTGATGATGCTCACTTTTGGTCCTTCAGCAGAAGGTTATACGGGTGCTGCTTACGAAGGTGTTCCACTCATTCCTTGGTTGGCTGATAAAATTGACTTTGTTTTCAAAGCTTTATTTGGTTTTACCAATTCTGAGTTGATTGCGTTTCCAATCACCACTTTGGGTGCAGTAGGTGCTGCATTAGGTTTGATACCGCGTTTTCAAGAGGCTGGTTTGCTCGATAATAATGCCATCGCTGTGTTTACTGCCATCGGAATGTGTTGGAGTGGATTCTTAAGCACGCACGCTGCAATGCTCGATTCAATGGGCTTTCGCTCTCTTACTTCAAAGGCAATTCTTGCGCATACAATCGGTGGTCTTTGTGCAGGCGTCGCAGCGCATTGGATTTTTGTAGCGATTTCGCTCATCTAATTTGAATTTCTGCTGTCCGGTAAATACTATCTTTTATGGTTATTTAATGATTTTACTGGAAGTAAAGATAACCTAAAGGGCTGATACGTCAGGAGATGTGTCAGCCCTAATTATTTGTTTTTGAAAGTTTTATTGGACAATACATTTTTTACAAGTTCAGCGGATATGTTTGTAGTACATGTTACTATATAGTCATATATTCTTTCATCAATTTCTCGAATAAGTTGTCTATTATTGTTACCGTGGAGCTTATAGAGCCAATATAATCCAGGTCCTCCTGTAGGCCTACTTCTTAGGCATCCTTTGATTTTCTCGTCATTTTCTAGATATAGATGTATCTCTTCACATTTGCAAATTTCCTTATAAAGATATATTTCAACCTTTTTATAAACATTTTTTTTAGGTGTAGTATATAAATATAAAAGTGGAAAATTGTAGTCTTTGAATTTAAAAATTGAATATGACGGAACAGAATCCAAACCTTCAGGGAAGCAGAAAGATGAAAGTTTTGTATGACAATTGTACACTGAATCTGCAGTAATTAGATATATCAGGAAATTATTTTGCAATTGCTGTTTTTTACCATCAATATACAATTCTACAATTACTGAATCATATTTGGGAATATTATACTTTTCAGCTGTAAAATATAAGCTATCATATTTTGCTAGTAAATCAGCGTATGGTTGATATTTTTCCACTATCTCTGGAGTAAGTCCTGATTTCCACGGAATAGTCCAAAATGTAGAGTAAATCTCTTCATAGTAAGGTCTATATCTGTTATAATAATCTTTATCATTGAGAGAATCAGCTTGAATTTTATCCACGATATTTTGCAATTCCTTTAACCTAATTGTATCGAAATTTTGACCTAAAGAAGGAATTGAAATTCCACATAAGATTATTGAAAAAATCAGATACTTCATACTATTTTATATTTAAAAAAATTGATAATGAAATAGTCGCTTTATTTCCTTTACTATTATACAGATAAACATTTTTATCTTTCATGCCAAAAACCATATTTGTGCCTTTCATACCGTATTGTTGCTCACGATTGATAGCATTCTGATAATCCTCAGGGGAAGGATGCTGATCAAAAGAATACTTTTCATTTCCACTTGGATGGGAGTGATATGTGCCAATTTTTGTAAAGAATGTTATGTTTGCGGTGTTGTAGTCTATTGTTACATTTTTAGATTCCGAAATGTTATATGTGGTACCTTCCTTAGCTGGACGTATATCTTCTTCTTTAGTATTTACATCTATACCATAGATTCCTCCATATTCAGCAAAACTATTTTTTTTATCACCATTTTCCACCTGATAAACCATTTTTTTGCGAGTTTCGATTAAAGGAAGCCGCATGGCAGAAGAGATTTCTGAGACTTGTGTTGTTTCTCCTTTTTTATTATTATTTTCTATCTTTTCTATATCTGCGTCATCAGTAACAATATAAACTTCATTATCTTCGATCCCATCCGTTCCCAAGTAATTTCCAAATATATCATAAAAATTTCCAATCTCCTCCCCATTCGGGTCCACCAACTTAATCGGGTTATTCGCACAGTAAACATACGGGCTTAGGGAAGGATATTTGTCACTCATCGGATCCACGCTGAGCCAGATGCTTAGGTCGCTGGTGTAATAGCGTGCGCCAAAGTAGGATAGCCCCGTTTCTGAGTCTTTCTCTTTCGCAGAGAAGGTGTAAGAGAAAATTTCCGACAAGTTTCCCTGCGGAAGCAATTGGTTTTGTGGTCGATATGTGGAAGAAACGTTCATTGTGTGTTTGTTGGGTGCAAAGGTAGGAAAAAAGTTTGAGATTGGGGAGAGATAATTACTACCAATCGCTACAAGAATACCCTTTACCTAAATACCATTTATCATCTATTAACCAATAGACATATAAAGAATGTCCATCATCAAACATTAATTCCATTGATGATTCGTCGTAAATAAAGAAGTCAATTTTACCTGTTTTGCGATATAGATATGAAGGAAGTGTGTTTAGTATAGATTCATCTCCTACAATAAAACCATAATGACCATTGTGTTGGAAATATGCTACATGTTCGCCGCCTATGAGAAGAAAGGATGAATTCCAAAGCGAAATGTGCACAGCATATTCGTTTTCTAGTACTACAGTATCGCTTGTCACACCATAGAATCTCACATTGACAGCTATGCAACTATCAAAATAGGGACACATAGAATCTTTAGAAATAGCATCATCAATTAAATATAGCAACGTACTATCCGTAATCTCCACATATTCCAAAGCAAGCGTATCTTTAGCAGTTTCATCTACGCAAATAGGCCTTATATATTCGCTTTTTTTTAAATGATTAGCGTTAGATATATTCTGCCCAAATACTCCAACTGAAAGTAACATTAATGCTATGAAAAAATGATACACTAAAAATGGAATGGGGTTGAAATTCTTCATATTTATTAGACTATTTTTTGTTTCCATATATTGTGATTTGCTGCAATGGGACATAGAATTTTCCGTCTCTTCCCAGGTATGGGCTGTACTTATCATATCTTGTATAACCATATAAAGTCGTGTAGTTAAATTGTTGTACATTAGGATTATTCTCTTCTAAACTAATTGCGCTTTTATGATCCGATTCCGATACAGTATTAATGTCATTGGGGTGATTGTGAACGCAACTTTGTACAATAGCTCCATACCTTTGACTAATGGAAATGATATTGTTGGAAGTTTCATTGTGATTAGTCCCTAACATATATTCGCAATCATTATTTTTATTTTCTACATCTACAGCGCACCACTCAACGGGAGTGTTAGTTGAAAAAAACTCAAAAATAGCTCTTGATGTTTCTCCATCAACGACTTGAAACATAGTTGCATCTGGAAGTTTTGAATGATGGGAAGGTATGTTATTGCGTGGCGTTGAAATGACAGATCCGTATGCAAATTTTTGAGAAGACGCTATGCGTTCTCCTGCACTATTAACGATATGAATGATATCTTCATTCTTATTTTCAATTGTCCTTATGTAATATCCCATTTCGTCAAACTCATATTCATCCTTTCCATTCGGATCTATAAGGATAATCGGATTATCACTACAGTAAACATAGTTAGATTGGTGAGGATATTTCGCAGACATCGGGTCCACGCTGAGCCAGATGGACAGGTCGCTGGTGTAATAGCGTGCGCCA
>CALGTS010000041.1 GCA_937901925.1 uncultured Bacteroidales bacterium | reverse complement strand
AATTATTATCAAAAAAGAATTAAGTAAATCTGCAATTATTATTAGGTTTTAACTTAAAACCACTTGCTTAAAACTGATTTATTTGCTATAATAAAAATATAGAGTATCAGTTGTTTGCGTAAAGCAAAAAGTTATCCGAGTTACATAGTGTCTGAAATTGTATTTTCAGGCACTTTTTTTATTTTTAATACGGCCTAACAGTTAGGCATCAAAGCGTTCATTACATCATCCGTAGTGGGCGCTTTTTTATATAGATACGGAGTGTAACGGCTCCATAATTTCTTTTTATCGGAAGCCGTTTTGGGTTCCGTAGATATATAAAAATTTATAAAAGGAGGCAATCCGAAATGAGATTGTATATAACAATTAGAACAGCAACTAAAGATTTGGTAATTGATTACATTACAGTCAAGTTGGCGTCGGGAAAAGTCGAGTCGATTAATTACGATGAAAGTAATTATGAGTATGAAGATGGATGTGTTAAAGCACGTTATAGAGGTATCCACTTTGGAGAAGATGAGAATGAACCGTCAATAGAAGCATTGAATGGAATGAAGATTCTTGGCGTAGGGGCATATTCACCAACAGAAAAGTATGTTACCTATCGTTTTCTTGAAACGATGTTTGATGACAATGGTGTTATTAAAGTTTTCCATAATGCATTTCATCGGAAAGGTGTACGTGTGTATGACTAAATCAATTATTAGAGAAAAAGAAGGTAAGTATACGATATCTGAGATTGTAAACCGTATTCAAAAAATCGGTTATACACAAGGATTAAATAATGCGTTTACTACCTTTCTTGAGATGATGGCGGTAGGATTAGCAATTGATATGGATCCTACAAAAAAGCAAGAACGCGAAACTCGAGTAGAAGAACTTGAAAAAGGTCTTTCCAAAGAGATTTTACAAGAGTATGCAAGTTTGTGTGCGTTGATGTATTTGGTGGTTAAGGAAAATTTGGATAGTCCAATAGATATTCTTGGCACAGTATATCACGAATTAAAGTTAAACAACGAATGGAATGGGCAATTTTTTACGCCTGACAATATATGCAGGATGATGGCATTAATGGCAGGACCGTATGACGAGTCAATTATTCAAAAGAAAGGCTATATAACCATCAATGAACCGAGTTGTGGTTCAGGAACAATGGTTATAGCGGCAGCTTGGGCGATGCAACAGCGTAATATGGAATATCAAAAGAACGCTTTATTCATTGCGCAGGATATTGATATTCGTTGTGTCTGGATGGCGTATATTCAGTTTTGTCTATATCGAATTCCGGCAGTTGTAATACATGGCAACACGTTAACTTGTGAAGAATGGTCAAGGTGGTATACACCATATTTTTGGAAACTTATAGGAGGTAAGAAAAGTGAATCTATTTGACCTTATTTTATATTCAACTTTTAGTAGGGTATTATTTGATGAAACCATATCCGAATCGGTAAAGCAAATCCGTTACGAAGCCCTTCAGCAACTTAGTCATATACTGACTTTTTACAAAGAAAAAGGATATGACGATAGATTGTTGATGCCGATTGCAGAAAAGAAGTGTGAAATGATATTAAATTGCAATTCTAAAACTGAAATGGATAAGATTATAAAACCCAAGTGTCCGCACTACAATGGGAATAAGTTTGTTCCAGGAGAGTATAACGTACTGGAAGAAGAACTTATTGGATGGAGTCAAGCTTCGCTTACGGCACCACTTAACGACGCTGGATTTAAACGCTTTATGGAAGTGTTTATGTTAGTGTTTCCAGACGATTACAAAAGAATACTTGGTGCACAAGTAGGAGGATTAAAGGATGACGGTTCTCATTGATAACCTTAACCAAATCGAAAAGGATATTCCGACATTATCGTTTGATGACGTAGACCATATGTATGGAACCGGAAGAAGTTCAACTTATCTTAAAAATGGGTATGAGAAAGTGGTTAAATACCGAAATGGCGTCATGACGAGAGTTGGGGATTTTGAAGAGTCGGTTTGGGAAGAACTGATTGTGCGAATGATTAAGCGTGATAACGAAGAAACCTTGTATCAACAACTGTATGAGTGGGTGAAAGAATCCATCGTGTGGGCGAAAGAAGATAAGGAAGTTAAGAGTTATACGTTAAAGTTGTTTGCTGCGAGAATCTTTGATAATCCGGAGTGGTGTGATTATTATCAGTTTAACAGGAAATATCGTCCTGATAAGATAGATAAAAATTAAAGGAGGGCATTTATATGTCAAAAATAAGCGTAAAGGTTCCTGGTGGAAGCATTGTCGCTTCAATTGCTGGTGATACCGAATATCCAGGGATTGACGTTGAATTCGTTGCAGATAACGATACAGGAGAAGATTTAAGCCGTCCAAGAGTGTTGTTTGAGAAACCAAAAGACGGTGAGCTTCGTGTATTAGTTTGGGATGATAAAAACAACGAGGATTACACAAAAGAAATTACATTTAATTAAAGGAGGTTTTTGCATTAATGAATGCGAATATTTTAAGAGGCCATAATAATTATGGCAAAGTTTTGGCGGAGTCTATCATAGGCTCCGCTTTGCTTACTCGGAGGTGTAAATATGAGTGCTGAAATTTATTACAAGAAAGCGTACATAAAAGTAGGCGATAAGTTTATACCGATGGTAAATCATGGTTCCACGAATTGTTGGGAATTAAACTGGCGTGGACGTCACGTTCCCGAAAAAAATTGGAGTGTTCTTGGCTATGGTTCTAACGGCGTGTTGTTCTCTAAAACTGAAATGGAATCTTTAGCAAAAGAATATGAAGGTTACAGCGCAGATAATACGGGAATACTAAAATCAAGGAATCGTGGATTTGGAATTGGAGAGTTTGAAAAATGGATTCTTGCAGGTATGCGTTCGGCCTTAACTGTTGAAGATTACGTTGGGGCAGGCAACGTGCTTATGGGATATGATAATGCAACTGATGATACTTGGTATATTAGAACCACAGACGAATTATTAGAAGCGTTAGACAGAAACAGGATGAACACTCGTTTCCATTTGACGTTTCGAAATAATCGAGACGTAAGAAGACCAGTAAAAAGCTCTAGAAACACGAACGTTAGGAATATGTCTGAATATTACGTTCTTAAGGGCGATAAAGGGTATTTTATCCGTCAGAGAGCTGGAATTATTTTCACAACGATAAACCGCGAAAGTGAACAAATTAAAAGATTTCAAACTGAACTTGAGGCTATCAATTATCTTGAAAAATATGAATGGAAATTGAGTCAGTTATCTTTCGGTGTGGAATGTATAAAAAACGGAGGTAATTAAAATGGAACCTAAAACAGAAAGATTTAAAAGAATTGCTTCGGCGAGAGTAAATAAAATTACGGCAATGATACGATTGCTTGGCAATTGTGCACATACGGGAAATTATGAATATACGGATGAGCAGGTAGAACTGATTTTTGAGAAGTTGCATTTCGAGCTTGATAAAGCACAAGCAAGATATGAATTAGAACGAAGAAGGTTTTCTTTGGCTAATTTCCCAGAAACTCATTTTCCGTCTGTAAAACTGAAATTACCAGATGGGACGGTGCTGCAAGCAATTGCTATTGACGATATTGAAGTCCCTGCGGTAGAAGTTAAACTTTTGGAAAAAGACAAAGACCCCAAGACCATCTGTTGTGTTGAATATAATTATAATAGAACTAAAGGTGAGCATCTTTGTGTTGGTATGTTTAACAACAAAACAGATTTCGAACGTTTTTATGAGTCGTATAACGAGCGAACGCTTACAATGGCGCAAGAGTTCAAGGGGCTTATGCTTACCTGGGACATGGTGTCAAAATTGATTTCAAAATCAGTTAGACAAATTCTTAAAAAAGAGTTTACGTGTAAGGCTAAGAGGGACGATTGCGATTATTGGACGGTATCTTTCAAAGATCAACGTTTGTTAACGGAAGAGGTAGAACAAATGTTGAACTATTTTAAGGTTACGGGCGATGATTATGAAGATTGTATGCCAGAGAAAGGGAAGAAAGACGTTCCTGATTTCGATATGATGCTTGCCGAGTTATTGCTTGGTAAACAGCTTGGCTGCAGTTGGGAAAAATCTATACCGTATGAAGATAAGCTTGTCTTATTAAACGTAAGAAAAACAGTATAAGGAGAAATATTATGGAACCTAAAATAAATTGGATTATTCATTGCGTTGCTAATGGCGCGTGTGGTGAAGGTGGTTTTGAGGACTGTATGTTACCGAAAACATGCAATGCTCATACGCATGGTATGGAGCAATACGGACATTTGGATTTCCAACTCGTATTACGCTTTGATTTTAGAGAAGTTTGCAGAATTTTGAACACGCTTGGACTTCGAGTACAAGCAGGTGAAAAATTTCAGGCAGGCGATTTAGTCTATGGGATTTATGATGATTGTCAGGTAAGATTGGATGAATATCACGAAACGGGTAGAACCCTTTTAAGAGTGGTAATTCCAGATAAAAACAACAAGTTCCCTGAAGATTCGAGGTGTACGGATTGGTATCCATTGCAGTTGCTTTCGACCGAAGAATTAATGATGGGTAATAAGCCATTAAATATTCGTTTGTATCAAATGAAGCACAACGAACAGACAAGGCAATACATATTTGAAGACTCGCTTTATGTCAAAAAGAAGAATGATGATAAGATTCCTTTTGAACAATATGAAAAAGTGTTTGACGGGAAACTTAAAGTTAATGAGCCTGATGATGTATTTACTCTTTTTAACATAGGGATGAAACCTAATGGATATAAAGGACGTTCAATGTCGGTTTCGGATATTGTTGAGTTTGAATATGGCGGAGAACTCAGTATTTTTTACTATTGCGAACCTGCGGGATTTTCAATAGTGAAAATAGAAAACAAAGCAAATAAAAATTTTAGTTAGGAGAAATCAAATGGATAAAAGATTACAGGCAATTGCTGAAAATTTTGATAAAATGAAAATCGGGGTAGACGAGCCGTTTAAGTTCAACTGCACGATGTGCGGAAAGTGTTGTAAAGGGAGAACGGATATTCTTCTTAATCCCAAAGACGTATTTAATCTTGCAAAAGAATTAGATATGGCGCCAATACAAGTAATAGAGAAATATTGTGAGGTTTATGTAGGAGAATCCTCACGAATACCTATCGTAAGACTGGTTCCTATTGGACCATATCAAATCTGTCCACTCCTTAAAGGGAATAGATGCTCGGTACATAATGCTAAACCAACGGTATGTGCGATATTTCCAATCGGAAGAGCCTTTTCGCTTCCTGTTGAAGAGGCTGGAAAAGCAAGATTCACAGGGAAGGATATTCAATATATTCTTCAGCCGATTACTTGTGGGGATAAACGAAAGGAACATACGGTAAGAGAGTGGCTCTCGGATTTTAATATTCCTGTAGATGACCAGTTCTTTGTTGATTGGCAAACGAGTGTCTGCAAGATAGGCGCATCGATACAAGAAATTGAAAAGACGTTTCCAGAATCAGTTATGGGACAGATTTTCAATCTTATATTTGCAAGCGCTTACGTCAATTACACAACGACACAAGACTTTAAGGAACAGTTTGATAAGAATATTGCAAAGGTTGTCGAGCTTGTAGAAATGCTTCCTAAGAAACTTGGTGATTTTTATAAATTCATCAAAGAAAACGGTGGAGGTGATAGTGATGGCTGAAGAACAAAGAAATCAGTATCAGATTACTAGAAAAGACGCTCGTAATTGTTTTGTGGAAAGCCTAAACGATGCTTTTGGGTTAGAAAAGGTTCATCTAACGTTTGCAACGTATGACGTTAATCGTCCTGTAGGCCAACGTCAAACAAATAATATCGGTATTTATATTGCGACGGATGAGTTCTTAGAATTGTGTCGTAAGCTCGAATGTGGTGAACTGAAATTCATGATGCAGCAACGGCAAAAAAACAAGGATACGTCTCCGATATTTGAGAGCTTAGGTGGAACTTCTTCAGATAGACTTAAAGCGATGGGAAAAGCCCGCGTTGACGGTAAAAGTATTTCGCGGACGGTAAAACTGATAATAGGTGAAAGGTCGGATTTTCTGTTTGTGGCGGATAGTGGACCTGGAGAACAAACGAAGACAGGGTTAATAGTGCCGAAGTTCGGCAATAAACCAGAAAATCACGTTGCAGTCAGTATGACGTTTGAAACGTTAAGCGAATTACTGCTTTTAACTAAAGTTCATTACATGGCGTGGAGAACAGCGTGGTATCAATCTTGTTTTGAAGAGTTGAATAAAAACAAGTCTTTAAGTAAAAATCAAGAACAAAAAAAGAGTACTGAAAGTCAACAGTTTTTCAGTACGGAGTAATACAAGAGGGGTGGTTCATACGAATCACCCTTTTTCTTTTGGCTGTTGCGTGTTGCAATAGCTTTTTTTATTTGATGGGGTATATGTGATTTATGTCAAATTAAAGTTTATTCATAATTATTAACATCGGAGGATTAAAAAATGAAGTATAAAGATTGGTTAAAAAATGGTTGGAAAATTATGTAAAAGTATCGTCTAAACATAGGACAAAAGTAGTTATTATAAATTTGTATACAACAAAATGTTGAATTTGTAGCTTTCTCCTTGCGTTTTTTGTCGATTTATTGTATAATAAATTGAACAATTTTTCGCCTAATAAAGCATTAGGCGTTTGTTAAAAATACATCTAATATTTTCAACGGTTCAAAAGGATTTAAAATGCTTAGCAATTATTATTATCAAAAACTAAATAACGATTATAGAAATGCTTATGATTGATATTGTCGGCATTATTGAATAGAGAAAGCGATTGTGATTTGCAAATCGAACCACAAGTGGCTCTTGAATGTTGGAAAGCAGTAGTATTTGATAATCCTCAAATTATATACTACCCGGGTTTGTTTTCAACACCGAGACAAGTTAATGATACGGTCAAATTTAAGTTTCAATATTCTCGAATAGATGAACAGGCGTTCAATGTTAGGTTAGAAGAAGCATTAAATGAAATAGAATCAAGGTTATCTTGAAATAAGAGCATACAAAACCGATTGCAAAAAAAAGCTTTTGATGCTAAAATATAATAGGAATCCTTTAATTGTCGTTAGGGCGAAACTTTATAATTTGTTAGAGAGAAAAATGATTAATAAGATTATTGAATTTTTTAAAAAACCATCAATTCGTTTGATTTTGCCTATTATAGGTATTGTTTTTATTATCGTATCTTCGATACTTCTTTTGTGGCACGGAAACGCAAATAGCAATCAATCTATCCCTGCATATACCGCTAGCGTGTATTTTGAGGGACAATATCGTATAGATGATGGCGAGTGGCAAGAAATCGTAGATGGTGAGCACATTTCTTCAACGCAAGGCGACGTTACTTTACGTGGTAACTTCCATATGTTAGCGCCAAATGGTGAATACGTTGGTGTTTATAGAGAAGAAATACCTATTGCCTTTTATTTAGACCATATCAGTTTAACATTCTATGAAGTTGGTAGCGAACCCTTTATGCTAGATATGGAAAATCCTATTTATGGAAACTCCGTTTGCGGTGTGAATTGGGAGGCTTATAACTTAACAAGCGAAAGAGACCATTTAATAGAAATTTTAATTCACAATCCACATAACTATGGCAACGAAAACGCAATTGATGAGATGTTATCAAAAGTAACGCTTTGGACGCCAATTGAATTTGAAAAAGGCGTGTTAGATAGTGGCGCAACTCAAAGAAACATAGGGCTTGCAATTATAATTGCATCCGTTATGTTCTTAGGAACGGCGTTGTTTTCATCATTGATACACGTAAAAAACAGTAAATTTATATGGTTACTTGGGCTTGTAATTTTATTTGCAGGCATATACTTTACTTATAGTTCTTTTGGTATTTCTTTTTGGAGTGAATCGATAGTCTTTAACACTTCAATACTTGGAATATCAATGATGCTTTACACCTTGTTTTTATCTATGCTAATTACAACGTCGTTTAAAAAAACAAAGAAAGTAGGCGTTGTTACCTGCCTTATCTTAGGGATTGTAAACACAATATTCTTTATTTTGCCTATGATAACGAAAGTGTTCTTCTATGATACTTGGCGTTATTGGTCGATAATACAAAGTGTTGCTAACGTAGCACTAATCGTATGTACAATAAATGAGTTGATTCACGTAAAAGGCAAAAACAAATTGATATACATAGGTGCATTTTTACCGTTAGTTGCGTTTAGCGTTGATGCACTTGCTACGCTATTAGGTCTATGGCAAGGTGGCATTACGAGTCAATATGTATTTATGATTCTATTTATAGTAGCAATAGTTATTTTACTTAGAATTATACCTAACAGTATTAACGCAATTGCAAAAACTAAAGAACTCGAAAACGAAAAATTAGCGTTAAACGCAGAGCTTACTGAAAGTCGTGTTTCTACAATGATGAGTCAAATTCGCCCACATTTTATTTATAACACGCTTGGTAGCATTGAACAACTTTGTGAATTAGACCCACCTAAAGCAGGCGAATTAGTTCATAACTTTGCAAAATATTTAAGGGGTAACTTTGGCGAACTTGACAACCCAAAACCTATACTTATGTCGCAAGAAATGGAGCACGTTCACCATTATATAAATATTGAAAACGTGCGCTTCCCCGATATGACTTTCTCTTTTGAAATGAATTCCAACAATTTTCTTATTCCGGCGCTTACCATTCAACCAATCGTAGAAAACGCTATTAAGCACGGACTTATGAAACTTGCAAAAGGTGGCACTATAAAGGTAGTATCTTATGAAACGGCTGATAACTACTGCATTACGATTGAAGATGACGGCGTTGGTTTTGACACGAGCGTTTTACTTGACGAAAGAAAACAC
Organism: uncultured Bacteroidales bacterium; assembly: GCA_937901925.1. Taxonomy (GTDB): domain Bacteria; phylum Bacteroidota; class Bacteroidia; order Bacteroidales; family WCHB1-69; genus JAEZOU01. Next base: position 2,174 of record CALGTS010000041.1, on the reverse strand, counting down.
GTAGGTATAAGAAATATTCGTGGAAGATTAAAAGCAATGGTAAACGGAACTTTAGAAATTGAAAGCAAAATAGGCGTTGGCACTAAAGTTTTGATAACTATTCCTAAGGGGGACGGAAAATGATAGCAATAGCAGTTGACGATGAAGAATTGATGCTTCGTGCGCTTGTTAGGGCTATTAGCGCATCGCCCGACATTAAAGAAGTTGTAAAATTTTCAAACTGTGAAAAAGCGCTTGACTACGTAAAAGAAAATACGATAGACGTTGCCTTTTTGGATATAAATATGCGTGGTATGGGTGGAATTGCTCTTGCCGAAAAGATTATTAAGCTTCGCCCAAACAGTAAAATTGTGTTTTGTACGGGGTATGAAGAATACGCTATACCAGCTTTTAAGCTTCACGCATCGGGTTATTTAATGAAACCAATTTCCGCAGAAGACGTACAAAACGAAATTGATAACATTAAAGGCGTTAGACAAAAAGAGAAACTACTAGAAGTAAAATGCTTTGGCAATTTTGAGGTTTACGTTAAAGGTGAAATTGTATCCTTTAAGCGTTCAAGAACAAAAGAATTATTTGCCTTTTTAGTTGACAGAAATGGTGCAGGGATTACGATAAAACAAATTTGCCCAGTTTTATTTCCAGACGATACTGACGATGTAAAGAATTCCTCTTATTTACGCCAACTTTTTATGGATTTAAAAAACACTTTAAAATCGGTGGGAGCGGAAGCGGTTTTATGCCACGAGACTCCGTATTATCATGTTGATACAAGTTTAATTAAATGTGATTATTTTAGTTATTTAGAAACGGGCAAACCAGAGTTTTTGGGTGAGTATATGACACAATTTAGTTGGGCAGACGAAACTTGTGCTTATCTACAATTTAAATAGGATAACAGCAGTATATTAAAAGAACGGTTTTTTATAGCCGTTCTTTTTTTATTGTAACACTTTTGTAACTCTATATTTGTTAATATAATTATATAAATATCGTTCATAAAACGACTTAATACTGTTCTTGTTTTTGGAAAAAATATGACTTGGTTTTTATTAACGCTGTCCTGCATTATCTTGTGGGGCGCTACGGATATTCTTTTAAAAAAATCTTTACACCATTCAGACACACTATCGCAGTATAAAACTTTTATATGGATAGGATTAGTTATGACTTTGGCGGGTGTTGTTATGGCTATTTGCTCAAATACCTTGCCCCAATCTATTAAAATGGTTGGCGACAATCTATATCTTATCCCCCTATGCGTGTTTTACGTAATAGCGTTGTTTTTTGGGCTTTTGGGAACAAAGCATCTTGAGGCTTCGGTTGTTTCTCCACTTGAAAATATTGACGGGGCAATCGCCGCAATTATATTATACGTTTTTTTCTTGTTCACAGATAGCACTCATTTAACTGATAAAGTTGGCGTTATGGATATTATCGGTACGGTTGCAATCGTTGTGGGCGTTGTTTTTCTTGGGATTCAAGAACAAAAATTATCTATTCAGGAAATCGACCTTGATAACAACAAAAAGAAACGTCGCCTTGGCGCGTTGGCTCTAATTTTTCCCATCATATATAATCTTGTAGATGCTGCTTCTATGGTGGCTATGGGTGTTACGGTATCCGGAGAAACGGAAGTTAGCATTCCCGATATAGATTTCTTTTTCTTTGAGTGTGTTGGCTTTGCAGTTGCTACCGTTGTTGTGTGGTTGTATCTACTTATCGTTAAAAAACACGTATATAATCCTTTTAAGAAAACAGAATTGACACGTTGTTGTGCTGGCATTGGTGATACTTTGGGAACGATGGCATTTACCTTTGCCGTAACACTCAATCCGATACTTACAGCACCTATTACGTCATCTTATTGTCTTGTTACAATTATATTGGCTCGTATATTCTTAAAAGAACGCTTGACAAAAAAGCAGTATTTGAGTTTGGCTATCTTGATAATAGGTATTGCATTGCTCGGTATTTCTGAAATTTTTAAAATTTAGTAGGGGTAACCATGGGTAATAAAACTGGTTATAAACAACAGCAAAATCTATCTATTGCTCAAATTTTGGCAGAATTGCCTTCATTTGTCGCAATATTAGTGTCGGCAATTCTTTCAAGGAACTTGCTCGTTTTTATTGATTTATTTGATTCGTTCATGTACCTTATCAGCCTTAGCT
>CALGTS010000040.1 GCA_937901925.1 uncultured Bacteroidales bacterium | reverse complement strand
AACCGTATACCTTCGGCCGAAGGAGATACGCGTAACGTACAGCTCGACTTGATACCTGCCGACATGGTACAAACCATCGAAGTGAGCAAAGTGGTGACCAGTGATATGGATGGCGATGCCATCGGGGGAGCCATCAACCTGGTGACAAAGAATACACCTTATAAAAGAGTACTGAATGCAACCGCAGGAAGCGGATACAATTGGGTAGCCGATAAGATGCAGCTCAACTTGGGCTTGACGTATGGCGATCGTTACTTCGATGACAAATTAGGTGTGATGCTGGCTACAAGCAGCCAAGACTGTAAAGGCATCACGTTACGTCCCAACGAAACGGAAAGGTCGTGGTATGTAATACTATTCTAAGTTCTTTCCAAGTTCTATGATTTTTTCTCTGAACAAGGGTACATTGGCTTTTGAAACAGGCAACACCCGGTCTGTACTGAACATACTGATCTTATAGCCTGCTGAATTGCCGGACACCTGCGTGATAAAGTTGATATTGACGAGGAAGGCACGATGGGTGTGTACCAAGAATGGATAAGCCTCAAGTGTCTCCTCAACTTCCTTCAGTGAACTGCGAAGTCGCTTCTGACACAGTTCGGAATCGTTGAGATAAACAATGCTGAGATAATTGCCCTCCGACTCCACGTATATGACGTCAAGAGGATTCACAGTCAATGATTCGCGGCTATCGCCATGAATGACGATTTTGTCTGTCACATTATCTTTTGGCAGGCGTGAACGCAGCTTGGTTTGTTCTGTTTCTAACATTCTGTTGATTGAAGCCAATTCCAGAAGGGTGTGCTCTATATTTCTGACTCTGGTTATTGCCATCATGGCTATTATCAATATTACGGAAAGCATAGCACATAAATTTATTGTCTTCATGTACCACTTCAATGTAAATGTCCCGTCTATATCAATCCACGCATAGTAATATCTTGAGAAGTCCCACATCATTATGGTGTTCGATTGATTGAGGAAAATATTGAAGATGGGAACTCCGATAACAGCACAAAGTGCGAAATGTTTCAACCGTCCCCAGATACCTGCAGAGTATGTGAAACTGTTTTGGAAGATATAAGTCACAATAATTTCACTCAACACCAACGTCAGCAGAAAGAAAGAGACATGCACAATCTTAAATACTGGAAGAGGGACAGCTCTTTGGTCTGGAGTCAGTAACATGGGATGCGTCAAAAACGTTATGCACATCCACGCGCATTCTACTATTAGATAGTCTTTTATTAGTTGATTAGGTATTCTTTTCATTCTTTCTTTTGGGAGGAGTGAAATGATCAATATTTCGTGCAAAGATAGTTGATTTCTTTCTTATACACTAACAATCCAACTTAAATCAAGCATATTAGGGATATTTGGAAAGGATTTGATGATGAATGGAAAGGGGATGTTGTCGGATTGAAAGATATTGTTACGTTTCAATTCGTGTATTTATCGTGACATGTCATCCTTTGTTTTTTGTCCCACATTGGCTAAATATCCCTATATCTTGGCAGTTGTCCCACTTATTTGGAGGCAGGCAAAAAGATATCTTTCTTTGCAGCGAAATTGCGATGGAAGATTGCCATCAAAATGTTGGCATCGATAAGATATCACAAAATATACATTATAAAAAGTTATGATTAAACATTTTATTTCAAAAGTTATGATTAAACATCTTATTTCAACAGCCACTGCGCTGTTCATCATCTGCTGTAGCTTGCAGGCACAAGGTATCAAGGGAAGGGTTGTCGACGAGAATGACAACCCTCTCGAGTTCGTAAACGTTGTGATGCGTATGCTTCCCGACTCAACGTTCGTGACAGGTACAATCACCTCAAGCGATGGATGCTTTGAGTTGGAAGGAAAAGGCGATATTGTGCAGTTATCAATGATAGGTTATCAGAAACAGACCTTACCTGTGTCACATTTCAAAGAAGAGGCGCTTGTAACAATGTTCAGCCTTTCGAACACGCTCGACGAGGTGGTGGTGATAAGCACATTGCCTAAGACCTCACTCAAAGGCAATGCCCTGGTAACAAACATTGCAGGCTCCGTACTCGAGCACGAAGGCAATGCGCTGGATGTGCTGGGCAAGGTGCCAGGCATGATATCGATGGGAGGCAATCTCGAGGTCATTGGCCGCGGTGCTCCACTCTATTATGTCAACGGACGAAAGGTTACTGACAACGCTGAGCTTCGCAACCTTATGTCTGAAGATATCAAGAGCATTGACGTCATCAGCAATCCTGGTGCGGAATATGGTGGGGAGGTGCGTTGCGTGGTGCGCATCCGTACTGTAAAGCGTCAAGGCGAGGGTTTCAGTTATGCATTGACCAGCCAGGCAAAGCAGTATATTTACGACTGTCATGACAAGGAACCTTCGTGGTCTGTCCTCGACCTTAATTACCGCTGGAAGGGTTGGGACCTCTTCGGTAATGTGGTCTATTGGAACCAGCGCGGTTATCAGATTTCCAATCTCGATGGTGGAACCATCACTAAGGTGGGAGACAAGATTCTCGACAACCGTCAAGTGGGTATCATTGACTATCGCAGGCACAATGGTGGATGGCAGTATATGGGTGGCGCCAACTGGCAAATCAATGAAAAGCATTCGTTGGGATTCCGAACGGAATGGTCAGACAACACCATCGGTAAAACCCAAATGCTGATGGATGAGGACGTATTAAGAAATGAAGAACTGATAGATCATCTCCATGCCATCAATGACTCGCACCAACCCACAAACCATAATCTGAATGGCAACCTTTATTATGATGGTACTGTCGATAAGCTGCACATCAACTTCAATGCCGATTATGTGCGTCGTAAGACAGGTGGGGTAACCGACATCAGCGAAACGAGTTGGACAGGAAAGGCATCAATGCAGAGTAATACCGAAGCTGTTACGGCTATGACAGCAGCCAAACTGGTGCTGTCGTATCCCGTATGGAAAGGAGAACTGCAGATGGGTATGGAAGAGACCTATGTGTCTGCAGACGAGACATACGCCATCAACTTTACCCCGATTCCAAATTCGGATGCCTCAATGGAGGAGAATACCCTTGCTGGTTTTGCCCAATATTCGGTCGCTCTTCCCTTCGGTCAGTTCAGTGCAGGTCTGCGTTACGAGCATGCCAAGTTCGATTATGCAGATCACATTAATACAGACAACAATGTGCATCGCAGCAACGACAGTTGGTTTCCATCTATCAGCTTCTCAACCAAGCTAAAGCAGGTGAGGCTCAGTCTTAGCTATACAGGCAAGACCATCAGACCTCGATTCGAAACTATGTCGAAAGAGATCAGCTACGACAACAAATTCACTTATCAGACAGGCGACCCGTTAATGAAGAATGAGATTCAGCGCACTCTCTCGCTCATGGCACAGTGGAAATGGATCAGTTTCAGCGGCAACTACGAGCGTGTCGATAACAAGGTGTTCCGACGTGGCTATCCCTACAATGACGAGGGGGTGGCAATGATTCAGTACACAAATGCTGCCGATCCCGTCCATAAGTTGAGCGCTTACCTCACAACCGCTCCTTCTTTCGGAGTGTGGTATCCTCGTTATACGGTAGGCATACAGAAACAATTCTTTGAGACCGATGTCATTGACCCTCGCGCTGCGAATGACATGCGTCGCGTCAGCTTAGGCAAGCCTATGTATCTGTTGCAGACCTATAACTCATTCCGACTGAAGAAGAGTTGGATCATCGACCTCGACTATCAGTACATCAGTCCCTTCGACAAACTGATATATAACTTCGATTCTCCTATCCATGGGTTGGATGTCTCTGTTGGCAAGTCGTTTCTTAAGAACGATGCACTCTCTTTCAAGCTTTCATGGAGCGATGTTTTCAATACCAAGCATGAGTATATCATTTCAGATTTTGGCAACTGTTATGTAAATCAGGACAACAGATATTATTCGTCTGCACTTACGCTGAGAGTATCATACCGTTTCAACAGCGCCCAGAACAAATACAAGGGAACAGGTGCAGGCGAATCGGCTAAGAACAGAATGTAACCATATTTAATTATCGAGACATTATGAGAAAAACAATTCTCCTGTTTTTGATTATGCTATTGTA
>CALGTS010000039.1 GCA_937901925.1 uncultured Bacteroidales bacterium | reverse complement strand
AATATGAAAACGCAAACGGTTGTCCAAGTGCGGATACTTTACACTTAACTGTTAATTACGGAACGCATAATGTTGAAACTGTGACAGCTTGCGACCGCTATGTATGGCACGGACGCGTATGCACAAACTCTGACGTTTATGTACACTCGTACTTAAATGAAGAAGGTTGTGAAAGCGTTGATACCTTACACTTAACTATCAACAATACCGTAACAAACTCTATTGAAGCAACCGCTTGCGAAGAGTACATTTGGAATGATGAAGTTTATACTGAATCTGGTGATTTCGTTCAAACTTTCACCGCTTCTAATGGTTGCGATTCTGTAGTTACTTTACATTTGACTGTAAACTACGGAACTCACAATGTAGCTACTGAAACGGCTTGCGACAGTTACGAATGGAACGGACAAGTTTACACGCAAACAGGAACTTACGTTTACGAATATGAAAACGCAAACGGTTGTCCAAGTGCGGATACTTTACACTTAACTGTTAAGTATAGTACACACAATGTTGCGACCGAAACTGCTTGCGACCGCTACGAATGGAACGGACAAGTTTACACACAAACGGGAACTTATACCTATAATTATGTAAATGAAGAAGGTTGTGAAAGCGTTGATACTTTACACTTAACAATCAACAATACTGTAACAAAATCTATCGAAGTTGCCGCTTGCGAAGAGTATGTTTGGAACGAACAAGTTTATACTGAATCTGGTGATTTCGTTCAAACTTTCACCGCTGCTAATGGTTGCGATTCTATCGTTACTTTACATTTGACTGTAAACTATACTGAAGAATCTGAATTCAGTGAAGTTGTTTGTGATAGCTACGAATGGAACGGAGAAGTTTACACACAATCAGGCGATTACACCCGAATCTTCATCAATAGAAATGGTTGTGATTCTATTGTAACATTACATTTGACTGTTAATCAAACAGAATACTATACATTTGAAGCAACAGCTTGTGATTATTTTGAATGGAATGGACGAATCTATACTGAGTCTGGTGACTATACACAAGAGCTTCCATCCGTTAACGGCTGCGGACACTTTGCTACCGTACATTTAACGGTTGTTCCATCATCTCACGAAGCAGAAACCGTTGTGGCTTGTGATCGCTATGTATGGCATGGACAAGTTTATACCACTTCTGGAACTTATACTTACGACTATACTAATGAAAATGGCTGTGTAAGCACCGATACTCTTCACCTTACTCTTAGAAATTCGGTAACATCAACAACAGCAGCTACTGCTTGTGATAGTTATGAATGGAACGGACAAATTTACACAGAAACGGGTGTTTACACTCAAACACTTGCTGCTGCAAATGGTTGTGATTCAATCGTTACTTTACATTTGACTGTTAATTACGGAACACACAACGTAGTTACAGAAAATAGTTGCGATAGTTACGAATGGAACGGAGAAGTTTACACAGAATCTGGAACTTACGTTTATGATTATATTAATGCAAATGGTTGCCCAAGTGCGGATACTTTACACTTAACAATTAGCGAAAGTGTTTACAATACATTTACAGTTTCTGCTTGTAATTCATATTTCTGGCACAATAATCTTTACACTGAGTCTGGTACATACACCTACAGCTATTTCAACGAAACTGGATGCTTGAATTACGAAACCTTACATCTAACAATCCACGGAAATACTCAAACGGAATTTACAGCAACAGCTTGTGATCGTTATGATTGGAATGGTGTTACCTATATGCAATCAGGAAACTATACGCAGCGTCTAACTTCGGTTTCTGGTTGCGATAGTATAGTAACCTTGCATTTAACAATCCTTAACAGTGTTGAAACATTTATAACTGAAACAGCGTGCGAAACTTACGAGTGGAACGGACAAGTTTACAATGAATCAGGCGTTTACACTTATACTTACGATGCTGCAAATGGTTGTGATAGTATTGTTACACTTCAGTTGATTATTTATCACGGAACAGAAAATGAAGTAAACGTAACAGCTTGTGGAAGCTATATTTGGCATGGTCAAGAGTACACTGCATCAGGAACTTATACTTACAACTATCTCAATGCTAATGGTTGTGAAAGTAGCGATATTCTTCACTTGACAATTACCGAAATCCAAACTGCTGAGGTTTCAGAAACCGCATGTGATGTCTATGTATGGAATGGAAGAGCTTACACACAATCAGGAGATTATACTCAAACCTTGACCACCGTAAATGGGTGTGATAGTATCGTTACATTGCACTTGACAATTAACAACTCCGTAGAAATTCACCATACAGATACCGTTGTAATGGGAGAAACTTACGAATTTGAGGGTCAAGAAATTATTATTAACGAAGAAGAGTTCTCATACGGAACCCATACTTATGAATACCATCTACTTACCGAAGAGGGCTGCGATTTAGATATCTACTTAACATTGACCGTATTGGAAGCTGTTTCAATCACAGAAAATCTCGATGCACAAATCAATGTTTATCCAGTTCCAGCCACAACAAATATGACTGTTACATTTAATGGAAACGGAATGATTGAATCGTTACAACTCTTCACCGACCATGGCGCAATGGTTTATTATGCTGATGATATTCAGAATAACAGATATGAATTAGATGTTACAAGTTTCAGTACTGGCACTTACTTCATAAAAGTTAAAACTTCTCAAGGAATAACCACCAAAAAGGTTATCATACTCAAAAAATAGTTATTGTGTTATTGGATCCCGCTCAAATTTGAGCGGGATTTTTTTTATATTGGATTATTTTGAATTGCAGGAAGGAGCGAAGGAAAGTTGTGTTCAATGGGTAGGTAAAATTTGTCGTAAAAGGGAGTTTTGTGCGTTTGGTGGTAAGATTTCGCAGTGCGCTGCGCAAGGGATTGCAGCGGTTATGAGCGCCGGTTTGAGCATTTAGAATTTTAAACTTGGATTGGGAAATCTGGATTTTAGGAGGAGATTGAAGAGAGAGAAAGAGGCGCGAAATTTGAGCGGAAAGCCCGACGGCGAGCGGGTAGGGAAGTGCGGCAGAAAAGAGCCGATGCGCCCAAATAAAAGAAAAAGAAAATCGCTGCAACCTAACGATTTACAGCGACTTTGAATATTCAGTAACAAAAATAATTTCAGAACTTTAGAAGTAGAGGTCGCGCTCGCCTGCTTTGATGCGGTCGATACGTTTCAGAACTTCGTCGCGGAACTTTTCGTCCACGTTTACCATATTGTTCTCGATTACTTTCCAGCCTTTTGCGGCCACCTCTTCGGAGGCGTAATCGACGATATATTCGCTCAGCGTGAGGATTGCGTTCGGCGTGCAGTAGCGCTTAATGAAGCCAGGAACGCTAAATTCCATAAAATGCTCGCCCGTTCTGCCCAAGCGGTAGCAGGCGGTGCAGAAACTCGGAATGTAGTTGTTTTCAAGAAGTTCGTCGATAATTTCTGCTAGAGTGCGGTCGTCGCCAATCTTAAACTGCTCGCGGTGAAGGTCTTGGTTTTCCACTTTGTCGGAGTTCTTTTCAGTCTCCTCGTGGTGATATTTGTAGTCGCCGATCTGCAAATTGGTACCGCCATCAATTTGGGAGATTCCATATTGTATCGCTTTGGCGCGGAATTCTGGGGTTTCGCGGGCGGTGAGAATCATACCAGTGTATGGAACTGCCAGACGGAAAATGGCGATAATCTTCTCAAATGTCTCATCATCAACCATATACTTATCGTCCATGTTCAAGCCAGAGGCATCTTTAATACGAGGGAAAGAGATGGTGTGCGGTCCCACGTTGAAGCAAGCTTCCAGGTGGTTGGTGTGACGAATCATCGCCAGCACCTCGAAGCGCCAATCGTACAAGCCAAACAGGATTCCCAGACCGTTATCGTCGATGCCAGCCACTTGGGCGCGGTCCATAGCTGTAAGTCGCCATTCGTAGTTTCCTTTTTGTGTATTTGCTGGGTGATACCAGCCGTAAGCCTCTGGGTGATAGGTTTCTTGGAAAATCTGATAAGTGCCGATGCCTGCTTCCTTCACCACTTTAAAACCCTCCACATCAAGCGGAGCTGCGTTGATGTTGACGCGGCGTATGGAGCCGTTGCCCTTCTTCACAGAGTAAGCCAGGCGAGTAGTGTGTGCTATGAACTCCGGAGAATACTTCGGCGACTCGCCATACACTAAAATCAGACGCTTTTGGCCGTCCTCCTCCAGGGCTTCCACGTTGCGGACGAACTCGGCATCGGTCAGTGTGGTGCGAATTTGCTCGTGGTTAGACGCACGGAAACCGCAATATTTGCAGTTGTTAATGCAGTGATTGCCAACGTATAACGGTGCGAAAAGAACGATGCGGTTGCCGTAGATGCGGCGTTTTAGCTCGCGGGCGCCCTCTTTGATCTCCTCTACTAAAGTCGGGTCGGTCGTGTTGATAAGCACGGCAGTCTCCTCCATCGTCAGGCGGTTTTTATCTAACGACTTTTGGATAATTGCGCGCACTCTCTCGGGTGTGCTTTCTGTATGATTGATATAATCCCAAATCTCCTCTGTAGAGATAAAAGGTTTACCGATTTCGTCGGGGATACGGCATTTTTCTGGATTGAATTTCATTATTTTATCGGTTTTAGTTAATATTCAAATTTGATGGATTGGGTTGATGGCCACTTTTTGCCACCATAGACTTCGCCTCCACATTAGGCAAGCGGCCTAGTTTGCCGGTCAGCGCGCTGATTTCAGCATTTGTTCCTTCGATGATTAAAGATATGAAATGGAGTCCATGCTCACGCAAAGGCAGTCCTTGGCGCGCCATAATAAGTGCGGAGTACTCCGAAAGAATCTGGTTAACTTGGGGGACAATCTCTCGATTAGAGACCAAGATGCTAATGATTCCAATTCGCTTTTCCATCAGAACAACTTTTGGATTAGGTTAATAATTAAAATGTTACGTCATCTCTTGCTTTGAGGGAACGAAGGTTGCCTCTCAGGAAAAAACAACGTGCAAAGATAAAAGTTTTTTCGATAGGAAAACTTAATGGGAAGAATTTGAACGTTTTTTATTGAGGGGAGGGGAGAAGGGGCAATCCTGCCGGGAGGTAGAAGGAGAAATTCTAAGTGGGGTGGTTGAATTAAACAAGCAACGTAAACTATAGGGTAGACACAAATTACCTGTTTATATCCTCGTTCTACGAATACCTAGAGGAGATCTCGGTAGTATCCCAAAAAGTGTGTAATTTCCAGCAAATATGATATATTTGCAAAACTAAAAAATTAAACAAATGGGAATTACACAAGCGCAAAAGTACGAATTTTTAGAACACGAATTGCTCAACGAGCAGGATTGGAAGAGATTTTGACGAAATGTCTCGAAATATTAATGAAATAGGCACACGAAATCCACAATGAGAACCGGACGCGCAATTCTCTTGAGGACATCCTCCCAAGAGAATATAAATTGAATTATGTTAAAAAAAATATGTACTTTTGCAAGTCCGGTTTAAAACTGGGCTGAAAAGGGAATTTTTATATAAAAATGTCTCGTTTTTTGCGTAATAAACGGGACATTTTTCTATCTTTGCAGCGTGATAATGAAACGATTATGAATGTAACAAAAGAAATAAGAAGGAGAATCGCTGGGTTTTCTGAAGATTACGTCTTTACAGCTTCTGAATTTGAGATTGAAACACAGAATCAGTCTGCAGTTGTAAAAGCATTAAATCGTATGGTTAAGTCTGGAGAAATCTTAAAACTGGCAAACTGCCAGAAAAAGATTTATTTGGCAATATTCCTGAATTTCCAGCAAAACCTAAAAATCTAAAAGATAAAGGCCAAAGAAAAATCTGCGGTTGTATGGAGAGTAAAGATATTGGAATGTATAACACCTGCAGCCACTTCTGCGTTTATTGTTACGCTAATACCAGCAAAGAGTTGGTCATAAAGAATCGCTCCAAACATTCTGATAATAGCGAAAGTATTATAAATTGAGTACTTCCTAGCCCAATTTTTTAGGATTGCACTTCTGTAAAGGATAAATAGTTGAAAGTGGCTTAATGGTTTGTAAACTGCTGTTGAGCGCTTTTATTATCTCTCCCACACATAATCAAAACCCTACTATTGCAAGATGAATTCCAAGTTCTAAGGCATCTTTTTCTTGATGTTATTTTCTTTGTGTGAAATTAATAATATCTAACAATATGTAAAAATTCAATAAAAAGTAATTTATATCAAAATAAAATGTATTTTGCAGATTGAAATTCATAGGTTTGTTTGCGTGGATGGTGGAGCGTGAAGAAACCTTGTAAAATGATTTGCATTAATGTTTTATGGCGTATGAAAGAGATTACCTCTATTGACAAAGATTATAGAGATTGGGTTAGCGAACTCAAAGGACGCTTCCGCCAAAGCCAAATTAAGGCGGCAGTAAGGGTGAATTCTGAGATGTTGCGGTTCTATTGGTCGCTCGGGCAAGATATTGTAGAACGACAAATGGAGAATATTTATGGTAGTGGTTTCTTCTCCCGTCTTAGTAAAGATTTACAGCATGAACTTCCTGATACAAAAGGTTTTTCGCCTACTAATATTAAATATTTCAAGTATTTTTACGAGTTGTATTCAACCCTGTTTGAAAATCGTCCGCAAGTTGCGGACGATTTGTTCCATATTCCTTGGGACCACCATCGCCGTATCATCGACAGGTGCAAAGGAGATCCGCAGAAAGCGTTATTCTATGTTAGGAAAACAAGGGAAAATAGTTGGAGTAGAGCAGTTCTGCGCAACTTTCTAGACTCCGATATCTACGACCGAGAAGGGAAAGCAATGACAAATTTTAAGACGGCATTGCCCGTTTTGAATGGCGACTTGGCTCAGCAAATGACCAAAGATCCATATTGTTTCGATTTTCTTGCGCTCTCGCAACAATATTCCGAAAAAGAACTCAAGGATGCGCTTATGGATAATATTCAGAGGTTTTTGCTTGAATTGGGTAACGGATTTGCTTTTGTGGGTAGAGAGGTTCGTATTATGGTCGGTGATACGGAGAAATTTATAGATATGCTGTTTTATAATATTAGACTCCATTGCTATGTGGTATTGGAAGTGAAAGTTGATAAATTTGACTTTTCTAATGTAGGACAACTTGGCGGCTACATCGTTGCGGTAAATCACCAATTGAAGGGCGTAGAAGATAATCCTACTGTAGGGCTATTAGTGTGCAAATATAAAGATAGTGTAGAGGCGCAATATGCTTTAGAATCCTCCTCCCAGCCTATCGGCGTTTCAGCCTACCAACTTTCCAAATTGATACCTGAACAATTCAAATCGTCACTGCCTTCCATTGAAGAACTTGAAACAGTTTTAGAGACTGACCATTTGATGACTGATCAGTAGGGATGTCGTTGCTATTCATATTATAGTTTTACTCCTTTCTTTCCTCTTTATTCCCAAATTTTCCCTATTTTTGCACTTTGTCTATCGCTAAAACTAATTTACTATGTATAAAGTACTTTTTGTTTGCTTAGGGAATATCTGCCGCAGTCCGATGGCGGAGTTTGTTATGAAGGATCTGGTGAAGAAGGCCGGAGTGGCGCACCTATTCGAGATTGCGTCAGCGGCAACTTCCCGCGAGGAACTCGGTAATCCTGTCTATCCGCCCGCCCGTCAAGAACTCGCAAAACACGGCATCGGCTGCTCCGGAAAAACTGCCCGTCAAATTACGAAGGAGGATTACGAATACTACGATTATATTGTGGCTATGGATTATAGTAATGTGAGAAATCTGGAGCGTATGCTGGGTCCCGATACAGAGCACAAAATCTCAATGCTATTGGATTATACAAATCATCCTGGTCAAGTGGCAGACCCTTGGTACACAGGAGATTTCGGGGCAACTTGGAACGATGTTCTTGATGGTTGCCAAGGTTTGTTGAAACTGATTCTCGAGAAAAGGTAATCGCACTACCAAATTCCGATTTCGTCAATCATTATCCACGCTGGTGAGCCTGGGTTGCTATGCCATTTCGGCATTTGCGTAATCGGTTTGGCGGTGATTTTAATCCATTTTGTACGCTTGTTCTCAATCTTATGGCGCAAGATATACGTGCGCGCATGATTGTACTGCTTGTCCGTAGGGTCAATCGGCAAAGTTACACTTTCCGCTTGGCTGAATCTCTTTCCGTTGGCAGAGTAGGAGATTGTTACCTCTTGCGGAAGGAAAACCCATTGCCAAGGAATGTGTGAGAAACTGAACGTCAGTGTGATAGAGTCTGAAGCGCGGTTCGTGTTCTCTATGATCACTTCCATGTTATTTTCGTAAAATCCTAACCAACCATCGCGGTAGTTTGCAGGGTTGCCAATCTGTTGGTCTCTCAAAACCTGCTCCGCATTTTGGTCGTATGGACTTTTGGGTGTTGTAAGAAGTTGGTAGGGAAGTGTGTTGCAAACACTCGCTGCGTCGATGGAGATTTCGGGTAGTGCAGAGTAGGGAAGAATAGCGGATTTCTGAAGGAATAATTTTTCAAAATTCTCATTCTCACCGAATTGCAAGTGTAATGTAAAGGTGGCCGGCTCTGGTTTTACAAGGTAGGGCGCGCGCACGCCAGGACCGCAGGTGGCAGTGCCAATGCCCGATTGTGCTAAGTCGATATTCAAGGTGTAATATTCCATTCGCTCCAATTCGCAAGTGTGTTGCGCCTTCTCAATGTTCAAATCGTTGTAGGGATAGATGCTGAATTGGCAGGGTATTCCGATAAGTTGTGCTGAAAGCATGCGCCTTTCCCCCGATTGCAAGGAGAAAAAGCGCGTCTCCATACGATTCCCTCCAGCTTGTGGACGCACGTAGTGATGGTACATTGCGTCGGTCGGTAAAATATAGTGCCCAATTATACCGCAGGATTTTCGGTCAGAGTAAGTTTCTTCACCGTAGCCAATCCATTCTGTAGTAGTGAGTTCTGGTGATACTTGCATCTGTAAGCCGATTTTGGCTAAACTGCGTACCCACGGCTCTGGAGTAAGTTGCGTTTCTAAATATAAATCGTTAGTGGAGAAAAGCGTGTAGCGTTGCGCAATCTCAAATAATTTCTCTCCATTCTGATTGAAAGTTTCCTGTTTTGTAGTTATAATAAATTGATTATCATTCTCTTCAGTATATATTCCTTTGATAGAATAGGTGAGGTTGTCGGTGCCAAGACGACGCCAAAGAAGTTCTCCGTTGCCATCTTTTTCGTCGTTGTCCGTCGGTGGACGCCAGAAGTTAAGTTCCGGACCTTTGCCAACAACTGTTTTTCCCGCTTCTGTTACGGAGATGAGGTTGCCTTTTTTTGCATCAAAAGTGAAGGTGAAATTGTTGTTTGTCAGTGTGATGTGGTTTTCATCTTTTGCAACATGCATCTTCGGCCCCGTTGCTGTCAAGGTTTGCACAGCACTTTTCTTTACAGGAAGTATAAATTGTTCGTATGCAACAATTTCTCCATTTTTATGCAGGATAAAGTCAAGTAGAACCTCACTTTCAGGTGCTACTTCGTGCGGAATTTGTGATTGCCAATCAAGAGAAAAGGTTTTATGCTGATGTGCTGCTAATTCTATCGGAATGGTGCCGTTGGTGAGTGTGTTCTGAGGAAAGTTCTTATAGAAATCTTCCGGTGCACATGCATCTTCTTGGGTAATATTGATAATTCTGTAGTTGAGTTGATATTCGTTTAAATTATTGAAATCAAATCTATTATATATTTTAAATTGGTAAAAATTGCTGTCAATAACTTCAATTTTCATGGGTTGATATACTTTCTTCACTTCTGCTAAGTGCGGATGCGCTTTTCTGTCGGCGGAAATGAGTCCGTTGATGCAGAAGTTGTGGTCGGAGGGCATGTTTTCGCCAAAGTCACCGCCAAAAGCGAAATATTTGTTTCCGTTTTTGTCATTTTTGTAAATTCCTTGGTCCACCCAATCCCAAATGCAACCGCCTTGCAATTGAGGATATTTGTAGATGGTGTCCCAGTAATCCTGCAATCCGCCAACGCTATTTCCCATTGCGTGAGCGTATTCGCAAAGAATGAAAGGTCGCGTTTGCTTTTTCTGCGCATATTCAGCTATATATTCTACAGAGGAGTACATTAGTGTTACAATATCGGTATTAGCATCGTAGATAGCTCTTTCATACTGAATTGGACGTGTGGTATCTTGCTGTTTGAGCCATTGGTAGGAGGTTTCGTAGCAGATGCCATTGCCCGATTCGTTTCCCAACGACCAAGAGATAATGCTGGGGTGGTTCTTGTCGCGCTCATACATGTTGCGAACGCGCGCTACGGTGGCATCAACAAAGTCGTGACGTTTGGCCATCGAGCGCTCTTCGTAGCCTTGTCCGTGCGATTCTGCATTGGCTTCGTCAATGACGTATAAACCGTAATGATCGCATAAGTCATAGAAATAGGGGTCGTTAGGATAGTGACTGGTGCGCACTGTGTTGATATTGTTCGCCTTCATCAGAAGAATGTCCTGCAACATCAGTTCGCGCGAGATTACGTGACCGGTTTTGGGGTCGTGCTCGTGACGGTTGACACCGCGGATGGTGACAGGAACGCCATTTACCTGCAACATTCCGTGTTTGATTTCGGAGGTTCGGAATCCAGTGTGCGCTCTAATCTCATCAAGTGTGTTTCCCTTAGCATCAAGTAGGGTAAGCTGATAGCGGTAAAGATTGGGCTTTTCCGCTGTCCAAGTTCTGATATTGGGAATCTCTTTCTGGAATGTTATTGTTTGGTGAGATGCTGGATAAGTGGAAAAAGTTATCGTCGTGTCGAAAAGAGTAGAAGAAGTGTCGAAAAGAGAAAATTGGATTTGCAATTTTTCCTTTTCTTTGGAGAGAAGTCTTGTGTCGATGTCGGTTTGTAAATTAAAGATTCCGTCTTTGTATTTCTTATTGTCTAACAATGCGTTAACGGTGATGTCGCTAAAATAACTTTGAGATTTGCAGTAAAGGAAGATGTCGCGCTCGATGCCACTGATACGCCAAAAATCTTGGCATTCGAAGTAGGAGCCGTCGCTCCATTTCATCACCTGAAGTGCGATAAGATTGGGTTGGTCAAAGTGGATAAAATCTGTCAATTCAAATTCGACGTTGGTTTTGGAGTCTTCGCTGTAACCTACAAATTTTCCATTAACCCAAAGGTAGAAAGCTGATTTAACCGCTCCTAAGTTGATGAAAATTCGTTTTCCTTGCCATTGTGGAGAAATAGTGACCGTTTTACGGTAACTTCCGATGGCGTTTCCTTCAGTAGGAACTTTGGGTAACTCTTTGTCAGAAAATTCGTTATAGGTATTTACGTAAACTGGAACTCCGTAGCCATTCAGTTCCCAATTGGCAGGAACAGGAATCGTGTTCCATTGTGAATCGTCGAAGTTGGGAAGGTGAAAATCGCTGATTCTTTGTGTGGCGTGTTCCACATAGTGAAATTTCCAATCTCCATTCAAGCAGAGATGATTTTCGCTATTGTAGGGGGAATGTTGGGGATTTATATCTCTGGAGATGCCCGAAATTTCTGTGGCGCGTGGATATAAACGGTTAATTTCAAAAGTGTAAGGGTCTTGATATTCAGTGAATTGTTGCGCTGATAATAGACAATACGATAACAGCAAAATAAGTGTGAAAATCTTTTCTTTCATAATATGAACTTTACGCTGCAAAGATATTCCTTTTTCTTCAAAACTTTCCTCTTTTTTTAATATTGTTGTCCGATCAAAATAGGTGCGTAAAAATTCTTTGGAATGAAAATCTATGTGCTATGGTATGCTAATAAATTTTCTTTTAAAAAAGTTGAATTTTGTGTTGTGGTAATGAAAAAAAATCTATTTTTGCACTTTCATTTGTGATGGGGTGTTAGCTCAGTTGGCTAGAGCGTTTGACTGGCAGTCAAGAGGTCGTGAGTTCGATTCTCATACGCTCCACAAACGAATAATGAGCACTTGCAGTTTTGCGAGTGCTTTTTTTGAATCTAATCTTTCGTTTTTGGAGATATGCGTGAGGGATAGAAGCGGTTATGAGCGCCTCTTTAGTGCTTAGAATTAAGAACTTACAACTTTTAATTTGGATTATAGAGGAAAGTTGAAGCGCGAAATTGAGGCGCGAAATTTGAGCGGATAGCCCGACGGCGAGCGGGGAGGAGGGAGCACTCTTCTGTGCGTGACAAAAGGAAATGTACGGTGTTTTGTGTGCGGACGGAACAAGAAGGCGTGCGCGGGAGAAGCCGGCACGCCCAAATAAAATGTATTAAAATGAAGTTGATTGTTTAGGAAATTACTTCCCAATGGGGAATATAGTTCTGTTGAATGGCGGTTGCAATTAGAGTAGCAATTTCTATCTCGCTGAAATTGATTGACTTACCGAAGTTGTAAAGAAATTCAATTTCTGAGTCAGCGATGTTTTTATCAGAAAGAATGAGGTGAACCATATAGGATAACATCGTTTCGCGCATTCCAGGGTTGATTTCGAGGATTTTACTTACAGAATTGTTGAAAATATCACCGACATTATCTTTGGCAATCGTATCCAAAAAATCGCGTGGAAAGATTTTGAGTGCCGATAGTTCACCAACAATTTTCTGTACCTCCTCTTCGCTAATTTCTTGGTCGCAGCTTGCTACAATAATGCCTGCAGAAGCAATAAAGTGTGCGATATGTTCGTGAATTTCGCTGCTACCAACTTTTAGTAAGATGCCGATTAATTCATCCATGCCTTTGTTTAGTGTTTCTTGGTCGGGCGCAGTGGCAAAAAGATTGAGCGCTTGCACGCGGATTGGATTTACAGGATGTGAATTGCGGCTGCAGCCTTGGTCATTTAAAAAGTAATCTAAACGGCGATGGTTGTCGGCAATTAATGCATCGATACTTACATTCATTTTGGTAAGGTCTAATCCAGATGCTAATTTGAAAAATGCAGTTACACAAACATTTAAATCTTTAACAGCAAGGAAACCATAACGGTCAGCAACAAGTTCGGCTAATTGTTCGTGCAGACGGATTTTATAATGCAAACTGATGGGCATTCCTTTTTCTGGAGGAAAAACAAAGTGAATTAGCCGCATGAGTGCGGTATCTTTATTGATAAGGTGCCCGAGTTCGTGCCCGATAACAAATTTTAACTCGTCACGATTCATTAAAGTAAAAAGTGCAGAGTTGATATTGATAATGTGGGGTTGTCCCTCTTCGTCAGCAGCTACTGTAAAAGCATTTACTGTAGAATCACTGGTAATATAGAAGTCAACGTTGTCTGTGTAATTCAAACTATCTTTAACCTCTTGACATAGGTTGTAAAAGTCTGGAAGAAGTTCTTTATCAACTTTTAAGCTATGGCCTTCTAAACTGCTTCGCCAATATACATCGTTGCCAGAAGTTTTGATTTTTTGGATTACATTTTCCACAATATTACCTTGTAAGGCTTCATAAATTTTAGAACCAATAGTAGATTCTAATTCGATATTGGGTTGAAAACGATATTCAATGTTTCCTTTTTCTTCTTTCATAAATATGTGTATTTTAGTGGTAAAATCTTGAATAGTGAAATTGTTTTTGCAAAATTAAGGAATTTTATTTTACCAATGGATTTCTTTTATAAAATAGGTAGTTTTTTGCAGGATAAAATCCCATCTCGTGTAGCTAAAATTTGATAGCCACAATAGTCACTTTTTTCTTCTTGAACATATTGTAATACAATGTGAAATGTGTATGTTCGTAAGGTCTGAATAGAGACTTTATTTCCTTGTTCGTCAATGGTTTGTAATTCTACTATTGGGTCATCCATTTTATGAGTAAAATCCTGAAAATGAATGCGAATAATGTCGTAAATTCCAGAATATTTGTAGGAGAATTTGTGGTGCAACGACGAGGTCTTGATTTCGACCTGCTTCCGATATAGTAGTGTGCGCTCTTCTAATGAGTTGTTGCGATTTCAAGTTCAGATCGATTTCGAATGGCAAGCACTTCGGTGGGAACTTTCTCATCGCTGATATGGTTGAAAACTTCTTTAATGCAGCCTATCTCTTCACCTTTAAAATTTAAGATATTTTTATTATCGTAAAATCTACCTCTAATCCTTTTGGAAAATCGTTTGCGCATCAGTTCTTTAACAATATCCTTACACATATAAGCAAGCACCACGATGGCAAAAATGATAATTGGATAGTGGCTTAAAAATTTTTCAAAAGGTAAAGAGATTAATGTGGATATAATCAAAGCGATGCCAGCAGCTGTACTCAAAGAGATTTGTTGCAGAATTAAATTGTCAGGAGTTTTGTTAACTTTCAGATAAAGAGCACTTTCAATATATTTTTTGAGTAAGCTATGCCGTGAAATGAGAAGGGAATTTTGAGTTGGATTTTCCGTAGAAATATGACTATACTTGCATTCAGATTTATATTTTCTCTCCTGAATTAGGAAGGTAGATAGCTTTTGTGTACTCGTTGGAACTGCCTGCTGATTTTGAAAAATCGCTCTCGAAATCTGTACGTCAACAATATGACTCATATATTCATCTCCAAATTGGAGCACAGAAACAATATCTTGATTTTTTTCTGCAAAATGAAGTTGTATATTCCGGTATTGATAAAGAATGGTTTGGAGATTTGTATGAAGTTTTTCAAGACGTTTTTTTTTCTCCTCTGTTTCTGAAATTAATTGAATATCATCTACTTCGTGACGTATGGCGTTCTTAAAAATAGCAGCAAACATTTTAATGTGAAACAGATAATTAATCTTTTTTTCTTTAGAAGGTGCGTTAGAAAGTGCGGAGTGCAGATTTTGCCAAGGAAGAGAATTGTTGTTTGCTAAATCAGATAAAGAGAAGTTAGGTGTAATTAGTCTGATATTAGATTTTACACTTTGATAAAACCGATTTTTATCAAAAGTGTTTGCGTTGATATCCAAATTGTTAGGAGTGAAAATCCAAACATTGACAACAAAATTATTGGTATCAGCAGATTCACGATTAGTAAATCCCATCTTAAATTCAATGGAAAATTTGTCGTGAATTTTGGTTTGGATATTCATAGAATATTAGTTAGTCAAAACTTGGCATAGGACGTTCTCTTACGGTTTCGTTACAGCCAGAAGGGTCTCCGATGTAAGATTCTGGAATTGTAAAATCGTATCCGCTATGCTCGGGATTTGCAGCGACTTTACTATATGGAAGTTCAGGGTCATTATAACATTTCTGCATAAAGAGTCCGAAGACTGGCATTGCAGTTCGTGCGCCTTGTCCTAAAGTGATGGTTCTGAAGTGTGCAGAACGGTCTTCACAGCCCACCCAAACACCGCAAGTTAACATTGGAGAGTAGCCTACAAACCAACCATCCGATTGGTTATCTGTAGTTCCTGTTTTTCCTGCTAACGGGAATCTAAGTCCATATTGAGAGCGTAATCTACCGCCAGTTCCGTAGTCAACAACGCCTTGCATAAGCCGTACGGTTTTGAAAGCTGTGATTTGGTCAATGGCTTCTCGAGTTTTTGGAATATTGGTGTAGATTACGTTTCCATCTTTATCGCAAATTTGAGTAATAAAAATGGGTTCCACATATACGCCTTGGTTAGGGAAGCAGTTTATGGCACCCACTTGTTCATATAGAGTTAGTTCGCAAGCTCCTAAGCAGATGGCTGGTACAGCGGGAATATCGGAAGTCATACCCATTGCGTGTACTAGATCAACAATTACTTGTGGTTTGTATTGTTTCATAATGTAAGCAGAAACATAGTTCAGCGAATGTGCCAACGCATCGCGAAGTTCTAACATTTGCCCATTTTTGTAGTCGCTGGAGTTTCCTGGTGTCCAATAAGTTCCGTCAGGTAGTTCAATGCTGACAGGTGTGTTGGGTACCATTGTGCAGGGAGAATATTCTCCAGATTGCATAGCAACAGTATAAACGTAAGGTTTGAAGGTTGAACCCACTTGACGTTTGGAGAGTTTTACGTGGTCGAATTGGAAATATTTGTAGTTCACACCGCCAACGTACGCTTTTACGTGTCCTGTGTGGGGCTCCATCGCCATCATACCACAATGCAGAAACGATTTCATATAGCGAATAGAATCAAATGGAGTCATTACAGTGTCAACCATTCCGCGATCCCATGTAATTACTTTCATCTTTGTTTTCTTTTCAAATGTTTTAGTAATCTCCTCTTCACTATGTCCTGCGTCTTTCATGCGAATGTAGCGGTCAGAACGGCGCATTGCAGCAGTAATAATTCTGTTCGTTTCCTCTTCGGAAATATTGTAGAAAGGTGCGTTTTTAACCCCTTTGATGTGTTTGTTGAATAAAGGTTGTAAGTATTGACAAACATGCTCGTTTACAGCATCTTCAGCATGCTTTTGAATGCGAGAATCAATAGTTGTGTAGATTTTTAAACCATCAGCGTAAATGTCGTAGCGTGAACCATCTTCTTTTAAGTTTTCGTTACACCATTCCGCCAGAAATTTTCGTAGATATTCACGGAAATAGGTGGCGCTTCCGGTTGCGTGGTGCTGTACCGCAAATTGAGACATGTCAATAGGTAGTTGTTGGATAGAATCTTTATCCTGCGTTGAAAGATAGCCATATTTGCACATTTGGTTGATAACTACATTGCGACGTTCCGTAGAAGCTTGTGGATGTAAACGTGGACTATATTTCGTGGGTGCTTTTAGCATTCCTACTAACAAAGCACTCTCTTCTACATTCAAGTCAATAGGTTCTTTGTTGAAGTAAGTTGCTGCTGCTGATTTAATTCCCATCGAGTTGTTGCCGAAGTCAACCGTATTGAAATACATGGCCAAGATTTCGTTTTTTGAATATTCTCGCTCCAATTTTACAGCAACAACCCATTCTTTTAATTTTGTAATAATCAACTTGATTTTGTTTGCATTAGGGTCACGAGGAAAAAGATTCTTGGCTAACTGTTGCGTAATGGTACTGCCCCCACCTTTGTGATTGCCAGTAACAACACCTACGAAAACACGTGCTAATGCGCGTATATCTATGCCAGAATGACGGTAATATCGAGCATCTTCAGTAGCTATCAGTGCGTTAATAACCGATTCGGAAAGTTCTTCATATTTACAAGGGGAACGATTCTCTATGTAGTATTTCCCTAATAAAGCACCATCACAAGCGTAAACCTCTGATGCCAAGTTTGTTTTCGGATTTTCTAGCTCAGAAAATGATGGCATAAAACCAAACCATCCTAATGAAATTGCAGAAAAAATCATAACAACAGCCAACACTCCGAGTGAGTATAATATCCAAAAAGGTTTTATCCATCGGGAGCGTTTGGGGTTACTTTTGCCTTTTCTTACCATAGTTCCTTTTTTTGCCTGACTATACATAATGAAAAATTTTCCTTTATAGCGCAAAAATAGTATTTATTATTATATGTTTTTTCTATCCGAAAAAATATTTTGTAAACAATATATAGTGAAAAAAATGATGTTGGAATAAAAGGTGTTGTTGAAAAAAAATGTAATTTTGCCCCCGATTCTTTGCCCGGGTGGCGGAATTGGTAGACGCGCTACATTCAGGGTGTAGTAACCAAAAGGTTGTGCAAGTTCGAGTCTTGTTCCGGGTACATTTCTTTAGTTCTCCCTATCTACATAATTTTTCCATCTTTTCTTTCCTTTTTTGATTAGTCAATTCCGAATTTTTACTACTTTTGCACTTTCGTAAAATAGTGCTATGGAACTGAAAAAAGAGAGCTTTACTATAAAAAAAGGTTTGGATATCCAATTGGAAGGAGAAGCAGTTCGCAACTTAAAAACACATTTGTCATCAAAAAGTTACATATTTCCAACAGATTTTAGATGGTTTGTGCCAAAGTTGCTCGTGAAGGAGGGTGACCCTGTGACTGTGGGTACGCCTTTGTTCTGCAAAAAGAGAGATGAAAGAGTTTGTGTCGTATCGCCAGTGAACGGAAAGATAACTCAGATTGTCCGTGGGGAAAAAAGAGTTCTCGAGGTAATCGAAATCGAAAATGAGGCAACTTCTATCCCTAAAAGATGTGAAATCCCTGAGAATTTATCCTCTTCAATAATTCAATCTTTGATGCTCAAAAATGGTCTTTGGCCTATGCTTCGTCAACGTCCGTTCTCTGTAATACCTTCCCCTGATAAAAAACCTAAATCGCTATTCATCAGTTGCTTCGATTCCTCTCCTTTGGCTCCAGATTTCTTCTTTCTGCTTAATAATCAGAAAGAAATGTGGCAAAAAGGTGTAGAAATTCTGAAACTTCTATTGGGTGAAATTCCTATCTATTTAGGACTTAATAGTAATGACAATAATTCGATTTTTGAGGAGACAAAAGATGTTAATATTCGATACTTCTCTGGTCCACACCCAGTTGGAAATGTGGGTACCCAAATTCATCTGGTAGATCCAATTAATAAAGGTGAGTCTGTGTGGTTTATTCACCCGCAAGATGTGGTAACAATAGGGCGCTTTTTCCTGAAAGGTGAACTCTCTTTTGATAGAATTGTGGCTCTTACGGGGCCCGAATTGACAGAAACAGGTTATTGGAAAGTTAATTACGGCTCCGATTTGAAACCGCTCCTAATGCCACTTTTGCATTCTGATAATGTACGCCTAATAAGTGGTAATGTGTTGACAGGAAGTAAATTATCGGATTTTTTTGCCGTCCGGTTCTACGATTGTCAGGTTACGGCATTGCGAGAAGGTGGTGAACGAGAATTTTTAGGTTGGCTGCTCCCAGGTTTGAAAAAATGGAGCTTTTCCCATACTTACTTGTCTTTCCTTTTCCCAAAGAAAAAATTCAATCATAACACCTCTTTGAACGGTGGAAAAAGAACTTTTGTAATGACAGATATTTATGATAAGGTTTTTCCGTTCGACATTATTCCTCTTTCGTTGCTGAAAGCGTGCGTTATTAAGGATATAGAGATGATGGAGGCATTGGGAATTTATGAGGTCGATACAGAGGATTTTGCATTGTGCGAAGCTGTCTGTCCCTCTAAAATGGATTGCCAACAAATTGTATATGAAGCATTAGAACAGATTTGGAATGAGTTAAAATAATTTAGAAACAATAATGCAAAATAATCAAGATAAAAGAAAAGGAAAATCCCGCTTGCCCCAATGGAGTAGTAGGGTTGGTCAGGCGTTTGAAGTGGGGAAACCATTACATGGCTTTAAGGCACTTTTCGATGCTGTGGATAGTTTTATACTTACGCCTGCAACGGTAACAACTAAAGGAACTCATTTGCGCGACGCCGTGGATATGAAGCGAATTATGATAACGGTGATGATTGCGCTTCTGCCTGCTCTGATTTTCGGAATGTGGAATGTAGGATACCAACATTTTATGTCAGCAGGACAATCAGCATCTGTTCTGAAATCTCTTTTCTATGGTTTCATGAAATGGCTTCCTATGGTGATTGTTACCTATGCAGCAGGATTGTCAATAGAGGTGCTCTTTGCACAAAAACGAGGGCACGAGGTGGCAGAAGGTTTTTTTGTAACAGGTTTTCTTATTCCGATGATTATGCCGCCCGATATTCCTCTTTGGATTGTGGCTGTAGCTACCGCTTTTGCCGTACTTTTCGCAAAAGAGGTGTTCGGCGGAACTGGCTATAACTTCCTAAATCCCGCCTTGGTGGCGCGCGCTTTTGTTTTCTTCGCATACCCATCTGTTATCTCTGGCGACGAGGTATGGATATCTAAACCATTGGGAGATGCAATCTCTGGCGCAACACCTCTGGTCTCTCAAGTAACACCCTCCACAATGGATTTGCTAATCGGAACAATTCCAGGCTCTTTCGGCGAAACTTGCAAAATAGCAATTCTGATTGGTGCAGCAATTCTACTAGTTACGCAAGTGGCAAGCTGGAAGATTATGCTCTCGGTTTTTATCGGAGGTTTTGCCTTTGCCGCTTTATTCCATCAATGCGGAATGACTGAAGTGAATGCTCTTGATCAGATTCTGATGGGTGGCTTCTGTTTCGGAGCGGTCTTTATGGCTACAGACCCAGTTACAGCTGCTCATACCAATGTGGGTAAATATATCTTCGGCTTTCTGGTCGGTGCCCTCGCAATTATAATCCGTGTGTTAAATAAAGGTTATCCTGAAGGTATGATGTTGAGCATTTTGCTGATGAATGTGTTTGCGCCACTTATCGATTATTGTGTAGTGCAAAATAATATCCGAAGAAGAGAAAGAAGAGTTAAAAATCAAATGCGTTAGTCTATGAGTGCTTTTACGAATCGTTATACATTTCTTTATGTTACTATTTTGGTCTTAATCATTACAGTTTTGCTTACGGGCGTTTATTTCGGTACAAAGGAACGTCAAGATGCTAACAGAACTTTGGAAAACGCAAGCCAGATTCTTAAAGCTGCAGGATATGGAGTAGATAAGACCCAAGTTCAGAAACTTTTTGAAGAAGTAACGGAAATCAAAAAAACTGAAAACGGAAAAGAATTTTACTCAGTAATAACCCCGAAAAAACAACAATCATTTGTAGTACCCGTTTCTGGAAAAGGACTCTGGGGACCTATCTGGGGATATGTCGCTCTGGCAGATGATTGGAATACTATTATCGGAGTCGCTTTTGCTCATAAGTCTGAAACTCCTGGTTTAGGAGATAAAATTACTGAAGAGGATTTCTTGAAAAGATTTGTAGGAAAGAAGATTAAGAATGAAGCAGGTGAATTTGTGTCCGTTTCAGTGGAAAAAATTGGACAAAAAACTGCTTCAGATATCAATCGTGTAGATGCCGTTTCTGGTGCAACAATTACGAGTAAAGGCGTAGAAGAGATGTTGTTTAATAGTTTGAAGGAGGTGGTGAAATGAAAAAATATTTAGGACCATTAAATAAGGAAAATCCAATTTTGGTGCAAACATTGGGCGTGTGCTCCGCATTAGCAGTTACGGCTCAAATGAAGCCAGCAGTGGTGATGGCTCTCTCGGTTATGGTGGTGTGCGCTTGCTCAAATTTTATCATATCTTTGATACGCAATACAATCCCTCCTCGCGTGAGAATTATTGTGCAACTTTTGGTCGTTTCTGCTTTGGTAATTGTGGTGGACCAATTGCTGCAAGCATATCTTTACGATGTAAGTAAGATGTTGTCAGTCTTTGTTGGATTGATTATTACCAACTGTATCATTATGGGAAGATTGGAAGCTTTTGCATTGTCGCATAAACCAATTCCCTCTTTCATTGATGGATTGCTAAATGGATTTGGCTATGGTTTAGTATTAGTGGTTGTTGCATTTTTTCGCGAAATCTTAGGCTCTGGAACACTTTGGGGATACCCAATCTTCCCAGATTCTCTTTACGCCGCTGGTTATCTGAATAATGGTTTAATGATACTTCCGCCAATGGCACTGATTTTAGTGGGAGGAATTATTTGGATAGTAAAACGTTAGTTGAGAACTCTTTTTATTGAGAATTTTAGTGTTTTTTGCGACGAATTATACTCTTCAAAATTCCTTTTTAGGGTAAAATAAGAGAAAAACACCCCATTTTTTATCCTATATCTCCTTATTTTACCTTTATAATTCTTTGTTTATTAGTTACTTATATCTGATTTTTCAAATAAGCATACTTAAACATGCTTATTTGTACGTTTTTGTTTTTTAGTTATAGTCCGTACGATGCTTTTGTGTGGTTGATGGTGTTTTCCCCAACAATATAAGCATAACATGCAACGGGAATGAAATGGAGCGTTTTGTCGTTGATTTGTATCTCTCCATGCTTATCTATACTCGTAACGAGAGCATGGGCGATGTTGTTTTGTTCCATAAAATGAAGCAAGGATACTAATTCGTTGGGATTTTCAAAAAAACGATTGGTCCACTTAATTTCAACGGCCCATTCTGGTTCTTGTCGAGCAATACTTAATCCTACGATGTCAACCTCACCTTGCTTTTTCCCGTTTTTCCAATTCGCATAGCGAATAGAAGTGCCTTGTCGTGGAATCCATTGTGCAAAAATTGCTGTTTCTACCATATCTCCAATTTCATTATCCTGCTCATTAATAGGCTGAAATAACGCGCATCGCAATGAGGGGTTGGTAAGGTAGATTTTAAATTGAGTTTTTCTTTGATAGTGACGTGCAGTGTCGTCTGTTCTACGCACCACTTTAATTAGAAATGCTGCCTCAAGGTAATTGATATATTTTCTAAGAGTCTCTTTTTTTACTCCAGATTCCGTTGAAAGCGATTCGTATGTAAATTGTGCGCCAGAGTGGTATGCTATCATTGTAAATAGTGAGTTGAGCTCTTGAACGTCGCTGATTCCATAAAGACTTGGAAGATCACGCAGTAGAACTTTGTCGATGATGTCGTGGCGGATGAATTGTCCAGGGTTTTCTCGAATTTTTTGCGAAAAAACAACCTCTGGATACCCACCAAAATTTATATAGTCTAAAAATAATTCATTCAGACGTTCCTGATTTATGGTTTGATAAATTTTTGTTTGGGTGTCATACCAGTCTATTGCTTTAGGGTACATTATGTTAGAATATCCCTTGAGATGAATATATTCGCAGAATGTAAGAGGGGGTAAATTGAAATCTGTAAATCGTCCTGCTCCACTTTCGTTACTCCTTCTTTTTAGTTCAGCAGCCGCTGAACCCGATGCTACAAATTTTATGTTCCGGTAGGTGTCAACTAATGATTTGAGCGCAATTTCCCAACCTTTGAGATATTGAATCTCATCAAAAAAAACGTACATGTTTTCGTGAGTAGGTGATTTCCCCAACGTTTGACACGAAAGAAGAAATAGTTGCTCAAGTTCAATTTTGTTATAAATTGGTGTTTCTACAGAGATGTAAATGATATTTTGTGCAGCAACCCCATTGTTAATTAATTCCTGTATGGAATGGTATAGCATAACGGTTTTCCCAACTCTTCGTGGACCCATTAAAATTAATGCACGATGTAAGTCTGTAGCTTGTAGCAGAGACATAAAAATATTGAGGTACAATCGCGGTGACATTTGGGATAGAAACTTGGGAATACAACCCTCAACCCACCAAGGATTGTCCACTTTTAGTCTGCCAATAATTTGCTTTTCTAATAATTCTGTGTATTTCATAATTTAATAAGCTATTTTAAACGTTGCAAAAATACAATATTTTTCTAAATAAGCAATATTAAATATACTTATTTATATACTTTTAGTAGACTTTTAACTGAAATAATAGGTCAATTTTTGTTGTCTGTTTTGAGAGATTAATTGACTTAGAATACATACACTGCTGTTTATGAGAATGTAATATGATGGTTTGAAGAGAGTTATATGTAGAATTCGTCAATCTAAAAATTTTTCTCAATTGTGCTTTAAAAATGCTTTTTAGGGTAAAATAAGAGAAAATATACCATTTTTTATCTTATATTCCCTTATTTTACCTTTGTAATCATTTGATTATTAGTTGTTTATATCTAATTTTCTAAATAAGCATGTTTAAACATGCTTATTTAGACATTTTTGTTTGTTTACTTAGGTGTCTGTCGGATAAAAAGGATAAATTTACTAATCGCTTTCGGTAGTATCCCCAAAAGTGTGTAATTTCCAGCAAATAAGAACTTTCTTCACTTCTTCCCGAATCGAACTAAATTTCTCTTCTCCCCAATCTCAAACTTTTTTCCTACCTTTGCACCCAACTAATTCGCAATGCACGTTTCTTCCACATATCGCCCGCAAAACCAAATACTTCCGCAGGGAAACTTAGCGGAAACTGCATCTTATACCTTCTCTACAAAAGAAAAGGACTCGGAAACCTTGCTATCCTACTTTGGCGCACGCTATTACAGCAGCGATTTGAGCATCTGGCTCAGCGTCGACCCGATGAGTGACAAATATCCGTCGTTGAGTCCGTATGTGTATTGCGCGAATAATCCAATTAAACTGGTGGATCCGAATGGGGAAGAGATGGAAATAGTAGCTGATAATTTAACCACTAATAAATTATCGCATGACAATCAACCATCTCCTATTTTACCTCAAGGGAAACCGACGAGAGAACAGAAGTTATCAGATGCGTTGTCCACTATGGGAGAAGGTGAATCTATTACCGGCAAAGAACTCGCTCAAGCAATAGGTATTGACGATGTGGCAAAATGTGTAAAAAGCATTACAAGGATAGGTGATAATTCTTTTTCAGTAAAACGAACGGCTTTGGGAATGGTCGTGCTGAAAGATAGTCATCTGAAAATAAATAAGGTAAATTTGAAAATCAGTGGCAAAGTTGAAACTGCATATAGGATTCAAATCCAATATACGAATTTTGCCAAAGATAAAGGGGCACTCCCAGACTTTTATATTAACAACGATGACATTTTGTATTATGATAAAAACGGCAAATTAAAAAAAGGATACTATGAACAATAATGTCAACAATACTTACGGATTTATTATTAAATCCTTTGGAATAGCTTTTATATTGATTGTTTTCAATTTTATTACCGCATTCCTTAATAATCCATTGTTGTCTTTTTTTGTGAATTTGACTGTCAAAAATTGTTCATTTTTAAAAATATCAACACCGGTATTACCTTCAGATATATTGAAAGTCGTAGCACTATCTCTGATGTATAACCAACTCATTGTTCTTTTGTTATGGGTTGTGATTGTGTTCTTGCTGAAAAAAAAGATTAACAGTAAGAACTCATTTGTTTTTTCTAAGAAAGAGCTTTTAATGCAAACCATTACAATAATTCTATTGCAAGTTGTGCTATTTGTTTATTTATGGTTTTAACTTGGTTATGGTATAGAAGTTGACATGGGGTTGATAAAATTGTGTGAAGAAGAATATAGCTTATATAAAAGTTCAACGTGGAAAGTTATGAAAGCGGGCGCAAAATTTCATGAATCAACTAAAGACTTCTATCGTTGTCGCGGTATTATTGAAGATGAAAACGCGGTCAACCAGCACGACAGCGTTTTCCCGTAACCGTCCCTAACCGTGACGGACGTTTGAAGCATCTTTGCCAAAACTTAACGTTTATGGCAAAGAGCAGCACCCGCAGGGTAACC
>CALGTS010000038.1 GCA_937901925.1 uncultured Bacteroidales bacterium | reverse complement strand
GAGCATCTGCCTTACAAGCAGAGGGTCATAGGTTCGACTCCTATTGCTCCCACAAACAAAAGACACTTACTTTTTAGTGAGTGTCTTTTGTGTTATATCCTCTATCGCTTACTGAACATAACTATGCAAGCCTCCTAATAGATGGTTTACTCCAAAATAGGTGAATAGAATGCTGAAAAATGCAAATGCTATATAAATATGGAAGTTCTTGGCGTTTGTAGCCTCTTTCAATTGGCTTTGTAAGGGATATAAATAAACCAAAGCCGAAATCAGTGCCCACACCTCTTTGGGGTCCCACGACCAATAACTGCCCCATGATTGATTGGCCCATATCGAACCTAAAATTATGCCTATAACTAATAACCATATAGCAGGGTAGAGGAGGAGGAGATTGTTCCTTTGTGTATATGTTAGAAATGTGAAATCTGCCCTTCTCCAAAGGATATATAATGCTACGATGCTATTGAGAGTGATAAGTCCGAATAATGTGTATGAAATCATAATGGTGGTAACGTGGACGCTGAGCCAAGGAGAATCTAAAATAGGGGAGAGTTGCGTAATTGACGAACTGTAAGCTAATGTTGCGGTTAGAAGTGAAAAACCAATCAAAAGTGTACTAATTGAAGCAAAAAGTGATGATTTTCTTATGGATATTACAGAACTTATTGAGAAACATAGTGCTAAAAATAACATCGTTTCGTAGCCGTTACTTATCGGTATTGAACCAGAGATAATCCACCGAAGTGAAAATAGAAGCATAAGATAAAGAAACGTTGTAAGCAAAAATATCGTTATAATAAGTGGTATCCTTTTTGAAGTAAAATTATTTTTTCTTAATAATGTTAGAGTAAATATCATTCCGATAACAATAATAGTAATAGCTATTTCTCGGCTAAGTTGAATACGATTATAGCACCTTTCTGATTGGATTTTGAATAATGATGGAAGTGCGTTTTGGGCGTTTCTTCTTTGATATACTAATATGTTGCTTATTAATGTGTTAAATTCGTTTACCTCATCTTGAAGATTAACTATTTTTGCATATTCTAAGCCTTTCCGGATAAAGAGAATTTCTTGTTCAGAAAGATGATCGGGAAGAGGTTGGGAAGGCGTTACCCAAGATATTTTTCCAGTATTATCAGTAATTGGAAAAATCTTGAAAAGTTCACCACTGCAAAGTTGCGCTATTAGAAGGATTTTTTCCTCTGTAGCCATCATTTTTTTATACTCTTTGCTTGATGTGGGAAGCGAATCTAATACACAAGCAACTGCCGTCCGATTGTTGGGCTGTAATAATTCGGCTAAAGATATATGGCTCTCTGATGTTTTGATAAGTTTTTTTGTGAATTTGTCAATTTTAATAATGGGCTCATCTTTCCAGTCATTGGGAAAGAAGAAAAAACCACAAAGAACCTGCTCTGCATTATAGTTGTTGTAGCTTTTCTTACCATAAATTGTGTTTGTAAATTCTTGAGCAATAGTCTGTAATGGACAAATTCGATTATTGAGGTTTACATAAATCTCACAAAATTTTTTTGCTTTTTCTTTCGATAAAGTTTCAACTTTCGATGAGCCATTTGCATAAATGTAGGGGATTGTTGTCGCAAGTAGAAAGGTGAATATTACGAATAGTTTAGCAATGTGATTTTGGGAGATCAATTGACGAAAATAGCTTTTTTTGTGACAAATGGAGAGGAAAAACGCAAGCAGTAGTAATAAGTAACCAATGTATGTCATTCCAATGCCTAACGGGTCGTGAACTACCTGTAAAACAATAGTGTTGGGAGATCGAAAAG
This sequence comes from uncultured Bacteroidales bacterium, assembly GCA_937901925.1. GTDB lineage: Bacteria > Bacteroidota > Bacteroidia > Bacteroidales > WCHB1-69 > JAEZOU01. The sequence goes on along the minus strand of CALGTS010000038.1, from coordinate 1,343 downwards.
ATTTGAAATAGAATCTGTAGTTCTCTTTTTTTGCAATTTTATTGAAGGAAATGGTTTGATTGTCAATTTCTCCTGATGAATCCTGAAATTTTAGAATAATTGATTGATTATTAGTGCTTTTATTGTTGTGAAAGGCTTTTGAATCGATAGTTGTTGCTGTAACAGAAAATGGAAATATTTGCTCTGTTTGTAATTCAGTTTCAATAAAATGGTCATTAGGACAATCTTGCTGTAAAAAGCAAATTCCTCGTTGAGCAGTAAAGTGTGTTGTAAATAATCCTAAAATGATACAAAGGAGAGCAATGTGGCCAACAAAATTGCAAATAGAACTCTTTTGCTTATGGGAAATGATAATAGATAGAATGTTTAAAATCAGAGAAATAGAGAGAATGATTGGAATAAGAAAATGTTGCGAATCTGTATAAGACCTTCCCATAATTGTACTTCCAGCTAATAGTATTAGAAGGGAGAACCAGATTATTTTGTGCCATTTTTCCATATTTAAAGTCTTCAAAATTGAGATTGCAAAGATAATATTTTCTCAATTTTAAATTTTTGCATTTAATCATTATAGTTGAAAAGTAAGAACTGTGCACTGAAAATTCATAGTTTTGTGTTATTTTTGCAATCTGAATAAAATGATTTTTATGAAGAATTTTGTTGCCATAGATTTTGAGACAGCCAACCAACATCGTTCGAGTGTGTGCAGTGTAGGTATTGTGGTAGTGAGAAATGGCGAAATTGCGGATTCCTACTATTCACTGATTCGTCCTACACCTAACTATTATTGGGAAGTTTGTCAGAATGTGCATGGATTGTCTCGTGAGGATACAGATGCAGCGCCCACTTTTCCTGAGGTGTGGCGAGAGATTGAACCTAAGATTGAGGATTTGCCATTGGTGGCGCACAACAAGATGTTTGATGAAACTTGCTTGAAATCAGTGTTCCGGTCGTATGGAATGAGTTACCCCAATTATCCATTTTATTGCACACTGATTGCAGCACGGAGAGTGTTTAAGCAAGTTCCGAATCATCGGTTGAATACGATTTCAGAGATTTGCGGTTATCACTTAGAAAACCACCACCACGCATTGGCCGATGCTGAGGCGTGTGCTGCTATAGCCCTTAAGATACTCTGATTTGCTTCATTAGCTTCTAAATTTGAAAATTTAAATTTAATGTAAAAAATCAAGGTTTTTCTATCTCGTTCTGTGTAATTGTTTTATTATTAGTGTTTTATACTTCCTCGAATTTTAGTAATCGTTAATAATTTTATTGATTATTTACTTTAATATTTATACTAATTTTGCGCAGATTTGGTAACTTTTTATTTGTGTATTTAT
>CALGTS010000037.1 GCA_937901925.1 uncultured Bacteroidales bacterium | reverse complement strand
ATTTTGTTTTATTGGACCTCGGCAAAATAGATAGAAAGGGAAAGAGGTCTCCAAATTTAATTTAAAAGAAATATTATGAAAAAAATAGCGTTAGTATTTCCGATACTTTTAATTTTTGCATTTATAGGATGTGAAAAAGATTATGGAGAAAATATTAAAAATTGGGGAGTAAATGATTTAGCATATTGTAGTAATTTAGATTTAGAAACATCATTTAATAAAAATACAATAGATTCGATAGCTATAGAATGTGCAGAGTTTCATGGTTTCGTATTAAACGCACTTTTATGCGATAGCACCATTTGGGATAAGCATTCTGACGAACTATTAAATGAGATTCTTTGCGTAATCAAGAATAATTTTCAAAAATTAGAACTTCCACATTCCTCTTTATTCTTGGCAGATTGTAAAATAGATTATATTGAATTTAGTAATGTTATTGACATGGATAGCATAGGTAATAACGAATTTTTTATTCAAAATTTTGATAATCAAAAATATAGTTCTTTTAATTTGCAGGAAATAACGCTATTGTGTCGTACAATTTGGCCCTTACTTGAAGAGTCGTTAATTACGTCAAACTCTATGGAGGAAGTAGAAGAAAAATATAAAAAAAGAATAGTGTCATTAACTGATACAATAACAGATGTTAATACCTACTTCTGCATAAGTATGGCAGCTGCTGTGTGCTTTAACTCTTTTGAAACTTGGTCTATTTTATTTTGCGGAGAAATTAATGAAAAGAGTGCATTTTGGGATAAAGTTAAAAAAACAGCTGGAAAAATTCAGATGTATGCTGAAGCAGATTTAGAAGGAGCCGCATACGGAGCGATAGCGGGTGCTACAGAATTGGCCATTGTAGGAGGAATTACAGGAGGTTTACCAGGAGCCGCAGCAGGAGCTGCAGCAGGAGCGGTAGGAGGATCATTTGGGGGAGCAATAGCGAGTTCCGCTAAATTTTATGCAGACAGACATTGAAAAATCAAAAATTCAAAATATTACTTTTATGAAAAAAATAAATTCAATATTTGTGTTTCTTGCGGGAATCTTATTCGGATATCTGTTTTGGTGTGCAATCCCCATTTGCAAATACCTCTTCAATGGAATTGTAATCGATAGTTCATATTATGAGGGAAATTTTTCGCTTCTTCTTGCAATTCTCATTTGTATGTTATTGACCTATCCGATTTATCTATTATATCACAATTTTAAGAAATCAAAACGATATACGAAGACAATACAAATACTATTCCGTGTTTTAGGAGGTGCATTATTGGGTTTTCTGTTTTGGTGTTCTTTTCCTATAAACCTCCATTTTATAAAAAATCAACCTCTTGATTTATCCTACTTCGATATAAAAATTTCTCTCCTATTTTCTATCTTAATTTTTATTGTTATGCTATTCCTTTATTCTAAAATTAAGGAATCTTTTCGTTGGAGACAAAATGATGAGTAACCCGAACTTATAAATTAAATTCAACACTATGAAAAAAATAATCTTAGCATTAGCGGTTCTCTGTTTCTCTTTTGTTGCTTTTGCACAAGAAACAGACAAGAAAATCTCTTACTATCACGCAATTGAAGTAAAAGGACTTTTTGGTGGTGGCGCAGGAGTTGGAATTAGCGACCTACACGGAATCCAATTCAACCCCCATCTTGTATTAAGTTTGGGATTAGGATTTGATTACCATGGTTTCCGCACGCCAAATCATACAGCAATGGACGCAGCTGCATTTAAAACCTATTTGGAACTGAAATATATCATCCTTAAACGCAAGTGGAGTCCCATGATTTCTTTATCTGCTGGATATTATGGAGTTTATACCAATTATAGAGAAATAGGAAAACCTATCCAGCATAATTGGAGTAATAATTTTCTTTTGGATACATTTATAGGATGCAACTACAAATGGAGTTCTAAAAATAGTCTTTACTTCGGTCCAGGATATAATTTTTCAAGTAAGGCAGTAACGTTTGGCATAGGCGTAAGTTTCTAATATGGAATAATCTCTCTTCCTCTCCGGTTTGCAAATTATCCCTGCGCAATCGGAGAAAAGAGAGAACTTCTCCCAAATCCTCCGAAAATCGACTCAAACCGCCTTGAAAAAAAAACGTTTGAACCGATTTTTTTTAGAAAAACTATATGAATTAAACCGAAATAAAATTCATAACAAACTAATAATCAACCAATTACCCCCCCCGAAAAATTTATCAAAAATCAACAAAATTTAACGATATATCAAAAATAATTAGTAAGTTTGCAGAGTCGTTCTCTCGGTTTTGTTTAATGGATTTCGGCAAAATTTGAGTAAATGACGTGAAGGAAAAAAAATAGAAATCCCATAAATTATTCATTATGAAAACGAAAATTTTTATTCTTATTGTAATGCTCCCTTGGAGTTTATTTGCGCAACTTACCGTTGACGCTGGCGAGGACTGCCACGTTTGCAAAAACTTTGACGTAGTAGCAGAAACCATACAACTACAAGGTATAGCAAGTGGAGGTGTTGAGCCTTACTCTTATGCTTGGTCGGTTGAACCTATTACTCTTATTCCTGGCACTATAGTTTATGCTTCTCATTTGCTAAATGATACAACACTTGCTCAACCTACTATTTCCGAAATTGTTGATGCTTGCTTCTACCTTACCGTAACCGATGCCACAGGAAATAGTGCTACGGATTCTATACGAATTACCACCTCTACATTTTTTCAGGCGTTGGGTTATTGGTCGTTTACAATTCAAGAAGGCGATTCTATTTACTTAGATTATGGCTCTAACTTAGGAGGTGGGGTTGGCGAACTTACTTACCAATGGCAGCCTTCCGAAGGCTTGAGCAGAACAGATCTTCCTACAGGATTTTGGGCAAAACCAAATGTTTCTACTAACTACTATCTTACTATCACCGATGAGATGGGGTGTAGTGTAACAGGATCTCCATATTATTATATTTCAGTGGGTTGTGTGGGAATTGAAGAGATGAATAATGTTGTGCTTAATTGCTATCCTAATCCTGCTGGAGATTTCATAATGGTAGAAATTCAATCTGGACAAAAGCAGCTATCTGCTCAAATCACAGACCTTAGCGGAAAAGTGGTAACAAATTCTATTTTAACAGAAGGAAATAATCAGATAAACATCAATAATCTACCTTCGGGTTTCTATCTACTTTCTGTTCAAAATGCTCAAAAGGTGCTTTACACCACGAAAGTGATTGTAAATTAGAATGATGTAATACTATTCAAATAGGCTTGCTTTTTACAGAAATTGGCTTAAAGCAGTTTTGAGAGAATAGCGTTTGAGCCAAGTTTTTTTAGAAAAACTAGATGAATTAAACCGAAACAAAATTTATAACAAACTAATAATCAACAAATTACCACCGAAAAATTATCAAAAAAAATCAACAAAATTTGATGATATATCAAAAATTATTAGTAAGTTTGCAAGGTCGTTCTCTCTGTTTTGTTTAATGGACTTCGGCAAAATTTGAGAAAATGATGAGAAAGATAAAAAATAGAAGTTTCCAATAGTTTAAAGCAATAAAAAAGCCGGCTTTTACACCGGCTTTTCATATTAAAAGAATAGATTAGTCTAATTCGTGAATTACAAGACCTGAACGCAATTTAGGTTCAAACCAAGTGGTTTTTGGAGGCATAATGTTGCCTGTATCAGCAATGTCGATAATTTGTTGCATTGTAACAGGATAAAGTGCGAAAGCAACAGCCATTTCACCACTATCTACACGACGTTTCAACTCGCCTAAGCCACGGATACCGCCCACAAAGTCAATACGTTTGTCGGTACGAAGGTCTTTAATACCAAGGATAGCATCAAGGACGTGGTTGCTCAAAATGGTTACGTCCAATACGCCAATTGGGTCATTGTCGTCGAAAGTACCAGCTTTTGCAGTCATTTTGTACCATTTTCCATCTAAATACATGCTGAATTCGTGCAATTTAGCAGGTTTATAGATTTCAGCGCCCATCTCTTCCACTTCGTAAGCTTTGTTAAGTGCACTCAAGAAATCCTCTTTGCTCAAACCGTTAAGGTCTTTTACTACGCGGTTGTAGTCAATAATCTTCAATTGGTTATCTGGGAAGATAACTGTCATAAAGTAGTTGTATTCTTCTTTGCCAGTGTGGTGTGGATTTTTCTCTTTTTTCTCTTGTCCTACCAAGGCAGCAGCAGCGCTACGGTGGTGACCGTCAGCGATATACATTGCTGGAACTTTTGTGTCGAAAAGTTCAACGATACGTTTGATAGTAGCGTCGTCTTCAATAACCCAGAAACGATGACCGAAACCATCTTCCTTAGCGATGAAGTCGTAAATTGGTTTTTCAGCAGTGATTTTACCAACGATTTCGTCGATTTCGCTAACTGCAGGATAAGCGAAGAAAACAGGTTCAACGTTAGCATTAGTGATGCGCACGTGTTTCATACGGTCTTCCTCTTTATCTTTACGAGTCAACTCATGTTTTTTGATAATTTTGTTTACATAATCTTCACTATATGCGCAAGCCACAATACCATATTGCCAATGTGCATTAGCATCTGTAGGATTCATGCTTTGTGCGTAGATGTAAAGGTTCTCTTTTTCGTCACGTTTTAACCAACCGAAATCTCTGAAAGAGTGGAAGTTCTCCACAACTTTAAGATATACCATTGGATCGTGATCGTCAGTTCCCTCTGGAAGGTCAATTTCCGCTTTGGTTACATGAAGTAATGAATATGGATTGCCGTCAGCTTCAACGCGAGCTTCTGCTGAATTTAAAACGTCGTAAGGACGAGAGGCTAATTTTTCTACAATTTCTGTTGGAGGACGTAATCCTCTGAAAGGTTTTACTATAGACATAATTTTCTGTTTTTTTAAATAGATTAATATTCTAAATATCTAAATAGATGATTTTCAGATTAGTGTTTTACCATAAAATCAACGAAAATACCTTGTGTATGGAAACTTTCCAATGGAATTTCATTATTTTCTACCACCTCTTCCACTTCAGCAATAACCAAGTCGGCAGCCATTGCGCAAGTCGGATTGAAGTTTTGAGAAGTTCCTCTATACCAAAGATTTCCAAATTTATCTGCCTTCGTTGCACCCAAAAGCGCAAGGTCGGCACGGATTGGTTTTTCCAAAAGGTACTCTTTGCCATCAACGGTAACTTTCTGTTTTCCCTCTTCAATAACGGTTCCAATACCAGTTTGGGTAAGCACTCCGCCTAAGCCAGCACCACCACAACGAATACGCTCTGCTAAAGTACCTTGTGGAACAAATTCCACTTCAAGTTCTTTATCATTGAACTGTTGGATAGTGTTTGGATTTGTACCAATATGGGAAACGATAGCACGCTTTACCTGTTTGTTGGTAATTAACAAACCGACTGCTTTGTCAGGATAAGCGGTGTCGTTACCAATAATGGTTAAATCTTTAACATCGGTTTTCGCCAAGGCTTCTAAAATTCTGCAAGCGGAGCCATTCCCTAAGAAACCGCCAATCATAATTGTCATGCCACTTTTAATTTTAGAAACTGCTTCTTCAATTGAAATAAACTTTTCCATATTGTTGATTTTAAAACATTTTTACGTTCAATATTTAAGGGGGCAAATGTACATATTTTTTTTGAATTAACCTCTATAAAAATGAGGGGGGGGGTGTACAACAAAAAAAGAATAGAAAATGGGCACAAAATGAAATTCTTTTCACAAGTTTCTTGGTCTTTCTAATAGTATAAGAAAGGAAACCTTATAGTTATCATTAAAGATCAAAACACCTAACATAATTCGAACTTTGTAAAATACCACCTCTGATTATTTTCAATTGAAATACAATTATTTACGACTAAAATAACATAAAAACACTTAAAATTTACAGCTCCGAATCTCTTTATCTTGAATATAGGACAATGATACTTTTATTAAAATACTGAACTATTGATAAAGATAAATAGATTCTTAACTGCAAAAATTTCATAATCTCTTGGAGTTGGAAAGAGGATTTCTCCGAAATGGAGCTCATATCATTTTAATGACTTGGACTTACAATAAGGGCCATTACGAATAAATAGTGAGAATTGGATTGAATCAATATATTTAATAAATTATCAATCAACAAATTACCACTCCCCCCAAAAAAAGACAAAAAATCTATAAGAATTAGTGATGTATCAAAAATAATTAGTAATTTTGCAAGGTCATTTTTGGGATCCGTGTTTAACGGATTTCGACAATATTTGAGAAAAAGATGTGGTTTTAGGAACAATTTCTATTATGATTTTTTGCATTATTCTTTACCTGTTATTTTTTCTTATCGCTTGGATTTTGTATGAAATTTCATACATGAAATCTAAGGTTTGGAGTAGGATGTTACAATCCCCATATCAATATGTGGCTAATATATTTGTGTATGGTTGTGTAGGTTTGGGAATAAATTTTTGGCCTAAATTGTTAATCAATACATTGTCAGTAAATAAAACTGCTATAGAATGGATAGGCTACGTAATTACAATCAGTATTCCTTTAATTTTTATGTATGTTGTAAAGAGATACTATCATCAAATTCAAAAAAATATTGATCATCTTTAACTTTTTAACCATCATAACTTCTTATTATTTCTATCTAAAACATGAACCATTACCAAATAGTGAGAATTGAATTGAACATGTGTTTATTATATATCAGCAATCAATAAATTTGCTTCTTAAAAAACTATTGGTGTCCGATAAAAATTTCAAAGGGCATAAAAGTGTGTCTCAATCGCAGTATTTATGCGGTTGATATCTTTATTTTCAAATTCCAAGCCCCCCGATTCAGAAAAGAGTTAATTGATGTGGCGAAATTTCATCAAAAACAGCGGTAATATCCCAAAAAATCTTAAACCATCAAGGGAAATAAATTGTATGGCACAATGTGGATTGATGAAAGAGCCAAAACTATCCAAATTTAACTCCAAAGTGTTGATATTCGGCTTACTTCACGTCCAGAGTCGGTATAAATAGTAAAATTCCATTCATTGTCATTATGTTGAGTGGCAATAGTGTATTTCTCACCCCATTTGAGTTGCGAAGTGTAATTGACATCGATTTTTTGTGCCGAATGAGATTGGTAAAAATCGGCGGGTATCAAATCTAAAATCCAGCGAATATAACTAACATTATTAACATGATTGTTCATATCCAAATCGGAGAGATGCGCTGTATAAACGGGCAAATTTTCCTCAAAAGGAATGCGTAAAAGTTTGGATGTTTTGCAATTGCTTGCCGAACGCTCAGATGCTCTTAACAATTGGTCAACCTTCTCGTTTGAGCGCACAAGTGTACCATCTGTTTTGAGCAGAACCCATTCAGAAGTAGCTTCTGCAATAAGTTCTCCATTGCTATCAAAAACCTCATAATCACGGGGATATATTATCATTTTTTGTTTTACTGCCGTTGTTTTGATTTCGATTTCATCGTTCCACTTCGGCAATTTTCGAATAGAAATACTTACTTTGGTGATTACCCAAAATAGATTTTCCTTCTGCAAATCGCTCCAGCCAACGTGCATTTTATTCACGTGTGCCCAAGCTGTTTCGTGCATCATACTGACCAAACGTGCGGGCGTAAGGTTGCATTGCCAGTCGGTATCGTAGCCGAAGATGTGGAATTTGTGTATGTATTGGCAGTCGTTCATATCTTAGTGTTTAGATTGTTCGCGATGAGTAAGAATAACGTTTATCTCGGGAAATTGTTCGCGGAGTGCATCAGCCATAGATTGAGCGAAATAAACGGAGCGGTGCTGTCCTCCTGTGCATCCGAAATTGACAGCAAGGTGTGAAAAATTGCGTTCCAAATAGTTACGCACAGCGCTGAAGACAATGGCTTGCGTGTGATTTTTAAAATCCTCTACTTCAGCATATTGTTCAAGATATTCAATTACAGGCTTATCCATTCCCGTCAATTGTTTGTATTGAATTTCGCGTCCTGGATTAGGCAACGCACGACAATCAAAAACAAAGCCTCCGCCATTGCCCGTTACATCTTCAGGAATACCTTTTTTGTACGAAAAACTTGTAACCGAAATGGTGAGTTTATCTTGCGGTAAAATTGTAGATTTTACAAAATCACTCTCAGTAATCTTCTTTAAAACCTCTTTCAAATAAGATAATTGACTAGGGACTTTCTGATTTTCCAACAAATATCGAATATTCCGAACCGCAAAAGGAATGCTCAACAAGAAATGGGTTTTCTTTTCATAATAACCTCGAAATCCATACGCACCCATCGCTTGCATAATTCTTATCAACACAAAAGCATGATAATGAAGGGCGAATCTCTCTTTATCTACAGGCAGTTCACAAGAAAGGCAATCCACATAATATTGGAAGAGTTCTTCACGAATATTTTCTGGAATATCAGCTTTTCCATCATACAACAACGAAGCCACATCGTACTGCAATGCGCCTTTTCTTCCTCCTTGATAATCAATAAAATACACCTCTCCATTTTGAATCATAATATTTCGAGATTGGAAATCGCGATAGAGGAAGAAGTTGCTGTCGGCTTCTTGTAAAAATTCTATAAGAGATTGAAAATCATCTTCTAACAACTGTTCATCGAAGGGAATATTTGCCAATTTTAGGAAAAAATATTTGAAATAGTTAAGGTCCCACTGCATCGATTGGCGATCAAAGGCAAAACGAGGGTAACATTTGGAGAAATCTATAGTATTGCGACCTGCCAACTGGATTTTGGGGAGTTGTGCAATCACTTTTTTGTAGATTTTCGTCAACTCATCCGTCCAATTTCCTAATTTTCGCTGTGCACACAAAAAACTATAAAGCGTTTCATTACCTAAATCATTCAACAGATAATAAGTTCTATCATCTGCAATTGCAAGTAATTGAGGAACAGGAACTTGTTGCTGGAGAAAAGATTGCGTAAAGGAGAAAAATGCTTCATTTTCTTTTAAATCATCATTATAAACTCCTATAATAGAACTATTTTCTGTCTTAATTCTAAAATATTGGCGTGCAGAGCCTGATTGGGGCAATTTATCGATAGAAAAATGGGAAGTTTGCAGATAGTTTTGCGCTAATTTTGTCAGTTGTGATTGTTGGAAAGCCATATTGATAAAATCTTTTATTTAACTTTTTCTTGCAATGAATTAAAACCTTCGCCAAAAACATCTCGAGCATCGAGAATGGATATGAAAGCATCGGGGTCGATTTCGTGGATACTATAGAGTAAAAAAGGAAGTTCTTTAGCGGTTAACGTAGTAAAAATAACGCTTTTCTCCGTTTCGTTATACATTCCACGTCCGTTAAAGTAGGTACCTCCCCTATCCAACTTATTGATAATAATCTCCTTGATCTCAGCATGATGTTCAGAAATAATCAGAAGTGCTTTTCTGTGTGAGAAACCTGATATAATTTTATCGATTGTGAAACCTGTAACATAAATTACGAACCAAGAGTAGAGCGGAATAGTCCAATCTTTAAAGACAAAAAGTGCGCCCACCACAATAATCGAATCTACAAACATCAGCAAGGTTCCGAGCGGAATATGTTTGAGATATTTTCCAATAATCATTGCAATGATATCGGTTCCACCCGAAGTTGCTCGAGATTTGAAAATAAGGCCTAAGCCAACGCCCATCAGCACGCCACCAAAAAGGGCAACAATAAGTGTAGATGCGGGGTCTGGAATTGTAGGATTATCCGCCAAACCAATCAACGGATTGTAACCATAGAAATGTTCAAGTAGGGAAACAAAAGCGGAAAGAGACACAATACCAACCACCGTTTTAAACCCAAAACGCGGACCTAACAACAAAGTACCAATAATCAACAGCGGAATATCGAGGGCTATACCCGAAAGTCCTATCGGGAAATCGAACACATAGTGCAGAATAATAGCAATTCCATACACACCGCCAGGTGCTAATTTCAGTGGCGAGATAAACACCACCAAGGCAAGTGCAACAATAAAACTGCCTGAAAGAATAAGTGCGTATTCCTTACAAAGTTCCTTAATATTGGTACTTTTCCATCTATTTTTTATCATTTCCATTTTTCAAAATTTTATTAGAGATCTCAATGGCAAAGATACAAGAAAGTTTTAGATATTCTCCCATATTCTTTGCAGTGGAACAGGCAAAGAGTAATCGGAGAGTTGATTGAGTGTTACCCAAAAATGGGTTTGTGAATTAATCTCTGAGAATTTTTCCACCTGATAGAAGCGTATATAGAGCTTTTGATGGGTCAGTTGGTGTGTCAATTCCTGTTTGAAAATAATTTTTCCTATTTTTTCTGCTGGAAGATTTTTAAGCATCACTTTATCAGGAAGTTCGCATTCCATTTTCGTTTCTATTAATGGATATTGAAAAAGCTTCTTCCAAATATCGTTATGGGTTCGTTGTTCTAAAAGGATTTTTTCATTTTGGATAAAGATAAAGAAATGAAAATATCTATTTTTAACCTTTATCTTATTAATTTTCAATGGAATAATATTTGTTTTTTCATTTGCAAATGCATAACATTGGCTATTGAGTGGGCAATTGTGGCAGGTTGGATTTTTAGGTTTGCAGCAAGTGGCACCCAACTCCATCATGGCTTGGTTGAACTCTCCAGGAGGGGCATCTTCAATCCATTTGGCGCAATGGTTTTCGATTACTTTGTAGGTTTGAGGAGCGGCAATATCGTCAAAAATACCAAGAAAACGGGAAACAACGCGAAGCACATTCCCGTCCACGGCGGGTACGGCGATATTATACGCAATAGAAGCAATGGCCGCAGCAGTATAGCGACCAATTCCTTTCAGGCGAAGAATTTCTGCATAATCGTCGGGAAAAATACCCTTATGATGTTCAACTATCTGTTTTGCGGCAACATGCATATTGCGAGCGCGCGAATAGTAGCCCAAACCTTGCCAAAGTTGTAACACCTCCTCTTCGCGGGCAGTTGCCAGCGCACGAACATCAGGGAAACGGCGGACAAATTTCAGGTAATAATCCCATCCCTGCGCGATGCGGGTTTGCTGCAAAATAATCTCAGAAACCCAAATCTTATAGGCGTCTCTTTGGTTTCTCCATGGCAAATCTCTCTGATTTCCGCGATACCACTCTAACAAATTATGAACTAATATATTTTTGATTGTCAATTAGTTATTTTCGATAATTTTGAACAATTCATCTAATTTCGGGGTAAGAATAATCTCGGTGCGTCTGTTTTTAGCGCGTGCTTCGGGTGTAATATTTTCCTCTACCGGAACAAACTCACCGCGTCCTGCAGCACTAATTCGCTCTGGAGCGATGGAAGAATCTTTTAGTAATGCTTTTACGACTGAAGTAGCGCGCATTACACTTAAATCCCAATTATCTTTCACTTGGCTATTGCCTTTATAAGGTACATTATCGGTATGACCTTCTATAAGAATATTAATCGTAGTATCGCTTTCTAAAATCTTGGCAAGTTCTTTAATAGCTACCAATCCTTGTTCGCCAACCACCCAACTTCCAGATGCAAAAAGTAGTTTTTCATCCATCGAAACATAAACTTTTCCATTTTTCTCGTGAACATTCAATCCGTTATCAATAAATCCTTTCAAAGCATTAGTAACTTTATCCTTTAAATTCTGAACTTCTAAATCTTTATTTTTCAAAATATTTTGAAGTTCTTCCAATCTTTTTTCTTTCTCAGCCAACTCTCTTTCGCGCGCGTCAAGCTCAGAAGAGATACTATCGATGCGCACCATCAGGTTTGCCATCTCCTTATTATTATTTTTGTTCAGATTGGTAAAACTCTTCATCAAATCGGAATAATCTACTTTCAATTTCACAAGATTACGTTCCGATTGTGCCAATTTTCGGCTCAAAGAGATTGTATCTTCTTTAAGTTGACGAACTCTATCTGAAAGTTGTGCTACCTCTTGTGCTAATTGTTGTGACTTTGCTTCATAAGTTAATTTTTCCGATGTATTGTAGTTTAAGTCATCAGAACACGCCTTATATTTGGCTTCCAACTCCATATATTTCTGCTTAGTTACGCAGCTTGAAAAAACTAAAACTCCTGCAATCCAGAGAACAAACAACAAACTTTTTTTCATAGACCTATCTTTTGAATGATTTAATTTTATCAGTAACTTAAAATCAGGATTTTTATTATAAATTCAAATCAAGAGGACAAAAATATATAAAATTCTTTCATTGAGTTAATTATAGAAAAGTAGTTTTTAACAATCAGGATTTAATTTATCGGGTTGTTAATACATTGAAATTTTGTACTTTTGCCGTCCTAAATTTTAGAAACATAAAACACAAAAATTCCTATGGCAAAAAATATCACGCCTCGTTCTGAGGATTATTCACAATGGTATATTGACATTGTTAAAAATGCGGATTTAGCTGAAAATTCATCTGTTAGAGGATGTATGGTTATCAAACCGTATGGTTATGCGATTTGGGAAAAGATGCACGATATTTTGGACAGAATGTTCAAAGAAACGGGACACTTCAATGCATATTTTCCATTATTTATTCCGAAATCTTTCCTTTGTCGTGAGGCGGACCACGTAGAAGGGTTTGCAAAAGAGTGTGCGGTTGTAACTCATTATCGTTTGAAAACCGATCCAGAAGGTGGCGTAATGGTTGACCCAGAAGCTCGTTTGGAAGAGGAATTGATTGTTCGTCCTACCTCTGAAACTATCATTTGGGACACATACAAAAGATGGATTCAATCGTACAGAGACCTTCCTATTCTTTGCAACCAATGGGCAAATGTTGTACGTTGGGAGATGCGTACCCGTTTATTCTTGCGCACAGCGGAATTTTTGTGGCAAGAGGGTCACACTGCGCACGCAACTCGCGAAGAAGCTGTTGCAGAAACAGAACAGATGTTACGCGTTTATGCCGACTTTGCAGAGAAATTTATGGCAATTCCTGTTATTAAAGGTGTAAAATCTCCAAATGAACGCTTTGCTGGCGCTATCGATACCTATTGTATTGAAGCATTGATGCAAGATGGTAAAGCATTGCAAGCAGGAACATCTCACTTCTTAGGTCAGAACTTTGCCAAAGCTTTCGACGTAAAATTCTTGAACAAAGAGAACAAACAAGAATATGTTTGGGCAACCTCTTGGGGCGTTTCCACTCGCTTAATCGGTGCACTCATTATGACTCACTCTGACGATAATGGATTGGTTTTACCTCCACAATTGGCTCCAATTCACGTTGTTATCATTCCTATTTACAAAAATGAGGAGCAACTGCAGACAATTATCGAAAAAGTAAATCCACTAGTAGAAAAACTAAAAGCTAAAGGCATTTCTGTTAAATTTGACACCGACGATTCTAAACGTTCAGGATGGAAATTTAACGAATATGAGATGAAAGGTGTGCCTGTTCGCGTAGCTATTGGACCTCGCGACCTAGAAAACAACCAGGCCGAAGTAGCACGTCGTGACACTTTAACGAAAGAGACAGTTTCGTTTGAAAATATTGACAACTACATTGAGCAATTGCTTCAAGATATCCAACAAAACATCTACGACAAAGCGTTGAAATTCCGTGAAGAGAACACCCGCAAGGCAGACACTTGGGAAGAGTTTGTGGATATTCTCGACAACCAAGGCGGTTTTGTGGCAGCCCATTGGGATGGCACTCCTGAGACGGAAGATTTGATTAAGGAGAAAACCAAAGCCACCATCCGTTGTATTCCTTTCAATAATCCATTGGAAGAGGGCAAATGTATTCTTACTGGCAAGCCGAGTAAGCAGCGCGTTCTTTTCGCAAGAGCATACTAACAACCTTATAAAAATAAAATGGGCGGAGCTAAAAAGTTCCGCCCGTTTTTTGTGGGGATATTTTATGCCCATCAATCAAATTCTAATAAAAAAGTCGGCGGGTAGCCGACTTCAGAAAATTAAAGCAATTTATGGAAACATCAACAATAATCTAAAACTGATTCCAATGCGTTGGGAAGTTACACAACTAAACCTCCTCCTCTTGGGATACCTTTACAAGTTGAAGAGATTCATTTCGGATAATTTGTAACGTTTTCTCCCAATCCTGCTGCGTTTTATAATCTATGGCAACATTCAAAAATGAAGTTTTATCACTCTTGTTTTTCCATAATTCTACAGAGATATCTTTGCTAAAATCAAGCTTTTCTATCTCCAAGTTCTCCTTTTCTTTCCCTTGTAAGCGTTCTGTCAACTGCTCGCCTACCGTAAAATAGATACCGTATGAGGGTAAACTGAAATCGGGAAGTGGAATATCCTCAGCTCTAAACTTATTGGGTAAAGTTATGGTAGGCGACATCTTCAGATTGTGCAAAACCGTTGGCACTACATCTAAAAATTGTGCCGCTGCCTTCTCTTTTACAAAATCTTGACGTGTTTCTGGGTAATCGCTTTCAATAAGGTCAAAATTATCAATTATATCTTGAAAATAATTATGTTTCAGAACTTTACAAATTCGTGCTAAAAGCAAAATATCGATATTATTCCGCTTAAAAATGTCGTAAATATTACTTCGTTGGCAACAGATAGCATCTGCAAATTTGGTGATACTCCATTGTTGCCTGCGTACTTCATTTTCAATCAATTTTCCAATAACAAATTTCTCTTTCATAATTCGCATTTATAAAAGCAAAAATATTATTAATTATGGTACCAAAGGTGCTATAAGTGTATTATTTTTTTGTACAAATTTGCAATGCTGTGATTTTTTCACTTTTTTTGCGATTAAGACAGATGTAAAAGGGAAATGATGGATAAAAGAGAGTCGTTTTTAAGGTTAATGGAGGAGAATAAAAAGCAGATTGTCAAAATTTGCAATTATTATTCTTCTTTGTATAGTCAGATTTCTGCAGAAGATCTTTTTCAAGATATTCTGATGGCTTTGTGGTGCAGTTTTCCTAAATTTGTAAAACATCACGATTGTAAAATCTCAACGTATGTTTATCGTGTGGCGCATAACGTATCAATTTCTCAATGTCGGAAAATCAAGGATAAAACAGTCTCGCTTAATGAAGGGGATGTGTTGATAGAAAGAGATACGCCTCAGGAGTTATCCATTCTTTACGACCTGATTGATAAACTCTCGCAGGAAGAGCAAGTACTTGTATATCTTTATCTTGATGAAAAGTCTCATAATGAAATAGCTGAAATTTTAGGTATTTCAGTTACCAATGTGGGAACGAAAATTCAAAGAGTTAAAAAAAAATTGAAGTTGTTAAATAAAAAAAATAATGATGAATAGTGTTGAATTTGAAAAATTGAAGGCGGAAATGAATCTTGAAAATTTACAAAAATTCTCCGCTAACATACCGCAACGCATCCCATGGTTGAAAAGATACAAAAATGGCTTATCAGGAGTGTTATGCGTTGTAATCTCCCTTTTTTTGATAATTACTATTCTCCTCCATTCGTCGTATTTTCTATCCTCTTTTAACAATCTTATGAAGATGGCAATTGTCGCAATTATTGCACTATATTGTTTGGTAAAAGGAGTTTTTACAATAATATTTCAATTTAAAGAAAATGAATATTACTTATCTGTAAATCAATATTTTATAATTGGATTGTATAATAAATTGTATTTTGTGTATGAGAAACTCTGTTGGTTATATTTTCTGGGTCCAATTCTGCTGTTATTTTGTGTGTTTGTGAGGATTCCCTCTTTTATTCTGATTTTATTATTCCTGTTTTATTTCGTTGTATTGCTTCTTTTCTCACCTCGTTTAGTTAAACATAGAAATCAGATAAAAAATGAAATTAGTCTTAAAAAAAATAAATAGTGTAACAAATTAAATGTATTATGAATCGTAAAGTTGAAATTTCTTATTTTGTTTGTGGATTATTGGGTGTTATTTTCCTATTCGTTTTCCGTAATGGCATTGCGTGTATTCCTGCCGTTTTACTAGGATTATCTCAGGTTTTTCTCATAAGAAAAGATTTAAAAGTAGGTGAATTAACAGAGAAAGAACGTAAATTTTTGAAATGGATAAATGGGTTGTCTTTACTATTTTGGATAGGAGCCTCTGTGATTTGCTATCTCCTGATGGAAAATTGGCAAATTGGATTATGGTTCGTTTTATCTTCCTATCTTTTTTTCTTGTTTCGGGGCGTTCTTATCGGATTCTGTTTTAGAAGGAGTTAATCTAAGTACAATAAAAAAGCTGATTCCAATAAAGAATCAGCTTTTTTGTATGAACTGCAGTGAAAATTATTCAATAATCTTCAATTCTTGCATTAGATTTTGGGCATTTGCCATTTTATCGATAATGAAAACAAGATAACGAGCATCCATACAGATGGTACGTTGCACTTCGTTTTCGAAGGAGAGGTCACCGCTCATTGCTTCCCAGTTGCCGTCGAAAGCCAAACCGACAAGATTACCTTCCGCATCAATTACGGGGCTTCCAGAGTTACCACCTGTAATGTCATTCGTTGTGATAAAGTTTACAACCAAGTCGCCATTTTCATCAGCATAGCGTCCATAATCTTTGTTCTCCCACAATTTGATAAGGTCTGCAGGAACGTCAAATTCCCAGTCGCCAGGTTTATATTTTTCCATTACACCGTCCAAAGTGGTGATATAGTCGTAAGTTACAGCATTTGCAGGCTTGCAATCCTGAACGCTACCATAGGTAAGACGCATAGTAAAATTTGCGTCGGGATAGAAATTACGATCTTTTTGCATCTCCATCAAACCTTTCATATAAAGTCTTTCTGCGCGACTATTGCTAACACTTCCAGCTTGTTCGGTTAAGTCGATGTAAGAGTTAATAATCTCACTCATCAATGCAAAGATTGGGTCTTTTGTCAAAGATTTCGGGTTTTCAATCCAATTATTCAATTTTTCGGCATCTACAAAAATTGATTTTGCGAAAGCGTTATTTACAAATTGAGTGAAATCGCCACTGTTTTTGTCGCCTATTTTTTTAATCATAGCAGGTAATTGTTCTGGATTGATATCTTTGTAGAAGAGATTCAAAAGAGCAATTGTTACATCACGGTCAGTTTCTTTATCATAATCTTTGAAATAGTTTTGCACAGCACCTTTCTTTGCCTCTGCGCGCGCTGCAATCTCATTTTGAGCTGCTTTATTTTCAATTATATTATTTAACTGTCTGAATCTCACTGCAAAAGCAACAGCTTCACCGCCTCGCCAACCTGCTTCACGGTGATAAATAGTAGCTTTGGTATATTTTGCTTGATGATTCCAATATTGGTCAATATCGTTAAAAATGTCACCATATTGCGCTTTTCTATCGCTATTTTCGTTCATCCATTTTTGAAAAGCAACTTCTTGATTTGCACGTTTTTCAAATACTTTATTACGTTGCAATTGTTTTACTTGTCCGATATAATATTTCCAATAATTGCTCACGCTGGCTTGTTTAGAGGCATATTTGATAAAAACGGCTGGGTCTGCGTCCATGTGTTTGCGATATTGATCAAGTTTAGTTGTTCGGCAAGCAATAATTGCAGGACCTTCTTGTTCGATAACACTTTTCACGGCACCAGAAGTAGAGTAACGGTCTGTTGAACCTGGATAGCCTAAAATCATTGTGTAATCTCCTGGTTTTACACCTTTTAGAGAGATAGGAAGAAAATGTTTTGATTTCATCGGAATATTATCTTCGCTATATTCTGCTGGTGATCCATCGGGAGCGGTGTAAACGCGGAAGATACAGAAATCTCCTTTGTGGCGTGGCCAAGTCCAGTTATCGGTATCGGCCCCAAATTTACCAATTCCCCAAGGTGGACAAGCAACAAGGCGAACATCTTTGTACACATCATAAACGAACAAGATATATTGATTTCCGTGATAAAAAGGAACGATTTCCACCTCTACGTCGCGGTTACCTTTTCGTTCTTTAATCAACGTTTTGGTATTTTCAGAGATTTTAGTTGCACGATCGGCTTCTGACGTATTGTTATCAACACCAACCAATAAGATTTTTGTAACATCCTCAATATAAGTAAGGAATGAAACCGTTAAACCTTTGTTGGGAAGTTCTTCAGCTTTACTTTTTGCCCAAAAGCCCTCTTGCAAATAGTCATGTTCTACTGATGAGTGCGCTTGCACCTGCCCCAATCCGCAGTGGTGATTGGTCAATAGTAAACCTTCTGGAGAGATTAATTCTCCCGTACAGCCGCCACCAAATTGCACGATAGCATCTTTTAGGCTGGGTTGGTTGAAACTGAAAATCTGTTCTGCCGTAAGTTTACAGCCAAGGCGCTGCATATCAGCCAGATTTTTACCATTAATAGAGTAAGGAAGCCACATTCCTTCATCAGCGCGGGCTCCAAATAAGAACATCATCAAAGCGATGAGTAAAAAGTTGATTTTAATCTTCATTAGAATAGATTTTATTATTTTATTTTACTGATTATCAATAATTAAGCTTGTAACCATTTATATTTTGCAAGAGTATAAATAGGAAGGAAAGGAATTAGAATCGGAGTATTTTTCGCATATTTCTGATATTCGGGGTCATTACCATAAACCTCATTTTGGCGTAATTCGAGGCGACGGGCACCGCTAAACATCACATAGATAATTCCGATATAACCGATAGCAACGATAATCCATTGCCAAGCACACAAACTTGCTCCGAAAGCACACACGAGCGCACCCGTCCATATTACCACTTCGCCTAAATAGTTAGGGCAACGCACAATACGATAAAGTCCCGTATCGACGAAGCGTTTAGGATTTTGTTTTTTAGCTGCATTTTTCTGGGCATCGCTGATTGCTTCCAATAGGATACCAAGAAACATAATAGCAGCGCCAATCCACGCCCAAAGTTCGTTCACGGCAACCCCGTTAGCCGCATTGGCAAGGCGGAACGCAACAGGACTTACCTGTGCAACGTATAAGAGTGCGCAGAATAGCCAAACAGAGATAATTGCAACAAGAGGTTTCTTTTTTTGTAACTCAGGATCATATAGGATTTTACGGTATGCCGATGCTTTTTTTTCACGCACAAGGAGGTAAGTTCCCAAGCGACAACCGAAAATAAATAACAACACACAAAGTGCAATGGTTGGAGGTGTAATTACATTATTAAACATAATTACCATTGTAACTGCAAGAGCAGCAATACCATATCCATAGCCTAAACTAAAAAAATAGATGAAATATTTCCATCCTATAGCAGAAACTGCTAATGAAACCGCAAGAAGAATAAAAAGTTCTGTCATAGAAATAAATTTTAAAATTATGTGCAAAGGTACACAATTTTTAAACACAAAAAGCGGGTGAATTGATTAAAAAAACACCCGCTTTAACTATTTTTTTTCAGTTTATTGGCACTTTGCGATATTAATAATTACCTGCATTGCTTTCTCCATTGCTTCGAGGGCTACAAATTCATATTTTCCATGGAAATTATGTCCGCCAGCGAAAATATTAGGACAAGGTAATCCTTTGAAAGAGAGGTTTGCGCCATCGGTACCTCCGCGAATAGGAATCACCACAGGTGTAATTCCGGCTTCCAACATTGCTTTTTGTGCACGTTCCACCACGTAGAATACCGGTTCCACTTTCTCGCGCATATTATAGTATTGGTCCTTGATTTCACAAGTTACGCGATGGTCGCCATATTTTTCATTCAAGAAATCGACAACTTTTTGCACGTATGCTTTTTTCTCCTCGAAAAGTTGACGGTTATGGTCGCGAATAATATAAGTGAGTGTAGAATTTTCGACAGTTCCATCGAAACGCACCAAAAGGTAGAAACCTTCGTAATCTTGAGTAAACTGAGGGCGTTGAAATTCTGGAAGAAGAGCATTGAATTCCATTGCAATCAGCTGAGAGTTCACCATTTTATTCTTTGCATAACCTGGGTGTACGTTGCGTCCTTGCACCTTAATTACTGCGGAAGCGGCATTAAAGTTTTCATACTCAAGTTCGCCCACCGCGCCGCCGTCCATCGTATAAGCGAAATCGCAGTTAAAATTAGGCACATCAAAGTGAATAACACCTTTCCCAATCTCTTCGTCAGGTGTGAACGCCACACGAATTGTTCCGTGTTTAATTTCGGGATGCTGAATCAGATACTCCAATGCGCACATAATCTCAGCAACGCCAGCCTTATCATCGGCACCCAAAAGGGTTTTACCATCAGTAGTAAGCAATGTTTGTCCTACATAATTTTTCAATTCTGGAAAATCTGCTACTGCAAGTGTTGTATGACTTTCTGGGTCGAGAATTATATCGGAACCATCATAATTTTCAATCACTACAGGTGTTTCTATTCCAGGCATATCTGGAGCTGTATCCAGATGGGCAATAAATCCTATAACAGGCTGATTTTCTTCACAATTAGCGGGTAAGGTTGCG
Source organism: uncultured Bacteroidales bacterium (assembly GCA_937901925.1). Classification (GTDB taxonomy): domain Bacteria; phylum Bacteroidota; class Bacteroidia; order Bacteroidales; family WCHB1-69; genus JAEZOU01. The sequence goes on along the minus strand of CALGTS010000037.1, from coordinate 38,081 downwards.
GTTACATAACCATATTGGTCTTGGTTAACATTTTGTAATCCCATCTCTTTCAGTTCCTTAACAAGGTGTTCACCTAAAACCAATTGGCCTCCGGTACTCGGATAAGTCTCGGAGGCTTCATTGGAGGTAGTAGGAAATGAAATGTAACGGGAAAATCTTTCAAATAATTTTCCTTTCATCTCTTTCATTATTATTTAATGCCTAATTTTTTCTTGATATCTTTTGGAAGCGCATCTTTATGCACTACGATATTCATTGTTTTATATCTTACAAAAGCTTTTGAAGCATAGAGAGTACCTTCAAATTTACCATATTTTCCCCAAGAGTTTTTCACGATATAATATTCGTTACCAATTTGGTCTTTTGCAGTACCGAAGATTTGCATTCCGTGGTCATCAGTAGTTTCCCAATTATCGTATGCCAATTGGCGTTCTTGTTGGGTACACCATTTTTGAGGAGTTGGCTGACTCATTGCTTCTTTTTGACGTTCTGAAGAGGATAGGCCTAACCAATGAGCCATATCGCTACCTGTAAGGTCAGCACCTTTAGCTTCGATGTCAGGGTAAACTGCAATACCTGCGTTTTCGCCTCTTAACCAACCTTTTTCGCTAACGTCAGAACCCCAAGCAATAGTATATCCTGTTTCGATAGCGTTGTCCATCACTTGCATCAACTCATCGATAGGAAGATTATAACTTTGTCCCCATCTCCAGTTATCTTGAATTTCGAGAACAAATTTTTCATAGAAAGGGTGGTGAGTATAAGAGGTAAGAGAAACATAGTCATCAGCATTCAAACCTAAAGATTGGTAGAATGATTGAGGAGTATATTCAACACCTTGGTAATTAAATTTTTCAGGACAAACGCCGAGGTAAGCATCATAAATTCCTTCCAAACCATTAGCCCAAAGCATTTCACCTTCTTTATTAGATTGTAGTTTTTTCAATTTTCCACCAGCAATAGCTTCAACGTAAGCTTCAGTAACTGCTGAAAGCTCATAGTGATTTGATAATGTATCTCCATACATAACACCAGCAGGCATCTCAACATCAGGAACCACACCATAATGTTTCATTCCGTAGATTACATCGTAGAAAGAACCGCCTTGAGAGAAAGAAACATCACCATGAGTTCTTACGGTTGCCATTGCACGATCCATATAGGTTTTGTAAACCAGATACATTTCTGATAAATCGATTTCTGGTTTTCCCATACGAATCAACTCTGATTCAATAAATGCCAAAGTTGAATAACACCAACAAGTTCCAGCTTGGTTTTGATCTTTAATTGATGAAATAGGAAGGCGTTTGATATCCGTAAATTCATAACCTTTCTTTTCTTCTTTTGCTGTTTCTTGTGCTTTAACACTATTTCCTACGAAAAGAACTATAGCAGCACAAATGATTGTAAAAAGCTTTTTCATTTCTTAATTGATTGATTATTAATTGTTTTTAGATATAATTTTCTGCCGATTTAGGAACAATATTTTTCATAAATCAAGGTGCAAATATAGGGAAAAAATTTAATTTTTTCAATTAGCATTTCAAAAATAATTGCTCGTTACAACTCCTTGATTACAAATACTGTTCTACGGTTTTTCGCTCTTCCCTCTTCGGTTTCGTTAGAAGCTACGGGTTTACTTGCGCCATAACCTTTATAGCTAACTCGGGAGGCATCCACAAGCTTGCTTAATACATAGTCATATACCGATTTGGCACGGCGTTCCGATAGCAATTGATTATCGTGCGCATCACCAATATTATCTGTATGTCCTTGGATTTCAACCACAATTGTAGGATTTTCTTGTAAAAACTCGACAAAAAGATTGATAATCTGTTTTGATTCAGCGGTTAGCAAATAGAGATTTGTACCGAAATGGATATCGTGAAGGTTATAGGTTTTATTAGCTTCAACACGTTTAATTTCAGCATGGTTTTCAACTATTTTTTGTTCTTGCAAATCTGGCATAACCAAATGTGTATCAAAAACATAACCTTCTTTTTTAACATTTACAATCATGGGTTGAGGATTATAAACATCAACTTCTGTCACCAAAGCATATTTACCTGAATTTTGATTTACGGTTGTTTTGGCTACTACTTGAGAAGCTGTATCGCGAATTTCTACCACAATTTCTGACAAGTCATCCGATTCATCATCAATAGCGACTTCCCCTTTAATCATCATCATATTTTTGGGGCGTGCTTTTTCATATAATTCAAATTGATAGATATTCCAATCTTTTCCCGTAATATTATTTGAGGAGTAGTAAGCTGTTTTTCCATCAAAACTTACAAAGAAATCGATTTCATCATTTTCGGAATTGATAGGATAACCAATATTTTTCGGTTTCGTCCATACATTATTTTCATCCATTCGAGAATAGAAAATATCCATTCCTCCAATTTTATCGTGCCCATTTGATGAGAAATAGAGTGTTTTACTATCGGTATGTAGAAACGGAGAACGCTCATTACCTGCCGTATTAATAACAGGACCCATATTTTGGGCTTCGCGCCAAGTACCGTCGCTGTTGCGCACAGAAAACCAAATATCGGAGCCGCCGTACCCTCCTGGTCGGTCGCTGGCAAAAAGCAGAAGTTTACCATCAGAACTCAACGATGGGTTCGATTCCCAAGAATCGCCCCGATTGATTTTTGCGCCAAAATTTTCAGGATCTGTCCAACTTCCATCAATAAATTCAGAATAGAAGAGATCATAATTGGGATAAGGTTTTCCGCCGATATTTCCTTTCAGCAACCTCGAAAAAATCAGCAAATCGTTAGTCAGGTTTATGGCAGGGCTTCCCTCTTTGTAGGATTCATTAAATGGATATGGCAAAGGCGTTCCTCGACCAAAATCGCCAGTTTTTCCTGACTCGCTAACGCTAAAGTACTCTACATCTGTTAGTTCCTCACCAAAACCTTGATTTCTCATTTCTTGCACCCTTCGAGTGAAATAGAATTGTTGTCCATCGGGAGAAATCGTTGCCAAATACTCATCAGCTTCTGTACAGATTCCGGGTACAATCTTCGGATCGAAAGGAACTGGATTATTGAGGATTTCGTTGTAAAATTTTGATTTATTGATAATTATATTTGCTTCTTCTATATCTTCTGGCTTCGGAAAAATATCAGGATTTTCTACAATCACTTTTGCAAATTTCATTGCATTCGCAAAATCTTCCGAAAAATAAGCGATTCTAGCAGCATACAAGTTATGTGCAGGCTTATGATAAGGACAGACTTCATAAATTCGATTGAATGCTTCCAAAGCAGCAGCGGCGTCTTTCTTATGAATATCCATTCTATAATTATCGCGTTGAATTTGTAGATAGTAACTCAATCCGATATAGTAGTTAACATCCAATAAATTAGGATTTTCAGACAGAAGTGCATCATAAATTGCAAACGCTTCTTTTCGTTTTCCTGAATTTTGCAAGTCGCGTGCTTTTTTTATTTTTTGCTGCGTATTTCGAGATAACTCTTGCACGCAAGGGTCCACCTCATCTGGCTCCTCTTGAGCGCAAACCCCTAAACAACAAACAATTGCAAAAAATAAAAGAATAAAAATCTGTTTCATATCAACAGATAGAAAACGTAAAAATTGGCAAATTGTTACGTACCAACAAAAAGATTTCCAAATAAAATCTCGTACAAGAAAATTATTTTTTATTCAGAATTACTAATGCTGCAATAACTCCAGGAACCCAACCTAAAGCTGTTAAAATTAAGACGATTAATATTGATCCGCAACCTTGGTCATATACGGCTAATGGCGGAAAAATTATGCTTAATAAAACTCGAAATATAGACATATAAATTTTATTTTAATGATAATTTGATAATCATAAGAAACAGATCTTTTCCAATCCTCAATAAAGAATCGGGAAAGTCGTAATTAGGGTGGTGTAGTGGCAGGCAATTGACACCTGCGCCCACGCCGAACATAGCACCTACATATTTCTGCGTAAAAAGTCCAAAATCCTCTCCCCAACTATAAGGTTCGGTTTTTTCAATATACTGTAATTGAAGGTTTTGTGCTGCGGACTTTACAATATTAACAGCATTTGGATGATTCTCGTTAGCGGCAAAATATTCGAGCCAATTTATAGAACTTTTTAGATTTTGTATTTTTGCAACCTCTTCTGCAACAACACTTTCCACTCGCGTCATCTCTTGTTTCAGTCGTTCATCGGTTCGAGCACGCAAAGTTAACCTGATTGCTCCCTCGCCAGCGGTTACACCATAATCAGGAGTTCCGACGTGCAGCTCCACCAAGGTGGTGATTTTACAATTCTTCGACGATAAATCGTAGCAATTATCAGCAAGCAACGTTTCCGTAATCTGCATTGCTGCGGATAGTGGAGAAACAGCTTTTAGTGGTTCTGAGGCGTGCGAAGTTGTACCCTGCAATAGTATTTCACAACTAATAACAGAGCAGGAAAAGCTACCCTCGTTACACAATATTGTTCCCAGAGGTTGTTCAGGAATATTGTGTAGTGCAAAGGCGTAGTCAATAGAATAATTTGCCAGCAGCTGCTCATTGATAACCTGCTGAGCGCCAGCTCCTGTCTCTTCGGCAGCTTGAAAAAGCAATAGTACTTTTCCTGAATTGATTGGATTTTTGTGCAATGCTCTTGCCACAGAGAGCAAAATAACGGTATGCCCATCGTGGCCGCACTTATGGGCAACGCCTGGATTTTCGGAGTGGTACGGAAGGCTATCGGTCTCGGCAACGCCCACAGCATCGAAATCAGCACGAAGCAGGATTGTGCGCCCAGGTTTTCCAGAATCAAACTCCGCTATCAAGTGGTTGCCGCACTGCGACTCAATAATTCGCGTAGGTGCGTACGAGGACAACTCACAAAAAATGAGCGCTCGGGTTTTCGTTTCCGCACCCGAACGCTCAGCTATCTGATGAAACCGATGTCTTAAATCAACTTCATCTATCATAATTTTAATTTTTCTTAATTACAACATCCACATTTACACCTTCTACAATTTCAAAATTAGTTTTAGTAGCATTGCTAACAGAAGGAACAATAGTGAAGTTTGTACATAAAGTTTCGCGTTTAATGTAATCTTCAAACTTACGGAAAGCAGAATCAACTTGTTGATTTTCTGCAACTTCAATAGAGATTGTATCGACAACATCCAACTGACTTTCCTTACGATAATTTTGAATTCTATTGACTAATTCACGAGCGTATCCCTCCTCTTGCAGCTCTTCAGAAATTGTAATATCAAGAGCCACGGTCAACATTCCTTGATTAGTAACCACCCAACCTGGAATATCTTCAGCGAAGATTTCAACGTCAGAAGAAAGAATTTCAACCTCTTGACCTTCAATATTTAAATTGATATGACCTTCTTTCTCAATTTCAGCAATTTGAGTTTGGGAGAAAGCAGTGATTGCCGCTGCAATAGATTTCATAATCTTACCATATTTGGGTCCTAATTTTTTGAAATCAGGTTTAATTCTTTTTACCAAAACACCTTCATCATTACTGATAAATTGAATCTCTTTAACATTAACTTCGTGAAGGATAAGATTTTCCACTTTTCTAATTTGCTTTTCAAAATCTGCTGACAAAGTAGGAATCATAATTTTTCCGAGAGGTTGGCGCACACGAATAGCTGATTTTTTACGCAAAGAGAGAACCATTGAACAGAGTTGTTGAGCCAACTGCATACGTTCTTCCAAAGCTTTGTCGATCCAACTTTCTTCCACTTTTGGAAATTCTGACAAGTGAATAGACTCAACAGCTTCCTTACCGGTAATACTATTTAAATCGATAAATAATCTATCCATAAAGAAAGGAGCAATTGGGGAGGCTAATTTTGCAATGGTTACCATACAAGTGTAAAGGGTTTGGAAAGCGGAGATTTTATCGTCGCTATAATCACCTTTCCAAAATCTTCTACGACAAAGTCTTACATACCAATTGCTTAGATATTCATCTACAAATTGTTGGATATCGCGGCCTGCTTTTGTAGGTTCATAATCTGCATAATACTCATCACATTTTTGAATCAAAGTATTTAATTCTGACAATATCCAACGGTCTATTTCAGGACGTTTTTCGTATGGAATATCATCTTCTTTATAGGTAAATCCATCAATATTAGCATACAATGCGAAGAAATTGTAGGTATTGTAGAGTGTACCGAAGAATTTACGTTGCACTTCGGCAATACCATCTGGGTCAAATTTAAGATTATCCCAAGGTTGAGAGTTGGTCATCATATACCAACGTGTTGCATCGGGACCATATTTCTCAATAGTTTCAAATGGGTCAACGGCATTTCCGTGACGTTTCGACATTTTATTTCCCTCTTTATCCAACACCAATCCATTAGAAACCACAGCTTTATAAGCTACAGAATCGAAAAGCATTGTAGCGATTGCGTGAAGTGTAAAGAACCAGCCACGAGTTTGGTCAACACCTTCTGCAATAAAATCGGCAGGGAATCTCTTTTCAAAAATCTCCTTATTTTCAAATGGGTAGTGCCATTGGCAATAAGGCATTGCTCCAGAATCGAACCAAACGTCAATCAAATCGGTTTCACGAATCATTTTCTGACCCGTTGGAGAAACCAAGAAAATCTCATCTACGTATGGTCTGTGGATATCGATTTTTTCATAATTTTCTTTGCTATAATCACCAGGTACAAATCCATTATCACGGTATGGGTTGCTCTTCATAAATCCAGCAGCCACAGCTTTATCCATTTCATTATAAAGTTGTTCGATAGAGCCAATGCAGATCTGTTCTTTCTTATCTTCGCTAGTCCAGATAGGAAGAGGTACGCCCCAGAAACGAGAACGGGAGAGGTTCCAATCCACAAGATTTTCGAGCCAATTACCAAAGCGACCACTACCTGTTGCTTGAGGTTTCCACTTAATTGTGTTATTCAACTCAATCATACGTTGTTTGTATGCAGTAGTTTTTACGAACCAAGAGTCAAGTGGATAGTAAAGGACCGGTTTATCGGTACGCCAGCAGTGTGGATAGTTGTGGGTATGTTTTTCAACTTTAAAAGCCAAATTCTCTTTTTTCAACCAGATAGCTAAATAAACATCGAGAGATTCCTCATGTTTTTCATCCTCTTTTTCGTAATCTGGTTTCACATATCTTCCAGCCACATCACCATAAAGTTCCACATTCACATTAGTTTTCACAAACTCAGGATTCAAATCCTCAATTTTATAGAACTTTCCTGTTTTGTCCACCATGGGTTGCGCAACTCCATTGGCATCAATCATAATTAACGGAGGAATACCCGCATCGTTAGCCACGCGTTTATCATCAGCACCGAAAGTAGGTGCAATATGAACAATTCCTGTACCATCTTCAGTAGTTACATAATCTCCAGGGATTACTCTAAAAGCTCCTTCTTCTGGTTTTACGTATGGGATAAGTTGCTCATACTGAATACCCACCAATTTTTCACCTTTTGTTTCTCCCAATACTTGATAAGGAATATTTTTGTCACCTGGTTTATAATCTTCAAATGATAGATTACTATTTTTCTCTGAGAAGAAATGACCTAAGAGATTCTTTGCCAACACTACAGTTACTGGTTTTCCAGAATATGGGTTGAAAGTTTTTACCAAAAGGTAATCAATTTTAGGGCCTACAGCCAAAGCGGTATTGGAAGGCAAAGTCCACGGAGTAGTTGTCCAAGCAAGGAAGTAAAGCTCTTCCATTTTCACGTTCAAGGCGTCTAAATCCCAAGGAAAGACAGATTTTTGGTCATTTTTAACTTTGAATTGACCAACAACCGTTGTATCTTTCACATCTTTGTAGCAACCGGGAAGGTTCAATTCGTGAGAGCTCAAGCCAGTTCCTGCAGCAGGTGAATAGGGTTGAATTGTATAGCCTTTGTAGAGCAAATCTTTTTCATAAAGTCTTGACAACAAATTCCATACAGATTCGATATATTTATTATCGAAAGTGATATATGGATCATCCAAATCCACCCAATAACCCATTTTTTGAGTTACATCATCCCACATATCTTTAAACTTCATCACCTCATTTCGGCACGCCTTGTTGTATTCTTCAACAGTAATTTTTTTGCCGATATCCTCTTTTGTGATTCCCAAATTCTTCTCAACTCCTAACTCTACAGGAAGTCCATGAGTATCCCATCCTCCTTTACGGTAAACATATTCACCTTTCAAGGTATGGTAACGGCAGATAATATCTTTAATAGAGCGCGCCATTACGTGGTGAATGCCTGGTTTTCCATTTGCTGATGGAGGACCTTCAAAGAAAACAAACTCCTTTGCACCCTCACGGATTTGCATACTTCTTTCAAAAATACGCATTTTTGTCCAATATTCCTGCATTGCCTTACCTATTTCAGGAAGGTTAAGATTCTTATATTCAACGTACTTACTCATTTTTATGGGTTTTGTAAATAATCGGCAAAGTTACATAAACTTTTTTTATGTTTGATTGAAAAAATTTCATTGGGGAAAGGGGGGATTATTTCAATGCTAATAATTGTGCTAATCCCGATACATTTTAAACAAAAAAAAACGGAGACGCATTTGCATCTCCGTTTCCACACACAATTAGAAAAAATTATTTTTTGAAATATCTGTTATACAAACCTTCAAAACCTCTTCCGTGGCGTGCTTCATCTCTTGCCATTTCGTGAACGGTGTCGTGAATTGCATCGAGACCATTTTTCTTAGCACAAACAGCGAGGTCAAATTTTCCTTGAGTTGCACCATATTCGCAGTCAACTCTCCATTTAAGATTATCTTTAGTGGTAGCTTTCATATTAGGCTCTAAATCTTCGCCTAAAAGTTCAGCAAATTTAGCAGCGTGTTCTGCTTCTTCGTATGCAGCTTTTTCCCAATAAAGACCAATTTCTGGATAACCTTCTCTGTGTGCAATTCTAGCCATACATAAGTACATACCTACTTCTGCACATTCGCCATTAAAATTAGCCATCAATTGCTCAAAAATATACTTTTTGTCCTCTTCTGAAATGTCAGGATTGTTTTTAACAGTTTTTGCATAAACACCATATTCATGTTCAGCGGCTAAAGCTGCGCCTTCTTCCATTTCTTTAAATTTAGTTGCAGGAACTTTACAAACAGGACATTGTTCTGGTGCTGTTTCTCCTTCGTGAACGTAACCACATACTGTGCAAATCCATTTCTTTTTCATATTCGTAATTTTTTAGGTTGGTAATTATTTTTGTTTATTAATACAATCTTCACATAATCCTTTGTACATCAATTGCACTTCTTGAATTTCAAAATTTTTAGGAAGACCTTTATGTTCAATATTTTCTACAGGAAAATCATATAAATTATTGCAAACATTACAGAGAAAATGAGCATGCGGAGCTGTACAACCATCGTAACGTACACCTTTATCATCGTGATTCAACGACAAAATCACACCTTTTTCTGCAAATAATTTCAACGTTGAATAAACGGTTGTACGTGAAAGCGTGGGCATAGAGGGTAACAGCGACAAATAGATGTCATCCGCATGTGGATGTGCTTTAGTTTGAAGCAGATAACTCAACACCGCCAACCTCTGCACCGAAGGCTTAATCCCGCGCTCAATAAGTAGTTTGTATATTTCAGTTTTCATTTTTATTCTGTAATGATTACAAATTTAAATCGAGTGCAAAAGTATATTTTTTTTCAATATCAACAGTGGCTTTTGATAAAAAAAAATTACCTATAGTTACAAATACGATTATAATGAATTTATAGTGAATAATATAAGCACTTAATTTAGACATATTATAAATTTGTTTTTCTAATCTAAAATGAAATTTAGAGAATAAATAATTTTTAATTTTGCATTTCAAAATTGCAGATAATGAAACAAATCTATCCCATAAAAATCTTTCTAGCTTCCGTTCTATTTTTATTAATATCCATTAATAGTTTTGGACAGAACTATACGATGAGCAATTCCCCTATTACCACTTGCTCAGGCACTTGGATGGATCCAGGAGGCACAAACCATTATTCTAATTCGCAAAACTTTACGCAAACGATAACTGCCACTGATGGGCAATTACAAATTACTTTTAATTCATTTGAAACGGAAAGTGTTAGTTATGATTGGTTAGAGATTTACGATGGTGCAAGCACTACATCAGCACTAATAGGGAGATATGGGGGTACCAACAATCCAGGAACAATTACAGCAACGGGAAGTAGTTTGACTTTTGTTTTTCATAGCGATGGAAGTGTAAATCGATCAGGCTGGTCAGCCACGCTTAGTTGCTACAATCCAATACCTACCGCAATGACCTCATCAACACTGAATACTTGCAGTTTATACTACGCTGATCCAGGTGGAGAAAACAACTATAACAACAATTTGAATATGGTCCAAACCATCAATTCTGATATGCCCAATGCTATTGGAATGAATATTATATTTAGTGCATTTTCACTATCTGCAGGAGATACTTTATGGATTCACGCTGGGAACAGTACAAACGCACCATTGATAGGCACATATACTGGCACTCAACTTCCCGGCAATATTTCAACGCCAAGTTTGTCAGTAACTTTTCATTTTATAAGCAATAACACAGGAAACTCTATAGGTTGGCTTGCAAATATCAGTTGCGAACAATGTATTTCAGTATCCACATTGCAAGGCAGCCCCTGTTTTCCCGATGTTTCTTCATCAACAGGAGTTGCAGCTAGTCCTTTTTGCGAAGATGAAAACCCGTACGGAATCACCTTTCCTTCTGAAACAGGAAATAATTTTAACGGGTACGATTTTTTTGGATTGAGTGAATATTCTAATGTAGGATGTTTGGGATCAATTCCAAGACCATCGTGGTATTATATGCAGATAAATACACCTGGCAACCTACTACTACAAATTGAACAGAACTCTATTGCCACTGGAAACGGCTTAGATGTTGACTTTGCTTGCTGGGGGCCTTTCCAAGCAACAGACCAAAATGATTTTCTTCAGAAATTATGCTGCGGAGAATACGAATTTCACATCAATTCCCATTCATCTCACGTTCCAAGTGCAAGCAACGGAAATCACACAAACGATATGGGAGGTTACCCCTACGGAAATCTTATCGATTGCAGTTTTTCGGCTCTTCCATACGAATGGTGTTACATCCCCAATGCACAAAGTGGAGAGTTCTATTTACTACTTTTAACCAACTATAATGGCGGCGCTGCTAATATTAGTTTCAATTCTGTAGCACAATACTCTACTGCAAATACCAACTGCGAACTTTTGGCCTTAGTTACTAATAATGGTCCCTTATGCGAAGGAGACTCATTACAACTTATATGTAACAACAATCAACCCAACGCCACTTTTGCTTGGAGCGGGCCTAACGGGTTTACTTCAACTATTCAGAATCCTACAATTCCCAACGTGGGTACACAAAACAGCGGAGAATATACGTTAGTCATTACTGCTGGTGGACACTCCTCTGCACCTGCAACCACAACCGTGGTTGTAAACAGCAATCCAGAACTGCAACTTAATGTTACAGATTCTATTCTCTGCTTGGGAGAAAGCGCCCAAATATCCGTCTCAGGCGCTACCAACTACACATGGAATCAAGGACTTTCTGCCCATAATAACCAAACAGTTACACCAACAGCTACAACTACATACACTATTATTGGTAGCAACAATAGTTGTAGCGATACCGCATCGATTGAAATTTCAGTTGTACCACTTCCCATTCCTAATATTATAGCTCCATCTGGTAGTTTTTGTCCTAACGTAGGTTCAATAAACATCAACGCTACTGTAAGCAATGGTACAGATCCTATTCAGTATAACTATACCGGTGCAAATTTTGTTAATCCTACATCTTCAAATAGCGAAATTCTAATAGATTCATCAGACTGCAATCAGTTGATATTGTTGACATTAAATGTTACCGACTTTCACGGTTGCACAGGCATGGATACCGCTTCTATTACCATTTTAGACAATAGTGCTCCCGTAGTTACCCTACCCATTGCTGCACAAGATGCTGAGATTAACAATCTACAATACGTAATTCCTGACTTGAGCGATCTAGTAGAGAATCTCACCTCTGACAACTGTTGGGAAAATGCGCAACTTACCTTTACTCAATCGATAGCAGCAGGCACACCCATTACAACAACCACAACGGTAACAGTAACGGTTACGGACCCTTGTAACAACACTACGCAGGTATCTATTGTAATAGAAGTTCCAGATGCGCTCATTCCCGCCATTACGGACCAAAACAACATCTCCTGCTTTGGAGGCAACGATGGAACCATTTCTGTACAAGTAGTAGGAGGCGTAGCTCCATATAGCTACAATTGGAGCTGCACACCACCGCAAACTACTGCACAAGCGCAAAACTTGCCAGCGGGTACCTATACTGTTACCATCAGCGACGTAAACGGCATCACAGCGACTATCTCCGCTACGCTTACCCAACCAGACTCACTACAACTCACCTACACTAAAGAAACCGCTACCTGCGACCAAGCAAATGGTGCAATTTTTATCAATATTTCTGGCGGTACAACTCCCTATAACTATAATTGGAGCAATGGCTCAACAAGTGCGAACCTGACAAACGTTACCGCTGGAGAATACACACTTATCGTAACCGATGCTAATGAATGTACAATCACTATTACCGACTCCATTGCTAACATTCCAGGTCCCGTCATTGATAGCATAGAAATTACCGACGAAACCTGCCACTTAACAAACGGTGCTATCACCATTTCTCATTCGGGCGGGACTGCACCCTATCACTACCAATGGTCTGAGCAAACCGTTAATCAACCGAACATCAATAATTTATCCACTGGAAATTATAGTGTTACTATAGAAGATGCTAATGGATGCATCGTGGAAGCAGAGACTTTTGTAGGCGAATTTTCGTTTACTGCAGGAGTAGAATCGGTAACACCAGATATCTGTGAGCAACAAAATGGAACTGCAACACTCTTCGCTCAAGGTGGGAGTGGAAATTACACCTATGATTGGCGAAATATTGAACATTTTGAAGAGAATCGCGCTTTCGACCTCGCAGCAGGAACATACTCCGTTACCGTTATCGACTCCGTTTGCCAAATTCCACTCAATTTTACCATTATCAGCATTCCAACTCCAATTGCTTGTATCGAAATGACGTCAACCTTTGCACAATATCTTACCAATCAAAGCATTCAATTCTTAGATTGCTCCGATTTTACTACCGATTGGTTTTGGGATTTTGGCGACAACTCTCACTCTACACTTCAAAATCCATCTCACATCTTTACTAATGCGGGCACCTATATAATTACTCTAACAGCTTCTAACGAATATGGTTGTACAGATAGTGATTCTATTTCAATAACCATAAATGAAAGCGGATTAGTATATATTCCTAACTCATTCACACCCAATGGTGATGGTTTAAACGACATCTTCAAACCCATTTGCACTTACATACAACCCGTTGATTTTAATATGTATATTTTCAATCGCTGGGGTAATGAAGTTTTCCGAACCTCAGACATTAATGCAGGTTGGGATGGTACTATTAATGGGCAAAAAGTCCATCAAGTAACCGAATTCAACTTTATCATATTCTACCGTGATTTGACTGGAAAACCATTCAAAGAATCTGGATCAGTGCTTCTCATTCCTTAGCTTTGTTTTTACCTTTCCTAACTTTCACAACCTTTTTCAACTTTGTATCTTTCTGAAAATAGATATAAGAATAGTCAAAGCACTTTGGATGCCTCATTCAGAACACCTCTGTTTGCAGTGGTACTTTCCAAAAGAAAATAATTCCCAACAAAATAGGCATATTTGGTGAAATTACACAATTTTGGGGATACTTCCTAAACTTTCAATGAAATATTAGAATTGCTTATTGGACAATAATAATTTATTTATCTCTCTCCTCCACAGCTTTCTCCAACGCCTCGTACCAAGCTGCACCATATTTGCGAGTTAGTGCACCTTTTAAGAATTGATAAGCAGGCAACTTTAGATGATTTCCTTGCAAAACAGCACCGCTACAAACTTGCCAGCGATGATAGTTCAATGCTTCATAATCGGGGAGTTTCTTAATGCGGATGGGATAAAGATGGCACGAAATTGGCTTTGGAAAATCGATTTCTCCATTAGCAAATGCCTTTTCGATAGCACATTGCGCTACACCATTCTCATCGTAACAAATATATGCACAAGCTTCGTCTGACAACAATGGCGTAACGAATGAACCTTCCATATCGTAATCAAAGGTTCCATTCTCCTCCACCTTTTCAACACCCTCTGGCGTCATATATTTTTTGAAAATCGGATAGTTATCCTCCAAGTCGCCTACCTCATCAGGGTCTATAGGTGCACCTACATCACCTTCAATGCAACAGCAACCTTTACAATCATTCAAATCACAACAAAAGTAGTTGTCGATCAACTCTTCCGATACTAAAACACCCTCAACAATAAGCATACTATTTCTTCTTTTTAGTTAACAGACTTTTTATATCATTCAACTTCATCAAAGCTTCAACGGGAGTTAACGTGTTAATATCCGTATCCATAATCTGATCTTTGATATCCAATAACAATGGATCATCTAAAGCAATAAAACTCAATTGATAACCTGGTGAGCGTTTTTCAATTTTAAGTTCCTTTCCACTTTGTGAATGGCTATTCTCCAATACTTGCAATACCTCTTCAGCCCTACGCAACACCTGATTAGGCATTCCGGCCATACGCGCTACATGAATACCAAAACTATGTTCGCTTCCTCCAACTTCCAACTTCCTTAGAAACAATATTTTATTATTAATCTCTTTTACAGAAACATGATAATTTTTGATTCGAGAAAATTGTTTTTCCATATTATTCAGCTCATGATAGTGCGTTGCAAACAACACCTTAGCTCGATAACTTTTATGTTCGTGGAGAAATTCTGCAATTGACCACGCAATAGAAACCCCATCGTAAGTACTAGTTCCGCGACCAATTTCATCAAGCAGAATCAAACTCCGATTGGAGATATTATTCAAAATACTAGCGGTTTCGTTCATCTCTACCATAAATGTGGACTCACCCGTTGACAAGCTATCTGAAGCCCCAACGCGCGTAAAAATTTTATCCACAATGCTCAATCTGGCACTTTCTGCAGGTACAAAGCAACCAATTTGTGCCATCAGTACAATGAGTGCCGTTTGTCGCAATAGGGCAGATTTACCCGACATATTGGGTCCTGTAATAATCATAATCTGCTGTACATCATTATCCAAATAAACATCGTTAGCGATGTAGCTTTCGCCTGGTGGCAACTGCTTTTCAATAACGGGATGGCGACCATTTTTGATATTAATAGCGGTCCCAGACTCAAAAATAGGTCGTACATAATGATTTTCCACAGAAATCTCTGCAAAACAGAGCAAAATATCCAATTTTGCCACCAAAAATGCATCTAGCTGTATCATTGGAATATAATCCATCATACTGATGGTTAGTTCATTATAAAGTTTTGCTTCGATTTCCAAAATTTTATCCTCAGCACCTAAAATTTTAGACTCTAACTCTTTCAGTTCTTCTGTAATATAACGCTCTCCATTGGTCAGTGTTTGTTTTCTTACCCAACACTCTGGCACTTTATCTTTGTGAGTATTTGTTACTTCCAAATAGTAACCAAATACATTATTAAAACCGATTTTCAAAGAGGAGATACCTGTTGCCTCCGATTCTCGCTTCTGAATATCTGCCAAAATGGTTTTACTATTCACTGCTATTGCCAACAACTCATCTAAATCCTCGTTCACACCTTTATTAAAAACACCGCCTTTACTTACCACAACGGGCGCATCTTCATTAATCTCTTTCTCAATCCGATTGCACAATGTCAAGGCGGGGTTCAATTGTTCTGCAATCTTTTGTAATGCAGTATGTTGACTTTTTGCACAGCTATTTTTCAATTGTTCTACCGCACGTAACGAGCGACAAAGCTGCAGTATTTCACGAGGATTAATCTTTCCTGTTGCCAGTTTCGACAAGATTCTCTCCAAATCACCCACTTGATGTAATGTTTGCAGTAAAGATGTGGCTCCCTCTCGATCTTCGACAAAATGTTTAACCACCGAAA
This sequence comes from uncultured Bacteroidales bacterium, assembly GCA_937901925.1. Classification (GTDB taxonomy): domain Bacteria; phylum Bacteroidota; class Bacteroidia; order Bacteroidales; family WCHB1-69; genus JAEZOU01. The sequence goes on along the minus strand of CALGTS010000037.1, from coordinate 21,954 downwards.
GACGCTCTTCAATCATTACTTGCTCCTTCAAAGGCATTACTAACCATTTACGTAGCATTCGTGAGCCCATTGGTGTTTGTGTTTTGTCTAAAATCTGCAGCAGCGTTACAGCATTTTCGTTATAAGATTGAACCAACTCCAAATTTCGGATCGTAAATCGGTCTAACCAAACATAGAGTTCCTCTTCAATTCTTTTTATCTTATTAATATGCTGAATCTTATAGTTTTGAGTTTCATAAAGATAATGCAAAGCAGCGCCTGCAGCAACAATTCCATCGGTTAATGTTTCCACTCCGAAACCTTTTAGCGAAGAGGTTTGAAAATGTTTGAGTAACACTTCATTTGCATAATCTGTTGTAAAAACCCAATCGTCGAAAGGAGCGAGCAAAAATTTATCGCCAAAAGATTCTTTGAATTGTGAAATTTGGGTTTTCAGAATTACCACTTCCGAAGGCTTATAATTTTGCAATAGTTTATCGATATATTCTCGGGTTCCTTCAGAAAGATAAAACTCTCCGGTAGAGATATCGACAAAAGCAATTCCAATATTTTTTTTATCATAGAAGATAGAAGCGAGAAAGTTATTCTCTTTCTGCTCCAACACTTTATCATTAACAGAAACACCTGGCGTAACCAATTCTACCACACCACGTTTCACAATAGTTTTCGTCATCTTTGGGTCTTCCAATTGTTCGCAAATTGCCACGCGGTGACCTGCGCGCACCAATTTAGGCAAGTACGCATCGATGGAGTGATGAGGAAAACCTGCCAACTCTATATAGGAAGCTGAACCATTGGCGCGGCGAGTCAATACAATTCCCAAAATCTGAGATGTCAGAATCGCATCTTCACCGAATGTTTCATAAAAGTCACCAACTCTAAAAAGCAAAATAGCATCAGGATGTTGAGACTTAAATTGATTATATTGCTTCATCAAAGGTGTTTCTGCAGCTTTTGCCATAATATCATATTTTATGATTTACAAATCCTCCGTTTTATATAAAAAAATAGTTATGAAAAAGATCCATAACTATTTTCGAGTATAGTTTTTTAGTTATCATCAACCACCACATTTAGAGTAGCCACAGGTAGTGCAAAGCATACACTTCTCTTGATATACAACGGTTTCCTGTCCACATTTAGGGCATTTCACACCTTTCTGTTTTGTGCCATCAGCTACAAATTTTTTCAGGGCACGGATAACTCCATTTCTCCAAGAGTTAATAGATTCTTCACGGAAGTTGAGTCCAGAAATGATATTAATTACATTTTCAATTGGAATACCATGACGAAGGAGTGCTGAAATCATCTTTGCGTAGTTCCAAAATTCAGGATTGAAGCAACGATTTAAACCACGTATAATGATTTCGTATCCATCTTTATCGTTGTAATGAAAATCATACTGTTTATTTCCATTTTCATCTTTGAATTTAACGATAACGCCACGTTCTACGCTTTTAGGGATTGGCAGCCTATCATCTTCTGTCTTACCGGTAAAAATTTCGTATGGTTGACCATCTTTTGTTCCAACGAAAGCTACCCAATCTTCGCTATTATTTTTAAATCTTACAATTTCTGCCACCAATTCTTTTGGGCGTCTTTGCACCTTATTTTCTTCTGCAGCTTTCTTTTTAGGTTTACTACTTGCCGAATTGAGCACGCCATCGCGAGAGCCTTCGCGGTAAACTGTCATTCCCTTACAGCCTGACTCCCATGCGCGCATATACAACTCACCCACAGTTTCTTTAGTAGTATTTTCTGGAAGATTGATTGTTACAGAGATTGAATGGTCAACCCATTTTTGGATAGCTCCTTGCAGTTCAACCTTTTTAATATAATCAGTATCAGCAGCGGTAGATTTGTAGTAGGGCGATTTTTTGACAAGCTCTTGAATCTCTTTTTCGTTCATTGCTTCCAAATCTTTAGAGGTAAAACCTTCTATTTTCGCCCAATCTGCAAATTTTGGGTGGCATACGAAATACTCTTCAAATGCATCACCATTAATATCCTTTACGGTTTCTCGTTTGTTCAAGTCGTTAGGATTTACCTTTCTTCTTCGCTTGTAAACCACATTAAAAGCGGGCTCGATACCAGAAGTTGTTTGGGTACAGATGCTAACACTTCCCGTAGGCGCAATCGTCAGCAACGATATATTTCTTCTTCCGAAGCGTACCATATCATTATACAACTTCTCATCTGCATCTTTAATTCTTAAGATGAATGGATTTTCGCTTTCCTTAATACAGCTATAAACGGGGAATGCACCACGTTCTCTTGCCATAGTTACAGATGAGCGATAAGCACTTAACGCCAACTGTTTGTGAACTTCAGTAGAAAAAGCAATACCATGCTCTGAAGCGTAACGAATATTCAACGCTGCCAGCATATCGCCTTCTGCAGTAATTCCCAAGCCTGTACGGCGACCTTTCAAAGTTTTCTGTTTAATCTTCTGCCACAATTCATACTCAACGCGTTTGATGTCAGCAGTCTCGGGGTCACTATTGATTTTATCAACTATCTTGTCTATCTTTTCGATTTCAAGGTCGATAATATCATCCATTAATCGTTGTGCATATTGAACGTGTTGCTTAAAAAGCGTCATATCGAAATAAGCATCTTCGGTAAATGGATTTTGAACGTAACTATAAAGGTTAATGGCAATGAGTCGGCAGCTATCGTAAGGACACAATGGAATCTCTCCACAAGGGTTGGTAGAGGTAGTTTTAAATCCTTCATCTTCATAGCAATCTGGTATTGCTTCGCGATGAATTGTATCCCAGAATAGGACTCCGGGCTCTGCAGACTTCCACGCATTATGTATAATTTTCTCCCACAATTGTGATGCATTAATAGCTTTTGAATATTTGGGAGTATCGGAATCGATTGGATATCTTTGAATATAATCTTTGCTCTCTTTTACAGCTTGCATAAATTCATCATCAACGCGCACAGACACATTAGCACCAGTAATTCTTCCTTCTGTCATCTTAGCATCAATAAAATGCTCAGAATCAGGATGCTTAATAGAAATTGAAAGCATTAACGCACCTCGGCGGCCATCTTGAGCCACCTCACGAGTTGAATTTGAGTAGCGTTCCATAAAAGGTACAACACCTGTTGAGGTAATTGCACTATTTTTCACTGGACTTCCAGCTGGGCGAATATGCGACAAATCGTGTCCCACGCCACCACGTCTCTTCATCAGTTGCACCTGCTCTTCGTCCATCTTGATAATTCCACCATACGAATCGGAACATGCATCGTTACCGATAACAAAACAGTTTGATAGCGATGAAATTTGGTAATCGTTACCAATGCCAGCCATAGGACTACCTTGGGGAACGATATATTTAAATTTTGCAAACAATGAATAGATGAGTTCTTCATCCATTGGATTGTTGTATTTTTTCTCAATTCTTGCGAATTCACGAGCTAAGCGGCGGTGCATTTGGTCAGGATTGCTTTCCAACAATTCCCCTTTATCATTTTTCAACGCATACTTATCAATCCATACACCTGCTGCTAACTCATCGCCCTCGAAATATTTGACAACATCCGCAAAAATTTCATCCTTCGTATAAATTCTCTGTTCAGAATTTTCCATCTCTTTCTTTTCCTCTTTTTCTTCTTTTTCTAACTCTAAAATCTCCTGTGAAGAAAACATATCCATAGCAGATTCGCTTCGAGATAATTTTTCCAAATGTTGATCTCGAGAATCTAAAATTCGCTGCATTGTGGCTACTTCAGCATCTTTTCTTTTTTCTTCTGATGTCAGTTCATCCACAAAACTAAACAGAGACAAATCACTACCCATACTATTATTACTTTTACGATTTAATACAAAATGCACACATTTTAGGCGATAATCCAAAAAAGCAATGTTTAAAAGAAATATATATTACTATAAATGAGCACGATGCAGATATGTTACTCCTCAGAACTCGCGACTGCTAAAATAGAAAAAGCGAGCAATTTCTCACTCACTTTTTCTGACTTTATATCAACAAAATAATGTTGGTATTTTTTTTACTTGATTAATAGACAATTAGAGAAAAGAGGTTTTAAATACTCATTTTTTCTCCAAAATTTGTGGCAGAATTAATTTTTTTTATCAAACCCTTCAAAACAGTTCCTGGTCCAAATTCTGTGAAAATTTCCGCACCATCAGCAATCATATTCTGCACAGTTTGCGTCCATCTTACAGGGCTTGTCAACTGCTTAATAAGGTTATTTTTTATGGTTTCTGGATCTACTGATGGAAGTGCATTGCAATTTTGGTAGATAGGACAGATAGGTGTGTGGAATTTTGTATTTTCAATAGCGGTTGCTAATTTCAAGCGTGCGGGTTCCATCAACGGGGAGTGAAAAGCACCCCCAACATTAAGGGGCAACACGCGACGCACACCAGCATCTTTTAACGCTTCTGCAGCCAGTTCCAGCCCTTTAAAACTACCCGAAATTACTAACTGTCCTGGAGCATTATAATTGGCAGGAACCACAACTTCATCTATTTGCGCACATATTTTCTCTATTGTTGCATCGTCCGAACCGATAACAGCAGCCATTCCTGATGGATTAGCCTCACAGGCTTCTTGCATTGCATTTGCACGTTTGGAAACCAAAACCAATGCGTCCTCGAAGGCAAGTGCACCACAAGCCACCAGCGCACTGAACTCACCTAAAGAGTGCCCTGCAACCATTGTTGGCCGACATTGGCTCAACATTTTATACTCTACTACTGAGTGTAAAAATACGGCTGGCTGCGTGATATGAGTCTGCTTTAGTTCTTCATCTGTGCCCTCAAACATCTTCTGGCTCAACGAAAAACCTAAAATTTTATCTGCCGTTTCAAACATCTTTTGTGCTTCAGGAAACTTCTCATAAAGTTCTTTTCCCATTCCTGAAAATTGTGCTCCTTGACCAGGAAAAACAAATGCATTCATATGTTTCTATTTTTGTTCTCCAATAATAATACTATATGTATAACCATTAGAAGAGTTATTTTTCTCCTCCTTTTCTGTTTTGGTTAATGTTTTACAAGTATATTGTAATTGAAAAGTTTTCTTCTCCTCTTTCCGTAGTCTGAAATGTATATTCAACTTTTGATTGGCTTTCAAGCGTACTCCATGATTAAAAGCCTTTCCGTAACGCAACAAACCCACCAAACGAACAGCCTCTTCATCACAAGAAGGGAATAAACCTTTTACTACACGAATATTTTCAATTCCACCTTCGTCATTCACCTCGTAAGCAACAGCTACTGTTCCTTGGATATTCTGTTCCAGAGCATCTTGCGGATAGCGAAGTTGTGAAGATATAAATTCGCGCAATGCCTTCTTACCACCAGGATATTCAGGCATCTGTAAAAAGCGTTTCTCTTTCTTTTCCTTAGGAGGCATTGCGCAAAATTTGAATCTTAATATCTATATGTATCAGGTTTGAACGGACCTTCTACCTTAACGCCGATATATTTGGCTTGTTTTTCGGTTAAAGTGGTCAGTTTTACCCCAATTTTTGACAAATGCAAGCGTGCTACCTCTTCATCTAAATATTTAGGAAGATTATAAACGCCTACTTCATAATCTTTTTGCCACAAATCTAATTGAGCCATTGTTTGATTAGTGAAAGAGTTACTCATTACAAATGAGGGATGACCTGTAGCACAACCTAAATTCACCAAACGTCCTTCTGCCAAAATAAAAATAGAGTGACCATCAGGGAAGATATATTCGTCCACTTGTGGTTTGATGGTACGTTTAGTGATATGTGCTTGATGTTCAAAAGCAGCTACTTGAATTTCGTTGTCAAAGTGTCCGATATTGCAAACAATCGCTTGGTCTTTCATTTTGTTGAGGTGATCAACAGTGATAACATCACAATTTCCTGTACAAGTGATATACAAATCACCTTCAGCAAGGGCATCTTCTACGGGTTTTACTTCGTAACCTTCCATTGCTGCTTGCAAAGCACAAATAGGGTCAACTTCGGTAACAATAACACGAGCACCATACGATTTCATAGATTGTGCACAACCTTTACCGACATCGCCATAACCACAAACTACGGCAACTTTTCCTGCAATCATTACATCTGTAGCACGTTTAATTCCATCTGCTAATGATTCTCTACAACCATATTTATTATCAAATTTTGATTTGGTTACAGAATCGTTTACATTGATAGCAGGTACTAATAATTCTCCATTTTCCATCATTTGATACAAACGGTGAACACCAGTTGTTGTCTCTTCTGAAACGCCACGCAACTCTTTTACTAAATTATGCCAACGTTGAGGGTCTTCTGCCAACGTTTTCTTTAATTGCGCAAAAATCACTGCTTGCTCTTCACTTTCAGGTTCTTTATCCAAAACGGAAGCATCATTTTCTGCTTGATAGCCCAAGTGAATCAACAAAGTTGCATCGCCGCCATCATCAACAATCAAATTCGGACCTTTTCCACCTGGAAAAGACAACGCTTGGTTAGTACACCACCAATAATCTTCCAAAGATTCGCCTTTCCAAGCAAACACAGCAACGCCAGAGGCTGCAATTGCCGCTGCTGCATGGTCTTGTGTGGAAAATATATTACAACTACACCACCTTACTTCTGCGCCAAGGTGTACTAATGTTTCAATCAAAACTGCAGTTTGAATAGTCATGTGAAGACTTCCCATAATGCGAGCTCCTTTCAGTGGCTTACTATCGCCATATTTCTCTCTTAACGCCATCAAACCTGGCATCTCTTTTTGAGACACTTCAATATCCTTGCGGCCCCACTCTGCTAAACTAATGTCCGCAATTTTGTACTTTAATTCGCAATCAGTCATAATTTTATCTGTTTATAATTCATAAATAAATACAGCGGCAAAAGTACATTAAAGTTTTGAATCTCCAACTCACAAAAATTAGTGATTCATTTCCACTTTTTTACTATCTTTGCAGCCTTGTACTAACTTAACATAAATCTTTATGAAAGACCTTAAAAATTATATTGAAGCGAACAAAGAACGCTTTTTAGAAGAGTTATATAGCCTTCTCAGAATTCCTTCTATTAGTTCTAAAAGTGAACACAAACCTGATATGATTCGCTGTGCTGAACGCTGGAAAGAGTTACTGCTTGAAGCAGGCGCTGACAAAGCTGAAGTTTGTCCTACCGAAGGAAATCCTGTAGTGTATGGAGAAAAAATAATTGACCCCAAAGCTCCTACTGTTGTGGTTTATGGTCACTACGATGTGATGCCTGTTGACCCCGAAGAACTTTGGAATACCAAACCTTTCGAACCAGAAATTATTGATGGAAGAATCTACTGCCGCGGTGCAAATGATGATAAAGGCCAATCCTTTATGCACGCAAAAGCTTTCGAATATTTGGTAAAAACAAACCAATTAAAATGTAACGTAAAATTTATGCTTGAAGGAGAAGAGGAGATTGGAAGTACCAGTCTTTATGGCTTCTGCGAAGCAAATAAAGAAAAACTGAAAGGCGATGTTATCTTGGTTTCTGATACCTCAATGATTGCTATCGATACACCTTCAGTTACAGTAGGTCTTCGCGGTTTGAGCTATTTAGAAGTGGAAGTTACGGGACCTAATAAAGATTTACATTCTGGTCTTTTTGGTGGTGCAGTGGCAAACCCAATCAATGTGCTTTGTCAAATGATCTCTTCACTTATGAATGAGAAAAATCAGATTACCATTCCTCATTTCTATGATGATGTTATTGAAATCTCTACAGAAGAACGTGCTTTGATGGCTCAAGCTCCTTTCAACCTTGACGAATACAAAGCTGCTCTTGATATTAAAGAGGTTCATGGTGAAGAGGGATTCTCTACCATTGAACGTACGGGAATCCGCCCAACTCTTGACCTTTGTGGAATTTGGGGCGGTTATACAGGAGAAGGCGCAAAAACTGTTCTTCCTTCCAAAGCAACTGCTAAGGTATCTATGCGATTGGTACCTAACCAAGATTCTCACAAAATTAGCGAGTTGTTCCAAAAACATTTCGAATCTATTGCTCCTGATTATGTGAAAGTAAAAGTTACACCTTGCCATGGCGGCGAAGCTTACGTATCCCCTATCGATATGCCTGCATACAAAGCAGCTGAAAAAGCTTATATGGAAACTTTCGGCAAGCGACCAATCCCTACTCGTAGCGGTGGAAGCATCCCAATTATTGCCGGATTTGAAAAGATTTTGGGAACGAAATCTATCTTAATGGGATTCGGGCTTGAGTGCGACGCAATACACTCTCCTAACGAAAGTTACTCTTTAGATCAATTCTTTAAAGGAATTGAAACCATCCCTTATTTCTACAAATATTACGCGGAATTAGCATAAAAATAAACAAAAAGTATTCCCAAAAGTTATCTATTGGGAATACTTTTTTAAAAAAACACGATATGAATATTAAAGTGCTAATTTCTGGCTGCGAGAAGTGTAAACACACCTATACACTACTAAAAAATGCTGCCGATAAAATGGCTAACCATGAGATTACGGTTACAGCTGTTGATGACATTCTTGAAATTCTAAAATATGATATCATCTCACCTCCAGCCGTTATCGTAAATGAAAAAGTTGTACATAAAGGTCATATTGAAAACGAGGAGAAAGCCGAAGAACTTCTCCGCCAACTCCTACAAAAATAAAGGTATGAAGAGAATGTTTTTTTTCCTTCCATTACTGACAATCCTATTTGGAAATTGCCAAAATGGAAATAACCAACCCAAAACAAATATAGAAAAAGAGGGTGTTAATATTCTCTATTTCCATGGCGAACATCATTGTAAAGTATGTGAAGCCATCGAAACAAATACGCAAATAGTAGTCGATTCACTCTTCTCCGACGCAGTGAAGGAAGAGAAACTTTTTTTCCATATCATCGACTTTTCTAAACCTGAAAACGAAAAAATTGCCGACAAATATCAGGTGGCTTGGGATGCCCTACTAATTGTAACCCAAAAAGGTGAAAGTTTAACCACACACAATCTTACCGATTTTGCCATCACACAAGCGCCCAACAATCCTGAAAAATTCCAAAACCAATTAATAGAAATTATCTCTGAAGAGTTACGCTAATGGAAGTTATCAATAATATTCTAGCTAACAACAACTTACCTATTATAACTACAATTCTTCTAGGAATTATTGTTGCTACGCATCCCTGTATTTTAGCCACCAATATCACTGCTATTGGTTATATTGGCAAAGACCTGGGTAACAAAAAGTTAATATTCAGAAAAGGATTACTATATGCTTTAGGACGCACAATTGCTTACACACTTTTAGGCATCGGTTTAATTTTTATATTGAAAACGGGTGCGGAAGTATTTCCAATTACAAAATTTTTCAGCCGCAACGGACAATATTTATTACCTCCAATTTTGCTTATTTTTGGTGCGATTATTCTTTGGGGACACAAATTTACTTTCCACGCTCGCAATGTCAGCGCTGAAAAGGGAGAAAAGTTAAAAACACGCGGATTGTGGGGAGCATTCCTATTAGGTTTGCTCTTTGCAATGGCATTTTGTCCAACAAGCGCATTTCTCTATTTTGGAATGCTAATTCCGCTTGCCTCCTCGACACCAGGTGGCTATTTCCTTCCAATTGTTTTTGCCATAGTTTCCGCAATCCCTGTAGTATTAATTGCTTGGCTATTAGCATTTAGTATTGAAAAAATTGGAGAATTTTACAACAATATTAAAAAATTTGAAAAGATTTTCCGCCTTCTCGTTGGCAGTATTTTCATTTTCTTCGGCTTATACAAACTGATAGAATTGTTCATACATTAAACCAGAGACAATAAATAATAAGTAAAAGGCGTGTGAATTTCTCATTCATATTATTTTGTAAAAATAATCTCCAACAAAACACTATCTGAAAGGCGAGCTGCAAAAAACATCACCACCTACACAAATTTACTGTTTGCATCAACACTTGCTTATTCAGAAATGCTATTATGTGAAGAAAATTTACTCGTTACCTTTCTTTAACTCTAATAAGGAAAAGTTCAACTATTGACATTTCTTGTCGTACAAACCTTCGACAAAAACTCATTTAATCATATTGATTTTTTTTATACTTTTGCCGATTGTCTTTTAAAACCAAAATATATTCTATATGAACGAATTTAATAACACCGAAAATCTAACAGAAGAGAACTATACTCCTGAAGAAACAACTTTGAATCCAGAACCTGAAAAGAAAGAGAAAAGTTGCAACAGCAAAACCTGCAACTATTTGTTTATGACATTTTTAACCATAGCCATAATTGTGCTGTATGTACTACATTTCCTTCCTGAGAAAGAAGCGAAATTCACGCCCAAACCTATAGAAGGAAAAGCAGGAAGCGGAGAGGTACTTTATGTCAACTTGGATAGCATCAACAACAATTACATATTAGTTGACCAACTAACCAAAGAAATTGAGGAGAAATATTCCCAAATGGAAGCTACTTTTGCAAAACGCGAAAAGGATTTTGAACAGAAAAGCGCACAATTCCAAGAAAATATGAATAAAGGAATTCTAACTGAAGTACAAGCACAATATGCGTACCAACAACTTCAAGAAGAATACCAACAAATCATGCTTGACAAAGAAAACGCTTCTATCGCATTACAAAACGAACAAGCAAACTCCATTTCCGTTATTTACGACTCAATACAAAAAGTGGCTGATGTTATCAATGCTGAGCGAAACGCATCTTACATTCTTCTTTATCAAGCAGGAAGTCCGTTTATGCTGCACGCAGATCCTACAAAAGATATTACAGATCAGATATTATTTGAGCTAAATAAGAAAGAACAAAATAAGTAACTTTTACAAGTTAATCATTATCAATATTTTACACGATAAAAAAAATATATCGTTACTTCAAAAATTTTCGTAATTTTGCCAGCCAAAAAAAAATAAAAAAATTAGTATGACAAAGAAAGAAACTTTAGGTGCAAAAAAAGAGAGCGTAGAAGCTCAAAATGATAACTTTATTACTAAACTTTTCAGTTTTTTCAAGAAATATAGCAATCTTGTTTACGGAGTTTGTATTGCTATTTTAGTAATTGCTATTGGCTTAATCTGTTTCAACAGATTTTACCTTCAACCACGAGCAGAAAAAGCTTCTTTAGCAATGACAAAACCTATCGAATATTTAATGACTGCAAGTCAAACCGCTGATTCTTCTGCTTTTATGCTTGCATTGGAAGGTGATGAAGAATTTGATGGTTTCTTGAATATCATTTCTGATTATAAAATGACTCCAACTGCAAATACAGCAAAATATATGGCTGGCGTTTGCTACTTTGGTTTGAAAGATTATGAAACAGCAGTAGAATATCTTCAACAATTTAAACAAAAAGAGGATTACATTTGGTACGGTTGCCAAGGTCTTATTGGTGATTGCTATGATGAACTAGGAGATACTAAGCAAGCTCTTGCTTTCTACAATAAGTCTATCAAAAACCAAGAGAATGATTTCTACAATGCTACCACACTTTTCAAAATTGGACAAATCTACGAAAGAGAATCTAATTGGGAAAAAGCATACGAAGCCTATAGTACAATTCAAAATGATTATGCTACAGAATATGCTAATATGGGCATTGACAGATACTTGGAAAGAGCTAAAGTCAACGCAGGCAAATAATGAAGAAAAAAAATCTCTCTCAATACACCCCTATCGCTAATGCTGACAATTCCCAATATAAGATTGGAATTGTTGTCAGTGAATGGAATGATAATGTAACTAATGCATTAAAGGAGGGCGCTATTGATACTTTAAAGAAAGAGGGTGTATCGCAAATTATTGTACACTCTGTTCCTGGAAGTTTTGAACTCCCCTCTGCAGCTGCTATGTTGTTAGATTCTGATGAAGGGATTGATGCTGTAATCTGTATCGGTTGCGTGATACAAGGTGATACTCGTCACTTTGATTTCATTTGCGATGCTGTTGCTAATGGTGTTATGCGCGTAAGTTTGGATTATGGTGCACCTGTAATCTTCGGCGTTCTAACTTGCAACACAATGGAACAAGCCATAGAAAGAGCAGGTGGCACACACGGAAACAAAGGCGTAGAAGCTGCGGTCACTTGCTTAAAAATGATTCAATTGCAGAGAAAACTAAATTAGAAACAGAAAAATGAGAGTCCTATTTATGGGTACTCCAGAGTTTGCCGTTGGCACTTTGGATGCAATATATAATTCTCATCACGAAATCGTTGCTGTTGTTACCGCTACAGATAAACCTTCAGGACGCGGTCTGAAAATACAACATTCCGAAGTAAAGGAGTATGCGCTAGTTCATAATCTTCCTATACTTCAACCCGAAAAACTAAAAGACCCTGAATTTATCGATACATTAAAAAGTTTTAACGCCGATATTTTTGTCGTAGTTGCATTTCGTATGCTTCCTGAAGTGGTTTATTCTATCCCTAAAATGGGAACATTTAACGTTCACGCTTCCCTACTACCCAACTATCGAGGAGCTGCCCCTATCCATCACGCCGTGATTAATGGAGAAAAGGAAACCGGTGTTACAACATTCTTCCTAAATCAAGAGATAGATAAAGGAGACATTATCAGAAGTAAAAAAGTTGCTATTGGCGATACAGAAACTACAGGAGAATTATACCAAAGATTGATGATTGCAGGTGCCGAATTGGCTGTAGAAACTTTAAATGCCATTGAAAAGGGGACTGTACAAAGAAGAAAACAAGAGGAAATAGGCATATTAAAACCTGCTCCTAAAATTTTTAAAGAAGATACGCATATTTTTTGGAACGATACCGCACAAAATATTTTTAATAAAATTCGAGGCTTAGCACCCTTCCCTGGATCTTTTTCTCTCATAGAAAATCATCGTGGAGAGTCATTTTTTATCAAATGGATAGAGGTAGAAATGACACAAATAAAAGTCCAAGCCCCCCCTGGAACCATTGTTACTGACGGTAAAAAATATTTACATATTGCTACACAAGACTACCTTATTTCTATCAAAAAATTACAATTTCAGGGCAAGTCTAAGATGGAAGTTAAACAATTCCTTTCTGGGTTCCATTTTAAAAATTATAGTATTTCCTTGAAATGATATAAAATATTTTACATTTTTGCAGTATTTATAAACAAAAACAACCATTTAAGTCAACATATTCATTTTTTTTGTAAAACTTCATTGTTAGAAAAAAATTTTTATATTTGCAAACTAAAATCAACAAGAAGTATAACCCTTAAATTTATTAACATGAACAAAGCTGATTTAATCAACGCAATTGCTGAAAAAGCTGATATCTCAAAAGTTCAAGCTAAAAAAGCATTAGAGGCATTTATCGAAGTTACTACAGAAGCTTTAAAAAAGGACGACAAAGTTTCTCTTATAGGATTTGGCACATTTTCAACAACAATGCGTGCTGAAAGAATGGGACGTAATCCATTTACTCAAAAAGAGATGAAAATTCCTGCAAAGAAAACAGTAAAATTCAAAGTAGGATCAGAACTTAACAACCTATAACAGAAAAAACTAAAAAATTTAAAGCCCTATTCGGGCTTTTTTTTTGTTACTAGTAATATGATAACAAGATTTGAAGACCGAAATCTGCAAAACGAAATTTCGGAATACCTTAGCACCTTTCTCACAGAAGAACGATTAGAAAGAATCCATCACGTACTAAGCAATCGCACAAGATATTTAACAGTTGTAGTTGAAGACCTTTATCAAACTCAAAATATCAGTGCTGTAATGCGTAGCTGTGAATGTATGGGTATTCAAGATGTACACGTAGTAGAGGGTGAAAACGAATTTAACATTCATAAAGCTATATCAATGGGCAGCGACAAATGGTTGTCAATTCACCACTATCCGAAAGCGGAAGGAAATATGCGCCATTGCATTCAGCAATTGCAACAAAAGGGCTATCGCGTAGCAGCAACACTTCCAGGAAACGATAGTGTATACATGGAAGAACTTCCATTAGACAAACCTATCGCTTTTCTTTTTGGCACTGAATTAACAGGATTATCACAAGAAGCAATTGTCCATGCTGACTGTAGCGTAAAAATCCCAATGTACGGATTTACTACTAGTTTTAACATTTCCAATTCTGTTGCAATTATTGCAGATTATTTTACAGAAAAACTCAGAAAAACTTCCATAAATTGGCAATTATCTGAGGATGAAAGAGATTATCTTCTCTGTGAATGGGTCCAAAAGTCAGTGAAAAACCCTGAATTACTGATAAAAAATTTTTTGGAGAAAAAAAGTTGTAGGTAAGAAAAAAAGTATTAATTTTGCACCCCTAATTTATAGGCAGAAAATTAATACGAATAATAATATTTTGAACAATGAAAAGAACATTTCAACCTTCAAACAGAAGACGCAGAAACAAACATGGATTTAGAGAAAGAATGTCCACCGCAAACGGACGTAGAGTTCTTGCTGCTCGTAGAGCTAAAGGCAGAAAAAAATTAACAGTTTCTGACGAAAAAATGGGACGCAAATAAGATTTATGCACACATTACAAAAAAGGTTCTAAGATTCTTAGAGCCTTTTTTGTTTTTAGAAAGTTAGGTTTCATAAAATGTAAAATCCAGAAATCTGTATTAAAATTAGCACTTTTTTTTGACAGATATTACTACACACCACAGAAATATTCTGTTTAAAAATTAATCTTATTGATAGTATAATTTCTAACAAGATCACTTAGTTTATATTCTTAAAAATCTCTAATTAACTATATCACAAAGTTTTTCTAATCAACAATTCATAGTTTTGGATTTCAAAAAAGAAAAGAAAAAAAGATTTTTCCTCATCGAAAAAAAATAAAAAAAAGAGAGAATCGTGTATGTTTGTATTAAAAAAAATGGTATTTTTGGCAACTTTTTTAAGTTGAATTAATCCTTATAAACTCTTAATATGGAAAAAAACATTAAAGGAAAAATCTCGCAAGTCATCGGTGCTGTTGTTGACGTACGATTCGATGAAAATGTTACGCTTCCTAACATATATGATGCTTTGGAAGTTACCAAAGAAAATGGTGAAATTCTAATTCTTGAATGTGAGCAAGATATTGGCGAAAATACAATGCGTTGTATTGCGATGGATTCGACTGACGGTTTGAAACGCGGTATGGAAGTTATACCTACAGGCAATATGATTTCCATGCCAACAGGTAATATCAATGGCCGTTTATTGAACGTAATTGGTCAAACCATTGATGGCATTGACCCTATTGATTCACCTGTACGTAGAGGAATTCACCGTAACCCTCCTACATTTGAGAACCTCTCCACTTCTCAAGAGATTCTTTACACGGGTATCAAAGTTATCGACTTGATTGAACCATACGCAAAAGGTGGTAAAATTGGTTTGTTCGGTGGAGCTGGAGTAGGAAAGACCGTATTGATTATGGAGTTGATTAACAACATTGCGAAGAAATATTCTGGTATGTCCGTATTTGCTGGCGTTGGAGAAAGAACTCGTGAAGGAAATGACCTACTTCGCGAAATGATTGAATCTGGCGTAATCCGTTACGGCGAAGAGTTTAAAAAGAGTATGGAAGCTGGTGGTTGGGACCTTTCAAAAATCGATAAAGATGAATTGGCAAAATCTCAAGCTACATTAATTTTTGGTCAGATGAACGAACCTCCTGGAGCACGTGCTCGCGTGGCTTTGTCAGGTCTTACTGTAGCTGAATATTTCCGTGATGGTAACGAAAATGATGCAACAGGAAAAGATATCTTGTTCTTTGTGGATAATATCTTCCGCTTTACCCAAGCTGGTTCTGAGGTATCCGCACTATTAGGACGTATGCCTTCTGCCGTAGGTTACCAGCCTACTTTAGCAACTGAAATGGGTTCATTGCAAGAGAGAATTACCTCTACAAAACGTGGTTCTATCACCTCAGTACAAGCAATTTATGTTCCTGCCGACGACTTAACGGACCCCGCTCCTGCAACTACATTCTCTCACCTGGATGCAACAACAGTGTTGAGCCGTAAAATTGTTGAGTTGGGTATCTATCCTGCTGTTGACCCATTGGAGTCTAACTCAAGAATTTTATCTCCAGACATCGTGGGTGAAGAACACTATCGGACTGCGCAACGCGTAATCGAAACTCTACAAAGATATCAAGAATTGCAAGACATTATTGCCATTTTGGGTATGGAAGAACTTTCAGAAGAGGATAAGAAAGTGGTTCATAGAGCTCGTCGTGTGCAACGTTTCCTCTCACAACCTTTCCATGTTGCTGAACAATTTACCGGTCTTAAGGGCGTATTCGTAAATATTGAAGATACTATCAAAGGTTTCAATATGATTCTTGATGGAGAACTTGACCACTTGCCAGAATCCGCATTCAACTTGGTAGGTACTATCGAAGAAGCAATTGAAAAAGGTAATAAAGAATTAAGCGAAGCAAAATAATATTTATGAGAATAGAAATATTAACCCCTGATACCAATATTTTTACCGGAGAGGTTTCATTGGTTCAACTTCCAGGATTGGATGGTTTATTTGAAATTCTTGATAACCATGCCCCTATGATTGCTGCGCTCACTCAAGGCAAAGCAAAAGTAGTTTGCAATGGTGAAACAAAATTCTTTGACATTACTGGAGGCGTTGTCGAAGTGTTGAAAAACAAAATTATCGTCCTCGCCTTATAATAAAAGAATCAAAATAAAAAAGGCTGCTCGAAAGCAGCCTTTTTTTATAACTTCACAACCTCTTTTAAAATATACTGATCTAATAACTAACTACTTAACATCAAAAATTATTCTTATTCGTAAACAGAATTATTATTAATTATGGCAAAAAGACATTTAATTACAACCGCATTACCATACGCCAATGGACCACTACACATTGGCCACTTAGCAGGTGTTTATGTACCTGCAGATATCTATTGTCGATACCTACGCGCCAAAGGAGAAGAGGTTCTGATGGTAGGAGGTTCCGATGAACACGGAGTTCCAATTACCATTAAAGCCAAAAAAGAGGGTATTACTCCTCAAGATGTGGTCGATCGCTTCCACGCAATATTGAAAAAATCTTTCGAAGAGTTTGGTATCACTTACGACATCTACTCTCGAACTTCAAGCGCACAACATCATAAAACGGCAGCCGAATTTTTTACCAAACTATATAACGAAAAGAAACTAGTTGAGCAAGTTACCCAACAATATTACGATGAAGAAGCGCAGCAATTTTTAGCAGACCGATACATTACTGGAACTTGTCCGCATTGTAATAATGAGAAAGCATACGGAGATCAATGCGAAGCTTGTGGAACCTCGTTAAATGCCACTGATCTTATCAATCCAAAGTCAACCCTTAGCGGTAACGCACCTGTTTTGAAAGAAACCAAACATTGGTATCTTCCATTAAATGATTATGAGCAATGGCTTCGCGAATGGATTTTAGAAGGACATCAAGAGGATTGGAAGAGCAATGTTTACGGGCAATGTAAATCGTGGATTGACCAAGGGTTGCATCCACGTGCGGTAACTCGCGACTTAAATTGGGGCGTAAAAGTTCCGCTACAAGAAGCTGATGGCAAAGTGCTTTACGTTTGGTTTGATGCACCTATTGGCTATATTTCTGCTACGCAAGAATGGGCAGCAGCTCACAACCAAGATTGGGAAAAATGGTGGAAAGATAAAGACACTCGAATGCTACACTTTATTGGAAAAGATAATATTGTTTTCCACTGCATTATCTTCCCGATTATGTTAAAAGCTGAAGGCTCCTATAATGTGCCTGAAAATGTACCTGCCAATGAATTTCTTAACCTTGAAGGTGAAAAAATCTCCACTTCACAAAATTGGGCAGTTTGGCTGCACGAATATCTCGAAGAGTTCAAAGGTAAACAAGATGTGCTTCGCTACACATTGACCACAATTGCGCCAGAGACTAAAGACGCTGATTTCACTTGGGCTGATTTTCAAGCCAAAAACAATAATGAACTTTTAGCAATTTTAGGAAATTTTATCAACAGAACGATCGTTTTAACACATAAATATTACCAAGGTGTAATTCCTGAATTAGGTACTCCAACAGAATTGGAGCAAGAAGTTTTGAATAAAATCAAAGAATTTCCAACATCAATTGGAAACTCTATCGAAAAATTCCGTTTCAGAGAAGCACTAGCTGAGTATATGAACTTGGCACGCTTGGGTAATAAATATCTTACCGATGCAGAACCTTGGAAAAAACAAAAAGAGAACCCTGAAGCAGTAAAAACAATCTTGCACGTTTCGCTTCAAATTTGTGCGGCTTTGTCCGTTTTAGGCGAACCATTCCTTCCTTTTACTGCAAAAAAAATTCAGAATATGCTTAACATTGATATTCACGAATGGGAAAAAGGAGGAAGAACCGACTTGCTTAAGGCAGGAGAAAAAATCAATTCAGCAGAATATCTTTTTGAGAATATTGATGATGCTACAATAGCTAAACAAATCAAGAAATTAGAAGATAGCAAAGCTAAAAAATTGATGGAACAAACGCCTGCTATAGAAGCAAAAACAGACGTAACATACGAGGAGTTTAGTAAGATGGACCTGCGCGTTTGCACCGTTTTGGCTGCAGAAAAAGTGGCAAAAACAAAAAAACTTCTTAAACTAACCGTTGATACAGGTGTTGATAAAAGAGAAATTATCTCAGGAATTGCCGAATATCACAACCCTGAAGATCTTATCGGGAAACAAGTATTGATGTTAATCAATTTAGCACCCAAAGAGATTAAAGGCGTTGCCTCTCACGGAATGGTTTTGATGGGAGAAAATGTCAATGGAGAATTGGTATTGATGCAACCTTCCAAAGAGGTGAAACCTGGAAGTACTGTAAAATAGAGAACAGCAAATTTAGACTTGACACCCATTTACTATTTTCTTCTCAAAGAAATAAAAAATGGGTGTTTTTTTCGTATAAAAATTGTATATTTGCGCCAATTATTTTATTATAGAAAATACAACGATATGACGAAAACACACAGATTCATCATTCCTCTTATCTTTGCTTTATTTATATGTATATCAGGAAGTTTTGCACAATCTCCACTTCGTGAAGCTGACTATGCATTCCGTGATTGCCAATATGAAAAAGCTCTCGAACTTTACCAAAAAGGAATGAAAAAAGTCGGCAAAAATCAGATTGAAGTTCGCCGTGCAACCTTTTACATTGCCGAATGTTACAGAATTATGGGTAATCTAAAAAAAGCCGAGCAACAATATATTCGCTTGGAAAAAAGGAATTATCAAAAAGATAACCCTATTATTCTTTTCCATTTGGGTAGTATTTATCAATTGAGAGGAGAGTACGATATGGCGTTAAAATACTTCCAAAACTACAAAAAACGTGTTCCTGATGATGAACGCGCTGATGTAAGAATTGAAGGATGTTCTAAAGCCAAATCATGGACAGATAACCCTACTCGTTATGAAGTTGAAAATTTCAAGAAGTTAAATTCTAAACAAGATGAATGGGCGCCAAGATGGGGAAATACTGAAAAAAGAAACCAAATCATCTTCACTTCTAACCGAGAAGGTTCTACTGGAAAAGGATTAGACCAATGGACAGGTGGTGCATTCTCAGATATTTATGCAACTAACAAACCCAAAAGTAAAAATACAGAATGGCCAGGTGATTGGTCCGCTGTAGTACCTCTTGATGAAGGTGAAAACTTAAACTCTGGAGTTAATGAAGGTGAAGCTTGTGCTAACAGAAAAGGATCTGTAGTATATTTAACTAAATGCCCTCAAGATAAAAAACAGGTTATGGGTTGTTACATCTTCTCCTCTGCAAAAAAAGGAAAAACATTTGCAGAACCTGAAAAGATTGAATTAGGACCAGACTCTTTCAACTACGTTTATCCTTATATTACGCCTGATGAACTTACCCTTTATTTCAGTTCTAACAAGCCAGGTGGATATGGCGGATATGACCTTTACAAAGCAACGCGTCAGAAAAAATCTGCAAAATTCAAAGATATCGTTAACTTAGGACCACTTGTTAACACCAAAGGACAAGAAGTATATCCTGCTTTACGCGGAGACTCTTTACTTTACTTTTCATCTGATGGACATCCTGGATTAGGTGGCTTGGACCTTTTTGTATCCAAATTGGAAAATGGTACTTTCCAAGCACCTGAAAACTTGATGGTACCTATTAACTCAAGTTGGGATGAAATCGGTATAATTTTTGATGATGCTAACGTTATTGACCCCAAATCTAAAGTTCCATACTTAGAAAAAGGTTATTTCTCTTCTAACCGACCAGGCGGAAGAGGTGGTGATGATATCTACTACTTCTTGCTCCGTCCTGTTGTTTTTACCCTAGCAGGTTATGTACGTGACAATGCAACTTTACAGTATATCAATGACGCAGAGGTTGAAATTATAGGTTCTGATGGTGTTTCTTACAAAACTCGTACGGATGTAAAAGGATACTATAGTTTTGACAAAACACAAATTTTAGGCAATACGACATATACCATTAAAGTTACAAAACCTAAATATTGGCAAGAAAATAATACTGCAACGCAAACAACAGTTGGATTAACAGAAAATACTGATTTAAAACAAGATTTTTCATTAACTCCTATTCCACCAGAACCCATCGTACTACCAGAAATTCTTTACGATTTGGCAAAATGGGATTTAAAACGTCAATATGAAGACTCTTTGATGTTCTTGTACGATGTACTTATCAAAAATCCAACTTTGGTAGTTGAATTACGTTCACATACCGACTCTCGCGGTAAGGATGCTGATAACGAACTATTGTCACAAAGACGTGCACAAACTTGTGTTGATTTCTTGGTTTCTAAAGGAATTGATCCAGAAAGAATCGTACCCAAAGGTTATGGAGAATATAGACCTCGCGTATTGGATAAAAACATCACTATAGGTTCTTATTCATTTACAAAAGGCACTAAACTTACTGAAGAATATTGTGAATCATTCCCAACCAAAGCACAAAGAGAAGCGGCTCACGCTTTGAACCGTCGTACTGAATTTATCGTTCTACGTACTGACTTTGTACCAAAGAGCGATACTACATTAAAAACAACAGGAGGTGCAGGTTCAATTGCCGTTATCCAACAAAGAACAATTCCTGTAACTATTGAAAATGATGTTGTGAGAGGTACATGCTTCGCAAATAACAAATCTATGGAGTACACAATTGGAAACAATTCAGCCGAAATCTATATGAATTATGCTGATGCGACCCGTTTCTTGAAAGAGATGATTATCCAAGTTTCCGATTTTGAAATGAGAGACCGCGCTATTAAACAAGAAGATGGTTCTATCATCGAAAACTCTGTTCTATATCTCTCAGAAATTAGAATTGGTGATGACTATGCTGAGAATGTTAAGGTTATCGTAAAGAAAGGACTCCCTGCTCCATTTGTAATTGGCGATACATTCATCAGCGAAGAATGGGGAGAATATACTATTGATAAAGAGAAGAAGATGATTATCTTCAAACCATAATTTGATGATTAAAGTTAAAGGAAAGGGAGTGAGAAAGTCGCTCCCTTTTTTATTAAAAGAGTAAAAGGTCCGCAATTCTGCAGACCTTATACCAACCAGTTTAATTTCAAATAGAATGGCTTTACTATTTATAAAATGGAGCGCAATATTTCTTTTTTACGACTGCAAAAATATGGTGAAAATCAAAATTTCATTCTCCATAAAATTAGCTATTTTTATTGCCTCAATCACTACTTCTCACTACTAAGAAATATTCATCTTGATAAACAAAAAACAAAACTAAATCTTCATTGTAAATTTCATCTACCTGAAATTAGTAAAATAGGTTAGTTTTAGAGGTAGTATCCCCAAAAGTGTGTAAAAATTGTTTGTGCAAAGATATATTTTTTTGACATTTGCGAGTAATTTTATAATTTTTTACGTTTTGAAGTGTGTTTTCACTTCGGCCAGCCTCCGTTTCATCACACTTCAAAGCTAA
>CALGTS010000036.1 GCA_937901925.1 uncultured Bacteroidales bacterium | reverse complement strand
ATCGTTACTTCATTAAGAGTGTTTACAACATCCACCTCCTCTTTTTGACACGAAATGACACCAAGGGTAAGAACTAATAGGAGTAAAAAATAACTTTTTCCTTTTTTTAGCATGTACATCAATTTTTAGAGGTTTTTGCCTCCAAATTTATGGGAAAAAATTAAATGGGGGAATATTATTTTTCATGTGAAAATACAATTTTTAATTTTAAGAGGTTTTTTTAAAATTAAAATGTCCTAATAACAATAATAAATAACTATGATTTAATATTATACAGAACGTTATTTTTTTTATCAGGACAAAAGTTTTTTTTTATTAGGACAATTTTATAAGGTTACTTATTCTATTTAGGACGAAACTTTATTTAATGTCCGAATAAAATTGAATTAAAATTGTCTAGAAATAGAAACAAAATGCTATTTTTGCAAAAAAATAGAACTATGAAATATTGGTACGGCAGAACATCTGTTCAGGTAATTTTCCACCTGCTTTTTCTATTGGCAATGTGGTATTTTTTCGGATGTAATTGTTGGTTAAGAACTACAGCTTACCCAGACCTATACAAAGAATATTTGAGTGGGATAATTGCAATTATGGTTATCTATCTGAACTATTATCTGCTATTTCCCAATTTTGCACCCAACATAAATACAAGCAGAACCCATTAGGTGAAAAATTAAAAATAATTTAATTTGCTAATCTTCTGATACAATAAAAATAATTTGTATCTTTGCCAAAACGTAAATTGTGAAAAATTTTCTTTCCGTAATTCTGTTTTTTGCGGTTATTTTTATTGGATTTTCAGGAAAACTTTCCGCTCAAAAGATGCTGTTTTTTCGCGCGAAGAGTGATTTTTCTATTGTTATTCCTAATCGTGCTACAGATTTAGAAATTCTGTCAGCTAATGAATTACATAAATATATTAAACGTTGCTCAGGGGCGGAATTGCCTATTATTACAGAGAAGCAGTATTCTGAAAAACAAGCAGCCATTTTTGTGGGGAAAACCGATTATGCTCAAGTGCAATCTGCTGCAATTTCTCAACTAAAAAATGATGGTTTTTTTATCTATTCCGATAGTAATAATCTTATTATTTATGGGAAAGAGAAAAAAGGAACACTATATGGTGTTTATGATTTTTTGGAAACTTTTTTGGGATTTAGACTATATACTCCTGATAATCTCTATGTTACAGATAAAGCTTTTTTCCATCTTCCCGATACATTGATAATTCGCAATCCTTCGTTTCGCTATCGTGAGGTTTTGTACTACTATCCGAACCAGTCGCAATTGTATGCCGATTGGCATAAACTGCACAATCGCAATGATTTAGCGCAAGATTGGGGAATGTTTGTCCACACTTTTCGCCATTTGATACCCGTAGAGAAATATTTTGAAGAGCATCCAGAGTGGTTTTCCGAGATTAATGGCAGACGCATCAAAGATGGCCAGCTATGCCTTTCTAATCCTGAGGTTTTGGAAGAGTTGTGCCGTAATTTGGCAATGGAGATGGAGAAGAAGCCAGAAGCAACCTATTGGTCGGTATCGAATAACGACAATATGAATAATTGTCAATGTGCGCAGTGCCATCGTTTAGATTCGCTTTATGGTGCACCATCAGGTACGTTGCTCTACTTTATCAATCAGGTGGCTGCCCGTTTTCCTGATAAGCAGATTTCGACATTAGCCTATCAATATACTCGGAAAGCGCCTGAGAGATGGATTGTGCCAGAACCTAATGTTAACATTATGTTTTGTAGTATAGAGTGCGGCAGACAAGAGTCGATTGCAACAGCCATTGATGAGGAGGAGTTTCGTAGCGATATGTATGGTTGGAAGCGACTTACGGATAATCTTTTTGTTTGGGATTATATTGTTCAATTTCGTAATATGCTCAATCCGTTTCCTAATCTGCATGTTTTGCAGCCCAATCTGCAATATTTTCGAGATAATAAAGTGGAAATGATGTTTGAGCAAGGAACGGGCGCGCAAAACAAAACCTCGTGGATGGAGATTCGTACTTATTTAACTGCTAAACTTTTATGGAATGTAGATGCTGATGTTGATTCAATTTTCGCAGAGTTTTGTCAGGGTTACTATGGTGCTGCATCACCTTACATTTCAGAGTTTTATCGCGAAATGCACCAATCACTCATTGCTTCGAAAAAAGGTCTTGAAATTTATGGTTACCCTATTGATGGTAAAGAGGGTTATCTTTCACCAACTCAAATTGGAAAATATCAAAAACTGATTGCTCAGGCGTATGCTGTTGCAGGGTGCGATAGTACGTTGGTTGACAAAATTCGTTACTTAGAACTTTCGTTAGATTTTGCTGTTTTAGAGTTGGCAATGAGTAATATCTCTCCCGAACTCTCCTTTTTTATCTATAAAAATGGGGAAAAATGTGTGAGTCAAGAGATGATGACCAAAGCGGAAAATTTTGTTGCGGATTGTCATCGTTTTGGAATCAATAATTTAGAGGAGATGGGATACACTCCAGAGAAATTTTTTGCCAATATCAAGAATTTTATTGCGAAGAGTACACTTCCGAATTTGGCACAAAATAGGAAGGTAACGTTAAAAACACAATTTAGTCCAACGTATGATGCAGGCGGTGCGCAGTCGTTAACCGATGGAATAGTTGGTACTTTAGATTACCATTTCAATTGGTTAGGTTTTGAAGGGAAACACCTTGATGCTATCGTTGATTTAGAATCGGAAAAGGTTATAAACCAGATTTCTATAGATTTCTTTTTCTATCCATTATCTTGGATATACGCACCAGAAAAAGTGATCTTTTATATTTCTCGAAATGGGAAGAGATGGAAAAAAGTTAGTGAAAGACGATATGAAAATCCGCAGATTTTAGCGAAAGCTAACATTGTCAACTTCTCTAGCAAAGAGTTGACAAATAAAAAAGCTCGCTACATTCGCGTCAAAGCCACCTCGCCGCTTGTCAATCCAGAATGGCATCGTGGTTATGGATTGCCCTGCTGGATTTTTACCGATGAAATTATTGTAAGATAAATAATTAATACTATGAAATATACCGTCATCAGCAAAAAATTACTTTCCGAAGATACCTTTCAAATGCAAATTTATGCACCAAGAATTGCGAACTCTGCTCTTCCTGGCCAATTTGTTATTATCAGAATGCGTGATAAGTCGGAACGTATTCCTCTAACCATAAGCGACCATAATGTTGAAACTGGAACCATTACCTTGGTAGTCAAAGCGATAGGAAAATCAACCAAGACAATGGAAAATTACCAAGTAGGGGATTATTTTGAAGATATTGTTGGTCCATTGGGTAGACCTTCCGAATTTATCCATATTCCAGAAGAGGAACTTCGGAGTAAGAAATTTCTTTTTATTGGCGGTGGTGTCGGCATTGCCCCTATCTATCCTCAGGTCAAATGGTTGCAGGAACATGGCGTGAATGCTGATGTGATTATTGGCGCCAAAACCTATAGTTTACTAGTTTTTGTGGAAGAGTTGCGCCAACGCAGTGGAAATCTTTATATTACCACTGACGATACTACAGGCGATATGCAAGGTTTAGTAACCGATGTGTTCCGAAAATTGGTGCAAGAGGATAAAAAACAGTATGATGAGGTGATTGCTATTGGTCCGATGATAATGATGAAGTTTGTCACCAAAATGGCAATGGAGTTTGGACTAAAGATTACTGTTAGTTTGAACGCGTTAATGGTTGACGGAACAGGAATGTGTGGTGCGTGTCGTGTGCGTATTGGCGGAGAAACCAAATTTACTTGTGTTGACGGACCAGAGTTTGATGGTTCGTTAGTCAATTTTGATGAAGCGATGAAGCGTCAAGCGATGTACAATACTGTTGAGGGTCGAAAAGAGTTGAAAGCTGAAGAAGATGCCGAAGCACACGTTTGTCATGTAGGTGGCATCAGCGAAGAACATAAAGATCGCCTGCATAGGGTTTTAGTTCCAGAACAAGATCCTAATGTACGCAACAAAAATTTCCAAGAAGTTTGCTTAGGTTATAGTGCTGAAGATGCTATTGAGGAGGCGCATCGCTGCTTGCAGTGCAAAAATCCGCAGTGCGTTAGTGGTTGTCCTGTCAATATCAACATACCTGCATTTATCAAGCAGGTTGCTGAAGGTAACTTTGAGGAAGCTGCTCGTATAATCGACCGCGACAGTGCCTTACCAGCAGTTTGTGGACGCGTTTGCCCGCAAGAAACTCAATGCGAAGGTAAGTGTGTTTTAGGTAGAAAAGGAGATCCTATCGCCATTGGAAAACTTGAACGTTTTGTCGGCGATTGGGCGCGCGAAAATCATATCGAATTTCAAAAACCTAACCATAAAAATGGTATTAAAGTTGCCGTTATTGGTAGCGGTCCTGCAGGAATTACTTGTGCTAAAGAACTGCTTACCAAAGGTTACGATGTAACCATTTTCGAAGCGCTACATCAGTTCGGAGGTGTTTTGGTGTATGGTATTCCATCGTTCCGTTTGCCCAAGGAAACTGTTGTGCGTCACGAAATTGAAAACCTTCGCAAGTTAGGTTGTAAATTTGAAAAGAATGTTGTAGTTGGGAGAACTATCTCTATCGATGCGTTGATGGAAAAAGAGAACTTTAAAGCTATTTTTATCGGTTCTGGAGCAGGTCTTCCCACTTTTATGGGCATTGAAGGAGAAAATCTTTGTGGAGTAGTTTCTGCTAACGAATTTCTTACTCGAAATAACCTTCTTTTCTCGTACAAAGAGGAATATGAAACCCCCAACTATGTGGGTAAAAACGTTGTGGTTGTGGGTGGAGGCAACGTGGCAATGGATGCAGCGCGTACAGCACTCCGTTTAGGTGCGAATGTGTCGATTGTTTACAGACGTTCTGAAGAGGAACTTCCAGCACGTAAAGAGGAGGTTCATCACGCACACGAAGAGGGAATCGATTTTCAACTGCTTACCAATCCAACAGAGATTATCGGAGATGAAAATGGTTGGGTGAAGGCGATTCGATGCGTACGAATGCAATTGGGAGAAGCTGACGCATCAGGAAGACGCAAACCAGAGGTGATTGCGGGTAGCGAATTTGAGATGCCTACCGATATGGTTATTATGGCATTGGGAACTACTTCCAATCCATTAATCGGAAGCACTACACCTGGACTGAAAATCAATGCCAAGAAATCGATTATTGCTGATGAAAATGGCCAAACAACACGTGAGGGTATTTTTGCTGGTGGTGATGCTGTAAATGGTTCTGCAACAGTGATTTTAGCAATGGGTGCAGGTAAAAAAGCAGCTTTTGCTATGGATGAGTATATACAGCAGAAACTTAAGAGATAAGTTCTTGTAGCACAACTATTTGAATTATTACTTAGTTTTTTAAAATTTGGGCGCATCGGCTCTTTCCTTTCGCACGGAGCCGCGCGCTCGCCGTCGGGCTATCCGCTCAAATTTCGCGCCTCAATCTTTCGCTATAATCTTTCCCTAAATCCAAATTTTAAGTTCTAAATCTAAGCTTCAACTTCTCAAACCGGCGCTCATAACCGCTTCTATCCCTTGCGCGATACATTGCGCACTCAACATCGCTGAATTTCGATATCTTCCTCTTCGTTCAATAGAACTAAGAAAATCTTGGTTTCTGCATTCGACTACCAAAGTTCTAAAATGGTGAGGAGTTTTGCGTGCTTATTTTTATCGTTTATCCGTGATTTTATTTATAGATAAAAAAGGAAAAAAATTGTAAGTTTGCAACTTCAAAAAAAGTGGATAATTTTAGTAGTTTTATAGATATTAAAATAAAACAAAAATACCTTATGCTTAGTAAATTAGGAAAAGAAGTAATGATTTTTGATGGCGCTTTTGGTACAGAGCTTGAGAAGCGAGGAATTATGTCAAAAGTACCAGAACTTTTAAATATAACGGCGCCAGAGCAAATTGCTGAGATTCATAAAAGCTATATTGATGCTGGTTGCGATTTTATAACTACCAATACTTTTGGCGCAAATTGTATAAAATTACCTTCGGAAAATCGAAAACAAATAATAGAACAAGCTATTTCATTAGCCAAAAAATATCGTACTTCACAATATGTAATGATGGATATTGGTCCGTTAGGAAAAATGCTAGAGCCCATCGGTACGCTTTCGTTCGACGATGCTTATGAAGCATTTAAGGAGATGGTAGTGATTGCGCGTGACCATGTGGACGGATTTATATTGGAAACATTTTCAGATCTTTATGAACTAAAATGTGCACTTTTGGCAGTGAAAGAGAATTGTGATAAGCCAGTTTTTACCACAATGACCTTCGACGCATCAGGGCATACGCTTACGGGTACATCTCCCCGTATTTTTGCAGAATTGATGTCTAATATGGGAGCAGACGTAATTGGTATTAACTGTTCGTTGGGCCCTAAAGATTTACAACCGATAGTAGCAGAGCTATTGCAATATTGTAGTAAACCGATTTTAGTGCAACCCAATCGCGGTATTCCTACCATTCAATGTGGACGGGCAATGTACACTTTGTCGGCAAATGCTTTTGCAGAAGTTATGGATAATTTCCGCCAAGCAGGAGTAGCTATTTTGGGTGGATGTTGTGGTACAAATCCTGAATTTATTCAGATCTTGTCGCAATATAAGGGAATGCTCGTGCCACAACGCAAAGTGATGAAAGAGACGTTTATCTCTTCGGCAACGAAATTTGTTACTTTTGACAAAGTTCAAATTTGCGGCGAGCGAATCAATCCTACAGGTAAAAAAAAGTTGAAAGAAGCCATTATCAATGGCGATTTTGATTACATTTTCAAAGAGGCTATCAAGCAAGAGGAGGCTGGTGCCGCACTTTTAGATGTGAATTTGGGAGTTCCTAAAACCGACGATGTCACAAATATGCGTAAAGTGGTGATGAAACTGAACGAAATTACCAATCTTCCGTTGCAAATCGATTCCTCAAATCCTCAAGCTATTGAAGCGGGTTGTAGATATTATAATGGTATTCCTCTGATCAATTCTGTTAACGGAAATGAGGAGAATATGAACACTATTTTTCCAATTGCAAAGAGGTATGGAGCGGTAGTTTTGGGATTAACGATGGATGATACAGGAATACCCCAAAGTGCAGAGGAGCGATTTGTAATTGCCGAAAGAATATTGAAAAATGCTGAAAGCTATGAAATAGAACCCCATCGAATGATGATGGATACACTCACGTTAACTTGCAGTGCACAACAACCATTGGTAAAGGAAACCTTACGAGCTTTGCGAATGGTGAGCGAGCAGTTGGGCGTGAAAAGTGCGTTGGGCGTTTCTAATGTGAGCTTCGGAATGCCTAATCGTGAATTGATAAATAGTACATTCTTGGCAATGGCTTTAGAAAATGGACTTTCTATGCCCATTATCAATCCGTGTAACGCTATGATGATGAATACAATATTGTCTTTTAATGCGTTACGAGGAGAGAGCGAAGATTTAGATAACTATGTAAATCGTTCGGTTGCACAAGAAACCAAAGAGTGTTCTGCATCGCAAGGGGCTATTGCAACTGCTGATTGTGCTACTTTGCAAGGTGTTATCCGTCGTGGGTTAAAAGAGGAGAGTGCTACGCTAACGCGAGTTGCTCTTCAAAACCTTCCGCCTATGGAGATTATCAATCAAATTCTAATTCCTACTTTGAACGAGGTTGGGAGTGATTTTGAAAGACAGAAGATATTTCTTCCTCAGTTAATTTCCGCTTCTGAAGCATGCAAGGAGGCTTTTGCAATTATTAAAAATGAATTTGCACAAAACGAAAATCAGAAAGGAACCATCATCTTAGCAACCGTTAAGGGAGATGTTCATGATATTGGTAAAAATATTGTGAAAGTGATTTTTGAGTCGTATGGTTATCGTGTGGTGGATTTGGGAAAAGATACACCTAAGGAGGTGATTTTGGAAGCATACCTACAAAATAAGCCGCTTGTAATCGGTTTGAGCGCTTTGATGACGACAACAGTTCTTTCAATGGAAGAAACAATTATCTATCTGAAGGAAAATGGAGTTGTTGCGCCTATTTTTGTAGGAGGAGCCGTACTCAATGCGCCATTAGCAGAGCAAATTCATGCTGATGGTTATACAAAAGATGCATTAGAATTTGTAGAAACAATTGAAAAATTAAATTCTTAAAATATTAATAATGAAAAAGATACATAATTCATGGAAAGAGCAGCCAGGATATAATTGTTTTGGTTGTGCGCCTAATAATTCGCACGGATTGCAAATGGAATTTTATGAAGATGGCGATGATATTGTGTCCTTTTGGCATCCAACCATCGATAGCCAAGGTTGGATCAATGTTCTTCATGGAGGAATTCAGGCAGCATTAGCAGATGAGATTGCATCGTGGGTGGTTTTTAGAAAATTGCAAACGATGGGTGTCACTGCTAAAATGGAGGTGCGTTATCGTAAAGCAATCTCTACCAATGATAAGCAAATAACGTTGCGAGCGCATCTTTTAGAGCATAGAAGAAATACAGCAGATATTGAGGTGAATATCTATAACGAAGCTGGAGAAATCTGTAACACAACGAGATGTCTTTATTTTGTTCAACCACAAGACAAAGCTATTGCTGCAGGTTTTGTACCCTTTGAGTTGGAAGAGGAAAATTTGTAAATCTAAATCGAAAATCATACTCAAACAGAAAAAATAGATTTAGGATTTTTTCGTAATTTTGCCAACTTGACATTTTGTTTCTGAATGTTTCAATATTGAACTTTCAAGGTGATGAAATGGCATTTTTTGAGAAAGATTTAAATAGAAAAAATAATTATATATCAATAATTTATGGATAACTTCATCGTATCAGCACGCAAATATAGGCCTTCCACATTTAATACGGTAGTAGGTCAGGAACCGATTGTATCAACTTTAAAAAACGCAATTCGCAATCAGCAAATTGCCCAATCGTTTCTATTTTGTGGACCACGTGGAGTAGGAAAAACCACTTGTGCACGTATTTTTGCTAAAGCGTTGAATTGTCATAACCTGACTGCCGATTTTGAGCCTTGTAACGAATGTGAATCTTGTAAATCGTTCAATGCGTCAGCCTCTTTCAATGTGTATGAATTAGATGCTGCTTCTAATAATTCGGTGGAGGATATACGCGCATTGACCGAGCAAGTACGAATTAGTCCGCAAGGTGCAAAGTTCAAGGTTTATATCATCGATGAGGTTCACATGTTGTCAACGGCTGCTTTTAATGCGTTCTTAAAAACTTTGGAAGAGCCGCCAGCGTATGCCAAATTTATCATGGCAACTACAGAAAAACATAAGATTTTACCTACGATTTTGTCGCGTTGTCAAGTGTATGATTTTCGCAGAATCAATGAAAATGATATTGTAAAGCATTTGGCTTATGTGTCTCAGAGTGAGAATATTGTTGCTGAAGAGGAAGCGTTGCGTGTCGTGGCATCAAAAGCAGATGGTGCACTTCGCGATGCACTCTCTATCTTTGATCAGCTCACCAGTTTCTCTGGCAAAAATATCACTTATGCTTCTGCAATTGAACATCTGAACGTTTTGGATGTGGAGAACTATTTCAAAATGACAGATTTCCTTTTTAGTGATAATGCAACAAGTGCGCTTTTGCTTTTAGATGAAGTGATTTCACGTGGCTTTGAAGCGCAACACTTCATTTCTGGATTAGCATCTCACTTCAGAAACCTATTAATGGCTCAAAATCAATTGACAATCAAGCTGATGGAGGTTTCTGATAGCATTAAAGCCAAATTTGCAGAACAAGCACAAAAGATTGATAGAATGTTATTAATTAGAGCAATGGAACTTGCTAATACCTGCGATTTTAACTATAAACTATCCAATAACAAGCGTTTATCAGTAGAAATTTGTTTGTTACAGATTAACGGAAACTATCTGTATAAGAAAAATTCTGTCAGGCAATCACGGGAGAGATAATGGTAACACCGCAGCGGGAGATGTGCCACAACTCGTTACAGGTCCTACTCAATCCTCCCGCCCGTTTATTGCTCCAAGTACAACAGTGCGTCGTACGCCCTCTATAAGTGACATTACGACAGACCTATTTGCGCCTAAACCCGTAGAACCGACGACCAATACGCAATCTACTTCAACAAAACCTGCAGAAACTCAAGTTGTAGCTGCAACTCCAGTTGATGAACCAGAGAGGGTTGTGGAAACTCCATCGGAAAGCGCAGATGTTCAGACTCCAAAAACTCAACCTGAGCCGGACAAAATGCCGATGGAATCTGCTGAGATTGTGGCCTCTGAACCTGAACCTATCACTCCTGTTGTACCTGAAAATGTTGATTCTGAATCGTCATCTGATTTCGAAGCAAAGTGGCACGAAATGTTTGAACAAGTGTTTGTCAGTATTCCATCTATCTATTTTCCCTATAGAGAATATACCCCAGAATTGAAAGATAATATTATCTATTTTAAGGTAAATAATGAAATTCAAAAGGAAAATATTGAAACCCAAAAGAGAGATATTTTAGAATTTCTACGGAATCATTTTGATCATGCTATTGAGGATTTGGTAATAACTTCTGACCAAACCTTCATTCCCAAAAAGATTATCTATGATCAAAAAGATAAATTTGAGAATTTTGCTGAAGAGAACCCAAATTTTGTAGATTTTGTAAAAATACTTAATCTTCACATGTCCTAAAAAAAATAAAATATGCTTACTATTAAGAATATACGAATTGTGGACGACACACAAGATTTTGTCGGAGATATAAATGTTGAAAATGGAAAAATTGTTGCTGTGGGGCAGGATTTACCTTGCGGTGATGATGTGCTTGATTTTTCGGGCAAATCTTACGTTTTAGTGCCTTCGTTCACCGATTTACATACGCACTTTAGAGACCCAGGTTTTACCTACAAAGAGGATTTAGAAACAGGTAGTCGAGCAGCACTTCACGGAGGTTATACTGCGGTGAATTTAATGCCCAATACTCGCCCTATTTGTTGCACTCTTGACCGTGTGAAAGAGGTAGAGAGCCGTGCGCAAGCCTTGGACCTGATTACGGTAAATCAGACATTAAGTATGACTAAAGATCTTGCTGGTGAGGAGTTTTCACATCTTGCAACTTTAGAAAAACAAGAAGTTCTTTTTGTTACCGATGATGGGAAAGGTGTAAATAATGATGAGGTGATGAAGCATATTTTTGAAATTTGTCGCGATCGTGAAATTACTATCATGCAGCATGCTGAGGATAGTAGATTTAGTAAAACAGATATGCGTGAGGCTGAAAATAGAATGACCTTTCGGGATATAGAGCTATTTGCAAAAATTGGTGGGCATTTGCACTTTTGTCATGTTAGTACGAAAGAAGCTATTGCTGCCATAGCACAGGCGCAAGCGCAAGGAATGAATGTAACCTGTGAAGTAACACCGCATCATCTTTTTTCTACAGGTGATGAAGCAGCGCACTACCGCGTAAATCCTCCTTTGCGCGAACGGGACGATATTGATGCGCTTATCTCTGCAATTCAGCAAGATGTGGTGTGTGCTATCGCTACGGATCACGCTCCGCACAGCGATGAAGATAAGGCAAATGGGTCTCCTGGAATGATTGGTATTGAGCAAGCTTTTGCGTTGTGTTACACATCTTTAGTGAAAAGTGGAAAGATTAATCTGCAAAAATTAATCTCTATTATGTCTACTCAACCTTCACAAATGATGAAACTTAATAAGGGGAAAATTGCAGTAGGCTTAGATGCTGATTTTGCTATTGTAGAGATTGATACACCATACATCCTTTCTCGTGAAGATATCCTTTCTAAATCTAAAAATACACCATTTATAGGTAGGGAAGTTTATGGTAAAATTTTGAAAACTATTAGGTTAGGGAAAGTTTATAATTGGTAGTCATGCGGGAAACTTTTAATAATCGTCCCATTTACGCACTTTCTGAGATTACGCAAAGTTTGCAAAATGTTATCTCCAAAACATATACACATTCATACTATGTGAAAGCGGAGATTTTGAAATTAAATTACTATCCCCATTCGGGGCATTGTTTTCCAGAACTTGTAGAGAAAGAGAATGGAAAGATAAAGGCGGAGATGCGCGCACTAATCTGGTCCTCTCAATTTCAAACGATTAACGATAGATTTCTTACAATCACAGGTGAACCGCTGAAAGAAAATATTACCATTCTTTGCTTGGCAAGTGTCGAATTTAGTGCGCGTTATGGTTTGTCTTTACATATCGAAGATATTGAACCCATTTATACTTTGGGTGAGATGGAACGGAACCGTCGAGAAACCATTGCCAAATTGAAAAAGGAGGGCATTTTCGATGCTAATAAACGATTAAAATTGCCTCTCGTTCCTAAAAGAATAGCTGTTATATCGGTAGAAACTAGTCAAGGTTTTAATGATTTTATGGTTACTTTACATAAAAATAGTTGGAATTATAAATATGATTGTGAGCTATTTCCATCTATTTTGCAAGGAGATAAAGCGATTACAACCATTACGCAGCGTTTGGAAGAGATTAGCAAACGAAGAGATGATTTCGATTGTATTGTAATTGTGCGTGGCGGTGGAGGAGATGTAGGACTAAGTTGTTATGATGATTATACTTTAGCAAAAGCAATTGCTACGGCACCTCTTCCTATTATTGCGGGAATTGGACATTCAACGAATGATACCATCTCGGGAATGGTATCGTATGCTAACAAGATTACCCCTACAGAAGTAGCCTATTTTCTTATTCAACAATATCACAACTTCTCGATTGCAGTGGAAGATTGCCAAACACAAATCTCAAATTTTGCACTCAATATATTGAAAGAGGAACGATTCTTTTTCTCTCAAATTGGGAATTTTATCAGACATAGTGCAGAAAAATTTTCATCTGTAAAATTACAACAGATTGAAAATGAAAAAAATAAGATTAAAAGTGAAGTCAAGCAGTTTTTAGAAAAAAATCGATTTTTATTAAAAGAAGCTGAGACGAAGGTTAATCTACTTCATCCCGATAATATTCTAAAGCGCGGGTATAGTATTACAATGCAAAACGGGAAAGCTGTTCGCAGCGCAGATGAAGTTACTGACGATATAATTATTACAAAGCTTTATAACGGAACTATCAAAAGTAAAATTGAAAAATGATGAAATGTAATTACCATACCCATTCGCTCTATTGCGATGGTAAGGAACCGATGGAAAAATTTGTTGTTCGGGCAATTGAAGAGAATTTTGATATATTGGGTTTCTCGTCTCATGCGCCCATCAAGAGGGAGAATAGTTTTGGTATTACAATGGAAAATTTGGAACCCTATTGCAACGAAATTACTGAATTGCAAGAGCGTTTTCCGCAGATTAGGTTATTGAAAGGTTTAGAATGCGACTTTATTCCTCAATTTTCATACGATTTCAATTTCTTCAAAGAAAAATATAATTTAGATTATATCATTGGAGGTGTGCATTTGGTAAAACCTCATCATAGTGATGAATTGTGGTTTATTGATGGACGCGATAGGCAGATTTACGATAATGGTTTGCAACATCTTTTTCAAAACGATATTCGAAAAGCTGTAACTGCCTTTTGGGAACAAACCTTTGAAATGATTGAAACACAAAAGTTTGACATTATTGCCCATTTTGATAAGATTAAAATGCATAACCAAAATCGTTTCTTTAAGGAAGATGAAAGTTGGTATCGTACATTAGCTGAACATGCTGTTGAGTTGATAAAACGCAATGATTTGATCGTGGAAATTAATTCAAGAGGCTTATATAAAGGTCGTTGCGATAGTTTTTATCCGTCGGACTTGCTCGTGGATTTGGCAGCAAAAGCTGATATTCCATTTGTGATAAGTAGCGATGCCCATAAATCGGAAGAGTTGATATTTTTCTATACTGAAGCTCGTCAGAAATTATCAGAAATGGGGGTTCGTCGTCTTTTCTATTTTGATGAAGGTTGGAAAGAGGAATTGTTATAAGCGAAGATTTAAAAATCAATAAGTATAAATTTTGATTTTTATAATTCATAATATATGCAAATCTCGAGTTTATAAGTCTCTAAATCAGAAGTTTTTAAGACGGAAATTTGCATATTGTTTTTTTATAATTTCGCACGCTGAAAAATAATCAAAAATTGATGATAGTTATGAGAAAGTCTATTCTTATTTTGATGGTAGTTTTATTTTTACCATTCACCATTTTTTCACAAGTTGATATTATGGTTGGAACTCGTTTGGGAGCGGATAACAATTTCCCGTTTTCTAACTATTATAGTCATTCTTACACGCAAACTATTTATCCAGCTTCCTCTATCAACCAAGCAGGTGACATTTTGTCTATAGCGTGGAATTGTGATAATGCCTCCTCGCTAACCCTTGATTCCCTAAAAATTTATATGGGTGTGAGTGCTACTATTGGCAATTCACTGTCGGGATTTATTCCAGAGGAAAATTTGACGCTGGTTTATGCTGGTGCCAATGTTACTATTGGTACGAGTGTAGGTTGGGAAACTTTTGTGCTGACAACGCCTTTCTTCTATAATGGTACCGATAACTTAGTTGTTGCCGTTTCTAAAAGTACTGGTAGTTACCAATTTTCATTGAGTTATCAATATTTTTCTTTAGGAAATATCTACTCATCTATCTATAGAAGAGATGATTATGATATATCTTGTGCAAATAATCCCTATCCTAATTCACCTCAAGGAACTTCTGGAAATCTTCCTGTTATTAAGTTGTCAATGGGAATGGATGACATTCCTTGTCCTTCTCCTACAGGACTGAATATCAATAATATAACGGACAACTCTGCAGAATTGAGTTGGAATGCGGGTGCTAACGAAACAACATGGGACATCTATCTTACCACAGAAGAGAATGATGTTCCGACCATGGAAACGCAGCCTACTTATATGGCCACCGCAACTCATTATACGCTTACAGATTTGTCAGCTTCCGATAATTATTACGTTTTTGTACGTGCTAATTGCGGCGGTGGAGAGTATAGCTTTTGGCGTTCAATTGCTTTTCAAACCCCTCAGCTATCAGCTCAACTTCCCTATTTTTGTAATTTTGAAGATCCTTCAGAGGTTTCTCAGTGGACAATTTCTGGTGAGCAAACCAATCGATGGGCAATCGGAAATGCTGTAAATGCTACTGATGAAGGTTCTTCTGCACTTTACATTTCAAATGATAATGGAGTTTCCAATAACTATACAACAACCTCAACCTCAACAGCTTGGGCATATCGAGATATCTATTTAGATAGTACCTACGGGGAGTATTTTGTTACATTTAAATTTAAAGGAGCTGGTGAATCTCAATATTATGATAACCTAAAAGTTTATTTAGGTTCACGAGTAACGCCACCTGCCACGGCAACGCTTTCTGGCGCTAATCTTGAAGGTTCAGTGTTATTGGGAACTTTTGTAAATAGTTTGGAATGGACAGATTGCTCTTTTAATATAAATTCTTCATTTTCAGGAGATAAGCGACTCTATTTTTTATGGTGGAACAACGACTATAGTGGTTTCTCGCCTGCCGCAGCGGTAGATGATATTGAAATTGTAGGTTTAGATTGTGGAAGACCTTATCATCTGACAATGGATTCAGACTTGCTGACAGAAACAACAATAGGTTTTCATTTTACCCCTGCATTGACAACCGACAATAATTGGGAAACAGTAATCTTGGCACCTAACGAATTATTAGAAGAAGCCTCTGTGATTTCATTATCTGACACAAACTATCTTTTTGTTAATCTTACGCCAGATACCTATTATCGCATCTATGTTCGCACACTTTGTGGTGGAACTTACAGCGATTGGTCAGAAGTTTTAGGTGTACGAACAGCGTGTCCTGCGTATATGAACATTCCTTATGCAGAAAACTTTGATACATACGGAGGTACGGGTGCTGGATATTTTCCAACATGTTGGACTCAATATCCGCAGAGTGGTTCTTATCCACGTATTAGCGGAACTACACCAAATTCGGGTATTGGTTGCTTGCAATTATATAGTTCTATTTATTCCTATTCTCAAAACTATTCGGGTGCAATTTTACCGCAAATAGATACAGCAACTTATCCACTTAATAGCCTGACAGTCAGCTTTAAAGTTAAGCGGACAAGTACAACATTGGGAGAAGGTGCTTTGCAGTTAGGAGCGATGACCGATCCGAATGATTTCAGTACGTTTACCCTAATTCAAAACTTTTCTGGTTCTGAATGGGAAACAGCCAATACTTGGTATGATGTTGAAATTCCGCTCGTAGATTATGAAGGTTATGGATCTTACTTAGTACTATATAAAAATTCTACAACAGGGAATAGTACTTATATTGATGATTTGAGCATTTATCCTTCTCCTACTTGTGTAAAACCTGTTGCAGTAATGGTTTCTCAAATTACGGATCAAACAGCTGTTGTTGAGTGGACAGCTCGTAACGAGGAAACAGAATGGTACGTGGTGGCAGTTCCGTCAGGTGCTGATGTAGAGGAGGGAATTATGGAACTGGTTACCGAAAATCCTTGTCTTATTACAGGACTTACAGCAAATACTTTATATGATTTGTATGTGAAATCTATTTGCAGTAATGATGACGTGAGCGATTGGTCAACTGTGGTTAGTTTTAAAACCCAATGTGCTGCTACAGATGTTATTCCTTATTTCGAAAATTTTGACACCTACCAATCTGGCTCTGATCAATCTCCTGCTTGCTGGAGAGGCTATAGTAATGGATTAACCAGCAAACCTTACGTTACGCAAACCTATTTCTTTAATGGTGATGGTTCGCTTTATTTGCCCCAATCTTCTACTAACTATTCTTTGGCAACTTCACAATCTATCGACCTATCAGCATACGACGCACAAATGTTACACGTAACTTTTTTGGCGCGAAAAGGAATGAGTTATGCAGGGCGTTTAGATGTTGGTATAATGACCGATCCAGGGGATCTTCGTACATTTACTCTTTTGCGTTCTATCTATCCTACCGATTATTCTGATACATACGCTTGGGATTTTTTTGATGTTCCGCTAATAACTTCTTCTGAAAATATTTATATTGCTTTCTTAGCACTTCAAGGAGAACAAGGTTATATTTGCATAGATTCCGTAGTTGTGGATTATGTTCCGCTTTGTACTCCTCCTTCTAATCTTGTTGCTAACAATGTGTTAGGAACATCTGCACGCCTCACTTGGGAAAGAGCACCTTACAACGTTTACGATTATAAAGTAGAATATACTGAAGTGGGTAGCGATAATTGGACAGAAGTGGCGTCTTCCATTTACGAAACTTCCTACATTCTATCAGGTTTGGCTCCTCAAACTCAGTATATGGCACGCGTCTCTTCAAATTGTGCCAATGGTGCGCAGATGAACGATACCGTAATTTTTACTACTCAATGTTTAGTTGGTGGTGACATCTCTGTTGGTAATGGTACTAATAATTCTTCAGAATTACCGTCAAGAACAAATTCTAAATTTGCTATTTCTCAGCAATTATTTACGGAAAATGAAATGATTAGTGCAAGAAATATTAGTGGAATTAAGATTTTCGTTTCTACTCCTAATTCACAGCCCCGTAATTGGGATATCTATTTAGGAAATACATCACAAACCGATTTATCTCAAGGAACTTATATTCAAACTACAAATCATTCTAAAGTTTTTTCTGGTCAAGTGGCTACAACTTCAAATGGTTGGCTCGAGATTACTTTTGATTCCACATTTTTCTATACTGGTGATAATTTAGTACTAACTATTGATGATAATTCTAATAGCACGGCAGGAATAGCATATTTCAGGTCCCATCCATCAGTTAGATCTTTATATGTTTACGATTATTTGGATATAAATCCAGCAACCATTAGTTCTGCATATGAAACTATTTATAGAAATGATGTGGTTTTTGTAAGTCCTTGCGATACAACGGCAACTTGTATTGAACCCGCTGTGTATGTAACAGAGGTGGGTTCTGAGTCAATAACTATTGAGTGGGCACTAGGTTATCAAGAAAATTCTTGGGAATTGGAGTATAGGGCATTGACAAGTTCTGCATGGACCAATATGGGTTCTGTAACAATTTCTCCATACACTATCAATAATTTGCTTCCAGAAACGACCTACGAAATCAGAATGCGTTCAGAGTGTGGTAGTGAACAAAGTATTTGGACCACCGTAACTGCGGTAACAGAATGTGACCTCATCTCTTCGTTACCCTATGTTCAGAACTTTGATAATGCGCAAGGGTCAGGTGCTCAGTATTTTATAGATTGTTGGGGTAGAGGATCTAATGGTACAATTTCTTATCCATTTACCAATGCTTCTTATTCTAATTCTCCTTCCTATTCACTCTATTTCAAAGGCTCTAATACAGAATATAGTTATGCGGTAACTCCTCGCATTGACGAATCTATTGATATTGCTAATTTGCAAATCTCTTTCTATGCTCTAAAATCTGGAAATAATAGTTTTATTGAAGTGGGAATTATGAGCAACCCAAATGATTATAGTACTTTTGAAGTAATTGGTTCTTTCTCACCAACTGCCAATATGACGTGGGAGTTGGGTGAAGTTAATACGAGTCATTATAGAGGAATGGGAAGATATATTGCTTTTAGAGCTCCACAGTGGATCTATAATCTTATCTTTCTTGATGATGTTGATATTCACGAAATGCCTTACTGCGGTCGTGTTGATGATATTACAACAGATAACATTACAACTACTGCGGCAACAGTTTCTTGGTATCCTGGTGGAAATGAAAATAGTTGGGAATATCTATTAGGAGAGGCAGGTACTATTGATTACACAAGTTTAGTGCCAGAAATGATAATTGGAACTCCTGAGGTCATTTTCTCGGATTTAACCCCTAATACTCTTTATGAATTTGCAGTGAGAATGGTGTGTGATAATGGCGATTTTGGTGTGTGGTCATCCACTACATTTAGAACAGGCTGTAGTGATATAGATAATCTTCCTTTTATAGAGGATTTTAATGATATGGAACTCGGCGCATCTGCTTCAATCTATTGTTGGAATAAAATTTCAACTTATGGAGAAGGTTATCCGTATATTCAAAATCTATTCGGTGAAAAATCTTTGTATTTCTATGGAACAAATTCTTCTTTCAGTTTGATCTCTCTTCCTCCTTTAAGCGAGAATTATAATGCGAATACTTTGCAAGTTACTTTTAAAATGCGTGTGAACGAATTAAACGCTAAAATGATTGTAGGAGTGATGACAGCCCCTAATGATATGGCAACGTTTGTTCCTATTGATACAATTGCTTGTACTACTACCAATACGTGGAATTTGCAAGATGTATTACTCCATTCTTATAGCGGAAATGGAAGATATATTGCATTAAAAAGCTTACACCCAAATACGTGTGCTTGTTACATCGATGATATTATTGTAGATCTGATACCGACTTGTCCAAGACCTACAAATTTGAGTGTAGTTTCTTCAGAAACAGATGTTATAACTCTCTCTTGGACAGATACTACTGCACACGAGTGGGATTTGATTTATGCACCGCAAGGTTTCGACCCTAATAACGCAGAAATAGCAACCCTTATTAGTGGCTTGACAACAACCTCTTGCAGTGTTTCTAACTTGATACCTGGGGTAGTTTATGATTTCTACGTGCGTGCTAATTGTGAAAGTGGCGATGAGAGTCCTTGGTGTCACGAGCCAGCAACTACAGCACCATTTACCATTGCTATGGAAAGAGTGGGTTCCAATGTTGTTGAAGGTTGTACCCTTCATATTGTAGATGACGGAGGCTTAAATGGAGACTATTCCCATAATAGCCATTATGTACTTACCATAAATCCTGATGAAGGATATGTTATTTCTTTATCTGGAACATTTGCTGGAGAGGCTAACTACGACTATTTAAGAATTTATGATGGTGATGAGGTGAATGATGAAAGACATTTGGGTAGCGTAATCTGTGGCATCAGTGGAGAAACGGTTACTTTCGGTCCTTTTGTTTCAGAGCGTGGTCCTATCACAATTCTTTTTCATTCTGATGGTACAAATGCTTACGAAGGATTTTCAATGTTGGCAACATGCGTAGCACCTGCAGGTTGCAGTAGAGCTCTCGATTTTGTTACGGATGGAGTTAATGCTACCGAAGCTGATATACGTTGGACTACAATTGGTGATACTCCAAATAGTTTTACGTTAGCACTTAGTACAGAAGCAAATTTTCTCCCTGATACTTGTACAAATTTGTTCACTACAACATCTTCAAACTTCCATTTTACTTCTCTTACCCCAAATACAATTTATTATGTTCGAGTGCAATCTCAATGTGTAAGTGAAGTTAGTAATTGGTCAGATATTCACTCTTTTATGACCTCTGCATATCCAGCACAAGTCCCTTATCTCAGTAACTTTGCTGATAGTTTAGAGGTTGAAAATTGGGTAATTTATAATGATACTTACGTAAATAAATGGTTTATCGGACAACCCAATGGAGCTACTGCACCGCAACTCTATGTGTCTAATGATAATGGCAATACAAATGCTTATACAAATAATGAGACTTCTGTAGTTTGGGCGTGTCGCGATATCGCATTTGGAAATTTTGCTGAGTATGAGCTTTCTTTCGTCTGGAGGGCAAATGGTGAATCTTGTTGCGATTTTATCCAACTATTTATAGATGACCCTGCTGTGCCAATGATATCATCCTATTCGACTCCTAAACCAACAGAAACGGCAGTGGCTCTCTCTGGAAAATTGAACCAAGATGTAACAGGAAATAGATATTCCGTAGCGTTAAATGCTCAATATGCAAATAGCATTAAAAGATTATATTTCTTGTGGAAAAATGATTATGCAAATGGTACAAATCCTGCAGCAAGTATCGACTCTATCCAAATAGTAGGAACCATTTGTGGAAGACCTTATAACCTAAATGCTAATAGTCTAACTACTACTGCTGCTGATATTCAATTTACACCTGCAAATGAGTCTGATGTCACTTGGGAATATCTTTTCGGTCTCGAAAGTAGCGATCTTACAACGCAATTTCCAATCCAAATTACAGATACAATTATCTCTTTGTCAGGACTTACTCAAAATACTACTTATAAACTTTATGTAAGAACAGTTTGTGGTAATGGAGAGTTTTCAGAATGGTCAGAGCCTTATTATTTCCAAACTGCTTGCGGAATAATTTCAGAGATGCCTTACACTGAAAATTTCGATAACTATGGTGTGGGATTTAGTTCGTCATATCCTACTTGTTGGTCCAAGTTGTCAACCCATGGAAGTTATCCTTATATCTATTCAACTTATAATAGTGCACCTGGTGCTTTATATTTTCTTGCTAATAATGTTGGAACTTACAATGTGGC
The DNA here is from genome assembly GCA_937901925.1 of uncultured Bacteroidales bacterium. Taxonomy (GTDB): domain Bacteria; phylum Bacteroidota; class Bacteroidia; order Bacteroidales; family WCHB1-69; genus JAEZOU01. Next base: position 37,926 of record CALGTS010000036.1, on the reverse strand, counting down.
TATTACGCCCGAAATTGATGAGGTGTTATATCCTATAAATAGTTTGCAAGTAAATTTCTGGTATCGTTCACCAAATCAAAATGCCCAATTGATTGTAGGTGTGATGTCGGATGCATCTGATTATTCAACCTTCATTCCTGTAGATACAATTGGTGGATTGGTGAATAATTGGACAGAATATACAATCTATTTTTCTGATTTTATTGGTGATGGAAATAGAATTGCATTTTTAAATCTCTGTACAGAGACTGCAAGTCAAGGGTACCTCGATGATGTAACCATTGATATTGCACCCGCCTGCTTACCCGTAAATGATCTAACCGCTATGAATGTAGATATTACAGAAGTAACTCTTGGGTGGAATGAACTCGGAAATGCAATGTCCTGGAATATAGAATATGGCCCAGAAGGTTTTATACAAGGTGAAGGTGTTGTAATCTATAATGCTACCAATCCTTATCTAATTACAGGTCTAGATGCTTCTACAACGTATGATTTTTATGTACAAGCCAATTGTAATCTATTTGAACATTCTGAATGGACCTCTGCACTAGCGGTTACAACACTTTGTGATGTGATTAGTGCATTGCCATACGAAGAAAATTTTGATACTTATCCCGATAATGTCGATTTCCCAATGCCAGAATGTTGGTTGAGAAATTCATCTAATACAGCATCAGCACCTTATCCACATATCACAACTACTTCTACTGCTTATAATTCACTCTATTTTTATACTTCTCCAAATAATTTTACTATGGGAACAACTCCAAAAGTCGATTCCTTAATTCCAATCAATACTTTGATGGCATCGTTTGAATTGATGAAAACAGTAGATGAGTTTAGTATTGTAGTTGGAGTTATCTCTAATCCAGAGGATAAATCAACCTTTGTTCCTGTCGATACTTTATCGCCAAGTGTTGTTGGACATTGGGAAGAGTTTGAAATTCTTTTTGATACCTATGCTGGGAATGGTCAATATATAGCATTTTTATTAGAAAGTTCTTCTTATGCTGCTATTTATTTAGATAATTTTGTATTGAACACAATTCCATCTTGCTTTGCCCCTGTAGATGTTATGACTTCTAATGTTACAGAAACTTCAGCCACTATTTCGTGGACAGAAAGAAACAACGCAACATCTTGGAATGTGGAATATGGCCCTGCAGGATTTGCGCAAGGTACGGGTACATTGTTACAGGGAGTTACTCAACCTTGCTCTATTTCATCTTTATTACCATCAACCGTATATGATGTTTATGTGCAATCTGTTTGTAGTTCAACGGACCTATCCGCTTGGTCTGATATAGTTTCATTTATTACAGATTGTGCACCGAAACCAATACCTTACACCGAAAATTTTGATACTTATCCAGGTACAACACATTCAGATGCGGGTGTTGTTCCGCTCTGTTGGGAAGCTTTTACTGATAACACTACGCGCCCTGCACCCCATATTATTGGAAGTGGAAGTTATCATTGGCCTACATCGCAGCCTAATGCGTTGTCGTTTGTTGGTGGTGCACCAGCAACTCAAGCTTTTGCTATTCTTCCCTCATTTTCGGCATCTCTGAATACACTCCAAATCAGTTTTGCGTATGCAATGGAAGATGTTACCAAGGGTGTTTTGAAAGTGGGTTATGTAACAGATGATAATGCTCCGGCAAGCTCTTTTGTAGAAGTGGCAACAATAAATTCTTCAACAACAATTGCTAATGATACAATTAGTTTTGAAATTATTACTGCTACTAACGGTAGAATTGCTTTCCAATGGAGCTATATAGGTGAATTATATTACTCATGTAATATTGATGATGTTGTGGTTTCCGAAATTCCTACAGCGTGTGCAATACCTACAAATGTTCAAGTGGTGCCTGCTGCTACTTCAGCAACCATTTCGTGGAGTAGCCCCGAAGAAGCTTGGGTAGTGGAATATAAGGCGGCAAATACTAATAATTGGACTACTTCTACACTATTGAATATAACAAATTATACAATTTCTAATTTGCAACCCAATACCGATTATGTTGTACGCGTAAAATCTGTCTGTGGAAGCAATAACGAAAGTCCTTGGTCTGCAGAAGTGCCATTTACTACTTTGACAGAATCTGAAAACACATATACTATCATCGCATCAGCATCTGGTCCAGGAACGATTATGCCGAGCGGGGAAATTACCGTGAATGCAGGCGAAAATATGACTTTTACTTTTGTTGCAAATGTGGATGCAGTTGTTGATAGAATTTTAGTGGATAATATGGATATTGCAACTCCTGACGATAATAGTTACACTTTCTCTAATGTAGTTGCAAATCATACCATTGCAGTTGAATTTGTGAATGAAACCGATATTGATGAATTTAATCCTGAGGCAGTGCTTCTTCTATATCCAAATCCTGCTACTTCTCAAGTTCAAATCAAGTGGGCCGACTCTCGTTTCATAGGTGCTGAAATGCAAATCTTCGATGTGTATGGAAAATTAATCACAGTTGAAAAAATTGAGAAAAAAACATCTCAAATCGACATTTCACAGTGGGCAAACGGAATCTATTTTATACGAGTAAATAGTTCAGAAGGTGTTGTTACAAAGCGATTTGTAAAACAATAGTTCGTGTCAATAATCAAAAGGAGACGTTTTTGAGCGTCTCCTTTTCTTTTCTATTATATCCAAGTTTCTTCTATAACTTTACCCTGAATGGAGATGACAATCTTCTTAATAGGAATTTTCCGTGATGCTTTTTCTAAGGCGATTTTTGCTAATTGTAGCAGTCCATTGCAACAAGGAACTTCCATAACAGCAATCGTAAGTGTGTTGATTTGCGCATCTTCAATCAGTTGCGTAAGTTTGTCAATATAAGATTCTTTACCATTGTCAAGTTTAGGGCAGGCAATTGCCAATTTTTTGTTTCTTAGTAGTTTGCTATGAAATCCCCCTAATGAAAAAGCAGTACAATCGGCCGCCAGCAGTAAGTCTTCTCCACGGAAATGTTCACTTTGTGGATTGATGAGGTGCAATTGTATCGGCCAATGTGTGAGTTCAGAGTTTATTTCTTCAGAATTCCTTGTTGCATGATTTTGCGTTTTAGAAAATACTTTTTGCGCCGTTCCTGGGCAACTATGTTCTATAATAGCCATCGGATTGTATGCTATTTTATGTTCTCTGAGATATTCAATTGCTTGTTGAAATAGTTGATTTTCTCCGTGTTTCTTTAAATGTCGTAGGTGAGCCTCAATCACCTTGGCGCCTTGTGGAGCAATTCTATCCATTACAGCAATTTCGTCGTAAGGCTCAACCTCTTTTTCTACAATACTGATAGCTCCTACAGGACATTCTCCAATACACGCTCCTAAACCATCACAGTAAAGTTCGCTTATAAGTTTCGCTTTCCCATCAATGAGTTGTAATGCTCCTTCGTAACATCCTTGTGTGCATAGTCCGCACCCATTGCACAATGTTTCGTCAATGTTGATTATGTTTCTTTTGATTTTCATAATTTTTCTTTTTGGGGCAAAAATAATGTCATTCTAACAAATAATGTGTAACATTTGTTACCAAAAAAATTATTTTAAACAAAATCCATGCTCGCTTTTTTCTAGAATCCCATCTTCAACCATTTCTGAAATTATTCTTGATAATGATGGCCGCGCAACTCCCAAAATTAATGCACTTTTCTGAATGTTTTTAAGGTATTTATTTTCAGTGATATAGCTGATAATTCGTGTGCGAAGGCTTTCTACAGCAAACATTCTTACCTGCTGACTGAGAAATTGACTACGATCCGAAATCAGTTGCAGGAATGTGCGCAGGACACTAGGATTTTGCTGCATAAAACAGAAAAATCCCTCTTTGTCTATATGCCAAACTATGCACGATGTTGTTGTAACGACGTCAACAGGGAAGTGATTGTTACTCCCGAAAAGGAATGCAGGCGCTAAAATTTTAGGTGCTTCAATCCGTTCAATTGTTACCTCACGACCCTCCAAACCGATCATCTGAGTTTCTAAAACTCCTTCCGTTAAGGCAATCAGCGAACGACAAGGGTCGCCTTGGTGAACTATAGTTTCACCTTTTTTATATATGCTGCGCCGGTGTGGCGCATTAAGTAATGTCGTAATTGCTTTCTCATCGCATGTGGAAAATAGAGTAAGTTGTATAAGTTCGTGCATATTTTTTTTTGTGCAAAAATAGTTTTTAAGTAAATATCTTGCTCTATTTTCGATGGAAAAATTATTGTTGGGGATATGAAATAAATATGTACTTTTGCAAGTTTAGTATGCGATTCCTTTTGTGATAAAAATCTACCCAAAGAAAAAATAATTTTTATCATTTTGAAAATGAATCACTATTGAAATGTAAGAATTAAATAGAAATTATGCATAACGTAGCTGAAATGGAAATCCTTGCCAACATTCTATTTATTATTATAGGTATGTTGTTATTAGGTGTTGTTGTTTTGTCTGTTGCGGGCGTTGCGGCTGTTTTTGGCGCATCTTTCCGTCTCTTTTTCCTAAAAGGCTTATGGTGTTTATGGATTGTCCCTTTGTTATGGGGATATGGAACTCTAATAGAACGTAACCAATTTAGAATTAATAAAGTAGATATTGAAAGTGAAACTCTTCCAGAGTCTTTTCATAATTTTACTATTGTTCACATTTCAGATTTACATCTAATTTCTTTTAAGAAAAGAGGAGAATTTTTGCAGAAGCTTGTAAATAAGATTAATGAACAAAATGCAGATATTATTGCTTTTACGGGCGATTTAGTCTCTTTCGGTCCCGAAGAATTAGATGGCTTAGATACGATTTTAATGAAGATAAAGTCTCGGGAAGGTGTTTTTTCTGTATTAGGAAATCACGATTATAGTGTTTATACAGATCTGTCGCAAAGTGCTCAAAAGGAGAATGTCGAGCAATTAAAAATACGTCAAAAAGAGATGGGGTGGCATCTGTTGCTGGATGAAAATTTCTCTTTATCACACGATGATGGAAAAATTTCGTTGATAGGTGTTGAAAACATTTCCGTGCATTCGCATTTTAATTCCTACGGAAATCTTCCCCAAGCGATGCAAGGTGCTGATGGCGATTATAAAATTTTACTCTCGCATGACCCAACCCATTGGCGTAAAGAGGTTGTGGCACAAACCGATATTGATTTGACACTATCTGGTCACACTCATGCGATGCAATTTTCCATTAATGGCTGGTCGCCCTCCTCTTTTATGTATAAGGAATATAGAGGGTTATATACACAAGGGAAACAGAATCTTTATGTTAACATTGGTTTAGGTGAAACCGTACTCCGTCCCAGAATTGGTGCTAAGCCAGAAATTACAGTGCTAACTTTAAAGCGGAAGTAACAAGTTTTTTGCCGTACAATTTTGCGTCTATTTTTTGGGTAATGCTTTCCCTAAGTTAAATTGTAAGATAATTTGCTGTTGATGTCCTATTTTATCGTTTGGGGTATAGTGGATATTCCAAGCAAAACGGCACTCTACAAAATCCTTTCTAAAGAGATATACAATTAGATCAGTGCGATTATATATTTTACTTTGGAAAAAGGGATTTCCGCGGTGAAATTCTGCGCCTAACTCCTTAAAAAAAGGCATAAAGTTATTGCCGTAGAAGAAGTTATTTCGCAAAGCTAAAAAACGCCATTGTAGGTAAATATCGGCATGTACACCATGTGAGATATGTTGTGTAGCAGTTTCGCGTTCGCGATTGTAACCGAGTATGTAGCCCGCCTGTACGGTGAAAGAATCGAGCGGAGTGATAGGGGAGAGGTTAATACCAACAAGAGGGTTTACGGAAAATTTTTCGCATACTCCTAATCGAGGCTCCGGTGCTGCCTTGTTCGCCAAATGCGTCAGGCTGATGTAGCCACCTGCGTAGAAAATTTTTGCGCGAAATTCGCCATCTACCATCAATTGAAACGCTTCGCGTGTTGTACGACTTTGTAATCCATACCAATCGCAGTATAACTCCAAAAATCCACGTTTCCCCGTAATTTGAACCAAAGCACCATAAAGATTGGGATGTGCGTAGTTTATCGAGTCTGAAAGGTAAAATTCAGGTAGAGTGTGCATCAACTTTCTGTAGGGAACGGCGCCAAAATGAAGGTTATAGCCCTTTTTTTTGTACTGATAGTAAAGTGTGGGCATCAATTTGGCATCTAAAAAGTTCTTGTTCAAAGGCTGACAGTATTGTGCCCCTGCCATCAGCCGATGCAATCCTTGCGTGTTGTCATCAATGGAAACTCCAATTTCAGGAGAGAGTCTTGCCCCTAAAAGGGTTTGCGCATCGCTGTATGGCGAGTGATATTCTCGATTATCAAAATAGAAAAGAAAGTCTAAGTCATAGACAAATTTTTGTGCTTTAGCAGATAGTGCTACTCCAATAAGGCAGAATGTGCAGAAAAAAAATCTGAGAAGAGTTTTTTCCATTTTTAAAAATTTGGAATGTGTTTTATTGGTTTTTTTTCGCTATATTTACTAATGTTCAGTAAAATGCCTAATAGAATTCCCGTAAAAACAATTCCCATACCTCCATTGCTAATAAGGGGAAGTGTTTCGCCCGTAGCAGGCATCATTCCGCTGTTTACAGCGATGTGAACTATGGCTAAAAGACTAATCCAGAGCCCAATGCTGGTAGCAAGCAGTTTAGCAAAAATGCCTTCCGAACGTTGCGCAATTCGTATAGCCCGAAATAGCAAAAAGAGATAGAGGGATAAAACAAAAATTCCGACTAAAATTCCAAATTCTTCTACAATAACGGCAAAAACATAGTCGTTTTTACCCGCAGGAATCTCATCTTTTAAGTATGCTTGGCCAACTTTGGTGGGAAACCAACTCGCACGCGCAATCATCGCTTGAGAATAGACCATCTGTTCGCCGTACGCTTTGTAATATTTTTCACGCTCTTTTAGTTCGGCAGGTGTCAACTCTTCACCATCTGTAATCTTTTCCATCGACAACTCACCTGTCCACCAATAACTGATACGGTTTTCAAGCGTTGAGGAACGGAAAAGTCCTAAATTGACAATGATGAGTACTAAAATCAAGCAGATTCCTATGAATGATGTAATATATTTAATCTTAACTCCACCCAATAGTAGTAAAATGGTGCATATTATAAAGAGGATAATGCCCGTAGATTGTTTCGAGGTGAAAATACCTGCACAAATAATTGAGATGATTATACATTGTATAATGCTTTCTCGGAGCGTAATCTCTTCACCTGTCCTAACTTGATTGTTAATCTTTACAGCTAAATACTTTGATAAATAGAATGTTAGTAAGAATCCAATAAAGTACATAGTTTGAATTTGATGTGAACCAATTTCAATGGAACGAGCATCAAATCCGCCTGTAACACGTGTAAATAAGAGGAGTGCAAAGGCTAATAAAAGACCGATGTTAGAGAATATTGAGAGTTTCTGATAATTGATTTTTGAAAATATCCACATCAATACACCAGCTGCAATAAGAAAAGGAAGATGTCCTGCCCAAACTTGAGTGGATATACTTGTTAGTAGGGAGATAATGGCTAAAAATCCAGCAATCAACCAGATGCCACTATCGGTCCCATGTGTCAATTTTATGGTAGGAGTAGCCATTGTTATTTCCTCCCTTTAAAGTTGCGCAACAGCGTTTTTAAAAGCTTTCCCTCTTTCACGATAGGTTATATAGTTACCTCCACTTACAACACCTGGTGAGAAAAGAATGACATCGTTGGGTTTTGATTTGTAAAAGGCTGCTCGTACTGCTTCTTCCATATTCATTGAGGTGATGACCTCTTTTCCCATTTTTAAGAAATAATCGTGAATTGAGGTGTCATAAACGCCCAATAAAACAACTACTTTTACTTTCTCTTCAATTTGCGAATGTAAACGGCTAACAATACCATTTAAATCGTTGGCAGAGGTAATCCATGTGGTATTACGTGTCATTGAACTCAAAGCAAACCAAACGCCATTGAGTGTTGTAGAACTTGAATCGTTGATAAAATCTATCTCCTTAATAGTGGTTACCATCTCCAATTTATGCTCTGAACCTTCAAAATCAGAAAGTGATTCTTGAAGACCTTTATTTCTCATTTTTAACAACATATTCTTCATTGATGATGCCATATCATCATTGCTTTGAAGATTGTTTACAATTTGATAGATGCTTTTATTTTGTTTTAATGCCATTTTTATCTAATTTTGAGGGTTGCTAATGTTAAAACTAATAGGAGCATTCCAACGATGATAAAGCGTTGAACGATACGAGTTTCTGGAATGCCTTTTTTCTGATAATGATGGTGTAATGGTGCCATCAAGAAGATTCTTCTTCCTTCTCCATATCTTTTTTTAGTGTATTTAAAGTAGGAAGTTTGAAGAAGTGATGATAAAGATTGTACAAAGAATATTCCGCACAATAGAGGAATAAGTAATTCTTTGCGAATGATAATGCAAAGTACAGCTATAATTCCGCCTAAGGTAAGGCTTCCTGTATCTCCCATAAAAATAAGCGCAGGAAAGCAGTTCCACCAATAGAAACCAATACAAGCTCCAATAAGAGCAGCAGAGAAAACTACTACCTCGCTGATGTTGGGTATGTACATGATGTTAAGATAAGAAGAGAATACCGCATTGCCCGAAACGTACGACAATAGCGCAATACCAACCGCTATTATAGCAGAAGTCCCTGTTGCTAAGCCATCAAGTCCATCGGTGAGGTTGGCACCATTGGAAACACCTGCAATAATAAAGGTGAATATCGGAATCAAAATCAAAAATACCCATTTTCCATCAACATCTCCTAACCAACGTGTAAGCCAACCATAGTCAAATTCGTTGTTCTTTACAAATGGAATGGTGGTTTTGGTAGAGTGTTGCGGTTCCGATTTCTGTGATAAATGACTATCCTGAACTTCGTTGTCAAGTGTGAAAATGGTGTTCGTCTCGATATTCTCTTTGAATTTCATGCCAGTATTTTCTTTTATCACAACATCAGGACTGAAACAGATAACACTACCAACAACTAAACCTAAAATTACTTGACCTGCCAATTTCTTTTTGGGTGATAATCCCTCTTTGTTTTTCTTGAATACTTTGATATAATCGTCAATAAATCCTAATCCACCTAACCACAAAGTGGTAAATATCATAAGAAGAATGTAGATATTGTCCAATTTGGTAAGCAAAATGACAGGAATCAGTATGGAGGCAATGATGATAATTCCACCCATAGTCGGAGTTCCTGCTTTCTCTTTTTGTCCTGCTAAACCTAAATCTCTAATCTCTTCACCAATCTGTTTCTTTTTGATAAATTGGATAAATCTTTTACCAAATACCATCGATACAATCAGCGAAATGATAAATGCAGCGGCAGCACGAAAAGAGATATAATGTATCAATCCTGCACCAGGAAGATTATAAGATTCGTTTAACCAATCAAATAGATAATATAACATAATTACTCCTTTCTGCTAATTGATATATTTTTCTACTACTTCAGAATCATCGAAGTGGTGTTTTACATTTTTAATTTCTTGATATGTTTCGTGACCTTTCCCAGCAATCAAAAGAACATCGTTTCCCTCCATAATCATACAAGCCGTTTTGATGGCGTCCTCTCGGTTTTCAATTACCACAACGTGATTTTTTTTGAATTCTGCAGGAACGCCAGCTTCCATATCACTAATAATGGCGCGAGGATCTTCGTTACGAGGGTTGTCTGACGTAAGGATTACTTTATCACTATATTTGCATGCAACTTCTGCCATTACAGGGCGTTTTAGCGCATCTCGGTTTCCACCACAACCCACAACGGTAATCACTTTTACGCTATTTTCTGTAATCTCCTTGATAGTAGAAAGAACATTTTTTAATGCGTCTGGTGTGTGCGCATAATCCACAACGGCACACCTTCCGTTACTTCCTTTTATAATTTGGAAACGGCCATTAGGCTCTTCTAAATTACTCATTTTAACTAAAACATCTTCCTTGTTTTCTCCTAATAAAATGGCAGTTCCATAAATGGCAAGTAGGTTATAAGCGTTGAATTTTCCACATATTTTAAAGTAAACTTCCGTGCCATCAATAATAAGGTGCAGCCCATCGAAGCTATTATTTTGGATTTTAGCTTTGAAGTCAGCTCCCGAATTGATACTATATGTGAATTTTCGAGCAGGCGAGTTATCAACCATCGTTTCTCCATTCTTGTCGTCAAGATTGGTAAGTGCAAAAGCATCTTTAGAAAGATAGTTGAAGAAACTTTTCTTGGCTTGGATATAGTTAAGAAATGTTTTGTGAAAATCTAAGTGGTCGTGGGTGATATTGCTGAAAATTCCTCCAGCAAATTGCAGACCCTCTATACGGTGTTGCACTATGGCGTGTGAGCTTACTTCCATAAAGCAATAACTGCACCCCGCTTCTACCATCGCATTGAGAAGTCTGTTCAGCTCAATAGCGTCAGGAGTGGTGTGTGTAGCAGGAATTTCGGTTTCATTGATTTTGTTGACAATGGTAGAAAGAAGCCCCGTAGGATAACCTAAACTCATAAATAACCTATGTAGTAATGTTACGGTTGTGGTTTTTCCATTGGTTCCTGTTATGCCAACAAGTTTCAATTTTCTCGATGGATGGTCGTAAAAAGCAGAAGCAATTCTACCTAATGCTACTGATGCATCAGCAACTTGTACGTAACAAACTCCCTCTACAATGTTTTCAGGTATTTTCTCGCACACAATAGCGCGCGCACCTTTCTCAATCGCTTGGTCAATGTATAAATGACCATCGGTCTGAACTCCTTTCTGTGCAATGTAGAGCGTCTCTCCATTAGAGCAGGTTTCAATTTTTCTAGTATCAAAAGTGATTGATGAAATTGTAATATTTTCATCACCAACAATTTGAAATACACGACAAAGTCCCAATAAAGATTTTAATAATTTCACGATGTTTTATAAAGTTAATGGTTGGTTTGAGTAGAGCGTCAAATGGTAATGGTGAACAACAGAGTGAAGGTTGACTATCAGCCCGATTTAAGTATCAATAGCACTTTCTCATCTTTGAGAATTGCTTCGCTGACATAGCCATAGCCTTGTATAATAGTTTCATATCCTAATTTCGATAATTCATAAATTGCATCCGAAGGCGTCATACCCACAACATGGTTTAATATGTTTTCTTTCGTAATTTCCACAACTTTCCACTCTCCAGATGAAGTGGTTTTTACGTAGTTATGTTGCGTATTTTTAATCTTTTTTAGTGTAGTTGTCTCTCCCCAATTTTCAAGAATGTCTTTCACATCAGAGATGTGCGTAGTGCGTGCATTTACGCCCGTATGTGCCCAGGTAGAGTCAAGCGAGCGTGCGGAAGAGATCGACTCTAAATCGGAAATTCCGTTGCAAATGTTGACGAAAACTTCTGTGGCCTGCGAACTAGGTACCAATCCTGCATTGCCAATGTATATAATACAACTGTATTTGGGATTTTCGTAGGGAAAATATCCGCAAAATGAGATATTGTTGCTACTCGAAATATAGGAGTGTGTTTCCTCGTTGCGCGCGTCGCGAGTTCCTGTTTTTCCAGCAAATGTTATGGGATTATTCCGAAATCTACGTGCTGTTCCATGCTCTCCAATTACTACTTGGCGTAGGTAATTTTGCGCCTTTTTTACAGAACTTGATTTGCAAATCATCTCTTTTATAACCTTACTACTAAAGGTTTTAATGGTTTTTGTTTCCTCCTTAATCTCTTTTACGAAAAGAGGTGCTACCATCTTTCCGTTATTGGCAATGGCATTGTAGTAGGTTAGGGTTTGAATGGGAGCTAAATCAATACCACCTCCGAAACAATAGGTGTAGAATTGCGTAGGGTTGAACTCCTTTGGGTTTCGATTGATAGTAGGAGTAAGTAACTCAAGTTGAGCATCTAATGGCTGTATAATATACATTGAATCCAAAGCAGCAATATAGTTTTCTTCAGCCTTTTTATATTTGCCAGGTACAAAACCGAAACAATCAAAAATCATAGCACTGATACCCTCATTGCTCGATTTTTCAAAAATTGTCATTGCATTTGATTTACTGCACGTTCCATTACTACTAGTTTTGTTGCACTCTTTAAAACGAGCGTGGATATTGTACTTCCGAAGTTCGCAACCACAAGTGTAATAGCTTTTTGCTGTGTCTTCCGTAACTCTATCTAAGTAGGTGAGTAAGGCTGCCAATTTAAAGGTGGAACCTGGCTCACTTTTGCGCAATGCGTAGTTTAGTTGCTCGGTGTATTCAAATTGTTTCTCATCAATTTTTTCGCGTCCTAAGTTGGAAATGCCACGAATCTCCCCTGTAGCGCACTCCATTACTACAGCACAACCCCATTCCGCTCCCAACTCTTTCATCTTGTCCATCAAACTTTCATGTACAATGTCTTGTATGTCTAAGTCTATAGTGGTGTAAACGTTAAGTCCATCTCGAGGTTCTGTACCTTTCCCCAATGGTAGGTTTATGTTACTGGTTTTTAAAATTTTGTTCACACCAGTGTTTCCCGTAAGTGTGCTGTCAAAATAATATTCTAAACCATACGGACGGCGACCTCCTTCAATGTGTTTCTCTTGTGGACAGTTTCCAACTAAACGCTTCGCCATCTCTCCGTATGGATAAATACGAATTTTCATCGCTGGATAACCCACAATCTTCTTGTTGCCCCGTCCTTGTTTGTAACCAATAATGTTCAAACTATCAAAAAAGGCAATATCCTCTTTGGTAATGTAACGTTCATTTTGTTTAAGAGAACTTTTAATGATTACATCTTGATGCTTCAAAATAGCACGAGTAAGTCTGTCCTCGTAACTTTTTATGTCCCCTTTAAAGCGATTGCTCAACTGTTTGTGAATCTGAATCGCTAATTTGTGAATCTCTTTCTTAATTGCTGCAGTGTCACTTCGATGTAGGCAGGTTTTATTGTTGATTCGGATGGAATCGTTCATCGAAGGTACATAATCGTCAGATTTTTTTCCTTTTTTGTTTTCAGAAAATTGAGTGTTCCTTAATCTTGACCCAAAAACTTTTAATTCGTAAGCATAACTATTGCCCGCTAAAATTCTTCCTTTACAGTCGTAAATCTCCCCGCGAACGGGTTTGAGTGTGTCGTTAAAGATTACATTTGTGCAGGTGGAATCGTTAAAATGGGGTTGTTGCGCAATGAGCGAATCGGGAAGCGTTTTGTCATAACAATATTTGGTGCTTCCGTTGTATAATGCTCTTTTCCTAATTCCTAAATTTAAAATACTAATAACGCAAGCAATACCAATGAGAAAGATAACAGAATATACAATCTGTAACCTTTTTTTAAATTGACCGCGAATTACTTTTTCCTCCTCTTTCATTCTTCCTCCTCTTGTTGAATTACTATTTTGTATTTCGCGTTTAGGTTCTTGATGTAGCCCTCTTCTAAGGCTTTGTTTCTAATTTCAGTTTTATATCCAAAATTGATATAATTATTGTGAAGTTTAATATCTTCTACTGCAGATTGATACTCTTTCTCTTTAGCTTGTAACTCTTTTTGTTTGTTTTCTAAAATTCTATCGTTCCAAATTAAGATGAATGCTAAAAAAAATAGGAATAAAATGTAAGGATACCAAGCTTTTACTTTGGTATCAAGTAGAATGTCCCCACTGATGAAATCTTGCCAAGCGTGGGAACTATTTTGTTCCTGTTTTTTCTGACTTGTCGTTTTCATCTTTCTACTTTTTTTGAGCAATTCTTAATTTTGCGCTGCGGGAGCGGGAATTGGTAGCAATCTCTTCATCATTGGGAATAATCGCTTTTCGAGTTATTGTGGTAAAGGGTGTGAGCGGATTGCCATAGAAATCTTTCTCTAACTCACCCTCAAAATTTCCAGTTTTCATAAAGTTCTTTACTAATCGGTCCTCTAAAGAGTGATATGAGATTATAGAAAGAATTCCACCCGGCTTTAAGGCTTCAGTTGTTTGGCTGAGAAACTCTTTTAGTACGCCAATTTCATGATTCACCTCAATCCGTATGGCTTGAAAAATTTGAGATAAAATTTTGTTTTCTTTTCCGTGTGGAAGTGCTGGTTTTACAGCTTCTACAAGGTCGCCAGTGGTGATGATCTCTTTCTCTTCGCGATATTTGATGATTAGATTTACAATGCGTTGTGGCTGCTGTACCTCTCCATATTCCCCTAATATTTTTGTAAGTTGATGCGGAGGATAGGAAGCTAAAAGTTCTGCTGCCGAAATCCCTTTATTGCGATTCATTCGCATATCAAGATTGTCATTGAAACGATGAGAGAAACCTCTTTCTGGCGTGTCGAATTGATGCGATGAAACTCCTAAATCGGCCAAAATGCCATCAACAGGATAGGCTTTGTAGAATTGAAGAAATTTCTTCAAATGCTCAAAGTTATAGGGAATAAACTGGAAACGTGAGTCTTGAATTACATTTTTTGCCGCATCAGGGTCTTGGTCAAATGCCAAAAGACGACCCTCAGGAGCTAATCGACTGAGAATTTCGCGCGAGTGACCGCCACCGCCAAAAGTTACATCAACGTATATTCCTTGAGGTGAAGTAACTAATGCAGAAACGGAAGGAACAAGAAGTACAGGCTTGTGGTACATTTTGCTAAATCTGTTTCAAATGGTTCGTAAATACTTCCTGATTCATCAAACCTACCTCCTCAGGCGACATGTCAAACTTAGAATCAAATAGTTGTGCATCCCAAATCTCAACTTTACCATTCTCCAACCAAAGTACCAAATCTTTCTGGAATTGATATTTTTCAATGAAAAGCTTTGGGATGATAATGCGATTTTGTGAGTCGGTTTCTACAGGAACAATTCGCCTAAAAGCTACTTTTTTGTAATTTTGTACCAACACATTCTCCTCGTCTAATTGATTTACTTTCTCAATCCGTTCCGTTAATGCCGATTCTGTCCATAAGATAATGTTGTGGTTTAAACCATGCGTAATGTAGAAGGCCTGCCGCTCCTCCTCCGGAAACTGCTTCAAAAGAAGTGACGGAAGTTTTAATCTTCCATTCTTCTCCATCGTAACCTCAAATGTCGCTAAGTTTAAAATACCCATTTCTTACTATTTCAATTCGCAAAAATACATAATATTTTTAATTAACTCCATAATATTGAAATTTTTTTTCTATATATGCCAATTTTTATATTTAACTAATTGAAAATGAGCGTGGAACAAAATGGATTTTTTATCGTTTTTATTTCGATTTTTTGCTAAATTATTGATTTTTCAGTAGTTGTTTTTTCTTTTAATGATTAATTTTAATATATTGATAATCAATACTATATATAAAAGTAGATTTCTTTTGAAATTAATGTATTGATAAATTATGGAAGGAAATGGATGATTTTTGGAATTTTGTGGAAAAAAATGGAGAATGTGGAAGAAAATGGAGTTTTTTTTACACAGATAAAAGTTAATAAACTGAATGATGGAATGTTGCAATATGTACGCCTTTAATAACGGCGTAGTAATGTGTACGCTAAGATAAATGCGTGCTTGCGCCGTTGTGTCAATGCTCCAGCAATGAGTTGCGTAAGGGATTGCAGCGGTTATGAGCGCCGGATTTAGAGCTTAGAATTAGGAACTTAGAGTTTGAAGCTTAGAAGTTTAGATAATTTTGATGCGAAAAATTGAGGCGCGAATTTGAGCGGAAAGCTCGACGGCGAGCGCGTCGGCTTCGTGCAATGGAAAAGAGCCGATACGCCCAAATCAAAATTAAAATATCTCGGAACACTCTATGGTTTGGATGTCTTCAATTTTTCCACAATCCATCCAGAAATTTTCATCGTGTAGAAATCCTTTAATAAGATGATTTTTCGCACTCTCTAAATAGAATGGCGTGATGGAAAGTTTGGTGTTGTCAGGAATTTTTGATAGTAGTTCCCGCCGAATGATATGGATTCCACTAAAGGCAAACTCGTTGGCATAAGCGACGTTGCGCGCCCAAATCTCTTCGCCACTTTTGTGATTTCGCCAACCGCAAAGTGTCATTTGCTCGTCAAAAAGTAGATGTCGTGAACTATTTCGATTTCGTACCGCTAATGTTGCAGCTGCCCCCGATTTGAGATGAAAATTATATAAATTTTCGAGGTTGATGTCGGAGATAATATCTACATTATATAATAAAATGTGTTCGGAATTTCGGAGCAGTGGTTCCGCAAATTTAAGTCCGCCTGCCGTATCTAAAAGAAGGTTGCGCTCGTCCGATATTTCGATTTGTGCTGAGAATCTGTGCTGCTTCAGAAATTCAATAATCTTTTCGCCAAAATGGTGTATGTTAATCACAATGTGTTCCATACCCGCAGATTCAAGTTTTAGAATGGCACGTTCTAAAAGTGTCTTCCCCTTGATTTCTACTAAGGCTTTGGGTTTATCTGCCGTGAGTGGAAAAAGGCGCGTGCCTAAGCCCGCTGCAAAAATCATCGCACTGATCGTTTTCATACTTTCTATTTTGTCGGCAAAGATACAATAAAGGAGCAAAGGTGTGGCTACCAATTTAAAATCTCTGCTGGAATTTTATTGTACTTTGACAAAAATGGATATACCGCTCAGAATCAATTCTAAAATATTCTGTCAATTTTAAAATCTTATCTTTGTCGGTGTCTTAAAAAGATGTACCTTTGCCACCAAATTTAAATGGTATGAAACGCTATTTTTTTGTAATTCTATTTCTGTTCATTCAGAATGTTTTATTTTCTCAAAACTCCGTTACTCAATATGTTAATCCGTTTGTAGGCACAGATTTTACAGGGCATACTTATCCAGGTGCGCTGTTGCCATTTGGCGGCGTTCAGGCAAGTCCAGATACCCGTTTAGATGGTTGGCAAGGTTGTTCTGCTTATCACTATTCCGATAGTATCGTGTATGGATTCTCCCATACGCACTTGAGCGGAACGGGCTGCTCCGACTACGGAGATGTTTTGTTGATGCCTTTTACAGGCAAACCATCGGTGATAAATACTGAATATGCATCGCCATTTTCTCATAAAAATGAAAGTGCTTCACCAGGCTATTATTCCGTTTTGTTGGATAAATATGGTGTGAAAGTGGAACTTACAACGACGTTGCGCGTGGCTATGCATCGTTATACTTTCCCTAATGATAATCAGCCTAAAGGGGTTATCGTGGATTTGCAACATAGAGATATGGTGCTGCGTTCTGCTCTCCGCTATGATTCTGAGAAGAAAGCACTTCTTGGAAATCGTGATTCTAAAGCTTGGAACCCTGACCAACGCCTAGATTTCTCAATTCTCTTCTCTGATGCAATTGAGAAGATTGAGTATTACCAAGATAACAAACTTGTGGATTCAGTTTCAGGAATCGAAGGGAAAAATTGTAAGGCAATTGTCTATTTCTATCCAGATGTGAAGGAGATTGTGCTGAAGGTGGCAATTTCTGGCGTGGCTTTAGGAATGGACGAAGCTCACGTGAATCATAAAGAGATTCCTGACTTTAATTTCGATAAAGTAAAAGCTAATGCAAATGAAATTTGGAATGGTGAGTTGGGGAAAATTGAGGTGGAAACTGATGATGAAGAACAAAAAAGAGTTTTCTATACCGCGTTGTATCACTGTTTTACATCTCCATATATCTTTACAGATGTGTTAGGAAGGTACAGAGGAATGGATGGAAAAGTGCATCACGCAAAAGGTCATGATGTTTATACTGTGTTCTCGTTATGGGATACCTATCGTGCCTTACATCCTTTGTTGGCACTTATCGATCGTGAACGCACCGAAGATTTTCTATACACTTTTGCTAAACACTATGAACAAGGGAATATGTTGCCAATGTGGGAGTTGTCAGCTCACGAAACTTGGTGTATGATTGGCTACCACTCAATCCCAGTAATCCTTGATGCCTACAGAAAAGGAATTCCTATCGAAAATCCAGAGATGATGTTGAAAGCGATGGTAGAAAGTGCCAAATTAGATAAGTTGGGTCGCCGCCCGTACGAAAAGTTTGGCTACGTACCCGCCGATAAAGAACATGAGTCGGTTTCCAAAACATTGGAGTATGCTTATGATGATTGGTGTATTGCTCAAATGGCTAAGGATTTGGGTAATAACGAAATCTATGAGGAGTTTATTAGAAGAAGCCAATACTATAAAAATATTATGGATCCTCAAGGATTTATGCACGCACGCGGAAATGGTGCTCTGCTCTATCCTTTCGATCCAACCGAAGTAAATAATCATTTTACAGAAGCTAATTCTTGGCAATATTCAACCTATGTCCCTCACGATTTCTATAACTATGTCCATCTGATTGGTGGTGAAAAGATGGCAGAAAAATTCTTAGATTCTCTATTCCAAACCAAAGCAAAATTGTCGGGTCGCGACCAAGTTGATGTTACTGGACTTATCGGACAATATGCGCATGGAAATGAACCAAGTCATCACGCTGCATATTTGTATAACTATTTGGCAAAACCACACAAAACACAAGAGTTGGTCAGAAAGATTATGAGTGAACTTTACACCTCTAAACCCGACGGATTGTGTGGTAATGAGGATTGCGGTCAGATGTCCGCTTGGTATGTAATGAGCGCAATGGGTTTTTATCCCGTTTGCCCAGGTGATAATATGTACGCTATCGGTTCGCCAATCTTCGATAAAGTTACTATTCATCTCGAAAATGGAATGGATCTTGTGATAGAATGTAAAAATCAGTCTGCAACAAATAGATATATCAAATCTTGTATGTTGAATGGTAAAAAACATTCTCGAAATTATCTTACTTTCGACGACATTAAAGATGGAGGTTTAATTCAGTTTGTAATGAGTCCAAAACCTGAAAAATGGGGTGCCAAAACAGAAAATTGTCCGCTAAGTTTTGTGAATGCAACGATGACAATGACTCCTCGATTTTCTACAGAACAACGCTCATTTAAGGATAGTATGAAAGTTGAATTGTTTGGATATCAGCCTGCTGAAATGGATAATCCTAAAACAAAATATCCAGCTCAAACCGATAAAATTTACTATACGCTTGATGGCTCAGAACCCACATTGTCATCTCAACTCTATACAAAACCAATCTCCATTACAAAAGATGTAACAATCAAGGCTGTAGCATGGAATCCAGAAACCGGCTTTAGTAATGTGGTAACTGCAGATTATGTTCAGTTTCAAAGAGATAAGCAAATTCAATTGATTACGCCTTATAGTCCTCAATATCCTGCAGGTGGTGACTTGGGATTGATTGACGGAATCCGCGGAACTGTAAACTATAAATTAGGTGGTTGGCAAGGTTACACTGACGATTTTGAGGCAATCGTAGATTTGGAGAAGATGCGCGAAATTTCTACCGTGAAAGTTGGTTTCTTACAAGAAATCCGCTCGTGGATTTGGTATCCTTCTGAAATGATTGTGCAAATTTCTGAAGATGGTAAAACTTGGACCAATTACGGAATTTTTAAAAATCCTCACTCTGTTATGGATGAGGAAACGGAAATTGATAATTTTACCATTCAAAAGAATGTGCATACTCGCTATGTGAAAATTTATGCTAAGAATTTCGGAATTATTCCCGATTGGCACCTTGGTGCCGGATCAAAAGCCTGGATTTTTATCGATGAAATCACGATTTATTAATCTATAAATCAATAAAATAATGAATCTGAATGAGGTAAAAATAGTTTATTTTTTGGGGATTGGCGGTATCGGTATGAGCGCCATTGCACATTTTTTCTTGAGAAACAAGTGTCAAGTTTTTGGCTATGACCACGTTTCTTCTCGAATTACAGAAACTTTAACAGCTGAAGGTGCAAAAATTCATTTCGATGAGAATGTTGATGCAATTCCTGAAAATGTTGATTTAGTAATTTTTACACCCGCAATTCCTAAAAAACATTCAGAGTATCAATATTTTATAGAAAATAAGGTGCCGCTTTATAAACGCTCTCAAGTGCTGGGAATGATCTGTAGTAACTTTCCTACCATAGCCGTTGCTGGTACACATGGTAAAACAACAACTACAGCACTGATTACTCATCTACTCCATCCTGAAAATCAGATTATCTCTTTTATTGGCGGAATCGCTAACAATTTTAAAAATAATTTCGTTGTTGATTCTAATCCTAATACAGCAGTGGTAGAAGCCGACGAGTTTGACCGTTCCTTCCTAACTCTTTTCCCGAATATTGCTGTTATTACTTCTATCGATGCGGATCATTTGGATATTTATGGGGATTCCTCAGAACTTCTTCGAACTTTTCAACTTTTTGCAAATCAGGTAGATAGTAGGGGGGCACTGATTATCCACGAGAATATTGCTGATAAGATTTCGCACCCCCAAAAGGTCGTTTACGGGGTAAGTGATTCTGCAGATTATCAGGCAAAAAATGTTCAACTTTTCCATAATAAAGCAATTTTTGACCTCTATTATCATGGCGAATTGATTTATGAAGAGTTGATACTCGGAATTTCTGGAATGCACAATGTATTAAATGCTGTAGCCGCTTTGGCAGCAGTTTTTGAAAGAATCTCCCTCAATACAAAAATGGAGAAAATAGATTGCAATTTTAGTAATGTTATTTCAAAAATGCCTAATTTTAAAGGTGTGGCAAGAAGGTTTGATATTCGTGTAGAACGCGATGATTTTATCTATATTGATGATTATGCGCACCATCCAGAAGAGATTAAGAGTTTTCTTACTGCTATCAAACGGATTTTTCCACACAAAAAGGCAGTGGGCATTTTTCAACCTCATCTCTATTCTCGTACACGAGATTTTGCATACGAGTTCGCTGAGGCCCTCTCACTACTCGATTTCCTAATTCTGCTCGAAATCTATCCCGCACGCGAGGATCCCATTCCAGGGGTTACCTCTTCTTTCCTATTGGACCTCGTGCCAGGAAATAATAAGGTACTACTCGCCAAAGAGGATTTGCTGCCATTTCTCTTGAAAATGAAGCCAGAGTTACTACTTACAATCGGTGCTGGCGATATCGATCGCTTCGTACCACAAATTGAATCCCTTTTCTAAAAGTAACGAAAATTCTTCCTCTATCAAACATTTTTAAACTTTATTCGTTATATACTATCTTTTAGTTGTTTTTAGATATAAATATTGATGAATAAAAGTGTCAAAAAAAAATCTAACACATTCATAATGAGGGTGAAAGGATTCTTGGCAAACTTCTCCTTACGAACAGGAATCTTTATCCTCTTATCCTGCGTTCCATTTTATATTCTCTCTTTTGTCCAGATGAAACTTCCTATTTCAACACTTTGGAAAAGTATCCTCTTTGTTCTTTTCTTCGGATTGGCAAAAGTTGCACAATATGGTGGACTCATTATTGTTGGTGCCAAAGGATTAAAAGACCTGAAAACTAAACTGCTCGAACGTAAGCAAAATTCAGATTAAAATTAGTAATATAGGAAATTAGAGAGTTGTTAAAACTTTGATTACCAAAATATTGCATATATAATTACCAGTATTATGCAGATAGCGTATGCACCATAATTGAAAAATTTATCCGTTTTGAAGAGATCAGAAGTTAGTGGAATACCTTTAGAATCCTCTTCTGTAGCACATGTGGATAAACTTACCAAAATGATAATTGCCATCGTCATAATACAAGTGTAGAACATCTGGTCTATAAAGGGCATCTCAATCGGTAAAAACTTGAGCGCTAATGCAATTGGTATAGAAAGTATCACTCCAGTAATGGCTCCTCGATTGGTAGTCTTTCTCCAGAAAAGCCCTAATAAAAATAGTGCTAAAATTCCTGGACTTACTAAGCCTGTGTATTCTTGAATATATTGGAACATTTGTCCAATATTACCCAATGCAGGCGCAATACTACAAGCAACTACTAAAGCTACTGCAGCAGAAATTCTTCCTACAGTGACAAGATTTATAGGTTTATTATGCTTTTTTTCCCACTTTGGTGCCCAATAGGGTTTGAATATATCCATAGTGAAAATTGTAGATGCAGAATTGAGCATTGATGCTAATGAGGAGATAATAGCAGCCGCTAATGCCGCTAATACCAAACCTTTAAGACCAATGGGAATAAAGGTGCTGATAAGCCATGGATATGCATTATCATTGTTAAGAGTGCCATCTTCCATTGTAAATGCAGAAATTGCCCCATGTGTTCCGTCTGTAAACATAACGTAAGCAATGATACCAGGAATGACAACAATGAACGGAATGAGCATCTTAAGAAATCCAGCAAAAATTAGTCCCTTTTGCGCTTCAGGCAGCGATTTTGCTGCAAAGGCACGTTGAATAATATATTGGTTGAATCCCCAATAGTAGAGATTCGCAACCCAAAGCCCTCCAATTAGCATCATAATTCCAGGAAGATTCTGGTATTCAGGGTTATCCTTGGATAATATAAGATCGAAACGATCGCCTGCGCGTTCGCTTACGTACTGAATACCTTGTAAAATTGTTCTGTCAGGACTAACAGCTTGTAAGGCAACAATGGTGGTGAGAATACCTCCAATAACTAATAAAACCACTTGTAACACATCTGTCCATGCTACAGCAGATAAACCGCCATATAATGAATAACAGGCTGCTATAATGGCCAAAATGATAATGGCAGGAATGATAAAACTACCATCTCCAACACCGATAATTGTATCAATCGCCTTGCCGCCAAGAAATAATACCGAGGTGATATTAATAAAGATGAAAAGCGATAACCAAAATACAGCTAAAATTGTTTTTAATTGCGTGGAATATCTCTTTTCTACAAATTCTGGAATGGTGTAAATGCCTTGTTTAATAAATATGGGTAGAAAGAATTTAGCTACGATTATCAGTGTTAAAGCTGCCATTAACTCGTAGGAAGCAACAGCAAATCCACCCGCAAATCCAGAACCAGACATTCCTATAAATTGCTCTGCTGAAATATTTGCTGCAATTAATGAAGCACCAATGGCCCACCAAGGTAACGATTTCCCCGCTAAAAAATAATCTTCAGTGGTTTTCTCTTTCCCATTTTTCTTTCGAGATACCCATAATCCCAAAGCAACTATAATGAAAAGATAAATAACGACAACAATAATGTCAATAACATGAAATGCCGGATTCATAATGATAACTTTATATGAGCGGCAAAAATACAAATAGTTATCCTAAAAAACAAGTATAAATGTAGTTGTTAATATTCTCTCGCACCATTACCTATATTAGCAATGTAACAGTCAGCTTGCATCGTAAATTTTTGCTCGTATGCACTTCGTAATTGCTGTATAAAGGTAGAAACTTCACTTTCTTCAATCAAAGTTACGGTACAACCACCAAACCCCGCTCCTGTCATACGACTTCCTAAAACTCCATCAAATCTTTGAGCAAAATCAACAATAAAATCCAATTCCTGACAAGTTACTTCATAATCTTTGCATAACGATGTGTGAGATTCATTCATCAGTTGCCCAAAGGTTTGCATATCTTTTTGTTTTAAAGCATCAATGGCTGTAACAACTCGCGCATGCTCACTGATGGCGTGGCGTGCACGACGAAATACAGATCCTCCTAACATAGATGAATATTGGGCAAATTCTTGAAGGTTAACTTGACATAAGTTGTTTATTTTGAGTTGTTTGCTGAGTATTGATAGTGCTTGGTTGCATTCTTCACGCCGTTGATTATAAGCAGAATCTACTAGTCCGCGTTTTTTATTCGTATTTGTAATCACAAATTTTAAGCCTTGCATATCCAAGGGAACACACTGAAACTCCAACGTGTTGCAGTCTAGAGCAATAGCGCAATTTTCTTTTCCAAATCCCGAAGCAAATTGATCCATTATGCCGCAGTTCATTCCTACAAAGTCGTTTTCCGCTTTTTGCGCCATCTGTACCAATTCTATCAATGAAAAAGGTTTCCCCATGATTTCGTTTACTGCGTACGCTGTTACTACTTCAATGGAGGCAGAGGATGATAGTGCCGCACCAATGGGAAGATTCCCTTTGTAATGAAAGTTAAATCCCAGAACGTCAACCCCTCGATCCCGAAATTCTTTTAATACCCCTAAAGGATAGTCAACCCAACTACTCTGCTTCTGCTCTAATTCCTTAGCCGATAATCTGTAACTACGTGAATCATTTTCTGAAGAAAATGCGCATTCCTGACAATTAGATAGTTCCGTAATCGTTAGAAAGGTTCCCATGCTTAACGCAGCCGGAAAAACCATACCGCCGTTATAATCTGTGTGGTCTCCAATAAGGTTGACACGACCTGGTGCAAAAAAATTTCTTTTCATATTTTTATAGTATGATGACAATGATAGATTATATTTTCTTGTTTAATTGGAATTACTCACCATAACATCGTTCACCTCGCTTCCGAAAGATACATTCCGAAAATGCTGCACATACTGCACAACTCTTCTGCTGACGTAAACCTATGGCAATAATTCCTACCATCGATTTGGAGGGTAACATTATTCCTGAGTCTAAAAAATTAATTCCTATGCAATCTGCCTTGATTATTGCACCAATCCGTTTGTTGTCTGCTATCTCTGTGCCACCATAACCAGGACAAAACCGGAAGTCTAAATTTGTATATCCCAATTGGCGTTCATAATTGTCCGCACGCCACTCTAAGTAGGCACTTGCAACTGCGTCAAAAATGGTGGCGTATGTCATATCTGATATCTGTAATCGTTGAATATATCGGTCAATATGAATACCCAAAGTGGTGGAAATCAGTAAGTACGGACGATTATGGAGATATTGTAAGTAGGAGTTATTTTCGCTTAAAAAGGGTAAAGGGGTATCAAATTCTTGGTGTGAGTATCGAAATTCTGCAATCTTGTCAATCTCCTCTTCAGCCCTCTGAATGAGTTGGAGCGTATGCGTATCAACCTTGTTGCTAGAAGGATAACCTAAATATCGCAGAATGGTAGATTTCATTGCTGAAGTTTATCGTAATTCTCTCTCAATCACACTTTTAATACGCTCGTATATGTCGCCAGCAACTTTAGCATTGTTCATTGTGTATATATGAATTCCGTCAGCATCGTTCGCCAAAAGTTCTAAAATCTGGTTCACACTATATGCTATCCCAATCTCATACATCGCACGTTTATCATCCTGAAAACGATCAAACAAAACTCTGAGTTCAAAAGGTATGCTCGCTCCCGCCATATTCATAATCTTGTTGAACATCTTACTGCTTGTCAATGGCATAATGCCTGGAATAATCGGTATGGTAATGCCCATCTTCTTGGCCGCACGAACTAATCGGTAGTAGTAGTTATTATCGTAAAAAAGTTGTGAAATAAAAAAGGAAGCACCCTTTTCTTGCTTGATTTTCAAATTAATAAGGTCTTCATATAAACTGCTACATTCAATGTGACCTTCCGCATAACATGCGCCCGCTAAACAAAAATCACCCCGCTCACGTAAATATTCCATCAACTCAGATGCGTGCTTAAAATATTGTAGATAGTTGCCTTCAAAGTCTGTGGGACGATCACCTCGTAACGCTAAAATATTCTCTAATTTGGCTTGTTGTAAGGTAGTTATCAATTGATCAACATCGTGGTTGTCTAGTGCACCGCAAGTAAAATGTACTAATGGCTCTGCATTGCTGTTGCTCTGAATGTAACTTGCTAAATCTATGGTGTTTTGACTATAATTCCCTGAAGATTTGAAGGTTACACTGATAAAGTCAGGATTGTATTGCTGTAATGAGTCTATCGTGCTATAAATGTCACTGATTTTACTCTGCTCCGAATTGGGAGGAAATACTTCAAAGGAAAAGGTTTTCTTCTTTTTTAAAATGTCACTGATTCGCATAATCGTTCTTAATTTTTCAATTAGTTAACGTGAAAATTCGTAAATGTCAAACCAAAATTTGAGGCTGCAAATTTACAAAATTTGAACTCCTAATCGCTCTTTTTCTCCCTTATTTTTCCGTTACTTTTCCTATTTTTTAATCCTTACAGTTGTAAATTGTTGATTTTTAATAAGATATTTTTTGTTTGATTTGTTGAAAATAGATTTTTTTTGTTTTACTTTTGCAGTGTATTAATTCACTAATACACTATAATTGATAATGAGAAAATCCTAAAACGAAATAATTATGATTAATGTAGAAAATGTTAATTTCAGGTATTCCAAAGGAAGAGCTCTCTTCAAAAATCTTTCTCTGGATTTGGAGCCAGGGCATATTTATGGCTTACTCGGTAAAAATGGCGCAGGAAAGTCAACACTGCTGAAAGTGATGGCGGGTTTGCTATTCCCTCAGTCAGGTACGGCTACAACACTTAACTTACCCGCTTGCCTCCGCAAAAAGGAGATGCTGCAAAATCTATTTTTTCTTCCAGAAGAGTTGTATGTTCCGCATTTGACAATCAATAGGTTACAATCTATATATGCTCCTTTCTATCCCTATTTTAGTCAAGAGCAATTTTATGAGTATTTGAATAAGTTTGAAATTTCACACTATGATGATTATGTGGATAAACTTTCTCACGGACAGAAAAAGAAGGTGATGATTTGCTTTGCTTTGGCAACAAATACCTCGGTGCTTTTTATGGATGAACCTACTAATGGATTGGATATTCCATCTAAAACAGAATTTCGTAGAATTATGGCTTCTGCAGCAACAGAGGATAAATTGGTGCTCATATCTACACACCAAGTGCGCGATTTGAGTAATCTTATTGATGCGGTTGTTGTGCTAAATAATGGGGAGATTTTGCTGAACCAATCAACCTATAATATTGCAGAAAAAATATCTTTCGATGTGGTGCAAACTGCTGATGAAGATGTGATTTATGCAGAAGAAACAGTCCAAGGCCTTGTGGCTGTACGTGAAAATAAGACAGGAATAGGTTCCCGAATCGACTTGGAACTTCTCTTTAATGCCATAATTTGTAATAAGGATAAATTCAAGGAACTATTTATGTAAAATCTAAATTTTTGTAAGATGAAAAAAAAGACAAATATAATATTATTCTCAGTTTTGGGAATTTTCATTGTTTTCTATACAGTAGAATTGGCAATTTTTGTGCATAAATATAATCAATTGCCACAAATTGAAAATACTCCAACTATTTGGGAGGAGGAGTCCGTTCCAGAGTCCGATTGTTTTCAACAAGATTCTTTAAATGAGAATGTTAATTCAATAAGTCTGAAATTTTAATTGTATTGATATGGATTTTAAAAATGTTTTTAATCTAATCCGCTGTTTTATAGTGGAAAAATTTAAAAAGGAATTCACCCCATTAATCGTTATCGCAGTGGTGGTTCCTATATTGTCAGATTTTGATACTATAGTGTTTGTTTACACTTTTTTATCAATACTTTTCGCCGCTCGGATTTTTAAAAATCTGCAGAATTCACAATCCGCAATCGCTTATATGATGATGCCCGCAAGTCCAGCAGAAAAAACAATGGCAAATTTCTTGTTGGTTAGTGTAATCTACCCACTTGTTTGTGCACTATTTTCTCTCATCGCCTTAGGAGTTGATGTCCTATTTTTTAAATTTTTTCAAGATTATCCATATACCATGCCGCAAGATATTGGTGTTTCTCTCGGATTCTTTTTGTTACTCGCAATCTTTAGTTTTGCTTCTGTCTATTATAAAAAACATTCGTTCTGGAATGTGTGTCTTTGGGGAGTAGTAATGGTTCTTTTTATACTGATTTATAGTGGGCTTTTCTGCTATATTTTTGCTGATAATAATATTTTTTCAGCAGATTTATCAATGTTGAATGAGCCTATTAATGACTTTTTTGATTCTTACCCAATTGTAAGTAGTGTCGTTCAGTTATTGCTGATCTGTTTCTTCTGGGGAATGACCTATTTGAGATTAAAAGAGACGGAGGTTTAGTATGAATTTCTCGGAAACAACACCTATCTATCTGCAAATTGTAGAGTATGTTTGTGAGCAAATTGTCTTGCAAAAATGGAAAACAGAGTCTCGAATTCCTTCTGTGCGCGAATTAGGAGTCGCCCTGCAGGTTAATCCTAATACAGTGCTGCGTTCGTATGATTATCTGCAAACAAATCAGATAGTTATTAATAAAAGAGGAATCGGCTATTTTGTTACTTCCGATGCTGTCAATCGAGTGGTTACTCTCCGAAAAGAACGTTTCTTCCAAACAGAGATTCCTAATCTTGCAAAAACCTTGAAACTCCTCAATATTTCAATCGAAGAGTTGATCAATGCAATAAAAGATAATCAATAATCATAGCAGAACTCCTCCTTCCTTTTCACTTTTGGGGGAGTTTTTTATAACTATATGATAATCAAAATGTAACAACCTACTCTATCCACATAATAGTATGGAAATATTATTTATAGATTTTTCATGTAAAATCTAAAAAATAGTACCTTTGCATGATAATACTTTGAAAATGAATACTCCTGATGAAATTTTAGCACAACTTAATGAGCCTCAGCAAGATGCAGTTAAAACTATTCAAGGCCCACTTATGGTTATAGCGGGCGCAGGCTCCGGAAAAACTCGTGTACTTACTTACAGAATTGCCTATATGCTGCAACAAGGAATCAACCCGTTCAGTATTCTTGCTCTGACTTTTACTAACAAAGCAGCAAGCGAGATGAAAAATCGTATCCGCGAAATCGTGGGGGAACCTTCTGCAAAATCAGTGACAATGGGAACTTTCCACTCCGTGTTCTACAAAATTCTTCGCGTCGAAGCTGAAAAGTTGGGCTTCGGAAAAAATTTAGTTATCTATGATACCGATGATGCTAAAAATGTTCTGAAAACGATAATTAAAGAACTAAACCTCGACCCTAAAGTTTATACCGCTAACCATGTACTCAATAGAATCTCTTCTGCAAAGTCTGCCTTAATTTCTGCTGTAGAATATGAAAACAATCCAGAAACACAAAGCGTTGATTCTCAGTCTGGAAAACCTTATATCGCAGAAATCTTTAAGCGCTATAATGCACGTTTGCGTAACGCTAATGCAATGGATTTCGACGACCTGCTCTATTATATGAATGTGCTGCTCCGCGATTTCCCAGAAATGTTGCATAAATACCAAAATCGTTATCAGTATATTCTCGTAGATGAGTATCAAGATACAAATTTTGCCCAATATCTAATTGTAAAAAAACTCTCATCCGCTCACCAAAATATCTGTATCGTTGGCGACGATGCGCAAAGTATCTATTCCTTCCGTGGCGCAAATATCCAAAATATCCTCAATTTTAAACGAGATTATCCTTCTGTTAAGGTGGTGAAGTTGGAACAAAATTACCGCTCTACTCAAAATATTGTCAATGCCGCTAATGCTGTGATTAAAAATAATAAAGATCAGATTTCTAAGGAGGTTTGGACAGATAATCCATTGGGCTCAAAAATTGAACTGCTAAAAGCTAACTCCGATGCCGATGAAGCTCACCTAATCGCAAATGCTATTTTTGAAAATAAACAGAATTATCATATCGATAATAGATGCTTCGCGATTCTATATCGTACAAATGCTCAATCTCGATCTATCGAAGAGGCACTGATTAGAAGAAATATCCCTTATGCAATTTTTGGCGGACTCTCTTTCTATAAACGTAAGGAAATCAAGGATGTAATGGCATATTTTCGCCTTACCATCAATCACTACGATGAGGAATCTCTCCGTCGTATTATCAATTACCCAATGAGAGGTATCGGTGCTACAACTCTCGATAAAGTTTTAGTTTGCGCTAAAAATTTTAATACAAATGTCTGGAATGTCGTCCAAAATCCTGAACTCTATAATCTGGATGTGAATGCTCCTACTAAAACAAAATTGAAAGAATTCGCAACTTTGATATCCAGCTTCTCTTCTCTGTTGACAAAACAAGATGCTTACCAATTAGGAAAATATATCGTCTCAACAGTAGGTATCCTAAAAGATCTTGCTAATGATCCATCAGATGCTGACCGTGTTCAAAATGTGGAGGAACTTCTCGATGCAATGAAGGAGTTTACTGATAAAGATCCTGAAACATCTTTTAATGATGAAACAGGGGAAATTATCGAGAATTATTTCCCTTCCCTCGACCATTTCTTGGAAACAGTTTCTCTCTTAACTGATGATGAATCAGAAGATAAAGAAAATCAAGATAAGGTAAAGTTAATGACAATTCACGCAGCCAAAGGCCTCGAATTTAATTACGTTTTTGTAACTGGAATGGAGGAAAATCTTTTCCCCTCTGCATTGTCCGTAAATTCTCGTGCAGAGTTAGAGGAGGAGAGAAGATTATTCTATGTTGCAATGACACGCGCGCGACAAGTCTTGTACCTCTCTTTTGCACAAACACGTTACCGTTATGGCTCTCAACAATTCTGCGAGCCAAGCCGCTTCCTCGATGAGATCCCTCCTCATTTCCTTAATATCCCGCAGAAAGCTTCCTCAAAACCTGGTGTTTTTGGAAATCTCGTGAATGGTAGAAATGAAAGTTCAAAACCATCTCCATCTCCTAATGTGATAAAACGTCGTATATCTAATGCTAAAGTGTTAGAAGAAAGAAAGATACAAACTGTAGGAGCCCCAGCAACTCCAGAGCAAATTATTCCAGGTATTCGCGTTTATCACGATAAATTCGGCTTCGGACAGGTCCTATCTACTGATGGTGTGGGAGTAGAAAAAAAAGCTACCGTTGCATTCGTAACTGTCGGCACAAAAACATTGCTACTGAAATTTGCTAAGTTAATAATCCCAAATTAGTATGCTTAAGTTTAGAACCGAGATAAAAATCCCAAAATACCCTTTCCAAATTTTACCCGATAGCAAGATGCTTTTCTTGGGCTCCTGCTTCGCTGATAATATAGGAAACTTCTTTATTGACCATGAGGTAAATGCCTGCGTTAATCCATTTGGCTCTCTCTATAATCCAGCCTCTATAGCTTTGGCCCTTAATTTTCTAATAAATCCTGATTCTTATTCTGATGAATATATTTATAACTTTAATAATCAGTGGATTAGCTTTTCTCACTCAACTAAGTTTTCGCACAATGATAAATCAATGTTTTTGAATAATATCCAAGAACAACTCCAAAATTCTTCCTCTTTCCTCTCTCAAACAGATTTTGTGTTTATTACTCTCGGAACCGCTTTTGTGTATAATTTTATTCCTCGAAACTTGATTGTTGCTAATTGCCACAAAATTCCTAATACCCAGTTTTTAAAAACTATGTTGCAAGTTGATGATGTTGTAAAGACACTTTCTGCAATTCTTCAATCACTAAAATTAATGCTCCCAAATCTCAAAATCGTTTTTACAATTAGCCCAATTCGTCACCTTAGCGATGGATTTCATCAAAATCAATTAAGCAAATCAGTCCTTCATCTTTCTGTTAATCAGCTTGTTGATAATGAATCGGTTTTCTACTTCCCTGCCTATGAAATTGTTATGGATGACCTGAGAGACTATCGTTTCTATGCAGATGATCTTTGTCATATTGCTCCTAATGCCGTTTCTTATATTCTACAACAATTGCTTGATTCTATGTGTGCCCATGAAACTATTTTGTTCCTTCAACAGTCTGAAAAAAAATTGAAACAGAAAAATCATCGTCCTTTGAATCTATAATATGAATCTTTTACAGATACTTTTACAAATATCGCTCCTTTTTTCTGCTTCACCATCTAATGTGCCAGAAAAATCTCTTTCTCAAATTACTTCTGGAGAGCTTATTATGTTAATGAATGACGCTAATGAGCAGATTAAGGAGAAAGAGGTGATTTCTCTACTTGATGAAACTTGCGAAAAACTAAATGGACAAGTGCTTGTTGCTCAAGGTCATCGTATTATTTATCAAAAAAGCGTTGGGTTTAAAAAACTGTATAAAGATATTCCAAATCTAAAACAAAGAAATGTGGCGAAGTTCTCCCCCAATAATCGATTGTCAGATTCTACAATGCTAGAGTTAGCTTCCGTTTCTAAACAGTTTACTGCAGCCGCAATACTTAAGTTAGCTTCAGAAAGAAAATTGGATACAAATGATTTTGTTACTAAATTCTTTCCATCTTTTCCTTATTCAAAAATTACTGTAAAACAGTTACTTACACATACCTCTGGCTTGCCAGATTATATAGATTTTAAGGATCAAACTTTTCCTGTTCAGACAAATTTTTCTAATACTGAGTTGCTAAAATATTTCTCTAATAAGCGTCCCAAAATTGTTGCAAATCCTTTAACGCGTTTCGAATATTGTAATTCTAATTATGCTATCTTGGCAGCTATCGTCGAAAAAGTTTCGGGTGTCTCTTTCTCTGACTATCTACAAAAAAATTTTTTCCAGCCCGTTAAGATGCATTCTACTTGTACCTACCTGGATTTAGATAATCAAAATTTCTCAAATTATGCGTATGGCCATCTAAATTCTCAGTCAGAGGTACCCTTCCATTTTATGAATAACGCTTTGGGAGATAAAGGTGTATATTCTACTGCTTTAGATCTTTATCGTTGGGCATTAGCATATTTTATTGATTATAAGGTTCTACCTAAAGTGTGGGTAGATTTGGCAACTTCCCCAAGAAATAGATGTTACTCGGGAATGCCATCGCAACTATATGGTTATGGTTATCGTTTAGAAAATTCTACAGATTTTGGTTATCAAGTATATCATGGCGGTTTGTGGAGAGGATTTACTCATATTTTCCTGTATCGCCCAGAAGATCAGATGATTATTATCTTCCTTAGTAATTATAGAAATCGCGCCCACTCCGGAAAGTGCGACGCGATTTTTTCTATTCTTGATGGCGTTTAAATCCCTATTTTACAAGATTATAGGTTTCTGTTGCCATTACTAATTCTTCGTTAGTTGGAACTACCATAACTGCAGTTCTACTATCCTTTGTGGTGATAAGTTTCTCTATACCAACAGCTTCTTTGTTTGCATTAACATCAAGTTCAACTCCGAAGAATTTTAGGTCTTTCAAAATTGCTTCTCTAACGACAAAAGCATTTTCTCCGATACCACCTGTCATTACAATCAAATCAACTCCATCCATTGCTGCTGTATAAGCCCCAATATATTTCTTTACTCTATATACAAAACTATTGAAAGCTCTTGTCTTTACTTCGTCACCAGATAATTTGCCAGCAATAATGTCACGCATATCTGTTGTTCCTTCAGTAATACCGAAAAGTCCTGACTTCTTGTTAATTAGCGTATTCATTCCTTTGAAATCTAGCCCCTCTTTTTCTCCAATGTATAACAATGCACCAAGGTCTAAGTCCCCTGTACGTGTTCCCATAATCAAACCCTCTACAGGAGTAAATCCCATTGAGGTATCAACAGATTTTCCTTTATTGATGGCACAAATAGAAGCTCCATTTCCTAAGTGGCATACAATAATCTTAAGGTCTTCAAACTTTTTGCCTAAAAGTTCTGCTCCCTTAGGTCCAACATATTTATGACTTGTTCCGTGGAAACCATATCTACGGATTTTATCCTCTCTGTAATATTTGTATGGAAGAGCGTACAAATATGCTTCTTGTGGCATGGTCTGATGGAATGATGTGTCAAAAATTCCAACTTGCTTGATGTTAGGTAATATTTTCATCATTACATTAATACCTAATAAACTTGCTGGATTGTGCAATGGAGCTAAACTGCAAAGTTTTTCAATCTCCTTAATCTCTGTTTCTCCTAATATTGTACTTTCTTTGAAGTATTCTCCACCATGCGCAACCCTATGTCCAACTGCATTAATTTCATTCAAATCCTTAATTACACCTAAATTTTCATCAGTTAATGTGTTGAGAACTAATGAGATACCAACTTCGTGATCTTTTACAGGAGTTTGTACATAATATTTATCTTTTCCTGTAGCTTTGTGTGTAAATTCTCCTACCTCTGCCCCAATACGTTCAATAAGTCCTTTTGCCATTAAAGCAGCATTGTTTGCCATATCTATAAGCTGATACTTGATAGATGAACTACCACAATTCAATACTAATACTTTCATAATCAGTCTTTTTATATTATTTTTACTGCGTTTATATTTTTCGCAAATATACAAATATTATTCATATTCTCATCTTTTTCTTGCGGATTTTCTTTTCTCGTTAAGAGTTCTTCTTCTTTTTATAGTATTTACTTTTTCTTAATCTTTTAGTGATTTGTCGTATCTAATTTGTTGGTAATCAGTTGTGTTTTTGTTTATATTCGATTTAAGACAAGTTTGTTTTATTTTTATATGAAAGTTCATATTTTTATTTTTCATTCATTAAATCAAATATTTTTCCATCGTTACATAAGTGATTGATTGTCAATCTTTTATATATCTCTTGCGCTGAAATTATTCCCACTTTATCTTGTTTATGATTATCAATCCCATTTTTACCTCGTTTTTATGGGTTGTTTCACTCTAACCCCTTATTTTGCTACATTTTGTATGATTTATTCATGTATATATTAAATTTAATGATTATAATTATGACAATATTAGATACATTATTGATTATATTTCAATTTTTATATCTAATTATATGATTTTACTATTGAATATCAATTATAAATACAACAAAAAATATAAAAATAATACCTATAATACTTATTCTATTACAATAATTCTATTATCTACATTATTTGAATCTATTTTTTTTAATATTATAATAGTTAGATTTAAGTATAAAAATACATATATTCGAAAGTAGAGATAACTAATATACTATTGATACAGCAATGTTTCTATATCTATTTTATATAGGTAGAGTTTAAAAATATCTAAAAATAATATTAAATAAAACAGAGTAATCTATTCTATTTTTATCTTTCTTTGTTTTTGACCATTTCTTTATTCTTCCTAACTTCGCTCATTGCTCCTCTGCTGGAGCCCATCTCTTCCCCCTACAGTTCTTTCCTATCTTCCCCTATCCTCTTCCTTTGCTTTTTCTTCCATACATTGTTAATATATACATTATTCTTTTTCCAAAACCTTATGCTTATTCCGTATATCAATACTTTCTTCGTTAATTTTCCTGTTTTTTCTTACCCTAAATTAATTGTAAATTCTTCTTTTGATAATTTACTTTGTTGATTATCAGTATTATAGAGTTTTTTTAAAAATATTTATCGTAAAAAGTCATTTTTTTGTCTGTTTTATGTTTCTTTTTTCGTATTTTTGCAAGTCGATTTGTATAGTATGTTGAATTATATGTATTTTTATGAGTCAAAAAAAAATAAGTCAAGATTTATGGTATAATTAATTGAAATAGAGAAAGATATAAAAGTAAACAAGACAGAAAATAAAACAAAACAATATTAATAATTAAAACCACTACAATGAAAAAATTTATCATTTTTTTCTTGACCGCGTTTCTAATTCTGGGCTTTAGCCTTGTGAACGCGGAAAAATCGGCTCCAAAGGTGCCTGCAGTTGATGCTTTTTCTCTGCAAATTGCACCAGATAGCCACACCTATTCTATCGTATCAGATACGACGTTGAAATTTACCGTATCTGTTGCTTCTGGAAATGTGTCAAATGATGCGACTATTCAGTGGTATGTAAATGGCAGTGTTTACGGAAGTAGTAACTCTTTTAGCTCCCCGAGCACATTTAAACCTAATTTCCAAGTAGCCGGAATTTACGAAGTTTATGCAGAAGTTACTAATGGTAGTGACGTGCGACAAACTTCTGTAGTTAGTGTTACAATTATGGAAAATTATACGGTTTCAGTACTCGGTGCTAATACAGCTTGTTTAGGTGATAATGTTACTCTTACTGCTGAGTTGAGTAATGTTGAACCTAACAATCTTACCGCTTTCTCTTTCCAATGGAAAAAAGATGGTAATTATATCCCTGGAGCAAATCAGGCTACTTATGCTTTTGTAGCTACAGAAGATAATTCAGGAGATTACGTTGTAGAAGTTTCTCGTCCTGGATGCGCTCTTGCAACTTCTCATCCTCATCGTTTGGATGTGCTTCCAAAAGCCGTTGTGGATGTTGAACCTATTTGGTATTTGTGTAATGGTACTGTAACTGTAACTGCAGCTGCTTTCCCAGAATCGAATGGTACTCCTTATCAATGGATGTGGGTAGGTAATGGCGATACTACTCTTACTAATACCCCTTCTTTCACAACCTCTGAAGTAGGTACTTATTATGTAAAACCTCTATATCACGTTACAGGTTGCAATAATGCAGATAGCGCTGAGTTTGAAGTAAAGGCTCTTGAAGATTTCGAAATGCAATTCGCTCAAGAAATAATAGTTAATACTTGTAATGGTGATCAAGTTGAATTGTCTTTAAATGTTGGTGACGATACTTCTAATGTAGTTTATACTTGGTACGAAAATGGTGTAATCATTGAAGGCGCTAATACTAGTTTCTTAAGAACATCTCCTCTCGTTACCGGTGCTGATACTACATTATATAAATATGTAGTGGTAGCTAATACTACTGATGGTTGTTTCTTGGGTACTGATACTATGGATGTGATTGTTCGTCCGCAACACCAAATTCAACTTTTTGGCGACCACGCAATTTGTGCTGGTGCAGATGTAGTAATTAACGCTGCTTTTAATGTTCTAACACCTTCTCTTGGTAATATGATTTGGTATAAAAATGGTGTACCTATTTCAGGTCAAACTGGTACAACTTTGACAGTTTCTGATCTTGCTCCATCTGATGAACCTTATGTATTCCATGTTGAATATTATGATAATGCTACAGGTTGTCATTCAGTTAGCGAGCAAATCTTGGTTACAGTTTATGCTAACCCAGTTGTAAATATTACCCCTGAAACTGCTACAATCTGTCTTCAAGATGGTGGCGTAACTCTAACAGCAAACTTGAACGATTGGAATGCTGAAAATTTAACTTTCCAATGGTATAAAAATGATTCAGAAATTGCAGGAGCTACTACTTTAATTTATACAGCAACTGAACCAGGTAACTATTCTATTAAAGTTACCCAAACAAATACAGGTTGTACAGCAAGTGATGCTATTGAAGTTAAGGTTAATACAATGCCTGAAATTACTATTTCTAATCCAGGTGCTGATGTAATCTGTGATGGTGGTCAAGTATTACTTAATGCCGCTGTTGAAGGTGGAGTTGGTGACTTCTCTTACGTATGGTACAGAAATGGAGTTCAAATTGAGGGCGCTAATTTGTCTTATTTGAATGACTCTCCATTAGCAGTTGATGGAGATAGTACTATATATGTATATGAGGTAATGGCTATCTCAAATGAAGGTTGTAATTCAAATCTCGCTTCTGATACAGTTATCGTTCGTCGTAACCATAGAATCGAAATCTTCGGTGACCACGATGTTTGTGTAGGCCCTAACAATATTACAATTGATGCTTATATTGATGGAGTAACAGGTAATTCTATCCATTTCGATAATATTACTTGGTATCAAAATGGTGCAATTATTACAAACTCTAACCCTAGCAGAACTTCTTTAATTAGAACTTATCCAGTTGCTGTTAATTTTGAACCTTATACTTTCCAAGTTTCTTACTATGATCCTAAAACTCATTGTAATGCTATGAGTGAACCATTCGTAGTAACAGTACACGATATGCCAGTTGTTAATATTACTGCTTCTGAAGATGTAGTTTGTGAAGGTGGTGAGGTTACATTAGTAGCTAATTTGAATGATTATAATGAAGATCAATATACTTTCCAATGGTATAAAAATGGTAAATCTGAAGAAAATAAAATCTTAGGTGCAACTTTACCTATTTATACTACTACAATGCCTGTCGCTTCTGTTGACTCTTTCTTTGTACAAGTTATCCAAAGAAATACAACTTGTGAAAGATTTGCAAAGAAAGAAATCACAACAATTGCTGATCCTATCATCGAATCTATTACATTAGATGTAAATGCAATTTGCGAAGGACGCCAAGTAACAGTAACCGCAACTTCTAATGCAGGTGAAGGCGCAGTTTACACATGGTACAGAAATGGTGATTTGATTGAAGGTGTAACCGCAGCTT
>CALGTS010000035.1 GCA_937901925.1 uncultured Bacteroidales bacterium | reverse complement strand
AGGATTATTGGGTACTTTTTTCACGGCGGTAAAGTTACAAAATATTTTTAATACAGAACAAGAGGGGAGAGTTTTTTTATTGGATACTACTTCCTACCGCACAAGAAATCTGTTTTTAATAATCATAAAATAAAAGATGTTCGGGAAAAATAAAACAATTATGCTTCGTTAAAAATAATTTGTATATTTGTAACGTTATTTTTCATACTTATTTCTACTCTTGAGTTGCATTGTTTATGTTGTCAAACTTCTACTTCACAAAACAATTGAAAAATATAATGGCAAATAGAATTTTAGCAAACTTAGGAAAAAATAAATTCATTTAGCGAATCCCTGTAATTATTAGTAAATTACAGGGAAATAAGTCATCAATGATAAAAATATTTAAAATTAATTGAATTATGAAAAAATAGGATAATACAAATTGTTTTAACTATTATTTTAATGATCACACTTTCGGCTTGTAATGATGATATTACTGACGTCAAAAACTTAGTAAATGGAAATGGCTTAAATATTAACTTGCATAATAGTAATGATACTATATCTCAAACAAATGCACCCTGGTTAGATTTTAACTCTATTGTTGATTATGAAAATACTATAAATTTATTGAATCAGAATGAAAATTATTTAACAGATTTTGAAACTGATTTGCAATTTAACTCTATGCGTCTTGCCATGTCTGAGTACGATAGAGAAGAAATTGGCATTGAAGATGATATTTTAGCAACGCTTCTCAACCCAGAAGGAATTGTTCAAATCGGAAGATATATTTTTAAAGTCGATGTTCTTAGAAATCTTGTTATTGCATATGACGAATTAGATTTAAAGGATACTTTACATTTTGGAATAGATGATAATGCTATTGATATTTTGTATGGAACTCCGACATTGGAAACATTAAATATGAGGAGATCGAATTATAAAGCATATTATGATTTTAATGCTGAAACTACAATTTATTGTAAAACCGTGTACCAACGTGCAGCAATCTATTTTTCATTATTAGTTAAAATTAATAAAGAATATGCGATTAGGGCAATTGAGATAACCTATAACATGTATGCCGGTACTTATACAAAAAATAGAAATAACGCCCCTCGAGTTAACTT
This sequence comes from uncultured Bacteroidales bacterium, assembly GCA_937901925.1. Taxonomy (GTDB): domain Bacteria; phylum Bacteroidota; class Bacteroidia; order Bacteroidales; family WCHB1-69; genus JAEZOU01. The sequence goes on along the minus strand of CALGTS010000035.1, from coordinate 118,287 downwards.
TAATGCACACAATAATGGAGGAATTAAAAAATCATACAGCTATCGTCCTTACGCTTCAATAGTAGGATTAAAACAATTTTATCTATCATCAGGCTTTTATTATACAAATTGGAATAATTTAGAGCAAGGAAATGTTATACTAACAATACAAAAATAGTAAGTTATGAAAAGAGTATTTTTTTTGTTAATAGCTTGTGTGCCAGTTCTCTCTTTTGCCCAAGAGTCAAAATTGACACATTATATTGATTACTCGGCTGGATATACTTATAGAGCAAAAATGTCAGGATTGGAAATGCAGCTACAATATGGCTTAGGAGTTGTAAAACATTTTGATGTTGTATTCGCACTAAACTCTAAATGGGGTGTCAATACACAATTACCCTATCGTAATCATATTGAGGTTGGAGATAAACTATTTATTACTTCAGGAATATCTGTTGGAGGACGTGCCTATTATGATTTTGCTAAAATCTGTACGGCAAGATTATCATTGCTTTATGGTGTAAATTACACCTTTTGGGAGAGAGGTTGGGAAAATGAACTTTTTTCGGGTTGCTCTGCAGTAGGTATTTTTTCACATTGTTTTGATGGGAAAGCTGAACTTCTATTTCGAGTTTCTCCTAAAACAAGATTAGGATTGTACTACGATTATACCTTGATGTTAGGTGAAAAATCTGGTGGATATCGTGCAAATATTCATTCTGCGGGTATTGCCGTATCCACAAAACTGAACTAAAAGTTACCATTGCTATCCGAAAATCATACTTTTTGATAAAACTGAGGCTGCATCCATTTACGTGATTCAGTCTCGTTTTTATTTTGCTTGGTAAAATACCAGACAGTAGCTCATATTTAAACTTTCTTCTACTTCTCCACTCTAAAATTTTGTTGTGGTTTGAAATAGAAATCATGTATCAAAAAAAAATAGTATTTTTGCACCCTAAAATTTTTAAATTATGAAAAAGATTATCATTGCTTGTTTATTCGTATCTGCATTTTTCTGTTCTTTCGCTCAAGAAACTACAGAACCTGCTAAAGCAAAATTCCCATCTGTAGATGTAAAAACTCTTGATGGAAAGGTTTTTAATACTGGAGATATCGCTAACGACGGTAAGCCAATTATTATCAGTTTATGGGCTACTTGGTGCAAATCTTGTATCTTGGAACTTATGGCTATTAACGATGTGTATGAAGATTGGGTGGACGAAACGGGCGTAAAAGTATATGCAATCTCTATCGATGACTCTAAAACGGCTGCTCGTGTGGCGCCATTTGTAAATGGTAAAGGTTGGGAATTTGAGATTCTTCAAGATATTAATAGTGACCTAAAACGTGCGCTCAATATCGTTGATATTCCTTACCTTTGTATCTTAAATGGTAATGGAGAAATCGTATATAAACACACCTCTTATGCTCCAGGTTCTGAAGAGGAAGTTTACGAAATTGTAAAAGGTTTAGTGAAATAATTTTATTGATAACCAATATTTTAATTTAAGATGAAGTCTGCAAAAAAACTTTTTTTTTTAGCGACATTCCTCATCATTTCTTTAACAACTATTAACCCACTTTATGCTCAGATTAAGGTGGGTAATGGTGTTATTAGTGGTGATTTTGCATTGAATGGAATGTTCTACCAACCCGACTCACTAATTGGTGCTGAAAAGGTGGATTCAAAAGTGAGAGCCAACTCTTGGCTGAATCTGCAATATACAAATAGTGGTTTTACCGTAGGTGCCCGCTACGAGTTCTACTCTTTCCCTCTTATTGATTTTGAGAAAATCGGTTACAAAGGGCAGGGAATTACTAACTATTTTGTCGATTATAAAAATGACTTTATTCAAGTAACCGCAGGTACTTTCTACGAACAGTTCGGTCAAGGTTTTACTTTACGTTCTTACGAAGACCGCTTATTGGGAATTGATAATAGTCTTCTCGGTATGCGCGTGAAAGCAACACCATACAAAGGTATCTACCTAAAAGGTGTTTGGGGTATCGAAAGAAAGAATTTCGATTTTAATTATGCAGAACGTAACGATTATATTCGCGGTTTAGATGCGGAAATTGCGCTTGCAGATATGATTCCTGCTATTGGAAATAGTGGTGTTACTGCTACCATTGGTGGAAGTTTTGTGAGTAAGTTTGAAAAATCGTTGAATGATATCTATTTCTCAGTTTTTCCAAATGGAGACACAATTCCAGTTACCGTTAATGCAGATAAAATTCCTCAAAATGTGGCTACTTGGGCAGGTCGTATCAATTTGGTTTACAAAGGTTTCCGTTTTGAAGCTGAATATGCAAACAAAGCTAATGACCCTAATAATTCAAACAATTATATCTATAAAAATGGTGAAGCATTGTTTATGTCAGCTACCTACTCTATGAAAGGGTTGGGAGTTGCGGCTTCTTTTATCCGTTCCGATAATATGGATTTTCGCTCTCAACGCGGAATTAGCACCAATTCATTGTTGAGTATCAATTATATCCCAGCTATCAATCGTCAATATTCTTATCAGTTGTTGAGCGATTATGCTTATGCTTGTCTTCCTAACGGACAAATAGGTTTCCAAGCACAAGTAAACTATTTAGTGCCTAAAAAGACAAAGATTGGAGGAAAATATGGTACAGATATTACATTGAGTTACTGCCGTTTCCATGATATTGATAGAGTAATTGATGCAGCTGCAGAAGCTAATGGAACGATGCAAGGTACAGAAGGTTACACCTCTTCTTTCTTTAAATTTGGTGAGGAACTTCTCTATCAAGATGCAGGAATTGAAATTAGTAGAAAGTTTGATAAACGTTGGAAATTGGTCCTTGCTTACAACTATATTAATTACAATTTAGAATTGTTGCAAGGTCACGGAGAGTTGGTGAAAGCACATCATGCAGGTTTCGATTTGACTTGTAAACTGAATAAAAAACACGCTTTGCGTCTAGAATCTCAATTTCTATTCACTAAACAAGATAATGGAAATTATGTTTTCGCTTTGTTAGAGTACTCTATCAGCCCTCGTTGGTTCTTCTCTATCGGTGACCAATGGAACTACGGAAATCCTAATCCAGATATGCGCTTACATTACTATAATGTAGCAGCCTCTTTCGTGTATGGAACAACACGAGTTTCTTTGAACTTTGGTAAGGTAAAAGAGGGTATGCTCTGCATTGGTGGTGTTTGCCGCGCCGTACCCGCTTCCTATGGTTTAGGTTTAAATATTACGACAACTTTCTAATAGCTTAATATTATGAAGATTATGAAAAAAATATTCTTTTTTTTATGTGTTGCAGCTTGCTTTTGCGCTTGCGACGAAATAGAAGGTCCTTATATTGATGAAAATTCATATATTCCTGTAATGGTGGATTTTGATGAGCTTGATTTGGGTTCAGTATACCGTAAAGTTTTGATTGAAGATTATACTGGACATACTTGCGTGAATTGTCCTAATGGTCATGCAAAGTTGGAAGAGTTACATGGTATTTATGGTGATACTTTGGTTGCGATAGGCGTGCATGCAGGTAATTTTGCGGTTCCTACTGTTGAAATGCCTGCAAACTTTGCTACTGAGGTGGGCAACCAATGGTGTAATGATTTTGAAGTGCAAGCTTTCCCAAGCGCTATTATTAATCGTGTGAAATATGGAAGCTACTTCTTTGCCCAGGTTAGCAACTGGCATAATGCAATTCTTCAGGTAGATAGATCTAAGGTTTATGCAGCTATTCAGTTGGTGCCTTCAAATGATAATGATAGATTGCTTGCTAATGCTAAGGTTACCATTATGGAGGATATTACTGACCCTGTTCAGTTGAATGTGATTTTAATTGAAGATGGTATTGTGTCTCCACAATTGACATCTTCAGGCATTGTTCCTGATTATGTTCATAACCATGTGCTTAGAGCTTCTTTCAATGGTCCGTACGGAAAACAATTGACCGAAAATGGATTGGTAGAAAATGGAAAAGCATATACGCGTGCGTATGCGTTGAATTGGAATCCAGAATGGAAACGTGAAAATTGTTCTTTAGTAGCTATTTTACTGAATATGAATACTAAAGAGGTTCTTCAAGTAGAAAAAATTGATTTGTAAATTTCGAATTTAATATTATGAGCGACGATAAGAAGATTATCTTTTCAATGGTGAATGTATCGAAGATATATCCACCTCAAAAACAGGTACTTAAAAATATTTATCTCTCTTTCTTTTATGGTGCCAAAATTGGTGTTTTAGGTTTGAATGGAGCTGGAAAATCCTCACTTTTGAAGATTATTGCAGGTTTGGATACCGAATATCAGGGGGAAGTGGTTTTCTCTCCAGGTTACTCCGTAGGCTATCTTCCGCAAGAGCCACAAATGGATGATTCTCTGACGGTTAAGGAGGTGGTGATGCAAGGAGTGCAAGAGGTTGTGGATATTTTGAAGGAGTATGAAGAGGTAAATATGAAGTTTATGGAGCCAATGAGCGATGATGAGATGAATAAACTTATCGAACGCCAAGGGGAACTGACAGAGTTGATAGAGCAACATGATGCTTGGGAACTTGATAGTAAGTTAGACCGCGCAATGGATGCACTCCGCTGTCCAGAAGCGGATACTCCGGTGAAGAACTTGTCAGGAGGGGAACGCCGTCGTGTGGCGCTCTGCCGTCTATTACTCTCTGAACCCGATATTCTACTCCTCGATGAGCCTACCAACCACCTAGATGCAGAGTCGGTGCAATGGTTAGAACAACATCTACAACAATATAAAGGTACCGTAATTGCTGTAACCCACGACCGCTATTTCTTGGATAATGTGGCAGGTTGGATTTTGGAATTGGATAGGGGAGAGGGAATCCCTTGGCAAGGTAACTACTCCTCTTGGTTAGAGCAGAAAACTAACCGTTTGGCAATGGAAGAGAAAGCTGAGTCGAAGCGTAAGAAAACTTTGGAGCGCGAGTTAGAATGGGTGCGAATGGCCCCTAAAGCGCGTCAGGCGAAGGGAAAAGCACGTTTGAATGCTTACGATAAGTTGCTGAACGAAGATGTAAAAGAGAAGGAAGAAAAACTCCAAATCTTTATTCCCAATGGTCCTCGATTAGGTTCTAATGTGATTGAAGCAGTGAATGTTTCTAAAGGTTATGGTGATAAATTGTTGTATGAAAATCTGAACTTCTGTTTGCCTCCTAATGGAATTGTGGGTGTTATTGGACCTAATGGTGCGGGTAAAACCACACTTTTCCGTTTGATTATGGGATTAGAGAAACCTGATTCTGGTGAATTTAAAGTAGGCGAAACCGTAAAAGTGGGTTATGTTGACCAACAACACGCCCAGATAGACCCTGAAAAGAGTGTTTATGAGGTGGTTTCAGAAGGTAATGAGCAGATGATGCTTGGCGGACGACTTATCAACTCTCGTGCTTATATTTCACGTTTCAATTTTAGCGGCCAAGACCAAGGAAAGGCTGCGGGTGTACTTTCTGGTGGTGAACGCAATCGTTTGCACTTGGCACTTACCTTGAAGTCTGAAGCCAACGTGTTGCTCCTCGATGAGCCTACCAACGATATTGACGTGAATACATTGCGTGCACTTGAAGAGGGTCTTGATAACTTTGCAGGGTGCGCAGTGGTAATCTCCCACGATCGTTGGTTCCTCGATAGAATTTGTACTCATATTCTTGCTTTTGAAGGAGAATCACAAGTCTATTTCTTTGAGGGTAACTATACCGAATATGAAGAAAATAAACGCAAGAGATTGGGCAACGATGCCCCAACTCGTATCCGTTATAAAAAGTTGATGAAGTAAACCGCATTGGTAGGTTGAAAGAGATATTATTGCTAAAATTTGAAAAAGGAGGAAAATTATTCATTTTCCTCCTTTTGATTTGTATTTATTTGTTTTTCTTCTTATCCTTTTTTTACCACTTTTAAAACGGAAGGTCATCGTTTGAGGTGAGAGGATTGATAATGCCCCGTTTCTTCAGTTCCCAGAAGCACTTGAAAGTTGCGGCAACGTCTGCTGAAGCATCGTGTTCGTTTCCAAAATTTTGTCCGAATAATTTGTGATACAATTCTTGTAACTTAGGAAATTTGTATCCATATCCGGAATAATTACTGATTTTGCAGAAATTAACGGTTGACTCCATAGTGCAAAATGATGGTTTATTCTTTAAAGTGTCTAGGAACCCCATACGGATAAGTTCTGCTCCTACAATTTTTTTATCAAACGATAGGTTATGACCTATTAGAAGTGAACTATTCCCAGCATCATCCATAAATTCGTTAAGTACTTTTTTTATATTTACGCCTTTAAGTATTGCGGTTTGGTTGCTGATACCATGTATTCTTGTTGCTTCCATTGGAATAGTGAAACCCTCTGGGCGGATGATGTAGCTGCATTCTTTTAATTTGTTGCCCTTGTCATCAGTAACAATCCAACTTAACTGTACTAAGCGTGGCCAATTTTTTGTATTGGAAGATGGGGCGTTGAAATTATTAGGAAGTCCTGAAGTTTCTGTATCAAAAAAAGATACCTTTCTGTTGGATATATTGTTTTATAATCTTCAAAATTGCTCAATACTTCATCAAATTCATCAAATGAATATTCTGGAACAGTGCTTATGTGTGTTTCCAAATCTTTTAGGTTGTTTTGTGCGCTATCGTTACCTTGTTCCGCCGCTTTTCTGAGCCATTTTACCGCCTCATCGTAGCTTTGCTCCACCCCATGACCCTTATAGTAGCAGACTCCTAGGTCGGCTTGTGCGGTAGCGTCACCTTGTTCCGCCGCTTTTCTGTACCATTTTACCGCCTCATCGTAGCTTTGCTCCACCCCATGACCCTCATAGTAGCAGTCTCCTAAGAGGTCTTGTGCGAGAGCTTCACCTTGTTCCGCCGCTTTTCTGTACCATTTTACCGCCTCATCGTAGCTTTGTTCCACCCCTTGACCCTCATGGTAGCAGTGTCCTAGGTTGGCTTGTGCGCGAGTGTCACCTTGAAGTGATTCTTTTAGTAAATCGATTTTATCCTCTTGCATCCACCGGATATTATTGGCACCGCAATTGCCGCAGAATTTATGGTCCTCAGCTACTATATGAGCACAATCGTTGCACACACTTATGCCTTTTTTATTTCCGCAATATGGACAAAATTTATTGCTATTTTCATATTCTTTACCGCATTTGTAACACTTCATACTAGATTGCTTTTTAATAATTTTTTCTTTGTGCAAAAGTATAAAAAATGTTTCAGTTTCTCTTTTTTTTTCTCCTATTTTTCTTCTCTACTTTCTTTTTTATTATTTTTGCCAAATGAATTATGAGATAACTAGAATTTATAGATATGGAACACAATATTACCCTTAACGAGCACAACAAGCAGGAGTACCCGCCGATGCATACGGGAGGATTGAACACACTCCAAAGAATTAAGATACTTGTCTTAATGTTCGGACTGTTTGTGTTGTGCGGTTGTGGACACAAAGGAACCGCTGACATTACTTCTTCAGATAGCATTGTCTGTAGTATTGTTTACGATGAACAGCAAGACGACAGCCTTTCATGTGAAATACAGCTGCCGCCAGAAGATGAACAGCAAGACGACAGCCTTTCATGTGAAATACAGCTGCCGCCAGAACCAGAATTGAAGTGTGATTTAAAAAATAAGTATCGCGAACTGACAGATTCTGAAACCGAAGACCTTTCATTTGGCGGATATGACAATAAATATGGCATCATATTTGACAGATGGCAGGATTTTGTCAACGACTATCGCCCATACTATTCAAAATTGACCTGTCCCAAATGTGGACATCGCTTCTTGGTCATTTACAGCGAGTCTCCTGAAGAATACTGGGAGGCTCTGTGTGGACGTGGGGGCTATTTCTTTATTTGCTCCCAATGCAAGAGGATAGATGATTTCGAATGTATTGTTATAAACTAAAAAGGTATGGAACAAGAACCTATTTTAAACGACCACAACAAACAGGAATATCCGCCGATGCATACTGCGGAGCATATTTTAAATGCCACAATGGTGAAATTATTCGGTTGTCCACGCTCTCGAAATGCGCACGTGGAACGCAAAAAAAGTAAGTGTGATTATCTGCTTGCTTCCGCCCCGACGGAAGAGCAAGTGCAGATGGTTGAGAATCAGGTGAATGAGGTGATTAAGCAGTCGTTGCCGGTAACGATTGAGTTTCTGACACGAGAACAGCTTCCGCCAGAGATAGACCTCTCGAAACTGCCTGCCGATGTGAGCGAAACCCTTCGTATTGTGAAAATAGGCGATTATGACCTTTGTGCTTGTGTTGGCGCGCATGTGGAAAACACCTCAGAGATTGCGCCTTTTAAAATCATTAGTCACGACTTCAATGAGGGCGTTTGGCGGGTGCGTTTCAAGCTTTTGGAAAAGTAAGACGCTTGCTTTTGCGGTAAAAAGTGCGCAAACCGTTCGGTTAGGGATTGCAGCGGTTATGAGCGCCGGTTTGAGGCTTTAGAATTTAGTGTTTGGAGATTGGAGTTTTGGACTTAGAAAAGTTTGAAGCGGGGAGAATGAGGTGCGAAATTTGAGCGGAAAGCCCGACGGCGAGCGGGGGAGGGCAGTGGCGTGGAAAGAGCCGGAACCCCCAAATAATTATTCTCAAAAATTAATACTACTTGGTTGGAATTTTAATTTTTTGACCAATCTTGAGTGCATTTACATTTTTGATATTGTTGTAATTTGCTAAAGTCTTGGTAGTTGTGTTGAACTTAGCCGCAATTTTGGAGAGAGAATCGCCGCGTTGAACGTAGTAAATAGTAGGTGTTTCGGGCTTGGGCTCAACCTTAGGGATTTCTGTATTTTTTTGATCTATTTCGTTGTTTTTTAAAGTGTTAGCAATACTATCGTTTAGTGAATTGTTTATGCTATCTGTTGGTAAATTATTTTGAAGTGAATCCAAATTTTGTGCCAAATTGTTCTCTGGTTTCGGCTCAGTGGGCACATATTTGTAACCTACGACAAGACGTTGTTTTACCTTTAAGTAGTTGCTACGTAGGTTGTTCATCTTTTTTAGTTCGGTTACAGAAAGTCCATATTTTTTAGCAATAACCGATAAACTTTCGCCAGATTTTACGTAGTGATATATGTTTTGGGAATTTTCTTTGGGAATGGTTTTGCCTGTAAATTGGCTTTCGTAAACGAGCAGTGGCATAAAGAAAGAGTCGCATTTGAAGGTATAGATGGAATCTTCCAATTCAATAAATTGGAGAATATCTTTATTTCTCAAGCGCAAAGGATAGCTTTGAGTATAGGCGGGAATTACCTCTTTTTTATATTGTGGATTGAGTTGTTTTAGTTCATCGATGTCGATATTAAGTACTTCTGCAACTTGTTGTAAATGAAGTTTTTTATTAACCATTACAGTATCTACATCAAATGGGATTGTGAGTTCAGCAGCGGGAATTCCGTGTTGGTTGTGGTAATGATTGAGGTAAACGGCAGCGATGAAAGCGGGGAAATAGTTTTGGGTTTCCTTAGGCAGGTAAGGTTTTACCGCCCAGAAGTTGCTTTTGTGCCCTGAGCGTGCGATAGCCTTGCGGACGTTTCCGGGTCCTGCGTTGTAGGCTGCGATTGCTAATCCCCAGTCGCCGAACATATTATACATACTGCGGAGGTAACGTGCGGCGGCATCGGTAGCTTTGAAAGGGTCGCGGCGTTCATCGATAAAAGTGTTTTCTTCCAAGCCGTACGCTTTTCCGGTGCGGTACATAAACTGCCAAATTCCTGTTGCGCCCGCGCGGGAAACGGCTAACGGGTTCATTCCAGACTCTATGATAGTGAGGTAGATAAGTTCTTCGGGAAGGTCGTATTTATCGAAAATTTCGCGCATATAAGGATAGTAATATTGAGTAAGTCCCATCATAATGGAGGAGGAGCGGCGGCGTTTGCAGATGTAGAGTTCAATCCAACGTTTAACGGTTTGGTTATAGGTGAGCGGAATGGTTGTGCAGATATTTTGCATACGCTCAATCACGATGCTGTCGTTGAGTGTTGACGCGGCGGAGTCGTCATCGTGGAGGTTTGAGGCGGGAGTGTTGGCGATTTGCTGATGGATATACCAAAGGCTCAGCAGGGTATCCATCTCCTCAATCAAGAAATGTTCAAATTCTGCTTCGATAGCAAGAGTGGTGCTGTCGTCAGCAAACTCGAATGGGGTTTCTATATATTCTCCATCTATCTCGTACGAGTCGTAGAAATCTTGCGCTTGTAGCGTAAAAAGAGAAATTATAAATATGTGTAAAAGAACTATTTTTTTCATTTTCTATCTTTCCGATTTTCAAGATTATAATTATTCCATTGCACCTCTTTTCCATTTTTGTAGATGGTAGTTAGGTGTACGGTTCCCGTTTCGTCATATTTTTCCCAAACGCCCACAGGGACGCCCGCCTCATATTTTCCTGTAATTCGGCGCATTCCATTTTCCCAATAGGCGATATATTTTCCGTTGTAAAGGTCTTGGTCGTATTCAATTTCGAAGGCAAGATTTCCGTTAGGAAACCAAATTTTCCAAGTGCCGATGCGCATTCCGTCGTAATATTTGCCGCGCTCAATGGTTTGGTTGTTGCGGTAGAACCATTCGCCCTCTTCGGCGCCTTCAAGGTATTCGCCCTGCGCCAAGATTTCACCCTCCTCGTCATACTCGATGTACGGACCATCGAGTTCTCCGTTCAGCCAGTTTTCGCTCAGCAAAATTTCGCCGTTGGGGTAGTACCATATCCATTCGCCCTCTTTGCGTCCTTTGTTGTTGTAACGTCCTGAAATTTCGATGGTTTTATTTGGAAAATAGAACTCCCACTTGCCCACAGTAATGGAGTTTTTGTAACTTCCCTTGGAGCGGAGTTCGCCAGTTTCGTAGTACTCTTTCCACACCCCTTGTCGCAGTCCGTTCAGGTCGGTAATTCCCTCATAGCGCAGAAATCCATTTTGATACACGTACCCTTTGATAACGTTTCCGGCAGTGTCATATTCGCGGCGGATTCCTTCAGGAACGCCTTTGTAGAAAGTAGCGGTGATGGAGGGTTGCCCGTTCGGGTGGTATGCGGTGCGTTTCTCCAAAACCTTAGTCTCAGGAGCGTCCTCAATCAGCTTATCGTTTTCCCATTTCTCTACAGAAAGAAATTGACCTGTAACGTCGTAATATTTGAAAAAACCATGTTTTTTGTCGTTGATATAGTAGCCTTCGCTGCGGAGGTTTCCGTTTTCCCAGAAACTTTTCCATGCACCTTGTTTAAAGCCGAAGTTGTCGGTTCTGTTGATCTGCTCTCGTTTGGTCAGCACGCCGCGGTAGAAGTGGGCAACTGCAATAATAGTGCCGGCGGTATCGTACTGTTTCTCAATGCCGTGAGGTTTTCCCTCTGCGATGGGCGTATGCCGTTTGATTTTTCCGTTGGGGAAGAAAGCTTCGACGGGAGAGAGTAGGGAGTCAGCGCGCCAAAAATCTACAATGTATTCATTGTCAAAATGTTGTATTCGTTTTCCGTCGAGTTTTCCCGCTTTGTATGTCACTTCTAATGTAGGCGAACCCTTGTCGTTGTAGAAACGCCAAAGGCTGTCGAGTAGGAAGTTTTTGCGGTTTCCTTCCGATACCAGCACGCCCTGTTCGTTGTACGATTTCCAGTAGCCGTCGGGTTTGCCGTCGCGCAGGTAGCCTTCGCTCGATTTTGTGCCGTTGGGGTAATAGAAAATCTGATAATTGGCAGATGACAGGGAATCTTGGGTGTATGCTGTGAGCATTCCGACACAGAAGAGTAGCAAAATGAATCCCTTTTTCATCTTTTATATTATTAATTATCAGGTAGTTAAATTAAAAATTGTAATCTGGCAAAGATATATATTTTTCCCAAGTAATTCCGTAATAACGTTCAAAAAAATCTTAAAAACGCAGTGAGCTTTCATCTGTTTCACTGCGAGTTGAAAAGTATAGTTTACCAACGGAAATTTTTGGGTAATATTGTTTAGGATTTTTATTTGGGCGTTCCGGCTTTTCTTGCGCACGGAGCCGCCGCACGCCGTCGGGCTATCCGCTCAAATTTCGCGGCGCATTACGATTTTTTCTCGAATGCTAATCTTTACATTTGCGAATTTTGAATCTTTGTAATACAAACGATTTCTTGCGCCGCTCATAACCGCTTCTATCCCTAACGCAAAGCTGTTGCGTAGAGGTTGAATTTGGACAAGAAGAAGTAATGGATGACTTTTAGGCGTTTTTATTGTAATTCAAGTAAAATTCATCAGTATTTAGGTAGTCTTAATATCTATTCTGAGTTTTTTTGCCTAACGAGGAATTTAATAATTAATCACCTTTATTAATATGTTGGAATTGTTTATATTTGCATAATTTTAATTGTTAAAATAGATTAATTGAAGATTGATTCTATATTGCTGATTTATAATATTTTGGACAGTAAGATGGTTTTGTCTGAAAAATAAATTTTGATATATAGATTTGATATTTTATTTTTTTTCGTGTTAAATTAGACTCATTATGATAACAAAACAAGCTTTAGGCAGTTTGCTTTTCGGAATGGCAGATATTCTTCGCGACAAAGTAGAAGATTATAAATCATATATCCTTTCTCTTCTTTTCTTCAAACGTCTCTCCGATAACTATCAATGGGAGATCGAAAACGAAAAAGAGAAGTTTGTCAAGCGAGAAGGTCGTGAACCTTCAGTGAAGGAATTGAACATCATAACAAAAAGCATGCACGACTTCGTTATTCCTGAAGGCTGTTTCTGGGAAGACGTGCGTAAGGCACCTATAGACAAGAAAAACCAAAAGCTTAACGATGCCGTCACTGCTATCGCTGATAAGAATATTGACGCTAACGGAAAATATATACTGAAAGGTATCATCAATACTGTGCGTTGGAACGAGGCGGCTCCTGACGGTTCTGGCGGCAAGAAACTGAATCCTGAAGTGCTTTCTAATCTGGTTAGCTATCTCGATGCTGTTGACTTAAGCAATCGCAACGCAAGTGTCGATGTGCTCGGAGATGCTTACGAATATCTCATCAAACGTTTTGCTGATGAAAACAAAGGCGGCACCATGGCTGGGCAATTCTACACTCCGCAGGAAGTCGTTGACATCATAGTGCGTTATCTCAAACCACAGAAAGGCGAGACCGTCTATGACCCTACATGTGGCTCTGGCGGTTTCCTCTTGAACTCTGCAAAATATGCTAAAGCTAACTACGGAACACAGAAAGGTCTCCGTCTCTTCGGACAGGAATTGGTCTGGAATACATGGGCTATTTGTAACATCAATATGATTCTGCATGGATTGGACGCTCGTATCGAACAGGGCGACACCATCAGAGACCCTAAATTTAAAAATGAGAAAAACGAGTTGGAGATAAGGACTTTCGACAAAGTGATGGCAAACTTTCCTTTCTCTTTAGAAAACTGGGCGCAGAACGGCGAGCCTAAGAAGGATAAGAAAGGCAAGGCTGTAAATAAAAAAGACGGTACTCCGCAGTTGGAATATAAGAAAGCTTTTACCGATACCTACAACCGTCTTGTCTATGGCATTCCTCCTTATAGTAACGGCGATTTTGCTTTCTTGCAGCATATCATTGCCTCGCTAGGCGAAAACGGAAAAGCTGGCGTGGTTTGCCCTCAAGGCGTGTTGTTCCGCGGACAGCCTGAGAAGACTGAGGAGGAAGACGGACAAAACCGTAAGGCTGATGTGGAATACACAATACGCCGAGGCTTCCTGCAAGGTATTGACTTCACGGAACATAAAAATATAATTGACGCTATCGTGGTACTGCCAAGCAATTTGTTCTACGGCACGACCATACCAGGAGCTATAATCTTCTTCGATAAAAATAAGCCTGAAGAACGTAAGGATAAGGTTATGATGATTTACGCTGCCAAAGAAGGATGGTACCGTGAAGAAGCTAATATGAATGTTTTGGAACCGCACGATATTTTGCGTATATCAACTATTTTAGAAAGTTGGGGTGATACCGCAAAAGCGCAGGAATGGATTACTCAACAGAAGCAACGCTTGAGAAACGACATGCAGGAAGAACTCGATTTTGAACTCTCAGAAATTGAGAATAATTATTACGAAGATATAAGACGTGCATCTGAACGTTTGTCTAATGCGAAAAAGACTGTTGAAGAGAAACTTTCCAACAACAAGAAACCGACAGCAGGCGAACTGAAAAATATAGATACAGCGCAGAAAGCATTGGATAAGCTGCAGAACGACAAGCAGGTTAAGATAGCAGCTGCCAATGAAAAGGCTGACAAGAAACGAAATGCCATTGACGAGGTGGAAGTTGAGTTAATGAATATGTTTGCCGATGCCGACTTACGCAAACGTTATTTCTCCATTGTTGATATGGACGAGATTGAGGAAAATGAATTCAATCTCAACATACCGCGATATGTAGATACTTTTGAGCCAGAGGAACAGATAGATTTGAAACAAGCCATTGCCGATTTCCAACAAGCCATGAAAGAAGAAAGTGCAGCAATGAATTCTTTGAACGAACTTTTGAAAACTTTGAACGGAGGAGAGTGAGATGACAAAGTATTCAAAAATAGGAAAGATATGTGATGATTTTGATCTGGTTCAATTAAAATCTGTACTTATTAAAAATGATGCGGGTGATTGGGGAAATGAACCTGATAATAATGCTATTGGAATTATAAGAAGTACAAATTTTAATAATGATGGAAAGTTAGACTTGACGAATGTCGCATATCGGACGTTATCCGTTCGTAAATTAGAAGAGAAAAAATTATCCGTTTCAGACATATTAATTGAAAGAAGTGGCGGAAGTGAAACACAACCTGTAGGAAGAGTTGCATATATAACAGAAGAAATAGCAAAAAATGATTTCGCATTTGCAAACTTCATTCAAAGAATTAGCATTGATGATACTATTGATTCTAAATTTATATACTATTGTTTGCAACATTTGTATGAAATGGGAATAACATCGGGAATGCAGACGCAGACAACAGGAATTAGAAATTTAGATTGGAAACAATATATAGGAACATATTTACCAAAACCGTCTCTTCCCGAACAAGCTTCCATTGCCAACATTTTATCTAAGGTAGATGAAGCGATAGAGAGTGTAAAGAAAAGCATTGAAGCGGCTGAGAAGTTAAAGAAAAGTCTGATGCAGAATCTTCTCACTGGCAGAATGAAACCCGACGGCACCCTCCGCACCGAAGAAGAATTCTACAAAGATGAGAAATTCGGCAAAGTGCCAAAAGGGTGGGAGGTGAAAGCGATTGGGGATAAGAAAGTTTGTCAAATTAATCCTGTATATAAATATAAAAGGAAAGAAATATATGATTTCATTCCTATGGAAGCAGTCAAAGAAAGGTTTAGCGGTTTGGATTATGTTGAGAAACAATTAATTGATAATGGCAGTTATACCAGATTTAAAGCAGGTGATATTTTATTTGCTAAAATTACTCCATGTAGTGAAAACGGTAAAGTTGCATATATAGAACATATTGATTCTGAAGTTGGTTTTGCTTCGACAGAGTTTATCGTATTTCATCCTACAGATGAGGTAAATGGGCGTTATATTTACCTTTTATTGACAAGTGAAAATATTCATAGATTGGCTATTTCTTTGATGGAAGGAACAACGGGAAGACAAAGAATTCCATGGAAAATTTTTAAAAATAGAATATTTGTACCGTTGCCGTGCAAAGAAGAACAGACCAATATAGTTAATAGAATTCTTGTTTTTGATAAGCAAATAAATAACTATTATAACAGAATTAACATCCTTGAGACTCTCAAGAAATCTTTGATGCAAAATTTATTGACAGGAAAAGTGAGAGTGGGGGAGGGAAAAGTGAACCCAAAATAAGTTTTTTACAGTTAATAATGTATATAAATTAAATAAAATATTATGAAAATTAAAAGTTTTAAAGGAAGGGGTATTAGGGGTTATATGAATTTTGACATATCATTTAATGAAGGAGTATCTTTTTTAATTGGAATTAATGGTTCTGGAAAAACTACTGTTTTAAAATTGATTTCTGGATTGATAACTCCATCATTATTAGATTTGATTCAAATTGAATTTAGAGAAGTTGAACTGGTTGTAGAGAATCAGTCTAATAATACTAATACAACTATTAGATGTATAAAAAGTGGGGATGAATTACTATTATATTATAATGGTATAAAAACAACGTTAATAATACCAGAATTGTATGAAAAAAGTAATATTCCCCTTGACTATATAGCTGATAGATTAAGGAGTGACATGATACGTTTTGAAGAGGATTCTGTTGTTAGAGATATTAAAGGATTGAAAACTCCTTTATTCTTAGGTTTAAACAGAAGGAATATAGGTGCAAATAATAACATTAATTCTGAATATTATCATAATAGAAGAAGACCATCAAGTATCGATAATTTGCTGGAATCAGATTATGTTGATAAAGCGTTAAATGATATACAAGAATTATTTAACCAAGCAACTTTGAATAATACGCAAAGCCAATACAGATTACATGATAGATTTAGAAAAATGGTGTTTGAAGAGTCATTTTCGGTTTCTAATATACCAACAAATATCCCGCTTATTAATTATAAAAATGAACTGGCAAAATTAGAGGAAAGAGAAAAAACTTATAATAATGCAATGGAAATGTTGGGAATGAATAATATAGAGAAAAAATCTGAGACATTTTTTAATAAAATAAAAACTGTTTTAAATACTCTTGATAATACACCGTCACTTGAAAGTAAAAATCTTATTAATCCAGATTACTATAATGCATTATTAAATTGGATTATTAATTCAGAGCAGCTTAATCGTATAGATAAAATTATTGGATATGCAAACGATTATTCTACCAGTATTCAAAAATTGAAAGAACCATTTACCCGTTTTGTTGATAGTGTAAATATATTTTTTTCAGAAGGAAAAAAACAAATTAAAGTTGAAGGTTCTGGAGAAATAAAAATACTTATTCCAGATAATAAAAAGAAGAGTAACTCAATATATGAGTTATCATCTGGTGAAAAACAATTGGTTATTATTTTAGCTCATGTTGCTTTTTATAAGAAGATAAATCAGAAATCAGCTCCTATTTTTATAATTGATGAACCTGAATTATCATTGCATATTAGTTGGCAGGAGAAGTTTGTTGATGCATTACTTCAAGCTAATCCTGATACTCAATTTATATTAGCGACACATGCTCCAGCTATAATTGCAAAAAATGAAAGAAAGCAATGGTGTATTGACCTTACAAGATGATAATTATGTTGGAATTTTCTACAGAACTGAAACAAGTAGCAACTGTTTTTAAAGAGTATAAAAATAGTATAGATATTTATACTGAAGATAAAATTGAGGATAAGGCTTTTTATGAACAGTTATTAAAAAGACTTTTGTCTGATACAGATATACAGATAAATGATATCTATCCATTAGGTTGTAAGAGAGAGGTTGTAGATGCTTGTAAAACAAATGTTGATAAAGATAGAAGGGCTTGTTTATACATTGTTGACGGTGATATTTATTTACAATATAAAGATGAAGAAACTATTGATAATTTATATAGATTGAATTCATATTGTATTGAAAATTATGTTATATGTGAAGAATCTGTATGTAAAACTGCTTATGAATTAAACGGAGGAAGAATTTCGATTGATGATATAAAAGATAAAATTAATTATTCAGATTTGTTAAATAAGAGTTTGTCGTTAATTGATTTATTCTTTTGGTATTCTATACAAAGTGAGTTGTTTGATAAATTCAATCTACGCCACATAAATAATTTTATTGATAACAAAAGTGGGATTGTTGATAATAATAAAATAAACGATTGTATAGAAGAGATAAAAAGAGGTTTATTTAGTCAATCATATTCAGAAGAATATTTGGAATCTTTGTATAAGAATCGAGAACAAAAATATGGAAAAACAATTGAAACATTATTAAAAATTGTATCTGGTAAAGATTATTTAATTCCATTATTTTGTAATAGGATTAATCATAAGGTTTGTAAAATTATGATGCCAAAAGAATCTTGGAAATATCATTTGTCTAAAACATGTAATTTAGATGGTTTGGAAGAATTGAAAAATACAATAATAAGTATAGTGAAGCAATAAATGTAAAATTTAACTGGAATTTCTATTTTCTAATTTTGGGATTTAAACTAAATGCTGATGTGAAAATAATAATTTGAAATTTGTTGGTTTAGATTTTAATATTGTGTTAAAAAAGTAATATGAATATTAATAAGATTAAATATTATCCTGATAAATTCTATTTGTGTTTAGATGGCTTTGATCTTCAAAACTTAAATACCTTTACACAGGATGCTACATTTTCTCAACAACAAGCTGTGTATTTACATGAGTATTATCATTACCTAACAAATTTAACAACCTTCGCAGGTCTGCGAGAATTCAATGTTAATTTGCAGGATAAAATACGAATAATAACTCGTCTTTCTGCTGAAGCTGGATTAGACGCATACCCTATTAAAGACAATAAAATAGGATCATGTAAAGATGATATTGACTATTGGAACTCTGTAGTTGAAATAATAAATTCAGAGGACATTAATTACAAACTTGCAGAGGAAGTTGAAAATAGCATAGAAAAGAAGTTCCGGATCACATCATTGGATAGTGTTAATGAACCATTGGGGTGTATTGTAAAAGATAAAACAATAAAAGGAATAAGAATAAGATATGATATAAATATCGAAGGATTGATTCCTACCGATAAATTCAAATTGACCATATCTGTTATTGATGAATTCTTGAGCTCTTCAATAGATGAATTTATGTTTGTGAACAATCTAGCAGATAATTGTGATGTGATTCGTAATAGACCATTTTATCCCTATGGATTATATGATGAGATACTAAAGTATTATGGTATAGATATTTATAATCCATTACATAAAATATTGATAGCCTATTGTTCTTTACATTCTTTTAATCCCGTTGATACTTTTGTTACTTTATTAACGAGAATATCAGAGAATAAACAGGATTTTATGGACGATGCTATTGGTTTTTTGAATAAATATATTGATCCCAAATATGGACAGTATTTTCGGGATATGATTTTATATGAGGAAGTATTTATTAAAGAGTGTGAATCTCATGGTCGTAAAAATTTAAGGGATACGATTTATTTGTTATATACAAAGTCGTGTTATGCATACAATCATATAGGAAAAGACTTTTTTTATTTTGTGAGACCTTTTATGATCTCTAATATTCAAGAGGAACAAGGAAAAACAGAATTTTTAAGGCTATTTAATGAAATAAAAAATGGGATGGATGAGCCATTAATACTTATTGATAAGCAATTAAACGATTCAAATTCGAATACATATAAAAATCATTTAGCAATGTTAATAGCTATCTATGAAATTATGGACAGTTTATATGAGAATAGAATTGCGCGAAGAACAGAAAGAAACAAAGAAAGGTTCTCTTATCCAGTTGAAACAAAAGATGATGATTTAATTGAGAACATGCCGAATACTTGTCCATTAACTCACACATGGCATGTTGCGTTAAATGAACTTGGGTTGTATGGAGAATACCTAAAATTAAAATGAAAGCCTTTAATATTTTTTACATCTATCATTCTTAGAAATTGATAATTCATATTATTACCAAATAGAATTAATTATGAACACCCTCTCCGAATCCAAGTCCGTTGAAAATAAAGTCACTGAGTGGCTGTCGCAAATGGGTTATACCTTCATGTCGGCTAATGAGCTGAAAAAGTATAATCGCTTGCAAATGAACGCTGTGATAGAGTCTATTCTCGTCGAAAAGGTGATGTCTATAAACAATATATCGGAAAATGACGCCAAGTCGGCGATGGAGACTCTGCTCAACAACCTGCGTAATCCTATCGCTATTGAGGGTAATGAGAAGTTCCTCAACCAATTGGTGGATGGCGTTAATATGTCGGTCAATAAAAAGGATGTCACGGTCCGTTTCATAGACTTCAACGATATTTGGAACAACAGCTTCATAGTCACTAATCAATATTCGGTGCAACAGGTGCGTGTGGATATTTGCTTGCTTGTCAACGGCATTCCGCTTGTTCCAATCGAGGCAAAACAATGTGCGCGTCGCGGAACTAACTGGTTGGAGGGTGTGCGCCAGTTTCAGACCTACGACCGCCGCAGTGATAAGCTCTTCATGACTCATCTCTTTGGCGTGGCTTGCAACGGAAGACTCTGCAAATATGGAATCGCTGGAGCATCGTCGTCTTACTTCAACGAGTGGAAAGATTCTATCGTGGCAGATAAATTCCACAATCCTCTGCTCAACCCAGACAACACGCTTTGCAAAATATATACAGACGAAAACGACGGTCTTACTCATTTCGATGTGAAGCGTCTGCCTAACGGAAAGCTTCTGGAACAGATGAAGTTCGGTATTATAGGTCTGCTTCAGCCTGAGAGACTGCTTGACATATTACAACATTTTATCGTATTTGAACGTGAAGACGGAAAGATAATAAAGAAAGTGGCTCGTTATCAACAACTGAGAGCTGCCAATAAGATTGTGGATAGGGTGGTGGAGAGCAATGAAAAACAAGGCGTAATTTGGCATACTCAAGGTTCGGGAAAATCGCTTACCATACTTTATACCGCCTATAAGCTAAGCAGAACGGAAAAACTTAACGACCCTACGGTCTATATCGTTGTCGATAGAAAAGACTTGAAAGACCAAATCGATGATACATTCATTAATTGCATATTTCCTAATGCCCGTCAGGTTCTCAGCATCGGCGATTTGAGAAATCTTATAGATAATAAACCTGCTGGTGTCTATATCACAACGATACAGAAATTCAGAGAGTTGGGCGATATAAAAGATGAAAGAGAAAACGTAATAGTCTTGATAGACGAGGCTCATAGAACAGAATACGGAGATTTCCAGATGGAATTGAGAGCGGTTCTTCCTAATGCGCAGCGTTTTGCTTTCACAGGAACGCCGGTTCCAAAAACACATCGAGAGTTTGGCATTAAACGAAGTGATGGAAAGACAGAGTTTTATCTCGATAAATATAGCGTAATCGATGCTATTGAAGATGGCGCGACAAAACCTATCCGTTACACATTAGGACCGACGAAATGGTTTTTGGATAAGGAAAGTCTTAAAAAAGGTTATGAGGAGATAACAGCCGACTTAGACGAGAACGAGAAGAGAATCGTTGAGCAACGAGTTCAGCCTTGGAAGACTTTAATGAAGAAAAAAGAACGTATTGAAGCCGTTGCGGAAGACATCGCCAATGACTTCAAGGAACGTCTCGAACCTCAAGGTTATAAGGCACAAGTCGTTGCCATAGATAAAGAAGCCTGCGTTTTGTACTATAACGAATTGTTAAAATATTTTGACAAATCAGAACTTCAGATAATATTCTCGACGGGACAATATGAAAGCAGCGATCGTTACGATATGTTCTCGCCATTCTATCTCGAAGATAAGGAACGTAAGAATATCATTAAAAGATTCAAGAATCGTATCACAGATGAAGAGATTTCTAAAGGCAACAACCTGAAAATCTTTATTGTCTGCAATATGCTTCTCACTGGTTTTGATGCACCTATAGAACAGACAATGTATCTCGACAGTCCTTTGCGCGACCATAATCTCTTGCAGGCTGTGGCGCGTACAAATCGTCCTTACGATGATAAAATAACTAAGATTTCCAAAGAGTTCGGTAGGGTGGTGGATTACGTCGGTGTCTTTCAGAATTATAAGGAAGCATTGAACTATGACCCGGAAGATATTGGAGAATTTGAAGATGTTGATGCGCTTTTAGATGAGTTCCCTAAAATATTAGACAAAGCTTTCGCTCCGTTTGATAATATAAAATTGGAAGATTCATACGATTGCGCTATGGAGATAATCCGTAGGTTAAACGAAATTGACCATGGGACTTTCGAGAATAATTTCCATGATGTCGTGCAACAATGGGAGGCAATCTGTCCAAATCCTGGATTAAGAGATTACAAAAAGAAATATCTTTGGTTGGTGACAATTTACGAGCTCTATTTAGAAGAGTTTAAACGTGTTGACTTCGACGCTTCGTTTTATGCGGCTCAGACTCGTAAGCTGATAGAAGAAAACGCAACTCTTCTTGATTTTCACGGACATCTTCCAGAAATAACAATAGACGTCGATTATCTGAATAAACTTCAAGAAACTAAACTGTCGCCTTCCGACAAAGCGGAAAAAATCATCCGCGACATTGAAACAATGATTCGTACAAATCAGAATAGCAGTGCTATTTATGTGGAATTTCAAGAACGATTGGATTCCTTGATTCGTAATAAAAACGCTGAAGCAGAAACTATTGAGATATTGTTGCAAAAGTTAAGCGAACTTTATACCGATGTTGACGAAGCGATAGAAATTCCTAAGAAAATGGGCTTTGAGAATAAAGGCACATTCGAAATATATCAAATCATAAAGAATGAATCCTCTGATTTTGATGAGAAATTAGTACGCGAATTTGCCGTTGAATTAACTAAAAAGATTCAGGAACGAATTTATATTGGCTGGCACGAAATACCGCAAGAATATAATCGTTTAAGAGGAGATATGCTTCTGCTGTCGGTTAATCCTATGTTTGAGTCATTAAATCTTGATTCTAAGGACGAACTTATAGAAAATATCATGAACTCGGTAAGGAATAATTTTAGTCTGAATTGATGGAAAACGAATTGAAATATAATATTATACGCAGAGATGTTAAGAACGTGCGGCTTCGGGTATCGGAAGATGGAACGGTAGATATTTATGTCCCAGAACATTTCTCCGATTCAGACATTAATTCAATTATTGAAAAGAAATCCCGTTGGATTGACTCAAAATACGATTATTTCAAAAAGAAGAAAACGATACTGTTGAATAGGAACGAGATATTGTTATTTGGTAACAGGTACACTTATTATTATTCAACGAGATATGAAAATAAAGTAGTGATAAATAATGAAAGTAAGACGATACAAGCGAAACGAAATTTATTAGATATTGATATTCAAGAAAAATGGTTAAAGAGTTTTGCTAAAAGATATATCACGGAACGAGTTGAAACACTTTCAGAATCACTGCTTTTACCATATAACAAATTGTATATCCGCAGTCAGAATAAGAAGTGGGGCAACTGCTCCAAAGAAAAGAATATTTCAATAAATTGGAGAATAATCAAAGCACCATATTTCGTGATAGACTATATCATAACACATGAGTTATGCCACACTGTTATAATGAACCACACAGCAAAATTCAAGACCTTGCTCCGTTCACATTCACCCAATTGCGACCAAGCACAAGACTGGTTAGATAAATATGGGAATAGTTTATAAGGATTGTATTATGTAAAAAAATGAGATTTTGCGCGCTGGTGCAGACTTTCCTTTATTTATCTCATCTCTCCGCTACTTCTCTTGTTCCCATTTCGCTCGCTCTTCCTGTTCGCGTTCTTTTTTGTTGGCGCGGTGGAGTAGGAAAGCACCTAAAATACCGAAAATCACGAAGTTGTTGATTTGTACAAAGATCATCTCTTCAATGCCAGCTGCCAATTTGCTGAAAAATGAGAGCAGATTCATGCCGCTCATCACAATGAAAACCCAGCCAAGGATTCTGCCATAGTTTCTTTTTTTCTTTTCCATTAGTGCTTACTTTTTTTTATTGGTGTCCGATAATTACGAAAGGCTGTTTTTGTACGACTTTAATCATTCTTCTTAATCATTTTTTTTGAGTGGAAGTTCTTCGTTTTCCTTCTTTAATCCTTCCGTTTTTTCATCGCTCCAATCGTGCTTCACCGATAAGCACGCATAAACAATAACCGCAATGAAGGGAAAGAAAAATCCCCATACTAAGGCTAATCCCACGCTTCTGTTTTTCTCTTGTGCTATTCCATAACAAATGCTCATAATAATGATTCTAAATACTAAATTGAGGAGTAAAATTGATGGGTCCATAATTTATCTATTTTTTAAATTTGATTTCTAATTCTTGCTCCGCGCGCACTTTTAATTCTAAAAGGCTCTTGTAATTGTTCCGACTCTCCACTATTTTTTGGAAAATCTCTGTGGCTATCCGATTTTTCTCCGCATCCGCTGGGAAACGGTCGGGATGACACCTGACTTTGAGTTCGTCGTAGAGTTCTTGCGCATGAAAGGCACTTTTTAAGGTGTTTCCGAAGTCAATTTCGCCCTCTTGCATCACTTTTCGTTTGATGCGCTCAACTTCCGTTTCTACATGTTTTCTCTTTCTGAATTGTAGAAGAATGAATGCCAACAGCAGGAGAAATTCCGCAAGCGCAATCCAAAACCAAAGGTTGTGAAATAGAGTAGGGGAGGCTGCTTGCGTGGTTGCTTCTCCCACATTTTGAATATTGCTAAGTGTATCTGTAATTGCGTTTTCCATTGTGCTATCTATTGCGTTAGTTGAAGGTAATCTTTTAGTTGCCAACGACAGCCATAGCTGCCCACGTCGCTGTGTATTTCCAAAGTGTCCCAGCCCAAAACAACAAGCCGGCGCACTAATACATCGTCGCTGAGAATGGCGTTGCCAATGGCTATAAGTTCGTTGCGGGTGAGTTGTCGCCCTGAGAACGCCTCAATCCGAAAGCCGGAGTTGAGCCAATGCGAAAATTGATGCCGATAGTCGCTGTTGCCGCGCGAGAGCGAAGCGTGCAGTAAGGTGGGCGCCTCGCCAGTAACAAAGGCAGCACGCGCCGAGTTGTTAAATCCACGTATAAGTCGATTGCGCTCTTGCTTGTCAGTAAACCACTCTACAACTTTGTTCCAGAAGTTATTGAGCATCAGTGTCCTCCTTTCTGCTTGTTTTTTCCATCTCTTTGCGGGATACATCGTTCCATCTCTTCCTGATCTTGAGAATGGCTACAATGATGGCGAGAATGATAGAGATTAAAAAACCTGCCATAAATCCTTGAAATAATGCGTCTTCTAATGCTACACTCATATTTTAAATTTTAATGATTGAAAATGTTGAAAATCAGCAATCTATAGATTTTTTCTAAAGCAGGGGGAAATTGCCGATTTCCAACGCTGCAAAAGTAGCAGTTCAAACTTCACGAAGACGATTTTTGCAAGGCTTGCAAAAAAACAGGAGTTTTCGCTATCAGGAAAGTAAAATTGTACTCGCTTCTGCACTCGTTTATCGATAATTATAAAATTGTCCAATTTCTTTCGATATACGCTAATAATATAAAAAATGTCTATCTTTGCAAAGTTATTTCTCTTGATTTTGTTTAACGGAATTTAGTGAATTTGAGATAATTATGAAATATTAGAACCCTTAAAAGTTACAATTATGAAAAGAAAGTTATTATTTCTATTGGTTTTGTGCTTAAGCACTTATTTTACAACCTTTGCACAAGTTAAAGGAGATATGTCTGCTGGTGGTCAGATTGGAATCGGTTTTTCTGCCGCTGATGACCTGTTCTCTTTTTCGTTTCAAATTGCTCCAGAGTTCAACTATTTTGTGGCTGACCGCTGCGAGTTAGGCGTAAGCGTTAATTATGCAATTACTACTTTTATGGTGATGCCTAGTTTTCACTATTTTGTAAAGTTGACAGATGGACTTTACTATACTCCAGGTGTTGCTTTAGGTGGCGGTTTTTTAACTGACTATGATGTAGTTGCAGGGGCTTTTGGTGTGCAATTAGACCTCTTTAGGTTGGAGTTCAGACCTACTCAGAAATTGGGATTTACCTTCAATGCGTGTAACTTTTCGTATCTAGCAATTCCAGATGCTTACTACGGGAATCATAATTTCGGTTTCGGCATCAATACCGGCTCGATGTTAGGTGTAAAGTTCTATTTCTAAGCATATAAATTCTACTTGTTTTAACGCTATTTCTGAGTGAAGGAATAGCGTTTTTTTTGATGATGATTTGGGCGTTCCGGCTTTTTCTGCGCACAAGTCCACCGCACTCGCCGTCGGGCTTTCCGCTCAAATTTCGCGCCTCTTTCTCCCGCGATAATCTCTCTCCAAAACCCAATTCAAAAATTTTAAGTTATTAATTCTAAGTTAGAAAGCCGGCGCTCATAACCGCTGCAATCCCTAACGCAACGCACTACGATAATGTTAGCTTTGAAATACTTTTCTACGTCTGCAAAGAGTTAAAGTTTTAACGGAGAATCCCACACCACTAACTCACGCGACAGAGAAATCTTCTTGGGCTCGCCGCGTTCACCATCTACCACGTAATGTTTCGCATAGCGCAAGTCAAACTCTTTGACAAACGCCTCCCGAATGCGTGCGCATTTCTCGTTGATGGAGTTGTTGCTCGGATCAACTAACGCATCGATGCTTTCTTGGGTTTTCTCGTCGATTACTCTGGAAGTAAGTTGTTTGTAAATATTGAGAAGTTCTTCCCGATAGTTGCATAACTCCTTGAAAACGATTCCCTCCGGGTGATTTAGAAATAGGAAGAATACACTCTTCTGCAACGGCGTTAACTTGATTTCTATATTGTTATAGTCGGGTAGGAAAATCTTAAAATCACTGGTGATGTGTAGGTGGCTCAGCGTAATATTTTGCTCAAACAATTCCATCAATTGCGTCTCTGTAATGCCTTTTAATTTTAGCTTTTTAACCCGTTCTAAAATTTCTACTGCTAGTTTTTTAGCATCCTCGTCAAATTCTCTCTCTGTATCGTATGTCGGAAATACTATTTTACAATATTTAGGTTTAGGATTGTAATCATAGCGCCGCTTATTGATAATATTCAGATACATGTGTACCTCTCCGCAAAAATCTCTTGGCTCGTAAAGCGGATAAAAACTAAAATAATAGTTCTGACCTGCAGGTTGAGGAATCTCATTTTTATTATTGTAATAGTAATCTTTATCAGGTTTAATAGGTACAAAATGGAGAAAACCAGGGTTCGTAATATTTCCTCCTACAACGTATTGATTTATCTCCTGACAAGATATAATATTCTGTTTAATAGGGGATTTCTCAGGATTGTAAAAAGGAAAGTTGTATTGAATAAATTCGTTAGAAAGAGGTTTGTTTAGCGGTGGAAAAATGAATCTAAAATCATTGTCCTCAAAAATCTGATTTGTTTCATCGAAATTTTCTTCAATAAATTTATAGATGCTAGGATAATAGTGAGTGTTGTCAATATATATTACTTCATCATAATTGGGTCTAAAAGGCAAATCTTTGGATAAAATAACATACGGAAGTTGCAATTCATAAGGAGTAATATTTTTATCAAAACTCTTATCTAACCAATCTTCTAATCGTTCTTCTTGCTCTTTCTTAATCAATTCGTATTTTTTATAACCTTTACGATTTGAATTTCTTTCTCTTTCTTGTGCAGAATAACGATCGCGCTCTTTCTTAGAAATGATGCAAAAGATAATCTCGCATATATATCCTAAGACCTCACCAATTAATATTAATGGAGAAAAAATTAAGCTAATGAGATTAAGAACTATAGTTTTTAGGATAGATGATAGTTTTTTTTTGCGTTTCTCTTTTTTCCGTTTTAATTGCTTAGAAAAAAGTTTTATGGAATCTAAAAACGCCCTTCCATCATAAAAATAGGTCCTATAGAGATTGTAAATGTCATTATATTTGCGTGCTAACCATCGCCCCCAAGGGAAGATAAGCATAATAAGTTTGAGAAGAATGTAGGAACCAAAAATGATAAGGAAGATTTTCATACAATAGAGTTTTAGTTGCATCAAGATGCAAAAATAGTAAATTTATAAATTAAAATCCCCCCGTAATAAAAAAAGCAACCTGTTGGGGTTGCTTCTGCGGAGAGAGCGAGATTCGAACTCGCGGTAGGGTTACCCCTACGACAGTTTAGCAAACTGTTGGTTTCAGCCACTCACCCATCTCTCCGTTGCTAAATGCGAGCGCAAAAATATAATTTTTTTTAATGCACTCAGCAGAAAAAATAAAAAAAACTATTTTTTTATTTCAGGATGTATGATAAAATAGTATTCGCTGTTGCTATTGTAGTAATTTAAGAATCTTTCCAATTCCATTGCAGGACGATTTTTGATAAAATCATCTAATGTAGATAGTTGTAAACCAATATCTTGTATAAATTCATAAAGTTCCTTAGGAGAGGTTCCATAAAAATCGCTTGCGCCTAATCCGCATTCAAAAACAACATGTGGTTTGTCGCGTTTTAGCAACTCTTCGGCACCTTTTAATACGCCAAATTCACCACCTTCGACATCAATTTTGATAAAATGAATCTTTGTTTTGGAAGAAATCAGGTTATCGAGTGTATTTACGGCAACAGGAATCTCTTCGATTTCGGGAGTTTCAACGGCATATTTCCGTTGGCGTAGTCCGCTGTACGCTGGTGCATTCTTGACAAAATTGAAAGTGGTTTTACCTTCGTAATCTGCCAACGCGCAGTCGTGTACGCAGACTTTCTTACCAAATTTCTGCTGTAGCTGTTGCACCAAGTGCGGAATCGGTTCAAAAGCGAAGTGTTTGCCCTGAGGCGCCAATCTTAGAATCTCTTCCAAAATTTCGCCTTTGTGCGCACCAATATCAATACAATTTGAATCTTTCGTAATCACTCTGCGCATAATCTCTCCTGTTAACCGGTCATATTTGAGGTTTTTTGTCAGGTCGATTTTACAAGTAACCAAGATCTTTCGAAGTATTTCTTTTATCTTTTCTTTCATTATTTTTTTGCTGTTGTCGTATCGATTTTATGTAAGTAATAGAGTTTGTAAGTATCAAGCCAAAAGAGGGAGTGCTTTTTTAGAATTTTCCTCTTCATAAAATTCTGAATAGGGTGGAGGAAATATAAAATTATGATGTTGTTGTCTTTTAGAAAGGTGTACGTGGTTAGCAGTTTGCTCTCTTGAACCAAACTTTTTTTGTCAGTAGTTGTCGTCCAAAGTTTCCAAAGGTTTTCTACTGCCGTTTCTGTTTTTTTAAGAAATTGCTCGTTAGTGTCAAGCCCGTCGTGGTAGAGCGTATTGTCGATGTGGTAAATCGGAATTGTTTGTCGTTTTAATTCTGCGCCAAAGAGCGTGTCTTCATTTCCGTAACTCTTCACAGATTCATCAAACTGTACATATTTAAATATATTGCGCGTTAGCAGTAGATTGAACGGAGTGAAGATTCGGTAAGGATGTTTATTCCGGGTTTCTGCAGGAAGTTGTTCTCGTTGGCAACCATAAATCCAGCGCAAACGGTAATCAGGTGCAGGCTCTATGTTGCGATAGCCAATGCCGCCGTTGATAACAAAACGTTCTTCGCCTTTGTGCCTTGTAATTTCATCAATATAACGCTGGATATAATCTTGCCGAATCATATTTGCATCACAATCGATGAAGAGTAGGTAGGTGTATTGTGCTTGCTTTGCCAAAAGATTACGGGTGCGCGAACGCCCTGCATTGCTTACATTTCGTTCATAAGTAACGTTGCGCAAGCGTGATAGCGACATGTTTTCCAGGTGAAATTTCTCTTCCGAAGTGTCATCGCGCAGCAAAATCTCAAAAGGAAGATTGCACATCTCCAATTGAGAGTGCAATTCCATTACGAGTTTTGTAACTGATTGATTATAAATAGGTATGAGAACGGAAATCATCTATAAGCCAGAATCAATCAACTCGCCGTTCTCAATGCAGATTGTGCGAGATGGGAATTTGTCAATCATCATAAAGTCGTGGGTAGCTATCAAAACGGTTGTTCCACGCTTGTTGATTTCGTGAAAAACTTGGAAAATTTCCTCCGAAGTGATGGGATCCAAGTTGCCTGTAGGTTCATCAGCTAACAGAACCGCAGGGTCGTTAAGCAATGCGCGTGCAATGCAAACTCGCTGCTGTTCGCCTCCCGACAATTGGTGTGGATATTTATGTCCTTTGGTGTGTAGGTCAACCATTGTCAGCACTTGCGTAACCCGTTTTTCCATTTCGGCTCGATTTTTCCAACCGGTTGCGCGCAACATAAAGAAAAGGTTTTCGTCAACCGTCTTATCCTGAAGAAGTTGATAATCTTGGAATACGATTCCCAACTTGCGGCGCAAATAGGGGACATGACGCTTTTTGATAGTTGCTAAGTTATAACCCGCAATCCAAGCTTCGCCATTATGCACCTTTTCGTCAGCAATTAGCAATTTCAAGATAGAGGATTTTCCCGAACCTGTTTTTCCAATCAAGTAAACAAATTCTCCTTGTTGAATTGTTAGGTTTACGTGAGGAAGAACGAGTAGATTACGTTGAAAAATATCTACATTGTTTATATAAATAGTAGGTTTACTTGCAGCAATCTCGGCTTCCAAAGCTTTACGAGCTTTTCTTCCGCGCACTTTTTTAGGTTTTGCATCCGCCTCTTGGGGTGTAGAAATCTTTTCACTAATCTTCTCTACACTTGCATTCTCTTCAGGGAGCGATTCCGCTGTTGGGTTGATTTCCTTTTCCATAAAAGTTAAGATTAAATATCAATATTAGCGTAATGCGCATTTTGTTCAATAAATTCACGGCGTGGCGGTACATCGTCACCCATCAACATTGAGAAAACTCTGTCTGCCTCGGAAGCATTTTCAATGGTTACTTGGCGCAATGTACGACGAGTTGGGTCCATTGTGGTTTCCCATAACTGATCTTCACCCATCTCACCCAAACCTTTGTAGCGTTGTACGTGAATACCCGCTTCGCTTCCACTGTTCTTGGTTAGTTCATCAATAATCTGTTTGCGTTGTTCTTCGTCCCAAGCATATTGTCCTGTTTTACCTTTTTTAACCAAGTAGAGTGGGGGAGTTGCAATGTAAACGTACCCCAACTCAATCAACTCTTTCATGTAGCGGAAGAAGAAGGTGAGAATTAATGTTGCAATGTGGCTTCCGTCCACATCGGCATCGGTCATGATAATCACTTTATGATAACGTATTTTTTCCGTATTCAATGCTTTGCTATCTTCAGCAGTACCGATGGTAACGCCTAATGCGGTATAGATGTTTTTAATTTCATCGCTTTCAAAAGCTTTATGTTGCATTGCTTTCTCAACATTCAAGATTTTACCTCTCAAAGGCAAAATAGCTTGAAAACGGCTATCACGCCCCTGCTTTGCGGTTCCACCTGCAGAGTCTCCTTCGACGAGGAATAGTTCGCATTCGGCAGCATTCTTAGAGGAGCAATCCCAAAGTTTGTCGGGAAGTCCAGATCCTCCGAAAACATTTTTACGTTGTACTAATTCGCGAGCTTTGCGTGATGCATGACGCGCTGTTGCCGCCAAGATAACCTTGTTGACAATCTCTTTCGCATCGCGAGGATTCTCTTCCAAATAATTGGTCAACATTTCTCCTACCATCTGGTCAACAATACCCGAAACATCACTATTTCCCAATTTTGTCTTGGTTTGTCCTTCAAATTGAGGTTCTGCAACTTTTACCGAAATGATAGCGGTTAGTCCTTCACGGAAGTCATCACCTGAGATGTCTATTTTCTGTTTCTCTAACTTCTCCAACATCTTGTTATCATCAGCATATTTTTTTAGGGTACGAGTCAATGCACGTCTAAAACCTGTTAAGTGCGTACCTCCTTCAATGGTGTTGATGTTGTTAACGTATGAGTGAATGTTTTCGGTGTATGAGTTGTTGTATTGCATCACCACTTCTACAGGCACATTCTGTTTTTCGCCCTCCATGTAGATGCAATTTTCCATAATCTTTTCGCGTGTGCCATCCAAATAGTTGATGAAATCTTTCAAACCATTTTCAGAATAGTAAACGTGGTGTTTATGCTCCCCATTCTCTTCAGTTACGCGCTCGTCAATAATCTCTAATTTGATTCGTTTATTCAAGTATGCTAACTCTTTCAAACGAGTTGCTAATGTTTCAAACTTATATTCTGAAACAGTGAAAATATCATCGTCTGGCGTAAAGGTGATTTGTGTTCCTCGTTGTTCGGTGCTACCAACCTCTTTTACGGGATAGAGCGGCTTTCCATATTTATATTCCTGCATGTAATGAATGCCATTTCTAAAAACTTCAGCTTTCAGATATTTCGACAAAGCATTCACACACGATACACCAACACCGTGTAAACCTCCAGAAACTTTGTAAGAATCTTTGTTAAATTTACCACCAGCGTGAAGAACTGTCAAAACAACTTCTAAAGCAGAACGTTTCTCCTTTTCGTGAAAATCGGTAGGAATACCACGACCATTGTCCAATACAGAAATCGAATTTCCTTCATGAATGGTTACTATGATGTGGTTACAATGCCCTGCTAAAGCTTCATCTATCGAGTTATCAACAACTTCATAAACTAAGTGGTGCAAACCGCGCTCGCTGATGTCGCCAATGTACATCGCTGGACGTTTGCGTACAGCCTCCAAACCTTCTAATACCTGAATGTTGTCGGCTGTGTATTCTTCATGTGCATTTTGTGTAGTTAGATTGTTTTCTAATTCATTCATAATCAGCAATATAAATTTTCAGATAATATTCTGCAAATATAGTAAAAAATCTTTAAAGATGTATAGGCTTTAGAGAGTATTTTTTTTCTTTTTTTATTTGGGCGTTCCGGCTCTTTTCTATCACACAAAGCCGCGCGCTCGCCGTCAGGCTTTCCGCTCAAATTTCGCGCCTTTTTCTCTCGCATCAATCCCAACTAAACCCCAAATTTCATAGACCAAAACTATAAAATCTAAACTCTCAAATCGGCGCTCATAACCGCTGCAATCCTTAACGCAACTTCCCGAACCTAATCTTTCTATCATATTTATCTTGCCTCCCGCTCGGGTAGGGAAGAGGTAAAAAAAATATTTCTATCGAAAAAAAAACTCTCAATTTTCTCTATAAAATCAATAAATCCAATTGTTCTTTCTGTGATTACAAAAGTAAAATATAATATCTTGTTACAAATGTAACACAAACAATATTTTGTAAACAAATATAAATTGTGTTGTGTATAAATGTAACATAATTAATTTCTGTTATTGAATAGAATCTTATACAGATGTAATCAAAATTCTTCTATATAGATAGGTCTCTCACCTATTTTTGATAAAATTTTTCCTTAATTATTTCTGTTATGCAGTATATTAACTTTTAATGTATAATCTTTTGATTTTCAATATAAATATATGTTTTTACTAAAGTGTTAGATTATGTAAATGCACTTTCTTATTAACGAGCATAGTTTTTTAATATTAATGTTAGTAATATTAATTATATCAGTTTGTTATCTATCATTATTTAAAGTTATAGTTTTATATTTTTCAACAAAATCTATTTTGGGATTCTCTGTTTGTTTAAAATTGTTATTTTTGCGTTTCCGATTGTAAAACAGATAAGCGCTGTTCTATAGTGGGGTGTTTTTTGTAAACATTTTTTATTTTTTTACATTTGTAATATGGTAGAAAGAATAAAGCAATTAATCGATACGTTACAAGTTTCACACACACAATTTGCCGAAACAATTGGCATCAATCGTTCAAATTTGACACATCTTTTTTCTGGAAGAAATCAACCCAGTTTGGATTTGATGAAAAAGATTTTGGTGGCATATCCGCAAGTAAAAACGGAATGGTTGATTATGGGAGTGGGCGAAATGTTTACGCAAGATCGTTCTACTTCTGTATCTGAGCCGAAACAAACGGTGGTTTCTCATACAGAGAAATCCTCAGTGGCTCGAGAGCCAATAACGTTAGATCTTTTTGCAACACATGAGGAAAATCCCGCTCCTGTGGCTGAGTTTTCGCAAACACAAGAACCTATTTCTGAAACTGAGATTTCTGCCTCAGAAATACAAGTTGTCGAGCAGCCAACTGAGATTACGGAGCAAGTTCCCACAGCCACTACTCGTAAAAATAGCGCAAAACGGAGTTCCGAAAATGGCGGAGAATCCAATATTCGCACGCGTCGTGAATATTCTCCCCGAATTTCGCATTCTCAGAGCGATAAAAAGTTGGAAAAAGTGATTCTCTTCTTCTCTGATGGTACTTTTGAAGTGTATCAGAATTAATGTAATTGTTGTCTGATAATATTTTCTGCAACCATCAACAATTCTGATTCTTCCTCAATTGGAGCATACATTGATATCGCTGTTGTTGTCGATTCTTTTTCTTCATTATAATCAGATTCATTTTCCTTGAAATTCTCCACCTGTTCCATCACTTCACGAAAGACCTCAGGAGTGTACTGAGGAGGATAGCCATTCTTAACAAGACAAATCTTAATGTCTTGTTTCAGCTGGTCGCGCACTCGCTGGTTGTTGAGCCAATCAGCAAATGACGATTTGGCATCAATAATCTCTCGAATCTTGCAAGCAAGGCTTTTACACTTATCATTAATAACAATACCATCCACATCCTTATCTTCTCCATAAACAAAATTGTTCTTGTCTCTAAGATGAATTAAGATGTCATAAAACGCCTTCTCTTCAAAGGTAAGACCTAATTTGCGGAAACTTTCTCTGTCTGCCTTCATCTCTTTGAGAATGTTTAATGCCTGTTCTGTAGCATTTTTGATGATACTTTCCGCTGTAGCTTCCTGTGTTTCGCCGGCTTCCTCCTCTGAAAGGAATTTCCTTCTATTATGATACTCTTGGATAGTAGTCTCCAGCATTTCTTGAAATTTTTTCGATGCAACTTGATTGGTTTTTCCATATTCAGTAATCTGCTTGCGAAGAAGTTTTATCAAAGTTTCCAGTTTAGAGGCTGGCATCTTAATCTCTTCAAGTCTTTCTGTGAATTCCGGTCCGAAAATATCCATTTCCTCTTTTTTCCCTAATTGAATGAAAATAGCTCTTTCTCTTTACTTAAAAATTCGCTTAATTTTGAATCGTATAAATTTGTACTTTTGCGCCCGAATTTTAAAAAGGAGAAGGTGACAAAAGGTGTTCGTTTTTTGAGAATTACTCTCACGCTGCTTATGGTGGCGTACTTGTCGGCTGTTTCTTATTACAAACATATACACATTGTTGATTCAGAGATAGTTGCTCACTCTCATCCATATCAAAACGATACACACAAGCACAATATTTCAGACTTTTCTTTCTATCAATCTCTTTCTAATATCGAGACTGAGGTTTCTTTCTTATCTGTTGATTTTGCGCCAATTTTTGTGAAAAGTTCCGAAATTCTGCCTGCGACACTCCTTTTTTGTGTACAATTCTTCCCATTGTATTACTCTTTGCGTGCACCACCAGCGCTTTAAAAAATCAATTCCGCTGTCTGAGTCTTTTCATAGATAAACTTTATTATGCGGAATGCTCGCCAATTTTAATTAAAATCATTTTGATTTTATATGCTAATTCGTTAGTAATAGTTACCTTAATCTGATTAAGAATTTTCTATTTTTACTAACAATTAGTGATATTTTACTTTGACTTTTACGTCCACTTTTGCTTTAAGAAATTTTGTGGCAAAGTCATGAGTTAATATTGAAAATTCAAATAAAAATTTGCAATGAAAAGAGTAATATTTCCTTTAATCTTATTTTTGTTATCGTGTCCTATTTTTGCACAAAACAATAATAATCAAACAGATGCACATCTAATGGGACACGTTATTGATGGTACTACAGGTAACCATTTGCCTTTTGTGACAATTCATGTAAAAGGGACAACTTTGGGGGCTGTTTCTGATGCGTCTGGACATTATTTTATTACAAATCTGCCAGTAGGGGAGCATACGGTATCTTTTTCGCGTGTGGGATATGAAACACAGGAAAAATCGTTATTGTTGAAAACCGGAGAAACCAAAGAGATGAATGTTGTATTGAATAAAGAGTCGATATTGATGAATCAGGTAGTGGTTTCTGCCAATAAATATGAAACGAAAAAGCGTGAGGCATCTAATATTGTGAATGTGATTTCGCCTAAGATTTTTGAGTCAACAGCTTCTAATACAGTGTCAGATGTGCTGGATTATCAAACGGGGGTGCGAGTGGAGATGTCTTGTTCTAACTGCGGAGTTCCGCAACTTCGTATCAATGGTTTAGAGGGTCAATACACTCAGTTACTGATGGATAGCCGTCCGATTTTCTCTTCCTTAGCATCAGTTTATGGTTTGGAGCAGATTCCGGCAGGTATGGTAGATCGTGTGGAGGTGGTGCGCGGTGGTGGCTCCGCATTGTATGGTTCAAACGCAATTGGAGGGGTTGTGAATATTATCACGAAAGAACCTGTTCGTAACTCTCTGAATATTTCCAACAATACGCAAGTTATTGGCGGTAAAGCGTGGGATAACAATACAAACCTTAACGGATCTTTTGTCTCTTCTGATTCCAAAATTGGCGTCTTCCTCTTCGGCGTGCTCCGCCAACGCCAAGCTTACGACCACGACGCCGATGGCTTTTCTGAAATTCCTCGTCTGAATAGCGCAACTTTAGGTTTTCGTTCCTATTTTAAAATTTCAAACCTCTCTAAGTTGACATTTGAATAT
The DNA here is from genome assembly GCA_937901925.1 of uncultured Bacteroidales bacterium. Lineage (GTDB taxonomy): Bacteria > Bacteroidota > Bacteroidia > Bacteroidales > WCHB1-69 > JAEZOU01. Next base: position 81,872 of record CALGTS010000035.1, on the reverse strand, counting down.
CACCACGTTAAGGAGGACCGGCGTGGTGGAAATCTATTAGATCGCCCTGAACACGAAGCCGATATTGCTGAAAGCTTGAAACATAAAATCGATGCAGGAAATATCCGCTGGGACTATGTTTCCAAGAACGGACGCCATTTTGCTACTACGTATGCTTCTCTGCAACACATTGGCCGAAATTCTTACTTCGGTACCGAGAAAGACCCCAATGCGTATGGTGCAAGTGACGATATTACCGCAGTGGCAGGTGGTCAGTATCGCTACCATATGAATAAGTGTCTTTTTATGCCTGCCGACCTTTCCGCAGGTGTCGAATATAGCTACAATCGCCTGCGTGACCAAATTATGGGATATGGTCGTGATTTGCTGCAAAATGTGCATATTTACGGTGGTTATGTGCAAAATGAGTGGAAAAATAAGCAAGTTTCTTTCCTTGTTGGCGTGCGTGCAGAAAAACATTCTATGCTGAAAAATCCTATCTTCTCGCCTCGTGCCAACGTGCGCTACACACCAATCGATGAGATTGTTCTCCGAGCCTCATACGCTAGCGGCTATCGCGCACCGCAAACCTATGACGAAGATTTGCACGTGGGCGCTGTGGGTGGCGAAGTTTCTCTGATTCAGTTAGATCCAAATCTACGACCCGAGAAATCTCACTCCGTTAGCCTTTCTGCCGATTGGGCAAAACGTCTCGGCGCATGGGAAGCAAATCTTACTCTCGAAGGATTTTTTACACAGTTGAATGATGTCTTTAATCTTGTGGAAAATGGTCACGATGAGATGGGAAATCTACTGCTGCTCCGCACTAATGCTAAGGGAGCTCGCGTGGCAGGTGTTAATTTTGAAGCCAAATTCGCTTACAAACAGCTATTTACTTTTTCGTTAGGTTATACTTACCAGCAGAGCCGATATGTTGAACCCGTAATTTGGAGCGAAAATGTTAATATTTTGCCTCAACGACGAATGTTCAGAACTCCAGACCATTACGGCTATTTTATGTTTGATATTGACCCATTTGAACATTTCTGTATCAATTTAAACGGAAAACTTACAGGTCCGATGTTAATTCAACATTATGCAGGATATGTAGCTGAAGATGAAGAGGTTGTTTCACAAACTTTTTTCGATATGGGAGTCAAAATTTCCTACGAAATTCCTTTATATAAACTTTATTCACTCGAAATTAATGCGGGCGTGAAAAATATTTTTAATGCTTTCCAAAAGGATATCGATCGCGGTATTAATCGTGATGCAGGCTATATTTATGGCCCAAATTTACCGAGAACTTACTTTTTTGGTCTAAATTTTAAACTTTAAGAGTTATTCTATTTTGTTGATTAGGTACCTGTTATAGGTACCTTTTTTTATTTGGGCATTCCGGCTCTTTTCTCCGCACTAATTCTCCGCACTCGCCGTCGGGCTTTCCGCTCAAATTTCGCCGCTCCATCTCTCGCTATAATTAATTTCTAATCCTCAATCTATAACAATATAATAATTGATTCTTTATTCTCTAATCGCGGCTCATAACCGCTGCAATCCCTAATGCAAGCCTCTTTTCTCAACCCAACCTCTAACCGCACATATTTCTTATTGCAACAACTATGAGCTAACTTTGATGAAAAAATAAAAAGAAATGGTAAAAAATCTATCTATCAATATAAATTATAATGGATTCACGATTTCCTTGCTGATCTACTACCGTTATATTGTGTTTCCCAACCGCAAGATGAGTTGTAATTTTGTGTAAATCTTTAGTTTGAGTGAAAAAATCGTTATCTATATGCCAAAACACTGTGGTTTGGGGCTGGAGGTGAGCTAATTCTAAAGTGATTTCACCTTTTCTGCCATCTAATTGTTTAGGAAGTGTAATGCGTGAGATCTTTTCTGTTGGATAAATAAATTGCATAGGAGATTCTAAGTTGTTGAAATTTTGATAAATATCTAATCTAGAAACTCCTTGTTTGTAATATTTTTCCCAAGCTGGAGGCAACGTAAAAATGGTATGCGTTTCTCCAGTTACATTGTCGAAATAGTGATTGTGGTAAGGACAAACCGCACTTTTTTCTCCCGACGGAAGAATTAGCAGAGTGTCTATTTTATCGCAAAACCTCCCTCGTAAATGTCCCGATTGGTGGCAAATTTCCGCTTCAATATATTGGTTTTCTGGTGCTGAAAACCAATGTGATTTCGGTAGCATATTGAATAGGTCAAACATTACAGGTGCCGCCGTTTGCGCACCTATTATGCCCGCTTTCCCTTCTCCTGATGCGTTGCCAACCCACACGCCAACCACAAAACGAGGTGTTACTCCAATTGACCAAGCATCACGAAATCCAAAGCTGGTACCCGTTTTCCAAGCAATACTTTGAATTGTTGGAATATACTGCCAATCAATCTCTTCTGGACGATTTACTTGCTTCAAAATCTCAAAAGTTTGCCAAACAGCACCCTTGTTATATTCATATTTAGCCTTGTCAGTATCATTACTATTCTGCTCAACTTTTACAACCGTAATCTCCTTGTTCGGAAGATTAAGTAACGCACGCCCCATATTACTGTAGCACTCCGAAAGTTCCCATAATGTGGCTTCTGCTCCGCCCAAAATTAACGACAACCCATAATGTTCTGCGTTTTGTGTCAATGTAGATAATCCCATCTTTTTTAGGTCGTAATAAAATTTTCCTACTCCATATTTCTTTAGCAGAAGCACAGCAGGTACATTGAGTGAGCGCGCAAGAGCTTCGCTTGCTGGCACTGCGCCATCATATTGTGTATTAAAATTTTGTGGACTAAATCCATTGATATTGATAGGAATATCTGCTAAAAGTGTATGGGAGAGTATTTCTCCCTCTTTCAGAGCGTGATAGTAGAGAAAAGGCTTCAAAATGCTACCTGTACTTCGTGGAGCACGGATAATATCTACTTGGTTTCCATGCTGTTGCTGTGCATCAGAACGATTTCCGCAGTAGGCTACAATTTCGTTAGTCTGAATGTCAATAATTATAGCTGCAATATTTTGAATTCCTTGTTGTGAGAATTTTTCATTCCACTGCGACAAAATCTCTTCTGCCTGAAGTTGGTAATCTTTATGGATAGTAGTAGGAATATTATTTCCAGAATTATTGATAAAGAAGTAGTTAAGAAGTTGTGGCGCATGTTGGGGGAGGGGATAGGGATCTTCTGGTAGAGGTTCTTGAATTGCTAATTGATACTCTTCCTCACTAATTTTTTGATTCTGCAGAAGTTTTGCTAATAAATAATCTCTTTTTTGCAGAAGTTTTGTTCTATTTTTCCCAGGATGAATCATTGCGGGCGCATTCGGAAGTACCGCTAAGGTAGCAGCTTCCGCCCACGTGAGTTCTTGCGCAGAATGGTTAAAATAGCGCCAAGTTGCAGCATCAATACCCACAATATTACCTCCAAAAGGTGCATGAGAAGCGTAAAGTCTCAAAATTTCATCCTTGGAATGGCGAAATTCTAAGCGTGTCGCCCAAAACATCTCTACAATTTTCTCACTCCAAGTGCGCTGCTTGCCACGCGCAAGTCTAATGGTTTGCATCGTAAGTGTGCTGCCTCCACTTACTACCTCTTTTTTCCGAATATTTTGTACTATTGCTCTTGCTATCGCTATCGGGTCAACACCCCAATGATAGTGAAAACGCTTGTCTTCGTACTGAATGAGTGCTGTAAAATATTTCTCGGAGATGCTATCTGTAGCCCGAAACCGCCATTGACCATCGCTAGCAACCTTTCCACCCAAAAGTTCGTTGTTTTCAGCATAGATGGTGGTGCTGTAAGGTACTTGAAATAAGGGGTTTGGAAGTAGAAAAATATACCATAACAGCAGACATAAAAAAATGCCTGCTGTTATTTTTTTCCACAATTTTAAATTGTGAATCTTTATTAAAAGGGATTTCACCCTAAACATATTTCTACTTTTGAGTCATAATATCCAACACCAATTTGTCGGTTTGGTTCATTCCCAAAGTACCAATAGCGGTTAAGTTGCGAATGGTTTTGTCCACATCTTGATCAATAATACCTTCTACCGAACTAACACTTTTATTTTCAATAGCTAACATTGCAGATAGAACGGCTGTTGAAGCTCCTGTAGCAATTTTCAGAGCACAACTTGGCTTGGCACCATCGCAAATCATACCCGTAATATTGGCAACCATATTTTGTACTGCATAGCAAATCTGTTCGTAGTCTCCATCCATTAAGTAGGTGATTCCGCAACTAGAACCTGTAGCAGCAACTACACAACCACAAAGTGCAGAAAGTCTTCCAAAATGTTGCTTAATATAAATAACTGTTAGATTGCTCAGTATCAATGCACGAATAAGTTGCTCACGACTTTTTAATCTCTCTTCAGCATATACTAAAACAGGAAGTGTAGCAGAAATTCCTTGATTTCCACTACCAGAATTGCACATCACAGGAATTTTTGCACCTGCCATGCGAGCATCGCAAGCAGCAGCAGTATAGGATAAAATCTTAGAATAGATACCATTACCGAAGAATTGTTCTACAGGCTGATGAAAGATTGTTTTACCCAAAGAGTGACCATATTCTCCGTGTAATGAGGTAATTGCAACTTTTTTATTCACCTCTGCCGATTCCAAAATAAATTCTAATTCTTCAATAGGTGTTTCCATTGCAAAATCATAAACCTTGCGTAAAGTAAGTTCTACTTTATGCTGATTTTGAACTTGCGTATTTCCAGCAACTGGATTGTCAAGAATAATTTCATTATTTTTCTGAATAAGAGCAAAATGGGTATGTTCTCCAGCAATAATTACTTTAACACTATCATCACCATTGTGGCAATTAATCTCTATATACAACTTCTGCTCTGTATCTTTTTTCTGAGCAATCGAAATTCTCTTCTCATCAATAAATTTCTTGCCTTGTTCTACGGTTTCGGGTGTACAATCGCGTAAAACTTCTAATTGATATTCCGATTTGCCTCCAATTGCACCTAAAGCAATTGCGATTGGTAAACCAATCATTCCTGTACCTGGAATACCAACTCCCATAGCATTTTTTAGCACGTTAGCGCTGAGGCGTACGTTAATCTGTTTGGGTAAACTTCCTAAGGTTTCTTTTGCTTTGGCAACCGCTAATGCTACTGCGATAGGTTCCGTACAGCCTATTGCAGGAACAACTTCCGTTTTGATAATAGAAATAATCTCCTCTTTGTCTTGTTGTGTAATTTTCACTTCTCTAAAATTATATTATTCTATGTTTTTGATTTCTAAAATTTGCTCCCCAGTAGGCGTTTTAAAGTTAATTTTATCGCCAATTGTTTTATTAAGTAGAACTTTACTTAATGGCGATAAAAAAGAGATTTTACCTTTTGTGATATTGGCTTCGTCAACACCAACAATCTGATATTTAAAAACCTCAGAACTTCCTGATTTTAAAAAAGTTATAGTAGCTCCAAAAGCTATATTTTTCTGCTTTTCAGCATCAAAGTCTAATACGCGCGCCGATTTTATTCTCTCCTCTAATAGTGACAATTTTGCATTGATATAGTTATTTTTTACGCGTGCATCGCTGTTGTCAATACCTGAATATTGAGAGCGTTCTTGCTGCAATTGCTCGCGCTCCTCTTTCAAGGCTTGCAAACCTTGAGAGGTTACGTAATTTTCTACTCCTGGTGGTAAGTGTGGACGCGGAGTTACCAACGGAACTTCTTCTTGATCGCCTTCTTTTACAAATCCTCTGCTCATTGATTAGTAATAATGATTAATTTTGCAAAATTAATAAAAAATCTTTTCCGTATCCTATTTTAGAAAAAAAAGGCTGACTCCATATTGATATCAGCCTCTATCTTAGAAATTTAATTTCTAACTATTTAGCGATAACTGCACACTCTGAAATCAATCTTGTAAATTCAGAATTGGCAAAATGGCCAGGTTTTTTGGCTACAATAGTTCCTTTAATTGGCTTTCCGAGTAAATATAAATCACCAATTAGGTCTAACATTTTATGCCGTGCAGGTTCGTTATGAAAATGTAATTGTGTGTTATTAAGTGTTCCATTTTCAGTAACTTCAATATCTTTTCTATTAAAGAACTGGCAAAGCTGTTCTAATTCCTCCTTTTTAGGTTTTTTATCTACAAAAACGATGGCATTATCAATATCCCCACCTTTTACTAAGTTATTGCTTACTAAATATTGTAGTTCGTGGAGGAAAACAAAAGTTCTACAAGGTGCAATCTCTGTAGCAAAATCGCTCATTTTGTTAAGTGAAACATTTTGTGAAGCTAAAATATGTGTACCATAGTCAACCATTACAGAAATTTTAAAATTGTTAGAAGGCACAATCATCAATTCGATTCCCAAATCAGGCTTTTCAAATTTAAGCACTTCTTCTACTGTATAGTATTCACGTTTAGCATTTTGTTGGAGAATTCCAACTTTCTCAAATTCTTGAATATAGGGTTCAGCACTACCATTCAAGATAGGCATTTCAGAGCAATTAATTTCTACCAAAAGATTGTCAAGGGACATTCCAGCACAAGCAGCCATAAAATGCTCTATCGTTTTAACATCAGCACCATTTTCACGAATATTTGTACTTCTTGATGTGTCGTTTAGATTAGAAATATGGGCTCGAATCAGTGGCTTTTCTGGCAAATCAACACGCTGAAATACTATTCCGTGGTTGTCTGGGGCAGGTTTAATTGTGATTTGTGATTGTTGGCCGGTATGTAAACCTCTGCCTGAGAGTGTAACCATACCGGCAAGTGTGGATTGTTTTTCTTTAATCATAAAAATTAATTCTAATTACAAGTGATTGATAAAGAGATAATTCTTTACTTGTTTTTTTCTAAATCATTTACTTGTTTAAATAATTGCGGTAATTTTTTTCTATAGATAATTAATTTTTTTTCTTCCATAACTGGGATTGCTGGTGAGCCTAAAACTACTTTTTTCTCATCAATATTGTGTGTAACCCCAGATTGCGCACCGACAATCACATCGTCTCCAATTGTGATATGTCCTGCAACACCTACTTGTCCTGCTAAAATACAGCGTTTCCCAATTTTAGCGGATCCAGAAACACCTACTTGACTAGCAAAAGCGGAACCTTCTCCAATTTCTACGTTGTGGGCCACTTGAATAAGGTTGTCTAATTTTACATTTTTTCTAATAAAGGTCGAACCCATCGTTGCGCGGTCAATACAAGTGTTTGCACCAATTTCTACATTGTCTTCAATGACTACATTTCCAATTTGCGGAACTTTTATATATTCGCCTGATTCATCTTTTGCAAATCCAAAACCATCAGCACCAATAACACTTCCAGCGTGAATCACGCAATTTTTTCCGATTTTACAATCTAAATACACTTTTACGCCGCTGTGTAAAGTTGTGTTATCACCAACATGTGCATTATCTCCAATACAAACTTGCGGATAGAGTTGCACATTATCTCCAATCACAGCATTATCTCCAACACTAACAAATTCTGCAATATAAACATTTTTTCCAATTTTTGCACTTGGCGAAATATAAGCACGATCAGAAATTCCACTCTTTTTGCTGCGCATTTGTTGGTAAAATTCCATCAGTTTGGCAACTGCAAGATATGAATTTTGGGTGCGAATTAAGGTGGCTTTTACTGGTTTTTCAGGCACAAAATCCTGATTTACCAATACCGCAGATGCCTCAGTATCATATATATAGTTAGTATATTTAGGATTAGCTAAAAAGGTAAGTCCACCAGCAACGCCTTCTTCAATCTTACAGAAAGTATTTATAATTGTATCAGGATTTCCCTCTACGGTTGCAGAAAGCATTTCTGCGATTTGAGCGACTTTAAATTCCATAATAATTTTTTTGCAAAAATAGAAGTTTTAAGTTTACTCACTTCTTAAAAAAACTTAATTAGAGGCTTGGCCTTTTCTCTGTTTTTGAGGTTTAAAGTGGTTGATTCTTATTCCAAAATCGGAAATTCCCTGCAATTCATCCTCACGCATAGCTTGTTCTACGTAAAGGTTGTAAATACCCGTTCTTTGAAAACGAACTTGCCGCATAAGAAGAAAATTATTATCTCGAAATTCTCCTTTCCCTTTGCCATACCATTCACCATATTTGTCGCACAAAATGCATCCTAAGGTATCCGTGAAACGGGCACCGCCAGGATATTCAGTGGTGAGAAAGATGTATAAGTTCTGATATTTGTAATCAATCGTATTACGAACATCTACATAAATATCGTAATATTCCATCGAATCTTTTACTTCAAATTGGTAATGTAAAATATGATTTTTATCCCAAATTCCCTTTTCAATAGTGTCCGATTTTTCATAAAAAACATTACTATTACAAGAGGTGAAAAGTAATAAAATGCTACATATTAAAAGAGAAAATATTAATCTAAATCCATTCATAATTAAGTTGTTAGGATTTTATTTGTCCTCAATGTTTTTAAGTTCATCAAGACTATAATTTGCGCCTTCGTCAACTTTTTTTGTATTGACAACAGCAAATTCCTCAAGGGTTTCTGGTGTTTTACCGTCATTATTCATCTTGATAATTTTATTTACTTTTTCCAATGGAATAGCAAAAATAGTAGAGGTATCATTAGCGTATGAATACCAAACAATCTTTTTGAATATGTCTATTTTGTTATAAATACCTTTTCCCTTTTGAGTTTTTAAGGTGATATTAGGATTTGGGAACTGCTTAAGCTCTTCAATATAAGTAGATTGTTCAAAATTAAGACAACATTTTAGTTTTCCGCACATCCCCGCTAATTTCTGCGGATTGAGCGAAAGTTGTTGAGTTCGTGCAGTTGTAGTGGATACCGATTGGAAGTTGGTCAGCCAAGAGGAGCAACATAACTCACGGCCACAAGAGCCAATTCCACCCAAACGAGCGGCTTCTTGACGCACACCAATCTGTCGCATCTCAATTCTGATTTTAAATTGATCAGCTAAAATCTTTATCAGTTCACGAAAATCGACACGTTCTTCAGCAGAATAGTAGAAAATGGCTTTGGTTCCATCTCCTTGATATTCAACATCATTAACCTTCATCTTCAAATCTAAGTCCCAAGCAATATAACGTGAAGAAAGCATTGTTGTATGCTCCATATTCACAGTACTAATCCACTTTTCGATATCAGCAACGCGAGCATGCCGATAAAGTTTTTTTGCTACGTCTTCGGGTTTTATACGTCTATTTTGTAGCTGTTTTTTCACTGCTAATCCCAACATCGAAACCACACCAATATCATGCCCCGGATTAGACTCAACCGCTACAATATCTCCTACAGAAAAGTTACCCTCATCTGGAAGACGATAGAAATCCTTATGGCTATTTTTAAATCTCACTTCCGCAATGGGGAATGTTTTTGATGATTCACCTTCTAATTCATTTTCCCAATTATAAGTTGCTAATTTACAGCAAGAATATTTATAATTGTCGCAATGAGATGTAGCACTATCTGGAATGCAATCTATACCTCGAGATAGGAAAATATTTTCGGAAATCTTTTTACTTTCTGCTGAAATCCCAGTACGAATGTCTAAATCCAAATATTGGTCTAAATTTTCAATCTGGGTGTGGTCTTTATCTGTAAAATTTTTAGAATTATCGTTCATTCTGATGTAATTGTAGGTTTTTAGTTTATGTAAGAATTTGAATTATAGTTTTTTATAATAATGATGTGTAGTTGATAACTATTTTGCAAAGATATATAAAAATGCAAAGAACCTAATGTGGATTATTACATATTATATATGTATTTCTGGATTGTCGTTTCCTTCTAAATATTGTTGAAGGAAGTCAAAGAAAGATTCTTCTCGATATTCATCGTTTTTGAAAACAATATTTTTTTCTTTTACTTGCTGGTTAAATATCTCTTGCAATTCAAGGATTTCACCATAGGAAGCACTTCTTTGCGAGTTATCGTTCATTCTATCTATATTTATTGTAAATGCTTGTAGTAAAATAATTTAGAAATTATTGTTCTTTAGGTAATTTTCGTAAATGTTCAATTCCTTGCGTGCGCATTTCTGTAGCAAGTCTCTTAATATACGCTTGGTGTGCTTCCGAAACTCTTGTAAGCGGGAGGCGCAAATAGTAATCAATTTTTCCTTGAACGGAAAGAAAAGTTTTAATTCCTGCTGGATTTCCTTCTTTGAAGCACGCTTGAGTAATATCCAACATACTTAAATGATATTGGCGAGCTTCAACAAATTTGTTGTCCATTGCCAAATGGACCATTTCGCTGATTTCAGCAGGGTAAGCATTGGCAACAACTGAGATTACACCATCGGCTCCAGCAGCTAAAAGCGGGAGTGTGATAGCATCGTCACCAGAAATAACAACAAAATCGTCAGGAGTTTTCTTAATGAGCCCCATAATCTGGTTCATATTTCCAGATGCCTCTTTAATACCAATAAATTTCTCATTTTCAGCTAATTGCAATACCGTTTCTATATCTATATTGCACCCTGTTCTTCCTTTGATAGAGTATAAAATTATGGGAAGAGGTGAGTGGTACGCAATCGTGGTAAAATGCTCAATCAGACCTTGTTGTGTGGGGCGATTATAAAATGGCGTTACAGAAAGAATAGCATCTACTCCTGTGAAGTCAAAGTTAGATATTTGTTCAACTACTAAGTGCGTAGAAGGACCTCCAAACCCTACAACAATAGGAACACGTTTCGCATTAACTCTAACAGCAGTTCTTACAATCTCTTGTCGTTCATCATGCGAAATATTAGGGGTTTCGCCTGTGGTACCTAAAAGCACTAAGTAGTCTATGTGGTTACAAATAATATCGTCAATAAGTCTTTCTAAAGTTAAGTAATCAACTTTACCTTCAGAATTAAAAGGTGTTACTACGGCAACGCCAACGCCTCTAAATTTGTTACTATCTCTCATTTCCGCTAAGTTGTTCAGTGTATTTTTCAATATTTTCGAGTAGTTCCTCTTCATTTATTTTCTCACCCTCAATCAACAAATCATAAAACTCTTTATTGTAGTTGGAGTTTCCTACAATAAATTTAGCCTTACACATTTGTAAGCAATATTTAATGGGAGATAACTCATTCTTGGTAAAGTCGATAAGTATATCAAAATCTTGCTTAAGGAAGTCGTTAAGTTGAGCGTGCTCTGGTTTTCCGAACCAATTTAGATGCTTGTTACAAAAATAGTCTGCAGAAAGTTGTTCTAAGCAGTAATAAGGCACAATTTTGTCATTTATATAACCTAATAACCAACCTTTTCGTCCTCGATTGTGTAATTTAGAGAGCAGAGCATAACATTTTTTGTATGAGTCCTCATCTTCAATTTGACAAATCATTGCTGCAGTTTTTGCACGTTGAAGCGAAACTAACTCTTTGTATCTCTGTCTTTTATTCTTTTTAATATAGCGATTAAGGAAAATCCTTTTTATAGTATCGGCAATCATGCTATTATACTTTTTATCAAACTACAAAAATAATAAAAATAATAATATAACATGATGTTTGATAACAAAAATCGAAAAATCTATCGTTAAAAAGTTTTTTGATTACTTGTTGTCATAAAGTTCACCCAAACGATGCAGTAGCATAAGAATGGCATGATTTGAGGTGCGATCAATAAAGTTTTCGCGAGTAGAGGGGAAGAAGCATTTTTTAGCAATGGTTCCTGTGGAATCTGCAACAGCAATCCACACGGTGCCTACGGGCTTTTCATCGCTGCCGCCATCAGGACCTGCAACGCCAGTGGTTGCAATAGCAAAATCGGTGTTTAGTCGTTTGCGTGCGCCTTCTGCCATTTGGCGTGCCACGGTTTCACTGACGGCTCCGTACTGTTGAATATCTTGAAAGCTAACTCCTAATGTGTTGATTTTTACTTCGTTTGCATAGCAAACCACGCTACCATTAAAATATTGACTACTACCAGGAACTAAAGTAATTTGGTGTGCAATATTTCCCCCAGTACAACTTTCTGCAGTCGCAATAGTTTTTCCTGCTTTCTTTAACTGCTCGCCTAAAGTAATGGCAATAGAATTGGCTTCAAAACCAATGAAATACTCTTGCGTTAGTTGTAAAAGTTTCTCTTTCTGAATATCTATTTCGTTGTTTATAAGCTCTTTGTTGGCACCTTTGGCGGTAAGTCTTAACCGTAAAACGCCCGCTTGTGGCAAGTAGGCTAACTTGATAAAAGAGGGAAGTTGCGCCTCAAAATCCTCCAACTTATCAGATAGAAAACTCTCCCCAATTCCACCGTAAAGAAGCGTGCGATGTTCAATGGCTTCAACCTGAAAATGTTGTGTCATTATTTGGATCACTTCAGGCATCATTTTACGCATTTCAAAAGGAACTCCTGGCATCGAAAATAGGAGTTTTCCCTCTTTTTCAAAGCACATGCCAGGAGCGGTTCCAACAGGATTATGAATCACTTGACATTTGTCGGGAACCAATGCTTGCGCCTGATTAGTTTCTGTAAATTCGTAACCTTTAAGAGCAAACATCTTTTCAATGTGGTGATAAACAGAATCGTTCATAACCAATTGTGAATCAAAAATTTCTGCTAAAACTTTCTTAGTTATATCATCTTTTGTAGGACCTAAACCTCCCGTAATAATCACGATGTTTGCGTTTTGCAGAGCATCAGTAACCGATTTGCGAATTTCATTACCTGAGTCGCCAATAACCGATATGCGTATAACATCAAAGCCAGCGCTGTTGAGCATTTTCGACATCTCTGCAGCATTAGTATTAACAACTTGTCCGATAAGGAGTTCGTCTCCAATATTAATAATTTCTACTTTTGCCATAATAAATTGAATAGAAAATTAACGTAACGTATTGACAGCCTGAGGAGTCCAATTTTGTAAAAACTCTTTCACTTTTGTTGTACTATAACCTTTATCTTGCTCTAAATAGGCAGAATTTTGGATATGAATAGGCTTTCCTTTTTCATCGATAATGACAAAAACTGGGAATCCAAATCGTCCTGGATTGCCAAGAAATTTCATAGCTTCAGGATTCTTATTATCGCGTGACCAGTTGACGTGAATATACACGAAATTACCATCCATTATGGGTTTAATAATGGTATCGTTTTCCACGAAAGAAGCAAAACGGATACACCAAGGACACCAATTGCCGCCCACTTGACAAAAAACATATTTTCCTTCTGCTTGTGCTTCTGAAACGGCAGTCTGAATTTGTTTCATTGCATCGATAGTTTCATCATAGATTTTCGGTTTTGTGTTCTCTTGCGCAAAAAGTGTTGTAGAAGAGAATAAAAACATGACAAACAAAAATTTTATCTTACTGATTTTCATAATTTTATATTTGTTTAATTTCAATTAATAGAGGATTGCAAAGGTATAATAAAAAAGTTTTTTTGCAGAAAATAGTTCATACTTTATCTTCGCGTGACGATAAGAGGGAATGACGTTAGGTTGGGGTGCGCGTGCGTGAGGGATTGCAGCGGTTATGAGCGCCGCTTTTAGAACTTAGAATCAAGAATTTAGAAGTTGATATGGAATTTTGATAAATTTGTGAGCGAGAGAAAGAGGCGCGAAATTTGAGCGGAAAGCCCGACGGCGAAGTGCGGAGGATTGTGCGGGGGAAAATGAGCCGGCACGCCCAAATAACTCATTTCATTAAAGAAGATAAACAATAATGTAAGCTTGTTTGTCGTTAATTTTGCTGCTAAACTGAAAATTATGAGTACAAAAATATTATGGGCTGATGATGAGATCGATTTGTTAAAACCTCACATCATTTTTTTGAAGAACAAAGGTTACGAAGTTATTCCGGTGGTGAGTGGTAATGAAGCCATAGATGCACTTCAACAACAGCACGTTGATATAATCTTTTTGGACGAAAACATGCCCGGAATGAGTGGGATTGAAACGATGAAAATTATCAAAACTATCGATTCTCATATTCCTATTGTGATGATTACAAAGAGTGAAGAGGAGCATATTATGGAAGATGCAATCGGCTCAAATATAGCTGATTATCTTATAAAACCAGTAAATCCCAATCAGATTTTGCTTTGTCTGAAAAAAAATATTGAAAACAAGAAAATTGTTACCGAAAAAAGCACAATAGACTATCAGCAAGCATTTCGTGATATTTCGATGAGAATTTCTGATAATTTATCATCTCACGAGTGGGAACTTTTATATAAAGAGTTGGTTTATTGGGAGTTAAAGTTAGAAGAAATTGAAGATACAGGAATTAGCGATATTTTGAGTGAACAGAAGTATGAAGCCAATAAAGCGTTCTCAAAATTTGTTATAAAAAACTACAAAGATTGGCTAACCAATAGCAGTTCGGATCGTCCTGAACTTTCGCATACTATATTGAAAAACAAGCTTTTCCCACTAATAAATGATAGCAATCCGCTCTTTTTGTTTGTAATTGACAACTTACGTTACGACCAATGGCGTGCGCTATTGCCCTACATTAACGATTACTATCGGGTTGAGAGTGACGACACTTACTATAGTATTCTTCCGACAGCCACACACTATGCCAGAAATGCGCTATTTTCTGGGCTTTTACCTTCAGAAATTCAGAAAAAATATCCGCAAATGTGGTTAGGAGAAAATGATGAAGGCAGTAAAAACCAATTTGAACAGCCGTTGTTAAATGAATATCTAAAACGTTATGGCAAAAACATAAAAACCTCCTTCTCCAAGATTTTAAATGTAGAATTTGGAAAGAAGATTTTTGACAATATTCATCAAATGATGAATAATCAGCTGAATGTTATTGTCTTTAACTTTGTGGATATGCTTTCACACGCACGCACCGAAGTTGACTTGATTCGTGAACTTGCAGAAGATGAAAAATCTTACCGTAGCGTAACGGCTTCATGGTTTAAGAACTCCATCTTTTTTGACATGATTAAATATCTATCTTCTAAGAAAATACCTATCATTATTACTACAGATCACGGCACCATAAAGATACAAAAATCGATTAAAGTAGTTGGCGATAAAAATATTAATGCCAACTTACGATATAAAGTAGGAAGAACTTTGGATTATCCTGCTAATCAAGTATTTGAGATGAAGAATCCGGAAGAATTTTTCTTACCTAAAGAGGGAGTTACCCATCGATACATATTTGCTTCCAACTCTGATTTCTTTGCTTATCCCAACAACTACAATCAATACGTCAATTACTACAAAAACACTTTCCAGCATGGTGGAATTTCGATGGAAGAGATAATAATTCCGTTTATCCGACTCTCTGCCAAGTAGTTCCATTGTGCGGAGTAAAACTCTTGCACTATGATGACTGAAAAACAAGTAACAGGCAAATTTGGAGAAGATTTTGCTGTAGATTATTTAATTTCAAATGGTTACAATATTTTAGACACCAATTGGAGATTTGGTCAATTGGAGATTGATATTGTGGCGCAGAAAGGTGATTTTATCATTTTTTGCGAAGTAAAAACCAGGAAAAATGCCAACTTTGGTTCTCCAGAGAACTTTGTTACACCATTAAAACAGCGCAATATAATTCGTGCAGCGCATCACTATATCAGCGTAAAAAACATCAGTTTGGAGGCACGATTTGATATTATTGCCATCACGCAAACGAAAGAAGCTCCTACGTTGAATCATATTGAGGGTGCATACGCTCCCCGATGGCGTTAGGCGAACCATTTCTGACGTATCATTTCTGTTTTGTGCAAAGATATTACAATAATTTTTGCACAATGCTGAAGTATTGTCTTTAAAGCATATATTATATTATTGATAATTAATACGTTATATCTTTATTATAAGAGTGAGTTTTCGTAAAAAAAATGGAATTTTAGTTTCTAAAAAATCACTATCTTTGCAGATTAATTCGTATAATAAACAAAGATAAAAATATGAAAAGAATTACGCTGATTCTCGTCGCAATTTTAATGACAACGAACCTTTTTGCACAAACCCAACGGATGCGTGCGATGATTGATTTCAAGACCTTCGCTACGGATAAACTTGAGCCCTACATTGAATTTATTTTTTATGTTGGGGGTAAGAGTGTAAATTACGTACCTACGGATGGTGGAAAATTTAACGCAGAGGTGATGATTAGTGCAGAAGTGAAAAAGCAAGATTCTGTAGTTGCTGCGCTGCGCTATGTATTAGTAAGCGATAATTTTGAGGATTCTGTTAAAGCCACGAAACCTGATTTCAGTGACATTCGTAACCTTCAGGTTCCTAATGGAAATTATGAAATCTATTTCTATATGACTGATTTACACGGAAATGGAGACACATTGCGTTATATTGACAATGTAGTTGTAAACTTCCCAGAAGACGCCGTTAGTATGTCGCAAATCTCACTTTTAAGTGATGTAAAGTACGCTCAACCTGATGATTTTTACGTAAAATATAATTATGCACTCACTCCAATTTTTCATGATTATGTTCCAGAGTCAATTTATGCATTGTCCTACATTTTAGAAATTTATAATACAGATAAAGCGGTAGGGCCAAACGAAGAGTTGGGATTGCGCACATATATTCAAGGACTTGATGGAAAGGTGGTTACCCTTCCTGGGTTGTTGCAAGAAAAAACTTTCAAAACCGCTCCAGTTTCCGTATTAATGAATCAATTTGCCATCTACAATCTTCCTTCGGGTAACTATTTTATGGTGGCAGAAGTTTTTAAGGGCGAAACTATTTATGCTCAAGAGAAAACATTCTTCCAACGCAGCAATCCTGGTCTCGAACTTGTACTTGCTGATTATACCCGAATGGAGGTTGAAAGAACTTTTGTAGAAAATATTAAGGATACAGCTCAGTTAATAGATTATGTAAGTAGTTTATTTCCAATATCTTCAATGATGGAACAAGAGTTTCTTTCTAAAAGAATGAAAAATGTACCTTTTGACCAACTACAACGATTCTTCTACTATTTCTGGGTATCGAGAGCACCTGAAAATCCAGAAAAAGCTTGGAATGAGTATAATGAAAAGGTAAAATTAGTAAATAAAACATACGGAAACAAAGTAATTCGTGGCTATCTAACCGACAGAGGACGTGTTTACTTACGCTATGGTGCACCCAATACCATTTACGAATCCCCGTACGACTCTCATTCTTACCCATACGAAATCTGGCATTACTACTACTTGGAAGATCAATCTAACGTTAAATTTATCTTCTACAATACAGACTTAGTTTCTAACGACTATGAATTATTACACTCCGATAAATTTGGTGAATATCATGATAGCGCTTGGCAATCTAAGCTAACCTTGCGAAAAACTACCCCTATTTACAACTTTGACGTAAATGAAAGTGAAGATTATTGGGGAAATCACACTAAAGAGGATTGGAAATACCTTAAATAACTGTAATGAAGAGAATTATCGATATTTTCGCTTCGGCTTTTATGCTGATTCTTTTATTTCCTTTCGGTCTCGTTATCGCGCTGCTTATTGCGTGTGACTCTCGTGGTGGTGTTTTTTATCGCCAAAGTAGGGTAGGACGTTATAATCGTGATTTTACGCTCTATAAATTTAGAACTATGCGTACGGACGCCGACCGATTGGGCTTGCTAACCGTAGGCGCACGCGATCCTCGTGTTACTCGTGTGGGATATTATTTGCGCAAATATAAAATTGATGAACTACCTCAGTTGCTGAATATCTTATCGGGTGATATGAGTTTTGTGGGGCCTCGTCCTGAAGTGCGAAAATATGTTGACCTGTATAACAATGAGCAGAAAAAAGTGCTTTCTGTACGCCCAGGATTGACCGATTACGCATCTATTGCATATATTAATGAAAATGAAATATTGGAAAAAGCTAATGATAAGGAGCAAACGTACATCAATGAAATTATGCCTGAAAAGATTAAATTAAATATGAAATTTATTCAGAATCCATCTCTATATCAATATTTTAAAATAATCTTTTTGACTATTAAATCCATTTTTATATAATGAAATATCTGCTACGTTCTTTTCTATTTTTGCTAACATTTGCCGTTTTCCCATTTTTGCACGCCCAAGACACAACCTATGTGCGTCAAATAATTCAAAAACTCTCAGCTCCAAAAATGCATGGACGTTGGATTGTACATAATGGGGACAGCATAGCGGCTGATTTTATCCGCCAAGAGTTTATTGATAACGGAATTCAGCCTATTGGCACCGATTACTATCAACATTTTGAAACTATTGGCTACGCAATGGAGCAAAATCCTATTGTAAAAATTGATGGCAAAGAGTTGAAGTTGTACCAAGACTACAACTTCCCATTCTCTGTTCAAAACACAAAAGGGAAATTTCCTATTATTATAGGGGATTTGGAACTTTTTGATTATGACAAAGATGATTACCATTGTCAGGAGAAACGTTGGAAGAAATTTCGAAAGAAACATAGCAAGCAACTTTCAGAAGCCTATATTTGGTTCGATATGAGCCAATTATCTAAAATGGATACAAAAAAGCAGAAACGGATTCAAGCTAATATCAATGCGTTACAATGGCAAGAAAAGAATCGATACGCTTTTAGAGGAATTATTGTTGGGGTAGAAAATCTGCCTACTTTTGGTGTAAGTTATATGGGCAAACCAAATTTTGCATTACTTTATGTAAAATCCAGTGTTTTAGATAGAAAAAGTAGTTCTATTGAGGTAAATTTGCCCAATCAAGTTTGCAAACATGAAACGCAAAATGTGTGTGGGATTGTGCGAGGAATTGCTGTTCCAGATAGCTTTTTAGTCTTTACAGCGCACTACGATCATTTAGGAGCGTTAGGCGATTACTATTTTCCTGGCGCACACGACAACGCTTCGGGAACCGCACTCGTTTTGGACTTAGCACGTCATTTCAAACAAAATCCTCATCGTTATTCTACTGTATTTCTACTTTTTACGGGAGAAGAGGCAGGACTACTTGGATCATCAATCTTTGCTAATAATGCCAAAATTCCTCTTAAAAAGGTGGTTCAACTCATCAATTTTGACCTTAGTTGTGGCGGCGATGATGGCATTATGCTTGTTAATGGTCGCGATAGTTTGAACTTGCCTTTTACCTCTCAATTAGAACAGCTAAATTCTAAAAATCAGAGAGTAAAAGAGATTCGATATAGAAATAATGCACCCAACAGCGACCACTATCCTTTTACAGAACAAAATGTTCCGGCTTTCTTTGTTTATACCTTAGGCGGATTTGCTGCACAAGTGCATCACGGTACCGACAATTGTACCGCTTGTAAGTTAGAACATTATCCTGAAATATTTAAACTTTTTTGGGAGAGTTCACGAAATTTTATGAAGAAAAGATAGTTATTATGTTATATATTGTTCCAACCCCCATCGGAAATCTTGAAGATATCACATTGCGCGCTTTGAACATTCTCAAATCTGTTGATTTTATTTTATGTGAAGATACGCGAACAACACGTAACCTATTAAAACACTATGAGATAGAAAAGGAATGTTACGCATACCACATTCATAACGAACATCAACAAGTTGCCAATTATGTTGCAATGATAAAAGGTGCGCAAAACGTAGCGCTTACTTCAGATGCAGGCACGCCTGCTATTTCAGACCCAGGTTATCTACTTGTGCGTGAGTGTATTGCTAACAACGTAGAGGTGCAATGTCTTCCTGGAGCAACAGCTTTAATTCCAGCGGTTGTCAACTCAGGTTTACCTTGCGACAAGTTCTATTTTCATGGATTTATTCCGCATAAAAAAGGGAAAGAATCCACGCTGCGAGCTATTGCGCAGCGTGAAGAAACCTCAATATTTTATGAGTCTCCATACCGCGTAGTAAAAACATTAGAGATGATGCTACAAATTTTTGGAGAAGAGAGGCAAATTTGTGTATCTCGCGAAATTTCAAAACTATATGAGGAAAATTTTCGCGGAACAATTCCTGAAGTATTGGAGCACTTTAACAAAAATGGCGTAAAAGGTGAGTTCGTATTTGTTGTTGCAGGCATAGATTCTAAATCAAATTCCGAATCATGAAAAAAATATTTTCTTCTGTATGTAAAATACTGATAATAGGTATATTTACTTTCTTTTTTACCTCTTCAATTTTCGCACAAATTCCTCCCGGATATTACCAAAATGCTTCTGGAAAATCTGGAATGCAACTACTAAATTCTATTACAGAAATCATTGATAACCATCACGTTATGTCCTACTCTGACTTATGGAGTTGTTTCCTACTTACCGATACAATAGGAGAGGGGCAAATTTGGGATATTTACACCTCCTTTGGAGATGGAACTTCTGAAAATCCACTTTTTTGGAGTGAAGATCAATGTGTGAGCGTTAGTGCGCAGGAAGGTGATTGTTACAATCGCGAACATCTGTTCTGTCAAAGTTGGTTTGGCTCAACGCAAGAAGCTCCTTATTCCGATTTATTTCATATCTATCCTGTTGATGGATTGGTAAATACAGTTAGAAATAATAACCCTTTTGGAGTTGTTGAAAATCCCTTGCGAATCTTTACTAATGGTTCTAAATATGGTTTAAATACTTTCCCCGGTGCACCAAATGAATCCGCTTTTGAGCCCATTGATGCATATAAAGGAGATATTGCGCGAAGTTTTTTCTATATGTTTGCTCGTTATCAGAATGAAGATGCAAATTTCTCATATTCCTCAATGACTACGGGGGCAAAACTCAAACCTTGGGCACTAAATATGCTGATGCAATGGCATTTACAAGACCCCGTTTCTCCCAAAGAACAAGCACGAAATGCAGCTGTATATCTATTCCAGCACAATAGAAATCCCTTTATAGATTATCCAGAATTGGTAAACAAAATCTGGGGAACAGATTCTGTTAATCCGTTTGTAATTCCGATAGAATCGATTCCACCTAAAGTGTATGTATCTCATTTTTCGTTAGTTGATAATTTTACTGCAAAATTAGTATTTAGTGAATCCGTTAATAAATTTTGTGCGGAAAATTTACAAAATTACGAATTAGGAGGTTCTGTATCCGTGATAAATGCTGATTACGTAAACGACACTGTAACCCTTTCGTTGAGTGGAACTTTTTTGCAAAATGCCTATTATTATCTAAGCGTTAGGAATATTTTGGGTGAAAATCAGCTTTTTATGAACGACACACTAATTCCATTTCTATATAATTTCCCAATTTCTCAAACATTAATAGCGGCGTGGACTTTTGACAATCTTCCCGAGAAACCCAATACTCCGACAACGATTCCTGCGAATTTGGCATCGATGTCTGCCAATATTTGGGGTAATGGAGAGTGGGGAAGCAGTGCTTTTATAACAGAAACTACTGGAAATGAGTTGGGTGCTCTTACGGGAACCACTTTGGGCGATCCGCGACAAACTAATGGATACGCTGGCAAAGCACTTACATTTAGTAACGTGTCCGCAAATAATAAATCTTTTGTATTAAACTTCTCTACACAAGGATTTTATGATATTTCATTAACCTTTGCTTTGCGACGAAGTGGGACTGGCTTTAAAAATTTGACTTGGTCGTGGAGTATTGATGGTGTAAATTACTCACCTTTACAAAATGGTATTTTACAAATTGTTGGCGATGGTGAATATAGAATTTCAGGTTTAGACTTACGACATCTTTCAGAAGTTGATAACTGCAACAATATCTATCTTCGTGCTCAACTATCAGGAGCAACCTCGGCTACTGGTAATCTACGAATTGACAATATTATCGCTTATGGCTCTGCTATGGTGGATATTATAGAAACTGAAAATGCTAAAAATATCTGGTCAGTATATCCTAACCCAACAAAAAAATGGATGATTGTAGAGATTTTAGATGAAAAATTGATAAATCTAATAGAAACAGAAAAGTTTGAAGTTCAGTTGCTAAGTGCGCAAGGAAAAATTTTGAAAAAAGAAAATTTGCAAAGAAAAATACTAAAAATTGACTTAGATAATTATCAATCAGGTGTTTATTTTATTTGTCTAATGGACAAAAATGGTCAGAGAAGAACTACTCAGAAATTGATTATTCAATAACAAAAACGATGAAATTACTCTTTAAGGAGAATGAAAATATCAACTATGCGCAATATGAGTTTCCTTATTGCGTGTATGCTATTAAAGAGGGAAACGATTTATATACTGATATTTACAAGCAAGGCTTCTTGCCATACACCAACGATTTCTCTATTAGTGAAGAGATTTTTTATCTTGCTCGAAGCATTCGGATTCCATTAGCGGGTAAAACATTTTCCTACAAACAGAACAATGTTTTTAATAATTTCGAACAGATTTTCGATACCGCTCAATTACGTTTTGAATTAGTAGAAAAAGAGTTGCTGATGGGAAATAAAGAATTTCGAAAGTGGTGCTTGGAAAATGCAAAAAATCAATTTCTTACTGAAGAACGGTTAGATTATATTCTAACTCGGAACTATCTAAAAAAGATTTTGCTTTTTTATGCAGGCAAAGAACTTCTGGCTTACATCTTTATCATCTCGGAGAATTCGATGTTACATCTATGGTATTCTTTTTACAATTTAAAGAAAAATCTGAATAATTTGGGCAAATGGGTAATTCTCAACGTAATAAAATGGTGTAAAGAACAAGGTTATGAGTATTTTTATATAGGAACTTGTTATTCAAGCAGTGCTTTTTATAAACTCACATTAAGTCCTGATTCTGAATATTTTACAGGTTCTGGTTGGAGTTCAGATATTAGCAAACTCAAACATCATCTTTTGGAAGGAAAAAAGTAGAGATTTGTGCATTCTTGAGTTCCCATTGCGTTTATTACTTTGTGCAGAAGGAGTAGTGAACAGATAGAACTGCTTCAGTTAGAAGATTCTGGTATCAAAGCAGTACAAACTAT
This sequence comes from uncultured Bacteroidales bacterium, assembly GCA_937901925.1. GTDB lineage: Bacteria > Bacteroidota > Bacteroidia > Bacteroidales > WCHB1-69 > JAEZOU01. The sequence goes on along the minus strand of CALGTS010000035.1, from coordinate 59,060 downwards.
ACAGAATTACCGCCAAAAGAATTGTTACAAGAGTAGCTCCTAAAGCAGATATTTGCGATTTGATGCAACGAAATCAATTGCTCCTCATCAACCGATAAATCTTATGCAACGAAGTTATACTAACCATCCCAAACTTCTTCCACTTCACGATTTTATCTTACTGAAATAGTTTAAATGTGTGAACGAGTAAAGAATTCTAAACGCCAATGATTACCCTCAAGATCGTCGTATTCGTATATCAACTCTTTGAGTGATAGTTTTTTAACTTTAGCAACGTAGTGGTACTCATTGGCCATAAACATAAAATGAATATCTAATTCGCCGTTTCTCTTATTCACAAAATACCAACTACCCGCTGGCGATTCTCTCTGCAATCCATTATGAATAGCCGTTACCGTTAAGGTTCCCTCACCAAAAAAAGCGTAGTAAGACCCTGGCCGATTGTAGTCAATTGTTGTTTCTTTGGTTACCTCTTCGCCATTACAATAACTATACCCCAATTGCCAATAACCCGTAATACGAGTTTCAATGTCGTTAAAACTAATAAATGGTCCTTCGGGAAATCTGCATCCACAAAGTAAAACCGCAACCGTAATTATCAAGAATATTTTTTTCATCTTCACTTTTTTAGCTCCGCAAAGATATGTTTTTTTTATTTTTGCACCAAATTTTAAAGATGAAAATTTTAGATACCATTTGTGCTTTGTCCACGCCCCCCGGAATAGGGGCAATTGCAGTAATTCGAGTTTCAGGAAATCACGCTTTTGATATTGTAAGTTCTTTATTTAGAAATAGTTCTAAATTTTTAGAACAGCCTGCTAATTATGCAAAATTTTTAAGCATCTATGAAGCAGACAGAATGATTGACCAAACGGTTGTTGTAAAGTTTGTCGCTCCACATTCCTATACTGGTGAGGATTTGGTAGAGATTTCTTGTCATGGCTCGCAATATATTCAGCAGAAAATTTTGGAAATTTTGCTGAAAAATGGTGCAAGAATGGCAAATCCTGGCGAATTTTCGATGCGCGCTTTCTTGAATAACAAGCTAGACTTGCCGCAAACAGAAGCTGTGGCCGATTTAATAGAATCGCAATCGGAAATGGCACATAAATTAGCGGTAGGTCAATTGAAAGGAGGATTTTCGTCAACAATAAGCAATTTGCGAGCACAATTTGTGGACCTCGCAGCCCTTTTAGAACTAGAATTGGATTTTAGTGAGGAAGATTTGGAATTTGTGGATAGAACGCATTTGCTAACCTTGTTGGCAACTCTGAAAAAGGAAGTGTCATCGTTGGTGCGCTCATTTAAATGGGGAAATAATATCAAGAATGGAATTCCTGTAGCAATCGTGGGAAAACCCAACGTAGGTAAATCAACGTTGTTGAATGCTCTACTGAATGAAGAACGTGCAATAGTTTCCCATATTCCTGGCACAACTCGCGATACAATTGAGGATACAATGACGATTCAAGGCGTCAATTTCCGTTTCGTTGATACTGCTGGTATCCGCAATTCGGAAGATATAATCGAAAGTTTGGGTATTGATCGAACTTTTGCAGCGATAGAAAAAGCGGAAATAATTCTCTTTATGGTGGATATTTCTCAAACCTCAATCCAAGAAATTCAATCTGAAATTGAAATATTAAAATCTAAAATCGATATTAAAGAGAAGAATATCATCTTGTTAGCCAATAAGATAGATAAATCAGAAAGTTTAAACCAAGAAAAACTTCAAGAGCAGAAGATAATTTACCTTTCTGCAAAAGCTGGAACAAATGTAGAACAAGTAAAAGAGAGATTGGTAAATTATGTAAGCGAGCATAAAATTATTGATAACGCACTACTTACCAATGTTAGACATTACGATATTTTCCTAAAAATTGCAGATGAAATTGTACGTTTGGAAGATGGTTTTGCACAACAACTTCCGACAGACATCTTGGCAATTCATCTCAATACAATTTTACATTTTTTAGGCGAAATTACGGGTGAAGTGACTACTGATGAGATTTTGAACGATATTTTTGGAAAATTCTGTATCGGAAAATAAATCAATAAGTTGCACCTCTTTTTGATTAAGCACTACTTTAGTTGTGTGATTACTTTTTGTAGCAACATAAGAAACCGGGATCCATTGCCGCCATCCATTTGTACATGATGGTATTGGAATGAAATAGGAAGTTCTGTCTTAAACCAATGTTTGCGGAATCGTCCCCACATTACCATCGGGTTGCAAAATTTATCGGAATATTGGTTGATAATAGAATCTATTTCCGTTTGAATTAAAGCAGAAGTGCCAATAATCATGCAGTCCTCCAAGAAAAAACTTGCACATTCGGCAGAAACTCTTTGGGTCAATGTAAGATAGTCGTTGTAAAATTGCCTAATATCTTCGTTGAACGAAATGTCGCACGAACTCAATCCTCCCTTGCAGTTGCTAACAATTACATTGATAGCTATATGGTCATATTGGAATAATTTGCCCTGTTCTGGAAGTAGATAAAACTCCTCCATCTGACTAGCAGCTTTGCCAATACACCAGCAAAGCAGCGCATTAGGTTTTATTCCAGATCGCTTACTAAATTTCACAATTGGGCTGACATCAAAGCGCTTGGTCAAAGTAACCATAGGCATTGGAGAAGTAATCCACAAGTCAAAGGCTTCGGATCGTTTTGTTTTATGCGGGTCTATTTCTCTTTTCATTTAGATTATGTTTAATTTCAATGTCTGGTTTGAGAATTGGCCAATATAGAATTCTCGGTTGCAAAATTACACAATTATCGTTTATGCCCATTTTGAAAGGGAGGTGAGATTTGATTTGCATCTTTCAGTAAAAAATATTAATTTTGCCAATAATTTTTTACCTAAAAAGAGTATTCTGTATGAAAAAGATTTTTTTTACGATTTTAGTAGTTATTACCACAACTTTTACAAGTTGCATTACCGTAGCTGAAGACTCAAAAGAGTTGGAGAAAAAAGTCCAACAGCTGGAAAAAGATGTTGCAGAATTGCAAAAAGCCGTTGGGGTTACCACAAGTTCTGACACTTTAGCGACATCGAAAAAACAGAAAGATTCTGAACAACAATCCCCAAGAGAAGAAAGTAAAAAATCGGCACAAGAAAATACAAAATCGGTTGAAACTCAAGCCATAGAAGCCGTAAAATATTGTCTTAAAATGTATTGTCCGAAAGATACTTATAATGACATTCGCTCCGTTCCTAAATCAGATGGCACAATTGACGTTGTTGTGGATTTTAAAAGTCCCATAGGATCTCCCACCACCTATAATGTATCTGTTTATAAGGGAAATGAATACAAAATTAATAGTATTAGTGGGATACATGGACAATTTCCACACAGAGAAAAGTTTCCTATGAAATAGTTTTGGAAATTCTATCATAAGTAATATCTTGTCGTACTTTGGAACCTAATTCAAAGTACGTTTTTTTATGGAAAAAATCGTGAAAATTCGCTATTTTTGCCAAAAATATTTTTATGATGAGAATTGCAATTTTATCCCTTTTCTGGTTGGCATTTTGCCTTCCTATCTCTGCACAAACTATTGATAATGAACAAGATTTTGTTGGTGCCAATTGTACAAGCATTATGGTTGGCAAAAAGGCATCGGCAGATGGTTCTGTAATTGTTTCGCACACTTGTGATGGTCGCTATCGCACATGGATGACCATTGAGCCTGCACAAAACCATAAGGCAGGAGCGCTTCATAAGGTTTACAAAGGCACTATGCAAACTGCTTTTCCTACAGATACACATGGAGTTAAGTTAGCTGGAGAGATTCCTCAAGTTGCGCACACTTACGCCTATTTAAACACCGCATATCCTTGCTTGAACGAAAAGCAGTTGGCGATAGGTGAGACCACCTTTTCTGGGCCAGATACTTTGGTAAATGAGAAGGGAATGTTTATGATTGAGGAGTTAGAGAGAATTGCGCTAATGCGTTGTACAACAGCACGAGAAGCCGTACAATTGATTGGTGATTTGGTACAACAATATGGTTATGGAGATGGTGGCGAGTGCATTACAATTGCAGACAAAAAAGAGATTTGGCAGATGGAGATTTTAGGCGAAGGACCAGAAAAAATTGGTGGTATTTGGGCCGCACAACGGATTCCTGATAATCACGTGGGAGTTTCTGCTAACATTCCGCGCATAGGAAAGATGCAACGTGATAATCCTGAGTATTTTATGGCTTCCGATAATGTAGAAGCTGTTGCATTAAAATATGGTCTTTGGGACGGAAAAGAGCCATTCGTTTTCTGGAAAGCGTTTAATAGTTCATACGCAAACGGAAAGAACTTCCGCGAGCGTGAGTTTTTCATTTTGAACGCATTAGCGCCATCACTGAAGCTCTCAATGGAGATGGATGAACTTCCATTCTCTGTGAAACCGGACAGCAATGTGAATGTACTGAAAGTGATTGAACTTTTCCGTAGCACATACGAAGGTACCGATATGGATATGTTGAAAAATCTAAAAATTGTCAAGAAAGTGAAGAACGAAGACGGCACTTTCCGCAACGACACAATCCTGAGTCCGATTGCTAATCCTTGGATGACAACCAATGCTTTAAATACTTATAATTTCTTGTCAGACAATGCAGTAACATTTCAAAGGACAGTGTCTGTAGCATGGTGTTCCTATTCACACGTAATTCAACTACGCGATTGGCTTCCAGATGCTATTGGTGGTGTTTGCTGGATTTCTGTGGACAACCCTGCTGAAAGTCCACGCATTCCAATTTTCTGTGGTAACAGCGAACTTCCAGAAGCGTTCAATTTCTGTGGACAACGTAAGTTTAACGAAAATGCAATTTTGTGGTATTACCGTCCAGCAAATAAGTTAGCTACATTAGCTTGGAAAAATACGCGTAAAGAGATAGAGAAAAATGTCGAACATTTCGAACAGAAATTAACAACAGACTTACCAAACTTGGAAAAGTCAGTTGTAGAAATGCAGGGAAAATCTACAAAAATAAATCGATTATTAAATCAGTACACCTCTGATTTTGTGGAAGATACTCGCAAATGTTGGAAAGATATGGAAGAAAAATTTTGGGTTAGATTTGGATTAGGTTTTTAACAAATCTCGTCCAGAGATTTTCAAAACTTTTCTTTACTTTTGCGGGCTAAAAATATGAGAAAAATAATTGAATTAATACAGAGGTTAGTAACGCCCCAATTTATCCGTTTTGTATTCGTTGCAATACTTAATACGGCTTTTGGTTGGTGTGTTTATGCGCTTTTGCTAACGCTTATGAATGCGTTAGGAATGGCAAAACCGTACGTCCTTGCTTCGTTATTTGGCACTATTATCAGTGTGCTTTTTAATTTCAAAACATACGGTCATATTGTTTTCAGAAATAAAAGTAACAAACTGATATTCAAATTTATACTTGTATATATCTTTAACTATTTTTTGAACATTGGCGGTATTGCTATGTTAGAAAATATAGGAATAAACAACTATTTGGCAGGAGCCATAACCGCCATACCTGTTGGTTTTATTGGGTATTTTTTGAATAAATTCTTTGTTTATAATCAAAAAGAAACTTCTACTGAAATCAAAACCTCTCAATATGAAAACTAATTTCACATTTTTAATTTTACTTCTCTATGCGATGCTATTTTCATCTTGTTCGCAAGCTGAAAAAACAAAATCGATGAATAATGCTGAAGGAGATGTAAAAAGGATACTTGAACTCATACCTATTGGCATTGAGGAAGATACGTTGGAAGTACATTGGCATCCAAAGGTCACCAACACTCAAAAAGATGTGATTTACGACATTATTCATCGTCTAATTTTAGTAGAAGGCGGAACATTTACTATGGGGTGCAATGATTGCGAATCCTATATGGGACCAGCCCACGAGGTTACTGTTAACACGTTCTATATCTATAAGTTTGAAATTATGCAACGCTATTGGTATGAACTTCAGCAACTTGACCCAACAAAATTCTCACGCCAAGATCATCCTGTAGTGAATGTCAGTTGGAATGATTGTCAGCAATTTATTCAATGTTTGAACGACTTAACTGGTTTATCATTCCGTTTACCAACAGAAGCAGAGTGGGAATTTGCTGCGCGAGGTGGAAATTTGTCAAAAAACTATCTCTATTCTGGCAGTGATAGCATAAAGAAAGTTGGTTGGTTCGTTGATAATTCTTTTAATCAAACACATTCTATTACCACAATGAGTCCTAATGAATTGGGAATTTATAATATGAGTGGAAATGTATGGGAATGGTGTTTGGATTGGTATGCTCCCTATACTGCAGAATTACAAGTAAATCCCACAGGTCCTGAAAATGGAAGCGCAAAAGTGTATCGTGGAGGTAGCTATATGGATGTGGCTTCCTACCTACGTATAGAAAATAGGAATTCGGGAATACCTGATTATAAGATGAATAACTTAGGCTTCCGTATAGTTTTAGAGAAATAGTGATGAAAGGGGTTATTACAAAAACTACTGGTCTATGGTATGTTGTGCGAGGCGAAGACGGGAATACTTACAATTGCCGTTTGAGGGGAAAATTTAGAATACAAGGAATTAAAAATACTAACCCTGCCGTTGTTGGCGACAATATTACATTTCTTATTGAGCAAGATGGTGTAGGGTATATTACCGAAATAGAGAAACGGAAAAACTATATTGACCGAAAATCCACTAAACTTTCAAAAATCAGTCACATTATTGCAGCCAATATTGATATTGCCTTTTTGGTTATTACTGTGTCAGAACCTAGAACATCGTTAGGATTTATCGACAGATTTTTGGTTGCAGCTGAAGGTTTTCGTATTCCTACTTGCATTGTAATTAACAAGATGGACCTCTATTCTGATGTAGAATTAGAATTGGCAGAAGAATATACAAACTTGTATAAATCAATAGGTTATGAAGTGGTTCACACATCAGTAGTGGAGGGTAGGGGAATGGAAGAGTTAAAATTACGGATGCAGGGTAAAGTCTCCCTACTGAGTGGTCATTCTGGTGTTGGAAAATCAGCAATTGTAAACTATATTCAGCCAGATTTACAAGTAAAAATTGGTGAGATTTCAAGAGTTCACAATAAAGGGAAGCATACTACAACTTTTGCACAAATGTTTCCGTTAGATATGGGCGGCTATATCATTGATACTCCTGGAATTAAGGAATTTGGATTGATTCAATATTCAAAAGAGGAAGTTCGGGACTATTTTCCTGAAATTCGAGCTTTCAACAATTGTTGTAAATTTGCCAATTGCTTGCATCAGCACGAACCTGCCTGCCAAGTGATAAAAGCTGTTGAGGATGGTAAAATTCCGATTTCACGCTATCAAAACTATTTGGCAATTCTTGCAGATGACGATATGCAAATCGAAGATTGGAAATTGAGATAATAGGTTGATATAAATATACTTAGATTAGTTTATTTAAAGTATTTTTATTCTAAATCTAAGTGTTTTATACTATCTTTATCTACTTTTTTATCTCCCCAGATTTCACGGGTCATTTTTAAAACTTCGCTGTAAGTCATTTTATCGGTCTGCTCTAAAATTCGTTGTACAAAAAGACACTGACGTACATCGGCTTCGTTATTCACAACTGATTCCGCTAATGCTTTGCACGACTGATACCCGCAGATTCTACAATCAACCTGAGGTAAATCTTGCGTAATTTCATAAACTTTTTTCATTTTTCGCATTGCGACGGCAATATTGTCATCCAATTTATCCATTGAGCGTGGTTCAATTTTTTCAGCGACAATATGTTCAAGCAGATAATCTTTATAGTTGAAAATTTTATTTTCATCAGCCGTTACCGATTCTGGTTTAGATTGTGCTCTTTTCTTTTGTCGTTCAGTAATCAAGAATCGATTTCCCGCACACAAAATTCCACCCGCACAGCTTTCGTCACACGCACGTAACTCTAGAAAATCAATATCTGTAATATCCTCATTCTCAACCTTTTCTAAAAACTCACTCACATTATAAATCTCATCAATAGCCAAATTCCTTCCCATTGGAATTCCATTAACTTCTCCTCCTGTAAGTGACCAAAGTAAGCTACCTTTTGAGATAGGATGGAAGTCAAATTCATCTTCACGAATTTGATATAATCCTTGTTTGATAACTCGGAAAACCTTGTTGTAGAGATAGTTCATATTGATAACACCATCAATTACAGATTTTTCTTCGCCAACAGGACTTTTGATAGCAGCAATTTTTGCAGCGCAAGGGGAAACATAAAAAATACCAATATCTTCCAATGGAACTCCGTGTTCGGTAAGCACTTTCTTTATGTAGTGCGCTGTCATATCTAACGGTGGTTTTATTAATAGAAGATTATCTGTAAGTGATGGATATTTAACTTGAATAAGACGTACAATAGCGGGACAGAAAGATGAAATAATCGGTTTATCACGATTTTCATCTTGAACTTTATTAATTAATTCCTCCTTGATAATATCTGCACTTTTTTCAACCTCATATACATATTTAAAGCCTAGATGATAAATTGCCGAAAGAATTGCACGTTGACTAATTCGTTCTGGAAATTGCGCACTAAAGATAGAAGGTAACAAGATGACAGGGCATTTATAGTTGTAAATAGTCTGAAAGTCATCTTGTTCTATGTATATCGAGTTCGTTGGGCAAACGATATAACATTTGCCACAATCAATACATCGGTTGTTATTCAGAATTGGTTTTCCGTGACTAATATGTATTGCGCCTGTAGGACAAACACTTGTACAATGTGAACATCCGATACAAAGATCATCGTTAAATTTTAGTGCGTGGTGAAAATTTTCCATACTAAAAATAGTTGATAATTTCTACAGTAGTTCCAACACCAACGGTGGAGTTAATCGTTAATTTATCTGTATTAGATTCAATATTTGGTAAACCCATACCTGCGCCAAATCCCATTTCACGAACTTTAGGCGAAGCTGTAGAGTAACCTTTTTGCATCGCTTTATTGATATCGGGAATACCATCACCTTCATCTTCCAGCTTGATATAAATCTTCTCCTCATCAATATCTATAGTGATAACACCTCGCCGTGCGTGAGCGACAATATTCACTTCTGCTTCGTAAAGAGCTACAACTGTGCGTTTTATAATTGCAGGATTCACTCCAATTTGTTTAAGCATTTTTTTTACCGTGCTTGAAACAATGCCTGCATTTGTAAAATCGCCACCTTCAACATTAAATGTAAAATTCATAAGTTCTCATTTGATTAATATACGGGTAATAATCCGGCAGCATAAAGAACCCCACTAGTACGATACATTGAATAATCTGTTTCAAGAAGTGTCATACCATGTTCTTCTGCTAACTCTTTCATTTCAGGAGTAACTTTTTTTCCACGAACAAAAAGAATAACGTAAATATCTGACATTTCGCAAGTTCTAATAGTTTGGATATTTGCTAATCCTGTTATCAGCAACAGATTTTTATCTGTTTCAATAGTTAAAACATCGCTCATAAGGTCGGAAGCAAAGACTTGCTCTACTTCCTGTTGAGCAGGAATTTTACCTGTAATAACTTTAGCATTTGCGTTTTGTACAATCTCTTCAATGGTCATTTTAAATATTTTATGTTGTGAACTATTTTTCGTTAATTTGCTCTTCAATCATTTCGCGAAGATACTGAATAATTTCTGGCTCTTGAATTGAAACGCCATCTAATGCTTCATTAACTTCATCTGTATCAAATAGATAATCTATCTTATCATTTTTATAATGAAAAATAAATCGGATAGTAGGGTAGGCTGAAGCAGTGAGAACAACCGTCCCAGCAAGGTCGCCCATAGGTGGTCTATCAATATGACTGAGCCCGAAAATTGCGGTAACCTCTGTTCCTTTGCCAACTTCTGAGTGAATTTGGAGAGAACCACCCGTAAGCTCTGCATTTTGTTTCAGCAAAGGAATTCCTAACCCCACTTTTCGTGTTGTTCTGGTCGTAAAAAAGGGATTGATAACGTTACTTACCATTTCTGGACTCATTCCGCAGCCATTATCAATAAATTGTAATGTAAGTGTATCATTTTCAGGATTTTCAATAACTCTCAATGTAATTTCAGTCGCTTGTGCGCGAGTGGAGTTTTGGAGAATATCCATTATATGCATTGATAAATCTTTCATATTCAATAAATTATTGTAAAAAGACCCCTCTTCCTTCTTTTCCGTGCAACGCCATTCGAATCTCTTCAAAACTACGTGTTTTTAGTTCAAAAAAGCAGGTAGCAGTGCCAATAGAGTCGGGGAGATGTGCATCTGAACTTCTGATAAAAGTTTTGTTTTTCAAGTATTTATGTTGTTTTAATAAAACGTCCTTATCTCCATGTCCAGAAATTTCGACTGCATCATATTGTAAATCAAACGGAATGAAACCTAATTGAGAAATCACACTTGTTTTGCTTTTGTCGATATGAGCAGGAATAAAAATCCCATCGAGTTCCATCACTTTATTTGCAATTGTCTCTATATCAACATCTAAACCAGAAGTGAGTAGGCGAGGTTCTTCGTAAACAATATTCATATCAGCATCAATTTGCACTTGGTCACCAAAAAAATCAGGGGAATTGGGTATATTGGGCAAATGAGCATCTAAGTATTCTTGGAAGAGATCTAATTTTTCATGATTAGGGAAGAAAGCCAAGCAATGCGCTTCCTCGTGTGTCGTAACTTCAGCACCACATAAGACGAAAATATTGCGATTTTTGGAGTAGTGTTCTGCTAAGCGACAGTGGCGCGTGCTGTTATGGTCCGTAATTCCAATGATGTCGATTCCTTTTTGAAGAGCACGTTCAATGATATATTCGGGCGTCATATCCAAATCGCCGCATGGCGATAGGAGAGTGTGGTTGTGTAAATCTGCCTTATATCTAATCAAAATACTGATATTTAATTGATTAATTGATATATCTTACCAACGGTTTCAAATGTTTCCTCTTTAGTGCCTAAAAGCACAATTCCTTCCTCTTTAGCTTGTTCTAAAGCATCAGGTTCTGGCTTACTATCTTTCACTAAAACAACAGCAGCTAACTCCTTTAAGGATGCGATTGCAATAACATTTTTATGTGTTTGAAGTGTAATCCAAACATTTCCTTCTTGCGCAAATCCCATAACATCGCTCAATAAATCAGAAGCGTAACCGCCTTCAATTTCTCTACCTAAATTTTCTTCACCGCAAAAAATTGTCAAGTTTAATTTTTCTGCTAATTCTTTTACTGTCATACTATTTTTTCTGTATTAATTACTTTTTTTTCCTCAATAACGATTATCTCAATTTTATCGCCGTATACAATTTCCTATAATATATATTATGTTAAATAGAATATTCTAAGATTCTATAAATAAATATTTTAAAGTGTTTTTGGTTTTTTTAAGAGATATCGGAATCTCAAGCCAATAACGCCCATAATAGCTTCTTTAAAAATTCCAGCGCTCATTTTGGAAGTACCTTCAGTTCTATCTGTAAATGTAATCGGAACTTCAACAACTTTAAACTTAAGTTTCAGGAAAGTATATTTCATTTCAATTTGAAATCCATAACCAACGTGGTGAATTTGAGAAAGATCCACTGTTTTCAAGGCAGATGCTCTGTAACAAATAAATCCTGCAGTTGTATCGTGGATTGGAATCCACAATATGCTGCGTACATAGACAGAACCATAATACGAGATCATTCGACGAGAACGAGGCCAATTCACAACCTGACCGCCTTTGCAGTAACGAGATCCCACAGCTAAATCGGCATTTTGTTCGATACATGCTTGATATAAACGATTGATATCACTAGGGTTATGAGAAAAATCGGCGTCCATTTCAAAGATAAAATCGTAGTTATGCGTCAATGCCCATTGGAAACCATGAATATACGCTTTTCCTAAACCGTTTTTTTGCGTTCTAATCTCTAAAAACAACTTATCAGGGAATTCAGCAAGCAGACCTTTTACGATTTCAGAAGTTCCATCGGGAGAACTATCATCAACCACTAAGATATGCACATCTGCAACAGAAAATGTGTAGCGAATAATCTTTTCTATATTTTCCTTTTCGTTGTAAGTTGGAATAATGACAAGTTTTTTGTCCATCATTGTAATATTAAGTTATTATTTTTCGAGAACAATATAAACAGGAAGGTGATCGCTATATCCTCCTTGGTAAGTTCCTGCAGCATAAGTTCTAAAGGGATAACCAGCGAATGATCCTGTTTTGGTAAACATAAATTTCTTTGAGAATATTTGTGTTAGTGCATATTTATAATTATTTTGGGGTGCTAGCACTAGGTTTGCTGATATTATAATTTGATCGAGCATATCCCAACTATCTTGGTAAGCATACGATCCCAAACCTTTTTGGTACAAAGCAGCCATTGGATTAAAAATATCACCAGGTTTTACATCTTTGATTTTATTTACAGGTTTCAATGCTTGAGAAAAACTCTTTGCATTAGGATTATCGTTAAAGTCACCCATAATCACAATATTAGCATTGGGATTTATAGCAAAAAGTGAATCGACAATAGAGCGTGTAAGTTGTGCAGCCGCAATACGGAGCGGAAGACTTCTTGCCTCCCCTCCCCTTTTTGATGGCCAGTGATTAACGATAAAATTCACTGTATCAGTATTATCCAAAATTCCAGTAAGCACCACTTGGTCTCTAGTAATAAAATAAGGTTTTTCAGGAATTACTAAACGGTGAGCATTTAGTGCAAGCATCTCAAAACGTTCACTTTGATAAATAAAAGCGACATCCACACCTCGTAAATCGGGAGAATCGTGATGTGCAACTTTGAATTTGTACGGCAATAACTCAGGTTGCTGCGTCAAATCCTGCAAAACCGTAGCATTCTCAATTTCAGATACACCTAAAACGACAGGACAACCTTCCTCTTTTCCAATCAGCGAGATTACTTGTGCTAAATTATGCAACTTCCGAGAATAACGTTCTCCAGTCCATTGGTAACTACCTTCAGGAAGAAATTCCTCATCGTTTTTATTCGGATCATTAATTGTATCAAACAGATTTTCAACATTATAAAATGCGATAACTGCTTTTTGAGTATTCTGAGAAAAGAGAATTCCAATGTAAAATATGGATAAAAATAGAAGAAATATTTTTTTCATAAACAAGAAAGTAGAATATTTTGCAAAATTACGAAAAAAAAGGAAATGTTTCAACTTAATTTTTCGTAAAAATAAAACTAAAATATTTTTCAAAACAACAATCGTTTTTTTTAATTTCTCATATTTTTATAAGAGTTGTAGATTGATAAAAATGTGTAACTTTGCAACCCATAAAAAAAGACAGATTTTTAACATAACACATTGATATTAAATAGAATTCTAATTCATAAAAGCAGACAAAATATATTTATATGAAACAACAACTAATCTTTACATTATGTTTATTGTTAATTCTTGGAAATATTTTTTCACAAACAGATACGACACAACATTCCGGCGTTGAGGAGATGATTTCGGACAATTCCAACGAAAATTTAAGTGAAGACCAAGATGATGATGAAGGAATTTCTGGGAATAACATTCCAGGATTACTTCATTCCTCACGAGATGTATATACCAACAACACCTCCTACACCTTCAGTATTGCCTATTTCCGTCCGCGCGGTTTAGATAATCGCTATCAAAGTTTATGTTTGAATGGTTTTATGATGAACAATATGATTACAGGTCGTCCATCGTTTTCACAATGGGGTGGTTTAAATCACTTTTTCCGTTATCCCGAGAATGTATTGGGAATGAATCCTGCGGGTTTTACTTTTGGTAACATTGGAGGTGCTATTGATTACAATTTGCGAGCTTCATCATTTCGCAAACAAGTACGCGCAGGCTATTCTATTTCTAATCGATCTTATAATCATCGTTTTATTGCTTCCATTGCTTCAGGAATTTCTCCTAAAGGTTGGTCATTTGCTGCTCAACTTTCTACCCGTTTTGGTAGTGAACTTGCGTACGTAAAAGGAACCTCATACACAGGATTCAGTTACTTTGTCGGTGCAGAGAAACGCTTCAACAAAGCGCACGCATTAAGTTTGACCGCTTTTGGAGCGCAAACCACACGTGGAATGCAAGGAAATTCTGTCAACGAAGTTTACGAACTTCTCGACGACCCATATTACAATCCTAATTGGGGTTGGTACCAAGGCAAACGCCGCAACGCACGCGTTCGCGACACCCACGAACCCGTAATTATGTTGAGCCACTTCTTCACCCCAGAAAACAACCGTTTGGTCATCAATACAACTTTGGCAACCACTTTCGGACATAAAAACACCACCTCTCTTAACTGGTACGATGCTCCAGATCCTCGTCCCGATTATTACCGCTATCTTCCAAGTTATCAAATTGTTGATGGTGTAATTTCTGATCTATATTATGATTGCCAAAATTCTTGGCTAACAGATGAATCTTTCCGTCAGATTAATTGGGATAAACTTTATAATGTAAACCAATTGGCAGCTCTTCAAGGCAAAAGAGCTCAATATATGATTGAAAGCCGCAATATCACACACTTCCAATTGGGAGGTGCTACTAACCTTACTTACGACATAAACGATAATATTCAATTGGCTGCAGGTCTGGATATTAGAGGATACAATCAGCGAAATTACAAAACCATTGACGATATGTTAGGAGGAGCATATTGGTTAGATGTAGATAAATATTCTGAAGGAGAATTTCCAGATTCATTATCAGTAATTTACAACGATTTAAACAATATGAACGACACCTTACACGAGGGTGATGTGTTTGGTTATGATTATGATTTAACACTCTACTCACAAAAAGCATGGGCAACCATGAGTTTCAAATATAGCATTATAGATTTTCACATAGGTGCTAATATCGGAGCTGTTGAGATGTGGCGTACAGGTAATATGAAAAACGGACGTTTTGCCAACGATTCCTATGGAAAATCTGAAACACGCGCTTTTCTGGAAACAGGTGCAAAAGCGGGAATTACATACAAAATTTCTGGTCGTAACTATTTAGTATTGAACGGACAATTTATGCAAGAAGCACCAGGTATTCTCAACGCTTTTCTCGCTTCTCGTATCCGTAATACATATATTAGCGACCTTGATGAGCAAAAATCAGTTAGTGCTGATTTTTCATACATCATGAAGTATCCTCGTATCAAACTCAGGTTGACTGGATATTTTACACAACTATTTGATTTAACAAAACTTATCAGCTTCTACCACGACGATTATTCTTCGATGGTAAACTATGCAATGACGCACATTAATCAACGCCATTTGGGAGTTGAATTAGGTGCTGAGGTAAAACTTTCTTCAATGTTTTCTCTCGTTTTGGCAGGTAATTATGGCGATTATCGATATAGTAACAATGCTTCCGTTTATATGAATGCTGAAAATGGTTACGACATTTTAGGCAACGGAGGCGCTGACCAACGCCAAACCGTATATTGGAAAAACTACCACGTTGCAGGAACTCCACAAGTGGCGTCAACTATCGGTTTGAAATTCAACCATAACTATTGGTGGGTAAACATCAATGCCAACTATTTCGACAAAATCTACTGCGATTTAAATCCTGAAAGAAGAACTATCAATGCTACAGGAACTCTCGATCTTAACAACCCTGCAGACAATGAATTATATCACCAAATTGTAGATCAAACACGTCTAAAAGGTCAATTTACTTTGGATATTTCTGTAAGCAAAAGTTGGAAAATAAAAAATACCACTTTAGGATTTAACATCAGTGTCAACAATATCACTAACAACAGAAATTTGGTAACTACAGCATGGGAACAATATCGTTTTGACTTTAGAGAAAACAATGTCAATAAGTTCCAAAATAAATATTATTATGCTTTAGGAACTACATTCTATGCAGGCATTAATTTTTCTTTTTAATAAATTGAAATTTGAAAGTTATGAAGAAAATCAATATAAAATTTTTCGCACTAATCTTAGGATTAGCAATCGGTTTATCCTCTTGTTTCCAAACCGAAGAAATTCCATTAATGGTATACGATGGAAAGGCCACTCACAATATTGAAGATCTTTTTGCACTTCACAATTTAGGCACAGATGCAACACTAATTACCGATTCCATCGTTATCTCAGGAATTGTTGTTTCAACTGATGAATTTGGAAGTTGCTACAAAGAAATTTACATTCAAGATTCAACTGGTGGCATCAGTATTAAGACTGCCAATTCTGCTTATTTTCACAAATACAGAATGGGACAACGAGTTTTTGTAAACTGCAAAGACCTTTATTTAGGCGGATATATTGCTAATAATGGTTCAACGGGCTGGTACCAATTGGGGTTATGGGGAAATGGTGAGTTGCAATATCTTCCAACCAATTACGACCAAAAGCATATTTTCCGCTCAGGTATTCCAGAAGCCGTTCCCACCCCAAAAGATATTACGAATGCATCTCAAATTACAGAAAGCGATTTTCACACTTTGGTGCGATTAGTTAATTGCCAGTTCGTCGATGCAAATGGTGTCAACACGTACTATGATCCCTCACAAGGTTATTCCGCAACCTCTCGAAATCTTAAGCTACAATCTGGTTCAAAAGAGGTGATTGTAAGAACTAGCCAATATGCTGATTTTGCATTAAATATACTTCCTGATGGTAAAATTAACGTTACGGGAATTTTAACAAAATATGGTGGAGATTATCAATTAGTAATTCGAGACATTAAAGATGTTGCATCTGAAACTATCTGCCAATACAATATGAACAGCAATCCTTTTGATAACGGCTGGACAACAATATGCAAATCAGGTAGTAATTGGAACTATAATTCTCAGTATAAAATTATCTCAATTACTGGAAATACAAGCGAACAAACCGATGCTTGGTTTATCTCCCCTACCCTCAACTTCTCTCATCTTGACAATGTAAATATACTACTTACTTCACAGAATTTTAATAGTTTAGCTACTCAGGAAAATCTTAAACTTCATATTTCTACCGATAATGGTATCACCTGGACAGAAGTATCAATACCTACAATTTCTGGCGATATGGCCACTATTTCTGTAGAACTTCCAGAACTTGCTACTACCACACAACAACTTAAAGTTGCATTCCAATACTATGACAATCAACCATCTACATGGTCAATTCAAGATATAACCTTCAAAACCACATTATAATTATGAAAACTACATATATTAATATAAGGAACATTATTATTATTTTTGCAGCAGCAATTTTCTTTATGGGCTGCAACAATTGGGAAGAGCCTGAATTTCAAGCACCACAATACGTAGGGCCCGCACCTAATAAAACAATTAAGGAATTGTTGGACCGACACGTGAACGTTGGAAGTTACGTTTTAGATTCTATCTGCAGCTATACCGATACCTTTATTGTTGATGGTATCGTTGTCAGCACAGATGAAGGGGGAAACTACTATAAATCTTTAGTAATTCAAGATGAAACAGGTGCTATTGAAATTCAATTAGACCAAAACGGAATACACAACTATTACCCAATCGGACAGAGAGTTGTACTAGATTGTAGAGGATTGATTATTGGAGACTACCACAACAAATTCCAAGTGGGATGGGAGTATGAAACCTATAGTGTAGGTCGAATCAATAGTATGTGTATTGGCGATTACTTATATGCAGATGGAGTTCCTTCACTAGATAGTCTTCCAGAACCTTTAACAGTTGACCAAATCGATTTTACATCTTATAATGATGTAGGGAAATTGGTAAAGTTGGAAAATTGTCAATTTGCAGAAGAATCTTGGGGTAAACCATTTTCATACAACGACTTTACTACAGAGCACGAATTGATTGTTCCTGGGGTTTCCTCTCCTATCATTGTCAGAACTTCCAATTATGCTAAATTTAGAAGCACTCCCGTTCCTTCTAGCGTTGGAACTTTATATGGAATACTTTCTATCTACAACTCCTCTTATCAATTGATGATTAGAACAAAAGATGACATCCAATTTGAGCAAGACAACAATACAAGTAATGAGACTTTCTACAATCACAGTTTTAGTGAAAATTCTTTAGTTTCTGAAGGTTGGAGTGTATATCCTGAAAATAGCAATTACAAGTGGAGATATATTCCACAAAGTGGTTACGAAGGAATGTATCACCAATATAATCAGATGGAGCTTGCTATGGACGATTGGCTAATCTCTCCTATAATTGAAGTGGAATCAACTACAAATCTTGCATTACGATTGCTTCACAAAATTGAGTTTATGGGCTTGCAAGATTACTACCAAGTTTATTACACAACCCAAGTTGATGGAGAATTTAACGAAACGAATTGGCATCCTTTGGCGCCGATTAGCGTATTTCCACTACAATTTTCATATAGTAATGCTTTAAATTTATCCTCAATTCCAAATAATAGATTTAGAATTGCTATCCGATATAACAACCAAGGCGGAAATTTCTCCTCCGAATGGACAATTAAAAATATTGAGATTTTTAAACAGAACTAAAAAACACTAAATAATGGAAATCAAATTAAATTCAATTCCTGAAGCTATTGAAGATTTTAAAGCTGGAAAATTCCTCATTGTTGTTGATGATGAAGACCGCGAAAATGAAGGTGATTTTATCATTGCAGCAGAAAAGATAACACCTGAAAAGGTGAATTTCATGCTACAATACGGACGTGGCGTACTTTGTACTCCAATAACTGAAACACGTGCCAGAGAACTAAAATTGGATATGCAAGTGCAAGACAATACCTCTTTATTGGGAACTCCATTTACAGTTACCGTTGACCTTTTGGGGAACGGTTGTACAACTGGTGTGTCGATGCACGACCGTGCTGCCACCATTAAAGCATTAGCAGATCCCAACTTAAAAGCGGAAGACTTGGGACGTCCAGGGCACGTGAATCCATTGCGCGCACGCGATGGCGGAGTTTTGGTGCGCGCAGGCCATACTGAAGCAAGTATCGATTTGGCAAGACTTGCGGGAGTCTATCCTGCTTGCGCACTCATCGAAATCATAAATCCTGATGGCACAATGGCACGATTGCCTCAATTAATGGAGGTGGCTAAACAATTCGATATGAAAATCATCTCTATTAGAGATTTAATTGCATATCGTGTTGAAACAGAAACCCTTATACGAAAAGAACAAGAAGTAAATCTGCCTACTGAATGGGGAAATTTCCGTTTAATTGCTTATACGCAACTCAACAACAACCTTACCCATTTGGCATTAGTGAAAGGAACTTGGGAACCTGGTGAAGAAATTTTGGCACGCGTACACTCCTCTTGCGTTACTGGTGATATTTTTGGTTCCTGCAAATGTGATTGCGGAGAACAACTTCATACATCTATGCAAATGGTTAACGAAGCCGGAAAAGGTCTTGTGTTGTATATGAACCAAGAAGGACGTGGTATAGGATTGATTAACAAGCTGAAAGCTTATCATTTACAAGAGTTGGGACGCGATACTGTACAAGCAAACCTTGACCTCGGATTTCGCGCTGACGAACGTGATTATGGTATCGGAGCACAAATCTTAAAAGACTTAAATGCAACAAAACTAAAACTGATTACCAATAACCCAACTAAACGCGTGGGATTGAGTGGTCATGGCATCGAGATTGTAGAAACAGTCCCAATAATCATTCCTCCCAAACCTGAAAATGAGTTCTACCTCAAAACCAAACAGATTAAAATGGGACACAATTTAAAATTCTAACTTTAACAAAAACTCCGAGATTTTCGGAGTTTTTTGTTAAAATAATTGTACATAACGGCATTGCAAACAAAAAAAATATATAATTTTGCAAAGTCATTTTCTTTCAGTTTTGTTTAAAAGGACTTCGGCAGGATTGGAAAAGGTGGTGTTAAATTTAAAAATCAGAAGTCCTGTTTCTATCTTATGAAAACTAATTACGAATTAAGAGCTGCTGCTCGTGAATCATTATCGGGAAATTGGACATATCCCGTTTTAGCCACGTTAATCTACTTGGCTATCAGCATTACTTGCAACTTTATTCCTTATGTAAGTTTTCTGATTGCCATCTTTTTTATACAACCGTTGGCGTATGGTCTTGCGATTACAATGTTAAAATTTTTCCGGGGAGAAAAAGAGTATGTTGTAGAGAATATGTTTTCTATTTTTAGCGATTACCCCAGAATTTTAGGAACCACGCTACTCCAATTTGTTTACATTTTCCTTTGGTCACTGCTTTTATTAATTCCTGGATTAATCAAGATGTATTCATACGCAATGACATATTATATTCTACACGACAATCCTGAAATTGGAGCCGAAGAAGCTATCTGTCGGAGTATGAAGATGATGGATGGACACAAATGGCAACTATTCTGTTTACACCTAAGTTTTATCGGTTGGTGGTTACTTTGTATCTTAACTTTAGGAATCGGAACGCTATGGCTTGCTCCATATACCCAAAATTCAACAGCAGCATTTTATGAAGATTTGAAGAATCAATTTGATTCTGCCGAAACCCCAACTGCAGAAGTGATTTAAATAGAAGATATTTATTCTTAAATAATCAACCTCGCTAAATCAACAACTAAATTTTGGCGAGGTTTTTTATTTGCATCTATCTAAATAAAAAAGTCCTGATTATAAAACCAGGACTTAAAGACTATGTTTATGAGTTATTATAAGTTTTCCAAAATAAAGTTGGTAAGTTTTGTATAAAGATGAAAACGAGTATTTCCTCCGTAGATAAAGTGGTTCTTATTAGGATAGAAAAATTGATCGTATTGTTTTTCGGCTTTATTAAGTTGCGTTACCAAGTCGATAGCATTTTGGAAATGAACATTATCATCTGCAGTACCATGAACTAATAGATAATTACCCTCTAACTGATGTGCGAAGAAACAGGGTGAGTTATCATCATAACCTGATGGGTTATCTTGTGGCTTTTGCAAGAAGCGTTCTGTATAAATATTGTCGTAATAGCGCCAATTGGTTACAGGAGCAACCGCCATTGCCATTTTGAAAACTCCTTCACCTTTAAACATCGCTAAAGAAGAGAGATAGCCGCCAAAGCTCCAACCCCAAATTCCAATTCGGTTACCATCAATGTAAGGTAATGTTTTGAGGTAGTTGGCAGTAGCAATCTGATCAATTGCTTCTAATTTACCCATCTGCTTGTAAATAGCTTTCTTGAAAGCATCTCCCCTACCTGCAGTTCCACGACCATCAACACAAACTACAATATAACCTTTTTGCGCCAACATTTGATACCAAGCATGGTCATTGCCACGGAAATATGAATTGTTAACCTCCTGAGAACCTGGACCACCATATACATACATCAAAACTGGGTATTTTTTATTCGCATCAAAATTTGCTGGCTTAATCATCCAACCATACAACTCAATATTCTCAGGTGTGCGAAATGTAAAATGTTCTTTCGGAACAAAGCCAAACGACTCAATGGTAGCTTTAAATGCTGCATTGTCTTCCAAAGTGTAAAGTTTTTTACCTGTATTGTCATAAATAGCATAAACATTCGGCGTATTTGATGTAGAATAATCGTTGAGATAGTAATGTGAATTAGTAGTAAATTCAGGAGAATTCCAACCCGTACCATCTGTTAACATCTTTTTCTTTTTTCCTTTAAAATCAATAGAATAGATATCTTGATTTAAAGGACTAGTTTCATTAGAAAGATAGTAGATAATACCTTTTTTCAAATCAATAGAAGCAATATTTTTCACTTCATAATCACCTTGTGTCAATTGCTGAATTTGACCATCGAAAGATACTTTATAGATATGATTAAAACCACTTCTCTCTGAGGTTAAAATCATCGAATTGTTATCTGGAAGGAAGTAATAATCGTGCGTAACATCTAACCACGCCTCATTTTTATCTACAAAAACCACATCCACTTGGGTAGTTGTTGTATTGTAGCGATAGAATGTTAATTCATTTTGTAATCTATTTAATTTCAATACTATCAAATCATTAGAATTTGGTAACCAATACAAACGAGGATAGTAACAATCTGGATTTTCATCTACTTTGACATCGCAATTTTTGCCTGTCTTTAAATCAAAAATCTTTACTGAAACGACAGAATTATCTTCTCCAGCTTTAGGATATTTATAGCGATATTCTTCAGGATAAAGTTCACCCCACATTGTCATAGAGAACTCTTTTACAGCGCTTTCGTCAAAACGAAGATAAGAGATTTTGGAGCCATCAGGAGACCACCAAAAACTTACCGACATATCCAATTCTTCCTCATATACCCAATCTGCAAATCCATTAAGAATATGATTTTGTAAACCATCAGTAGTAATTTGCACCTCTTTTTCTGTTTGTAAATCAAAATAGAAGATATTATAATCTTTCACATAAGCCACTTTAGAACCATCAGGAGAAAAAGTAGCATAACTTATTTTTTTATCTTTAGAGATAGTATATAACTCCTTGGTATTCAAATCATAAACATAATAAAATGCTTTAGAAGAACGGCGATAGATACTTTCCACTTTTTCTGCAAAAAGGATTTTAGTTTCAGAATCATCAAATTGATATTTTCTGATTTTTTTCAAGTTAAGAGTTTGATTTGAAGCTTTTAAAAGCTCTTCATTTTGAAGTATTATTCCAACCTTTTCACCTGTTTTAAAA
This sequence comes from uncultured Bacteroidales bacterium, assembly GCA_937901925.1. Classification (GTDB taxonomy): domain Bacteria; phylum Bacteroidota; class Bacteroidia; order Bacteroidales; family WCHB1-69; genus JAEZOU01. The sequence continues at coordinate 36,418 of CALGTS010000035.1, read as the reverse complement.
CTAAATTTTTCAATTGCATTTTCAGTTTTTACAGTATAGAAATCGCCATTAGGCATAGTAGCAAAACCCGGAACAGAAGCCGGGTAGAAGGTGTAGTTTTTCCAAATTTCTTCAAGCGTAATCTCTTTCTTTTGTGCAAACGAAAATGTAATTACACCTATCAGTGCCACAATAATTAAAAATATTCTCTTCATATTCGATTATCTTTTAATAATTTTCTTAACAACATTTCCTTTTTCTGTAACGATATTAATAAAATACACGCCTGCTGAAAGTTCATCTATATCCACCATTACTTGAGTTGCATCTACAGCAAAGGTATTCATACTTTGGCCGAAAGCTGAATAAATAGCAATATTCTGCATCATCACATCACCGCAGTTTATCCAAAGTTGATTATCTACTGGATTTGGATAAATAGAGATGATTGCGTCAAGATACTCTTCGATGCTCACCTGAACCTGAAGTTCTGCTATTTCACTATTTTGCATACCCTCTTTCACAGCAATTGCTTTAACAGTCCAGTTACCCTCTACAAGATCAAAATCACCAGTGTAAAGGTTTGATGTTTCATCAGGTGTTGTGCCATCCAAAGTGTAATAAATTTGAGCTTCATCAGTAGCACAAGTAATAGAAACAGTTTCAGTTCCTACAAGTGTAATAATAGGAGTTTCTACCTGTTCAAGGATAACAACTTGAATATCAGCATTGTTGCGTGGTGCAATTTGAATTGTATCGTTGTAAATAAGCACAAAACCAGTTAAATCCGCGTGCGTTCCTTGTGGAATAGTCATTGACAAATTTTTGAAGTAGCTACGACAAGCCATTGTTTCGTCTCCGTGCATAAAATTAATGGTAGAAGCCTGTTCGTCAACAAAGCTACCGCCTTCAAAAACGACATCCTCCAATTTCACAAGTTTACATTCAAAGGCTTCATAATTTTCACCAATTTCAAACGCTGAAGTTACGGTTGGCAATACTGTTCCAATATTTCCGTCTGCTTCTGGAAAATCTCTTACAGGAATCATCTCAGAAAGGTTATTATACAATTTATAGGTTCCATAAACGCTACCGCGGATAACATCCCCTTCATTATAATTACCCGAAATAATTGGCGCATTGTCATATACTAATAAACTTCCAGTACTATCTTGTAAGAAGATATTGGCACCATTTTTATATACGAAAATCAAATCTCCTGTCAATTCATAAACCATATTATTGGTTTCGCTGTTAGCAGCTTTAAATGCAGCAATATTAGCAACGGGTACAGGGAATTTGTATGTTGCAGAAACCACAGCACTTGGCATTAAGTCCGCCTTAAATGCTTTCGCTTTTATTGTTGTAGTTTGAGAAACCATAAATGGGACAGTATAAAGTGTTGATAATGAATCTGGTTCTGTTCCATCAGTGGTGTAATAGATTTGTGCATCTTCGGTAGCGCAGGTAATAGAAACCTCTGTAGGTTCGAAAACATTTCCACTATTAGGTGCAATCACTGGATTTTGTACCAACGAGAATTCCATATCAGGAAAACCATATACACAAACGCTATCGATGATAAGACGAGATATTGATGTAGGCACTTCTGTTGGAAGAACAAGATCGAATTTTAGACGAACAAAGTCAAACGCAGCATCTTCACTAATGGTATATTCATATTGTGCAGCATTGCTCGTTAAATCATAAACGACAGGTGTAGAATAGATATTTCCACCATCTGTAGAATGAGAAACTGCAACTTTCAAACCATTAGTATTTTTTGCATAGAAAGTAACTCGGCTTGCATGTGCCAAGTCGAAATTTGTGTACGCATAACCTAAAGAGTTTGGGTTTGATGTGTACCATCTCATTTGAAGTGAAGATGCGTCAGTAATGTATGAAGTAGTAGAAACAGTTCCAAAAACAATACCCCATTTAGCATCTTCTGGACCATTATAAACCGCTTCTACATTGTTATAGGTTTGACTTGTAACAAAACCTTCAGAGACTTCAAATCCTGTAGCATAGATAATTGTATCTGTTAAAACAGGAACAAAAATTGTATAAGTTGCTGATGTGGTTGCACTATGGTCCCAACCCGTTTTGTACGCGATAGCTTCAATATTATAAACTCCTTCAGTATTTAATACGAAAGGTGAATTGTAGGTTAACGTATCTCCATTGTTGATTGTGTAGCGGATTTCAGCATCAGCGACAGCGCAAGCTATTGTCACTGTAATAGCAGTGTCAGTAGTTCCTGTTGCAGGTGTGAAAGTTGGCGCTGGTAAAGTTGCAATACCGACAAGCGCTACCGTTTGGCTTAGGCTTCCGCTTGAAACCGTAACATTACAAGAAGCAGATGTTAACGCATCAAAAGTAACTGTTATGGTTGAAACCCCATTAGTAGGTGCAAGTTGGGTGTTTGAAAGTGTAAAATGCTCATTATCAGAAACCAATGTAATAGAATCTGTAAGATGAGCCGCACTGATAGTCAAAATAGCTGTATTATTTTGCGCATTTAATGTTGTTGTTGATGCTGCAACAGCCAAAATAGGTGTATTACTGATGGTGTAATGTGCTTCTGCAACTTCACTACTATTCCACATATCTTTAAAAGCTTTGGCCTTAATAATTGTAGTCGTAGTAAGTTGAATTGGATTTTCATAAAGTGCTGAAGTAGAAGTAGGCTCATCACCATTAAGTGTGTATCTAATTTCAGCATTTTCAGTTTCGCAAGCCAAAGTAACAGTAACGCTATCGGCAAACACAACACTTTCTGTTGCGGTTCCTCCCATTGGAGTAAATATTGGTGTAGAAACTGTTGGTATGAAGATAGTTACCAATTGTGAAGCCACTGAGCTCACATTACCATCAACAACAGCAATTGCATTGATGGTTGTAGTGCTGTTTACGGTAAACGGAGCTGAATATGTAATTGTTGATGCAGAAGTCGTATCTGGTTCACTACCATCAATAGTGTAAAAAATTTCAGCATTTACATCATTATGGGTAATAGAAACTTGAGCAGAGAAAAGATAAGCACCATTATCAACAGAGTCTCCAGAAATAGTAAATTCAGGAGCTTCGATATTACCATCAAAATTGAAATCAGCTTCTGTACGAGGGAAGATTTCACGTTTTGTATTGTATGTTGATACAAAGCCCGTTACACTAATATTTTCATATACATCACCGGGTTGTAGAAGCTCGCTATTGTAAATATTTTCAAGAGTACGGAAACGGTCATAAATTTCAATTGAATCTGTACCATTATTAATTCTTAAAACTAATCCACCTTCGCTATTTGCAGAAACCCTTAATTCTACATTTTGGAATGTAACTAATTTAGATTCATATTGTTCGTAGTTGGTTACAATATCATTAATAGTAGCAATTTCAGGAGTAACTGTGCCAGTATTTGTGGTTGAAGCAGGCATATCCATAAGAGGTTTGAACTCAATTTGACCATAATAGTTATCAAAAGAACCAATAATTCCACCGCTAATCACATCACCTTCGGTGTAATTATGGGATAGAATTCCAGTATTATCATACACCATCATATAGCCAGAATCATCTTTTAGATAGGTGTAATAAGTGCTATTTGAAGCGGTTTGCGCATTTCCTTCAGGAGCAGAACCACTATAGAAAACGAAAGTAAGATCGCCCGTAATTCTGTAAACCTCTCCATTATTACCATTAGCTTTAAATGCTGCAATATTAGCAACTTCGTAAGGAAAAACATACTCGTTTGTTGTAATGAGACTAGGCGAACTTCCAGCTGCGTATGCAATTGCCTTTACAATAACATTATATCCAGCAGTGTCATATTGTCCAACAGGATTATTAGGATTTGCTAATCTGATAGGAGAAGTATATAAAGTTGATGTGGAATCGGGGTTTGTACCATCTAAAGTGTAATAGATGGAAGCACCAGATGTTTCAGAGGTTAAAGAGACTTCTGTAAGTGAAGTACGGATCCCTCCTTCAGGAGTAGCAATAGGAGCAGCAGCCATTGTACCAGAAGGACCAGATGTTTTGTAGAAAATCGTCATCGTTTTCACGCGAACTTGTTGGGTTCCCACTACGTCAAATTTAAACATCACATAGTTGTTTGAACCAAAATCTAAACCTTTGTTAGTATAATTAGTTGTAGTTAAAATGGTTCCTACCAAACTCCAATCTGAACCATTATTACTTCCATAAATGTTTACTTCATCAGCTTTGTATCCTAAATTAAAAGCCAAACTATCAATATAGAAAGGCAAAGCATTTGATACAAAGAAACCGTCGTTTGTAGCACTGGAGTAAACGCGAATTTCCTCACGAAAATGGCAACTCGTAGTGTAAAGGGTAACATTTTCATCTAAAATGTGCTCCTCATTAACAGCATACTGTACTCCTTGCGGATAGTGAGCAAAAGTGTAGGTAGTTTGTGCCTGCAGCGAAAAAACTGAGGCAAACAACAAGAATAAACTTGCTGCAAAGAAATTCCAAGTTTTGTTTCTCTTTTTCATAAATGTAATTTTTTAGGATTATTATTTCATTTTTTCATTTGCACTGCTTATATATATTTCTTACATACAATAGATTACCCATCGTAAGTTTTATTTCTTTAGTTGTGCGAATTTACATCTTTATTTATTGAAATGCAATAAGATAGACGTTGATTTATCAACAAAATCAACAATAAAATGTTGATAAATTAAATTCAAATATAATCCCTATAGAAAAGAAAAAAAAATAGATTTTTCCGTTCGCATTTTGCAAAATTTCTTAGATTTTCTTCCAAATTTAGATTCTAATGACCTCTAAAAGGAGCCCAATTTTTATCAAAAACCACAACTTTAAGAATATTTTAAGAATTTTATTTATCAATAAGTCAATGTGTTACAAAGAAAACAAACTGTTTTTCAAAAAAAAGATGAGAACTGAAATTTCGTAAAGGATTTTATGTACTTTTGCCGGTGGAGAGATGGCAGAGCGGTCGATTGCGGCGGTCTTGAAAACCGTTGAGGGTAACACCTCCGGGGGTTCGAATCCCTCTCTCTCCGCCAAGAAATCCAAAAAAAACAAAAAGCAGTAAATTACAATGTAGTTTACTGCTTTTTCCTTTTAAGGGAAAACAAGAGAAAATTTAAAATTCATCATTAAATATTCTCTCCCACTTTCGGTACTCACCCCTACAAATCAAGAGCCACTAGTACCCCAAAATCAGAGCTTCGTAAAACTAAAATATATCTATTCTATTTTTCCCAACAAAACAACTTTATATTTTCCTTTTTATCCTTTTCCCAATCATCATTTTATCCAATACAAATCATTATTATTGATAAAAATCCTCCTTCAAAACCATTTTTTCACCAAAACATCATCCTTTATTCTATAAAAACCTGCCATGGTTCTTTAGTCTTGGTCTCAATCACAAATACATAACACAATCATTTTCAATAAATTACACTTTGTAATTTATATAGATTAATGTTTGCTCATAAAAATCAAAAAAACATATAATATTAAATATGAATAAAAATATATTTATGTACTTTTGCGCCCAAAATTTTAGCACAATGACAGCAAGTGAAATTATTTGGTTGATAGTGCAAGTTATTGGTTCATTAGCACTATTTCTATTTGGGATGAAGTATATGAGCGAAGCGTTGCAGCGCGTAGCTGGAGATGGTATGCGAAAGATCTTGGCTTCATTTACTTCCAATCGTTTTAAATCTATCCTTACAGGAACATTAGTTACCTCCGTAATTCAATCCTCATCTGCCACAACCGTAATGGTAGTAAGTTTTGTAAATGCAGGAATTTTAAAACTCAGGAACGCCATTGGTGTGATTATGGGAGCGAACATCGGAACCACAATGACTGCTTGGATTATCACACTTTTTGGTTTAAAATTCGATATTTCCGCATTTGCTATTCCCGTAATTGGTGTTGGATTTATTTGCATGATGTTGAACAAAGTAAAAATCAACCAAATGGGAGAATTTTTTGTTGGATTTGGTATTCTATTCTTGGGGCTTACCTTCCTAAAAGATTCTATCAATAGTCTCAATCTTGAAAATAGCGAAGCGGTCAGAAATATCATTACTGCTTGTGTTTCAGAAGGGAATGCACATTTTGGGCACGTACTTCTCTTTCTTTTGATTGGTACCATATTAACTATGATTTTGCAATCCTCTAGTGCGACCATGGCTTTAACTATTGTACTTTGCAGTGAAGGTGTTATTCCTTTTGAATTAGCTGTAGCATTGGTACTTGGTGAAAATATTGGAACTACAATTACAGCTATAATAGCAGCTTCCATTGGAAATACTGCAGCTAAAAGAGCCTCCCGAGCCCACCTTTTATTTAACGTTATTGGTGTAGTTTGGGTATTACTTGCTTTCCGTCTTGTTATGCCATTAATCAACCATCTCACCATTGCGGTAGAAGGTGTATCTCCATACGAAACTGCTGCTGCTGTTCCTATGGCACTTTCACTTTTCCATTCGCTTTTCAATATTACCAATAGCTGTCTTTTAGTATGGTTTGTTCCTCAGATTGAAAGGCTTACACAATACATGGTAAAAGGAAGGAGCGAAGATGAAGAGGTAGAATATCGCCTAAAATATATCAATGGTGGTATTATGAATACAGGAGAAATGAATATAGAATTAGCCAAAAAAGAGATTGGCGAATTTGCCAAAAGAATGGTCAGAATGTATCATTTCATTCCCAATTTGATGGAGATGCCACAATCGAGTAAGGATTATAAACCTCTACTTTCCCGAATTCAGCATTATGAAGAGATCTCTGATAGAATGGAAATTGAGATTGCAGATTATTTAGATAAAGTTAGAAGCGAAGCTATTAGTGAAGAATCTTCTCTAAAAATGCGTGGAATGCTGCGCATTGTAGATAATTTGGAAAGCATTGGTGATCAAAACTATCAATTAGCAAAAATGATAGACGATAAAAACAATGCTGGAATTCAATTTTCAGAAGAGATGGTAAAAAATTTAAACGGTATCTTCTCTCTTGTAAGCGAAGCTTTGGAAATTATGATAACTAACATCAACCTTCCATATAACAATGTGGATATTACTAACGCATTAGAAATTGAGAATAAAATCAACAAATGCCGAGACACTTTGCGTTTGAAACACTTGGAGGATATTGACAACAAGGTATATAAATATAGCGATGGAATCTATTATAGTGGGATATATTCCATTCTTGAAAAGATGGGCGACCACATTATAAATGTAACAGAATCTATTGTCAATGCTAAACACACCACAGACAAAAGTTTAGTATAACAATTACCAGTAGTTTTAGACGACTACACCAGTTTTTAATATAAAAAAATGCGGGAGTTCCCGCATTTTTTATTAATGGCTGTAATCTAAGATTTTAACCGTTGAACCAAAATTTTCTCTAACCAATTCTATCATTTTTTCGTGATAAGGGCAAGAAAAGCCCATCGGAGTACCTTTTTTAATGCAAGAAGCAAATGCGATAGCCTCTGCACCACGCTCAACCAGCAATTTCGCCCTAAGCAAAACTCGCTTTCCAGGACATCCGCCACAGTTACAAAAACCCACAATTTTTAAATCACCTTCTAAATCAGCAAAGGCACCAACCTTTTTCTTGACAGCATAAAAATCTGTTGTACCAGGACAATAATCCTCTGTTTGCATACAACGAATAATTCCAACTTTCATATTTTTTTGATTTAATATCTCAATTAAATTCACTAGTTTAGTAATAATTATCACGATAATCGCGCTTCAAAGGAATCTTCAAATCACTAAGAACAGAAGCTTTTACATTAAGCGTAAAGCTCCAACCTTTACGATAGCCAAATGGAATCCAATTGAAACGCATCTCCCAGCAATGCAAATCACGATAAAAATCTAAAGAGGTATATGAGAATGATTTATTTACAAAATCATATCCCGTAGTGAATCCCACTTTCCATTTTTTTGTAATATTCAAATCTCCACTTAGGTTCAACGTATGCACAAACTGATGGTCATATTTTCGATTATCAGGATACCCCATATAATAGAATCTATTATCATTAGCCATATAAGAGAAAGAGTAGTTGATAACTAAATTCCAAGGATTTTCAAAATCAGTCTTAATATTAGGCATACCGAGAGCATTTTCTGTAATTGCTGACTGACTTTGTTCTGCTATTGTTGAGGGTTTTTCTTCACCTTTCTGTTTTCCCTTGAAGAAATCTCTATTTAACCGCCAATTAACCCCAATCGTTAGATTTGAGTTAGAAAGACGCCAAAAGCGTTTATTCACCTTCCATTCTGTTTGATTAACACGATTACCCAATTCATCAAGAATATAGGGGTCGAAACTAAGTTGGAAAGTAATATCTAAGAAATTAAGCAGTGAAGTTCTACCACTGATATTGAAATATTGCCAATTAAGAGAATCTGCTGCAAAATCATATCCTGTTGAAAAAGTAAGATTATCAAATAGTGCAATCTTTTTTGTTCCCGTAATCGTATCCTTTCGTGAACGCACCTTAATTTCAATGTTATTACCAATACTTAAATTGGCAATAGCCTGCTGTCTTGCTGCAGTTGCTCCTCCATAAATTGAGTTCGCAAAGTAGGAGTATTGCACTTCTTGCCCTGTAATTGCATTAAAATATTGTCCGTAAGTTTTACCGCTCAAATTAGGTCGATAAGTAAAGTTCAAATTAGGAGAAATCACATGGCGAATAGCTTTTAGCGCACCTTTTTTGTATGACCAAAGCACATAGATTTTTGTAGTCAGTGCAGAGGTTAATCCCAAATCATGAATTGCATAAAAACCTCTTTTAAAATGTTCTTGCACAAAAGGATTTCCAAATGTATCAATCTCAAAAGTTCGTTCAGTGGCTTGAAGATACCATTTTTCAGTAAAGTTGATATTGGTATTCCAATTAATCAATTTTGCTATTTTGATTGGAATTGTAATTGGAATATTATGCTTCATACCCAACTGAAGATTTCGCCAAGTTTCTGGCTCAAAGAAGGTTGAATCGGACGCTCCTAACTGATTAGAAAATTGAGAATTCCATTTCATAGAGATATTGTGATACCATTTCAAAGGTCCGACTCTATTTTTCTTTCGGAATGGATAGAACTGATTAACAGACATATTCATTGTTGGCAAAGCGAAATCGATACGATTGGTTTGGGTATTTTGAGAATAGGAAAGTACCATATCATAAAAGAAAATTCCCTTCGCATTGGTAGAAAAATTCACTGAGGAGGTGTATTGACTCTTCAAATAATCGCTTGCAGAAGTGAGGTTATGTTTATTATATGCTGAGCTAACAATATCTACATGTGCAGAGAAACGATGTACAGGGTGCGATTTTGCATCTTGCTTGTGATCCCAATAGATTTTATAACCATTTACAACAGAGAACTCTGGCGTATGACGTTCTCCCATAAAATTTTGTGAAAATCCCAGGAAAAGAGAACCTTGACATTTGTAGCGAAAAACGTAGTTTGACTTTACCTTAGCTGCCCAATTTCCGCGTGTAGTAATATCTCCCTGCAAAGCCAAATCAAAATTATCACTAATTCCGAAGTAGTAACCAAAATTCTCAAAAAAGAAACCGCGCACCGAAGATTGCCCAAAAGTAGGCATCAAAATACCAGAGGCACGAGTTTTTTCTAACGGAAAATAGCCAAAAGGCAATGCTAAAAAAGTAGGAATATCTCCAAAACTTAGATAAGCGGGCCCCATAATGATCTTGCTATTCTGAATTACTTTCGCTTTGGTAAATTTAATTTGAAAATGAGGATGATCTAAATCACAGGTAGTGTATTGTCCATGAGCAATATAGGAAACCGAATCACTAACTTTTTTAACCTGTTTTCCATGAATATACCCCTCTCCTTCCGATGTAATCACATTCGTAATTTTCCCTTTTTGAGTGGTAAAGTTGAACTTAATTTCCTGCGCACGATATTGACTTGCTCCTTGTTTAAAAACAGGATTTCCCGTAACCAATCCTACAGAATCTGCAATCCCTGAAGCAAAAAGTTCATTATTATCAAACGAAATTTCTGTATAATCCGCATCCAACTCCATATCGCCATAGAAAGTTTTTCCATCTGTATAAAGAATTGCTTTTTTATGGTCGATCAAAAAGCGAATAGAATCTTTACATTGGTATAAAACCACTTCACTAAGAGCATTGGGAGAAATTCTAATACTGTTTTTGGAAGAATCTTGAGATTTTTTTGTCATTGTCGAATCAGAAAATGAATTAAAAATAGAATCTTCCGCTAAAGAAATTTCTGTTTGATGAACTATCGGTTCCTCAACTTGAGCAACGGAAAACAAACTCAAAACGCTTAATATCAAAACAATAATTAAGCGCACAAGATATGAACAATTATATATGTATAATTTTTTAGTCAAGCAATCGTTTATTATATATCTTTACAATATTTTTGTAGGAAAATATTTTTCAAAAATATAATTTTTTTTGCTGATATGAACATCAAATTTGCATTTTTAGTATGTTTGCTGTTAACTTTTTTTAACAGTCCAATTTTTAGTCAAAATAGCGACAAAGTCAGAACTGTAGTAATTGATGCAGGGCATGGCGGCCACGACCCTGGCTGTATTGGGAGTAAAAGTCGCGAAAAAGATGTTGTATTAGATGTGGCATTGAAAACAGGAGCGTTAATCACGAAGCATTGTCCTGATGTAAAAGTGATCTATACGCGCAGCACCGATGTATTTGTTGAGTTGTATCGTCGTGCTCAGATTGCTAACGACAACAAGGCAAATCTTTTCATCTCAATTCACTGTAACGCAGCAGAAAACAAGTCTGCGCATGGCGTTGAAACTTTTGTAATGGGAGTTGAAAAAAGCGAAGCAAGTATGGAGATTGCTAAACGCGAAAATTCTGTAATTCTTTTGGAAAAAAACTACGAAAACAACTACGACGGCTTCGATCCTAATTCTGACGAGGCTACAGTAGTATTCTCGCTATACTCCTCTGCTTACCTAAAAAATTCAGCAAAAATGGCAGCAAAAGTTCAAAATAACCTGATTAAAAGCACAAAATTATCTGACAGACAAGTACGTCAAGCTGGATATTGGGTGCTTTACAAAGTTGCTATGCCAAGCATTTTAGTTGAATTAGGATTCCTATCCAATGCACAAGAAGAGGCTTTTCTCATTCAAGAGAGCAACAAAAAGTTGATGGCAACAGCAATTTGCAATGCCTTTATCGATTACAAAAATGGAATTGAAGGTACAAATATTCCATTAGTAGGAAAGAGTGAAACGCCAACCGTTGCAAAGACAGAGCCACAGGCTCCTAAAACAACAGAAAAACCGCAAACACCTAAAGAAACAAAACCAGAAACTAAGCCTGAAGCTAAACCAGAAAATAATCCAACACAAGCAGTTGAAGGTTCAGATCGCATAACTGACATTCGTTTCCGCGTTCAATTCTTTGCTTCATCAGAGAGTGTTAGCACGCAAGATAAACGATTCGCAGGGCTACCTTCTGTTATGAAATATAACGAAAACAATATGTGGAAATTTACGGCTGGCAACGAAAGCACATACGAAGCAATTCAACCCATTCTCAAACAGGTAAAAGCTCAATATCCTGATGCTTTTGTAGTTGCATTCAAAAACGACAAGAAGATATCTGTTTCAGAAGCAAGGAAACTCCAATAATCGCCAACGATTATTAAGAAATATTAATATTTAGACTGCCCTAATTTGTTTATTTTTGCAGCAAATTTTTAGTATGGGCAGAATTTTAGCTATTGACTACGGACAAAAGCGTGTTGGTTTTGCAGTAACCGACGAGTTACGTATTTGCGCAAATGCACTTGCCACAATCCACGTATCTGAAGCCTATAACTTCCTAATTGATTATATTTCCAAAGAGCAAGTTGATGTCATTGTTGTTGGAGAACCCAAAACAATGAAAAACGAAAACTCCGATTCTGCCCGATTTATTGAACCCTTTATCAATAGATTACGCAAAAACATTACGCATATTCCTATTGTAAGAATGGATGAACGGTTTACCTCAAAAATCGCCTTTCAAACAATGATTGATGCTGGAATTAGCAAGAAAAAACGTCAAGATAAAGCATTAGTAGATAAAATCAGCGCTACATTGATTTTACAATCCTATATGCAACAACTTGAAATTGAATCAATTCGTCAAAATTAATTATTATGTTACCAATATATTTATACGGAAATCCAGTTTTAAGAAAAACAGCTGAAGAGATTACATTAGATTATCCTGACCTTTCTTCACTTATTGATGAAATGTTTGATTCGATGAAAAAAGCAGAAGGCGTAGGATTGGCTGCTCCTCAGATAGGTTTATCTATTCGATTATTTATCATTGATACAGCTCCTTTTCAAGAACTTTATCCTAATGAAGAAGCAATTCAAGAAGTTTTTATCAATCCTAAAATTGAAGAGTATTTAGGAGAAGACTTTTCTTTTAACGAAGGCTGTTTAAGCCTTCCTGATATTCATGAAGAAGTGATTAGAAAATCGGAAGTAATCATTTCATATACAGATAGATCAGGAAATCAATTAAAGAAACACTTTAAAGGAATGGCAGCTCGCGTTATTCAACACGAATATGACCACCTTGAAGGATTAGTTTTTACGGATAGAGTTTCTCAATTGAAGAAGATGATTTTAAAAAAGAAACTGTCAGAAATATCATCTGGAAAGAAAAAACCAAGTTACCGTTCAAAATTATAACTATGAATAAGGCATATAGATTTCTACTTATTGCTTTGCTTTTATGTGTAGCTTGCAATCAAGAGAATATTAAGAATAGCGCCAATAACATTGAGCAGATGTCTCACAACGAAAATCAGCTTATCGAACTTTGGCAAAAAATTGATTCTCTAAACTCTGTTGGCATTATTGATACCACACTAATCAATACATTCTTGAGTTCAGCAAAAAGTTTTTCAGAAAACAATCCAGAAGCCCCTAATGTTCCTAATATCTTGTTGAATGCGGGGCAACTGACAATGGTTTTAGCAAAAATCTCAGAAGATCCTATTGAGCGTGCAAAAAATGCAAAAGATGCTTTGGATATTTTCAATAAATTTCAAATGATTTATCCTGAAAATCCCAACATTAAATATTGTTATTTCCACCGTGGAACCATTTATGATGACATCTTGGAAGACTATCGTAGCGCAGAAAATGAATTTCGAGAACTCATTCATCGTTTTCCAGATGATAGTTTATCCATTAATATCAGTGCGTATATTCAATACTTAGGAAAAACTCCGGAACAGATTATGGCAGAAATTGAAAAAGAAGCCAAATAGTTTAAAAAAGTGTTAACTGATTTTTTAGATGAAAACTTTTCCGATGATATGGAGATAACCCATATTCTAAAATTGCGCGCTGATGTGCTGCGGTTGGATATCCTTTATTTGATTTCCAACCATACATAGGATATTCATTATCAATTGATTCCATAAAATCATCACGATAAGTTTTGGCTAAAATTGATGCAGCAGCAATGGATAAAAAAGTAGCATCTCCCTTTACAATACATCGGTAAGGAATTCCCAAATCTGAATAAAATCGATTTCCATCAATTAATAGGAGTTCTGGTTGTAAAGAAAGTTGCTTTACTGCATCATTCATACCTTTAATAGAAGCATTCAGAATGTTGATTTGGTCAATCTCTTTTTCTGAAATTGACACAACAGCATACGCAGTTGCATCACGTAATATTAGTTCTCGTAAAGTTTCCCGTTTCTTTCTATTAAGTTGCTTAGAATCATTTATTTGATCATTATAATAATCGTTTGGGAAAACCACAGCCGCTGCATAAAGTGGACCTGCAAGCGAACCTCTTCCTGCCTCATCACAGCCACATTCCACCAAGCAATCTTCTGAAAACTTAGATTTTAAAGACATAATCCTAAAAAAATAAACAACACCAATAATTCATTTATGAACAATCGACTCGGCAATTGTGCTACAGCAACAAAAAAGCACGCAAGCGGCACAACGAGATATTGCAAATAAAAAGGATAACTTAATGTACAAAATAAAAATGATAGAAATAAAACGACATAGAGAATTTGCAAAGTTATATGTCTCTTTCTCATTGCAACAATCTTACTTTCAAAAGCTTGAGAAATTTTAAAGATCATAATCCAAGAAGCCAAAAAAGCGATTGCAAAGAAAGTAATACGCAAAGAGGAATAAGTTGATATACTATTAAAGGTATATAAAGGAGAAATTTGGGAAAAATAATTTTGAAGAAGACCTAGTGAATCTGTAAAAAGATAATAGGAAAATATATAAGTTATGAGAATTATAAAACCGGAAAGCAAAATCATAATATGACGAATCTTTGAGTAAAGATTAATCATAAGTGAAATAATGACAAACAAAAGAGTTACAATAAATGCAAAATCAAAGCAACATCCCAAAGCAACAAGAATTCCTGTAAAAAAGATATTTCTTTTAGTACGCGATTCATTATCATAATTTACATTAAGACAAAGGATTATAAGCAATATTGTATTTGTAAAAAATATCGGCGTAATCGTTATGAGAGAGTTAGTAGACAAAAGTAATGCTAAATAAAATATTGAAGGATATGGTGAATTTGGAGCGATAAATCTACTTTGGGAAAGAAAACTAGAAATTAAAAGTAGTTGTAAAACTAAGTTCAGAATAACAACTACAATACGTATAAAATAGGATTCGTTTAAAATCTTAAAAAAAGAGGAAAAAAGATAATAATGACTATAATTATCTAGAACACAAGATTTTGTAACAACAACATAAATACTCACAGACAAGAGAGTAACAAAAACTAACCAAAGTAAAGAGATATATTTGTTGAGAATTTTAAACATATAAAAATATTTTCTGCAAAATTACAGCAAATTTCAATACTAAAAGGGAAAAAAATCATATTTTAGCAGTTTCTAAAAAGGAATCAATATTTTTTCGTAATGCGTTTGTATTTAACACATTATATCTTGTTTTTTATTTTGATTGTGCATTCAAGTTTGCTTTTATCGCAAAATGAATCTGCGCATCAGCAAGACTCGTTAGGTCATTCTCCAGACTATTTACCGGTTTCGTACGCAATTACATCTCTACATCAATTTACGAAACCCATCTTCACCCCCATTGATACCTCTATTGTTGAAGTTCACCATTACAATCCTCTATTACAAAACAGAAATATCTATCAAACATTGGGGATTTTAGGGCAGGCGCATAAAAGCCTATATTTTTCATACGATAAAAAGGTAAATTTCACCTATCACACCCTCCCCTATCCTTTATATTATAAAACTCAGGATGACATTCGCTTTTATGATATAAACAGTACATACACAAAACTTTCGTACATTTATGGAATTCCTGAGGAGGACCATTTTAATCTTGAATTTGCGCAACAACTTCGGCAGGTCCAAATAGCAGTGAATATGTATGCCAACTACAATACTGGATATTTTTTGCATCAAGATGTGCGCAATTTGGTAGGTGATGCTGCTATTCATTATGAAACGCCTAACGAACTATATGGATTTAGGGCAAGTTATGTAATTAATCGTTTTGATAACAACGAAAATGGAGGCCTCCAGCGACCGTATGACTACCTTGAAGCTCCAACTGCGAACAAAAAGAGTTTTCGAGTAAATTCTGCGCGCGCAAAAATGGAAATCAACACTCACGATGTTGCTCTACAACAGTATCTTAATTTAAAAGATAAAAAGAAAAGATACTATGGAACCTTCACACACACCATCCAATACAAACAATACAAATCGCTTTTTACTGATGAGATCGATTCCACACACATATATCCATTTTATTATGTTACAGATCGAGATTCATTAATTGATTCTACACGCAGTTTCAGCATTATCAATTCGATACAATATTCTAACTACTCACCATACAGCAAAAAAGAGAATAAAAAATATTTCATTCATTTTGCGGGTGGAGCTATGCACGAATATACAAGAATACCATATATTCAATTGAACAGCAATTCATTAATTCCCTTTGTACGTGCACGAATTCGCCTATTCTCAGTAATGGAAATTTTTGGAAACTTTAACTACACGTTCTTAGGTTACAATAAGCACGATGCAATTGCTCATTTAGGTGCAGAATGGGCCATAAATAGAGAAAAAGAGCATTTTTTAGGAGTAAAAGCTAATTTTTTCAGAGTTTCTCCCGATTTTGATATGAGTTATATGAATAATAGTTGTTTTCAATGGGATACTACTTGGAAAAAACAAAACATAGCTGAATTAGGAGCCTATTGGAAATATAAAGATTATTCTGCAGAAATAAATTATTATGTATTAAACAAATACACCTTATTAGGCACAGATATACATCCATATCAATTAAAAGAAACTGCCAACCTAATTCAGGGTAATATCTACGCTCCTTTCCATTACAAAGGGTTTGGAGCTACAGCAAATCTGATGTTACAATATTGTGATAACGATTCCATTCAAGTTCCTCTTTTTGCTTTCAAACTCTCAACATACTACGTTTTTAGACTTTTCAAAAGGAAAATGCAACTTCAAGTAGGTGCTGATTTAATGTACAATACGTCATACTATTCTAACGCATTTTGCCCTAATATTAACGCTTTTTATCTTCAACATAAGGAAAAACTTGGCAACTACTTCTACTTTGATGCATTTGTCAATTTTCGTGTAAACCGAATTTACGTTTTCTTCCGTATCAGCAATTTGTTATCTCCAATACAAAACTATAATATGTTTTTAACGCCAAATTATCCAATCAATAATTACAAGATTTCAATTGGTATCAATTGGCGTTTTCACGATTAGAGGCGTATTTAATCGTAGAAACTATTAATTTAAATTACCTTGAAAATTTAGCAATTGCAAGATTTTCATAGGAATATCGCTATTTGTATAGAAACCGCGAAACATCTCCGCACCAGCACCAATTGCGCGCACCGGAACGGCCACTCCCGTATGAGAACTTGTTGTCCAACCAATACCTAATTTATCGCAAAAAAGTTTATTGCAGCGTACTCTCCATTGTTTTGCCGAAAACGTATTGGTTTCAAAAGAGGATGAATCTTGGGCACTCAACATTAATTCAGAATCAGTATTAAATCCGAAATTATCCGCCATACATTTATACATATCCGAAAAAGTGCTCTTCAAGTCAATCAGACTATCCATTTGTTCTTGAAATTGGTAAAGCGGCAACTTCTGGTAGGATAGCAGATGCGGAAGATGAGCATAGCCTTTCGCATCAGTACCGATTGATAGGCCGCCAGTTTCGTGGTCTGCAGTAACGATAATTAGGGTTTCGTTAGGATGACGCAAATAGAATTGATAGGCAACCTGATATGCACTATCAAACTCAAGAATTTCGTGCAGCATTGCACCTGCATCATTATCATGCCCTGCCCAATCAATCTTTCCACCTTCTATCATGGCAAAAAAGGGGGTCTGCTCAGGTTCAAAAAGGCGCACCATCTGCTCTACATAAAAGGAAAGATGCATTGGGTAATGAGGTGCTTCTATGCGGTATGGTATATCCTGTTCATCCATAAGCAAAGCACTTTTGGCATACAGCTTTCCATTTTTTAGTGTATGATTTTCAATCACCTGAATATCATCAGAAACAACATATCCTTTCCCTTTCAGGCTATCCCATAGCGCAGGATTTTTTGTAGCACCTCTAAGACCGCCGCCACCGTAAAAGTCGAAGTTTGCATCTACAAGTTGGCGAGCGACCTCCTCATAACTACTTCGGGATTGGGAATTTGCATAAAAAGCAGCTGGTGTCGCATGATCCAAAGAAACAGTTGAGACTAGGCCTATAAGAAATTTTTGTTGGTGTAATAATTCAGCGATAGAGCGCAACGGAATTCCAGTAGGCGTAACCCCCAGCATATTGTTATTCGTTTTTACGCCTGTTGCCAAAGCAGTACCTGCTGCTGACGAGCAAGTTACATAACTATTTGCAGAATAAGTTGTTGCAAATCCAGTCTCAGGCATCTTCAACATCTGAAGATGAACGGTTTGCGTATCTTGATGAAGTGCATCCAAATAATTTTCAGCTAAAATTGACTGATTTAAGCCGAAGCCATCTCCTATAAAATAGAAAATATATTTGGGAGTTTGAGCATACAAATGAACTGCTAGACAAGACAATAGCGACAGAATAAAAATTTTGGAAGAATGTTTCATAATCTATTGATTAAACACATATTGAATTATATTTGCTCCCATCTTCAAAGCTTTCAGGCGAGTGGCTTCACTATCTTTGTGTACCTCAAAATCTTCCCATCCGTCGCTTAAATCGCACTCGTATGTGTAAAGGCAAACCACCCTACCCTCCCAAAGAAGAGCAAAGGCTTGTGGTTGCTTTCCATCGTGCTCATGTATCTTGGGCAAACCATTGGGAAAGTCGAACTTTTGATGAAAAATTGGGTGATTATAAGGAAGTTCTACAAATTCCAATTCTGGGAAAACGAGTTTCATTTGTGCTCGGATAAATCTGTCAATTCCATAGTTGTCGTCAATATGGAGAAAGCCACCCGACATAAGATAAAGTCGTAAATTTTCAGCTTCATCATTGCTAAACACAACATTTCCGTGTCCTGTAAGGTGAATATAGGGATAGTGAAAAATATCGGAACTCCCCACTTCAACCACCTGATATTCAGGATTTAAGTTTGTTCCCAATTGACTATTACAAAATGCAATAAGATTAGTTAACGCTGTTGGGTTTCCATACCAATCGCCGCCTCCACGGTATTTCATTAAGGCAATTGATTGCGCAGAACCATAGAAACCTAATCCTAAAAATAATAAAATGAACGATATTTTTTTCACGAATTTCATCACACATTATAAATTAAAAACCACCTTCCCATTTTCTTATAAACCATTCAATAGCCAAAAGAAGCATCAGTAGAGTGATATAGAGCCACGAATTAAGTAATAGATTATATTTTGGAGAGTAGGAAGCTACTGTTTTAATATTTTCATTTTTAGATATTTGATTCTCAATTTCAGAAAAATCTTTAACATTATAAAATTGTGCATTTGTCGCTTCAGCTATGGATTGTAAAAGTGAATGGTCTGCCACCAAATTTAACGATTCTACAACTAACTCCTGAATTGAGAATGCGCCAGATTTAGTTTGTTGAGGCGTAAAACCCTGTGTAGAAGCTGTCCAATGGTAGTCTCCAGCAGGAAGTTCTCCCATATTCAACGTATAAGCATTATTTTGTTTTGAGAAATTCGCTTGATACTCCTTACCTAAATCATCACTTAAAGTAATTGATACATCAGCCTCATTTACAAGCTCATAACTATCATTATAAAGTTCTGCAGAAATTTCAATAGCTTCATTTTCATTATACACTTGTTTCGTTCGCACACGAAAACGACTTTTATCACTTTTCACTGATAGATAAAGCACAATTTTTTCTACCAACTCATCAAATGCATCGTGATTATGAGCATAAACGTAATTAAAAATTTTCCACTGCCAGATTCCTGTTCCACAAATTGCTCCCACCTTTCGACCATCATTATCATTGAATAAGCATAATGGATAATTGGTTTCTACTCCACTAATTTTCTGATAAATAAAATTGTGTGTTGAACCTGCCGTTTTATAATTTCCGAAAGGTGTTTCAATGGGAGGATAGTGAGCGAACATCTGTTTAGCTTCTTCAGAAAAGGTAAAAAGTGTAAAATTAGAATTGTATGTAGGTGAAGCATCATTGGTAAGATTTTTATTCTGAGCGATGGAGAAACCCAGATTTTGTGCATTCAACATCCCCAAATTCGTCTGAGAACCAATCACATACAAAACAGAAACTTTACTATTGTTAATTTTAGTCATTAGTGCAGGCATTGAATTATGCGCAGATGGTAATTGGTGTAAAATCAGCAATGAATAGTCAGACAATTCCGATTTAAAATCTTCAATAGCAAAAACTTCCACTTGATATTTGTCCACCTTTTCGATAGAAGACCTAATAGCAGCGACATCTGGGTGTGGGGAATTATAGACAATTGCAATCTTCTCACGTTGATCCACCACTTGAATAAAAAAGGAAGTTTCGTTATTTTTATCACTTATTTCACCATCCACAGAAGATAGGGTTACACGATAACGATGAGTACCTGTTTCCTCTGCTTCTAAATCAAACTTTACAGTCTCATAATAATTTGACGATGAGATATTTAATTCTTTTGTCAAGACCTCCTTATCCCCTTTTGTAACGGTAAGTTTTGTAGTTTTTCCCGACAATTTTGTAGCTTGTACATTGATTTCAACAGGAAATCTATTTCCTTTAAATGTTTGTCTATTATGATTTATTGAACTGATATAAAGGTCGGTTTGTTGCTCCGAATTTCCCATTCCGACAGTAAACACAGGGTATTTCAAATACTCAGCTTTATAGAAAGGATTAGTTCCGTTATTGTAAATAGCATCGGTAAATAGCACCATTGCGCCCAAATTCCGTGTACCGTACATATTTTCAACTTCATCAAAAACTGCGGAAAGATTTGTTGTTTTATCTGAAAAAGAGAACATCATATCCTCCGAAAGAATTGGATCCACCTTTTCGCCTATCTGATATTGCACCACCTCGTACTTCCCTTCTAAGCGCTCTTTAAGTTGCTGATAAGCAATGGGAAAATCATTTTTATACCATCCCGAATCTTCATTTGCCACGATTGACTCAGAGTTATCAACTGCCAACACAACAATAGGCTTCTCGGTTTGCTTTACCACGCGCTTTACCATTGGTGCCAACAAAAGAAAGCAAATCATTGTTATTACTACTGCTCGGATGGAAGCTAGAAACCAGGTAGTTTTTCTACCAAATTCGATATTTCTATTTTTATAATATAGTAAAAATGAATATATTACACCTACAAATAGGCATAACGGAAGTAACCATAGCGAATATTCAGACAGAAAATTCATAAAAACATTTTTAGGGCTGCAAATTTACATATTTTTGCTGTATTTTTGCAATTTAAATTTTGCTAACTTGTATAAGTTATAAAACATCAATATTAATTGTATTGTTATCAATTGCAACTAATATTTACTTCTTAAAATAGAAGAAAATATGGACAGAGAAATATTCTTAAAATTGCTACGAGATACTGTCAATGGATTTGACAGGACCATCCGTACGGAAGACTGGAATTGGGTCGTAAAAGGATTCATCGATGTCTATAAGAATATCTACACTATATCTGCTGATACTAAGGTTGTTTCTAAGATTATAGAATTATATATCTTTCCGAAAATTTTGGAATTTGCTACCCAAAACGAATTAGAAATAGAGTTGACAAATGGCAACGGAACTTTTGCCGAACTTGGAGAAGATATTTTCAATGACTATTGGATGTATTATCTGACTGCTGACATGGCGAAGAAAGCAGAATTGCCCAAACCCTATTATAGCAACTTGGCCGAGTACAAACAATTCAAGCACATGGGAGTACCAAACAATCTAACGAAATATTGATAATTGCACAATAAAACTATATTTTCTATCATATTGTTAATCTAAAAACTTAAGAAAGCAATGAATGAACAAATAGGAATTCCAAGTCACAACATACTTCCTCCTGTTGTAAAACACCTTCTCATTATTAATGGAATATTTTTTCTTGCAACTTATTTAATGGGGCCTGCCGTTATGGGTCGGGTGAACCTATATGACATTTTCGGCTTACACTATTTTGAATCCCAAAATTTCCATTTTTGGCAGATTATCACCTATATGTTTATGCACGGAAATTTTGGACATCTATTCTTTAACATGTTCTCGCTGTGGATGTTTGGGTCTATGATTGAAAACATTTGGGGTAGTAAACGCTTTCTTCAATACTACCTTGTAACTGGAATTGGAGCGGCAGCCATCCACTATCTTATCATATTTTTGCAAATCAATCCTGAGATTTCTTTGATTAATCAATTTCTGGAAAATCCAAGTTTAGGAACCTATCAATATTTGGTGGACAATTGTCACCAGCAAAATTTGAAAGAGGTATTTCAAAACAATTTGAGGGTTTTGCAAGCCAACCCGAGCGCGCTGAACGAATTAACGGCAGCAACAACTTCTATTAAAGAATCTTTTGTAGGCAGTTATAACATTGTTGGTGCAAGTGGCTCTGTATTTGGACTTTTATTGGCATTTGGAATGTTATTCCCTAACTCGTACATCTATATATGGTTCCTTTTACCTTTGAAAGCAAAATATTTCGTTATCATTTATGGTGCATTAGAACTTTTCTTCGGCATTGCTGGCACTGCTGATGGAATTGCACACTTTGCACACCTTGGCGGTATGGTTTTCGGTATTTTTATGATTCTTTATTGGAGAAAAAAGGATAGAGACAATAATTGGTATAACTACTAATTTCAGAGAAATGAACAACTTCTACAACTATCAGTACAACCCTTTCCAAAGCAATACTCAACGTAATTGGAAATATTATTTGCAAAATTTCATACAAAACAAATCCGCAATTAATAAGCTAATACTCATCAATATAGCTGTATTTTTGGTGGAATGGATTGTTGAAATTATTCTCAATTTATCAGGATTTCTCTTTTCTCTACCCAATCTCAAAGAGAATGGTGTGGAATGGATTATCCACTATTTGGGCTGTCCTGCCTCTTTTGAAACCTTACTCTTCAGACCTTGGGCACTTATAACTTCTCTATTTCTTCACATCGATTTTTTTCATATTTTATTCAACATGTTGATGTTAAGTGTGATGGGGAAGATTTTTTGCTCCTATCTTTCAGAAAAACATCTCTGGATAACCTATATTGTTGGCGGTATTTTCGGAAACCTTTTTTATATGGTTTCATATAATCTGTTTCCTGCGTTTCAAGGCGTAATTTCAGCGTCGTATGCCATTGGCGCCTCTGGAGCAATTATGGCCATTATGGCAGCAATCACCGCACAACAACCTAATCATACGTTGTCGTTGCTATTTATTGGTAATGTAAAATTGAAATGGCTAACCTGCTTTTTTATCATTATCGACATTATCAACATAGATAATGGCAATCCTGGCGGTCATCTTGCGCACTTAGGCGGTGTTATTTATGGATTTTTGTCGATGATTTTTTTAAAAAAGGGAACCCAATTTAAATTTCGGAAGAAAAAAAGGGAAAGAAAACAAAAATATGCTACAGCTTCTAATTTTGAGTATAATAAGCGCCCCGAAAGTGATGAGCAATATAATGCTCGAAAAGTGGAAGAAAAGGCAAAAATCGATGCAATTTTAGATAAAATATCAAAAAACGGGTATGATTCCCTCACAAAAGAGGAGAAAGATTTTCTCTTCTTTTCAAGTAAAAAATAGAGAAATGAAAAAGAAAAAAAGAGGTTCAATTATAGGAAAAATATTCAGAATTATCTTTTTATTATTGAATATCGTAGCAAGTGCAGCACTTTTACTAGTATTTTTTGCCAAAGTAATTGCCCCTACAACGTGGGTAGTGCCCGCATTTTTAGTACTAAGTTTCAAGTATTTATTGTTTATCAACTTTGGATTTGTTCTTTTATGGATCTTTTTCAAACCGAGCAACTGTCTTATTTCGCTGTTAACAATTCTTATCAATGTTAACAACATAGACCGCACAAGACAATTTCGAGAAGAACCTATACCTGACACTTGTGTCAACTGCGTGAAGGTAATGAGTTTTAACGCACGATCTTATGGGGTATATTGGACTGATGGAAAAGAGAACCGGAACGAAGAGAAACAGAAAATTTTCAATCTGCTTCGCGAAGAGAAACCAGACATCTTGTGCATTCAAGAACATTTTATTGATGCCAGCGGGAAATTAGAATTTACAACAACAGATTCCCTATTAGAAATTCTTAATCTTGCTGATAATAAACGATATTATCAATATTTTCCTTCTAATCGCAATAACGAATATTTCTTCGGATATGCTATTTTTAGCAAATACAAAATTATCAACAAAGGTGTGGTTACCACTCCCGACTCCTCTACCATTGCTATTTTTGCCGACATAAAATATAAGAAAGACACAATCCGGATTTACGACTTTCATTTGGCTTCTATCCACTTTGACAATGAAGATTATGAAATAGGGAAACAACTGATTGACAAGAATATTAACGACCCTAAATTTAATATCAAAGCCAAAAAGATAACAGACAAATTAGAGAAAGCTTTTATCAAGCGGGAAGAGCAATCACAAATTTTGCATGCACATATCGACACCACAAAATTCCCTGTTATTGTTTGCGGAGATATGAATGATGCACCGGCTTCGTATGCTTACAGCAAGGTTGGCAAACATCTAAAAGACGCATTCCGTCAAAGTGGTTACGGCGTTGGAAGCACTTACCATGGTGATGCATTTCCAAATTTCCGCATTGACTATATTTTCCACGACAAACAATATAAGTCATTTGGATATAAAACTGATACAACGGCGACCATATCAGACCATTATCCTGTAAGTTGCCATATTTCTCTCTTCAAATAATCATTTATGAAAAAACTATCAATGGATGAATTGGGGAGAATTTCCCCAGAAGAATTCAAAAAAATTGAAAAACTCCCTTTGATTATAATACTAGATAATATTCGGAGTATGAACAATATAGGTTCTATTTTTAGAACATCTGATGCATTTGCGGTTAGCAAACTCTACCTCTGCGGCATCACAGCAACACCACCGCAAAAAGAGATTGCAAAAACGGCATTAGGAGCCACAGAATCTGTAGATTGGGAATATCGCGAAAGTGCCGAATTGTTGATTCAGGAGTTAAAAAATGCGGGTTGGAAAGTTTATGCTGTTGAGCAAACCGATAGTTCAATCATGCTGGATCAATTTATTGTGAATAAAGAAGATAAGATTGTCTTGATTTTGGGAAACGAAGTTTTTGGGGTTGATGATATTTTACTACCACTCTGTGACGGAGCAATTGAAATTCCGCAATTTGGCACCAAACACTCGCTCAATGTTACCAATGCTGGAGCGATTGTAACGTGGGAGATTGTTCGACAACATATTCAGAATCAGCAATAAAAATCGATATTAATGAAGCAACTCACTCCGATATATGATATCGCGAATCAATTTGCGCAATTCACGCAAACTTCCATATTCATTACTGGAAATGCGGGGACTGGCAAAACCACTTTTTTGCGCAAACTTCGCTCTACAACACAAAAGCAAATTGCGGTTGTGGCACCTACTGGAGTGGCTGCAATAAACGCTGGCGGAGTAACCATTCACTCCTTTTTCCAACTTCCATTCACACCTTTTGTACCCACCATTGAAGGGGAACACAACCTGATGAGCAAAATCAAAATGACCTCAATGCGACGAAAGGTAATTCAGGAGTTGGAACTTTTAGTAATTGACGAAATTAGTATGGTACGTGCCGATCTTTTGGACGAAATTGATACCGTTTTGCGACACATTCGCTATCGCAAGAACCTTCCTTTTGGTGGCGTACAAGTAATTTTTATCGGTGATTTGTATCAATTGCCGCCCGTAGTTACTCCCGATGTACAGGAAACATTAGCTCCCTATTACGAAGGTTTTTTCTTCTTCAATAGCAAAGTCATTCAACAACAACCACCCACTTACATAGAATTCGATACAATCTTTCGGCAGGAAGACACTCACTTTATCAAACTTCTAAACGAAGTGCGCCTTAATCAACTATCAAATGAAAGTTTTGAACTTTTACAACAAAGATACAACCCTGATTATAAGATAAATAAAGAAGATAATTCCATTCTTCTCACCACTCATAATGCCAAAGCAGAGCGAATAAATGATGAAGAATTGGCTAAAATTAAAGCGCATACCCACACTTTTAAAGCTGAAATTTCTGGAGAATTTCCCGAAAAAAACTATCCCAACGAACCTACTTTAACGCTAAAAGAGGGCGCAAAGGTGATGTTTATTGCTAACGATTCGGGATACCCACGCCGCTATTTTAATGGAAAAATTGGTGTAATTTCACGAATTGATGAGGAAAAACGGGTATTTGTAAAATGCGATGACATTGCAGAAGAGATTTCCGTTTCACTTGAACTTTGGGAAAATATTCGTTATACGGTTAACAAATCTACCAAACAGATTGAAGAAGAACTATTGGGCTCGTACTCCCAACTTCCGCTGCGCCTTGCTTGGGCAATTACTGTTCATAAAAGTCAAGGACTTACCTTTGAAAAAGCAGTTATCGATGTTGAAGCCGCATTTTCAAGTGGACAAACCTACGTTGCCCTAAGTCGTTGTCGTAGTTTGGAGGGAATAACACTCCTATCCCCTATCCATCGTGCTAACCTTTGGATTGATAATAACGTAAAAGCGTACACAAATAACAAAAAAGAGTTTTCTGAACTTTCTTCACAATTGAACCAAGAAAAGGAATATTTCAACCAAAAACTTCTCTTTGAAATTTTTGATTTTACAAATAGCAAAGGCCTAATTGAAGAACTGCTGAAGAATACTGAAAAAGACAAAATGTTCTTTAGTACAGAAACAATTCCTTATCTTATAACAATTTATAGGGAAATAGTAGAACTAGATAGGGTTGCATATCTTTTTCAAAAGCAACTCAAACAAATCATTAAGGATGAGAATTTAGAAATATTAAAGCAGCGTTTAGAAGATGCTGCCAACTATTTTACCGATAATATTGAAAATACTATAACACTTATGCGTGCTCCACAAGCAGAAACCGATAGTCGAGAAGCAGCAAATATCTTCAACGAGCTTTTCCAATCGATTTTTGGTGAACTTTCGCGAAGGAAACATCTCATCTGTAAAATCAACGAAGATTATAGTGCGGAGCGAATTTTTGAATTAAAAAAGAGCTTCCGACAACCGAAATTTGAGATTAATGTCTATTACAACCACTTTGAAACAAGTAAAAAGGAGACGGAAAAAAAGGTAAAAAAAGAGAAAAAAGAAAAGAAAGAAAAGAAAACCCCAACTTACGAAATTTCCTACCAAATGTACAAAGAAGGCAAAACGATTGAGGAGATTGCAAAAGAGCGCAACTTCACCATCGGCACTATTGAAAATCACCTTTCTCGATATATAACTACGGGCGAAATTTCGGTAGAAGAGTTTGTTCCAGAGGAGTTTATCGCACCTGTAAAAGAACTTTTTTCCGCTGGTGAAACCTTGAGTTCCATCTTCAACACAATGGAAGGCAACCTCTCCTTTGGACAACTACGCATGATTCGCGCAACTATGCCAGAATTAGCAAGCCAAAGCGATTCATAAAAAATAAACGACCTCAATTTTTAACACAACGCACGGAGGTTCCCAAAAAGTTTGTAAAAATTGCTTCCGCAAAGATATATTTATCCTATCCGATAAAATTGGAACCCATTTTTCCATGGATATTATCTATTTAAGCAAAAAACTTTTACAAGATGGTAATGGTATAGAGTGTAAAAACGAAGGAGGAAATAGAAATGCCCATTACCTCCCTTATTTACTAACTACTAAACAATTACAGATTATGGATTTGGCAGACAATTACTACAATAGTGTTGTCCTTTAGCAATGGGAGCACCACAACCTTGACAACGTTTGTGAATCCTTTTCATTGCGATGCACCACAGCAGAATATCAAAAAGGTAAAAAGTAAACATCAGCGAGGTTGCATAACTTAGGTCGATCGATGAGTAATAGTCAGATTCCATAAGGAAAAAGTCGTACAAAAAATGGAGCAGAACGGGAACTGCGATAGCCAGAAAACCGAACCACAACTTATTCTGTTTTCTGAATTTTGCCATTGAAAGGTAATATCCCATCACTACAGCAAAGAAAAAGTGCGCGGGAACAGCAAAGATAGCGCGAGAAATTGCCACACCTATTCCACCATTAGCCACATAGAGTACATTCTCAACTCCAGCAAATCCCAAGGAGAGAAATGTGGAATAGACAATTCCATCGAAGAACTCGTTAAAATTCCGATTTTTCCACACAATCCATATCAAAAAGAGAAACTTCAGCAACTCTTCAGGAAGTGCCGCACCAAAGAAACTCTGCATCCAAGGAATAAGATCAATAGAGATGCCTATCTGCCGTAAACAATTGAAAAGTATAAGTACTGACGCTGCAACGCCAACGCCTCCCAGCAAACACTTCAGCAGCAAGCTTAAAGGCTCCTTTTCAAATTTATCCTTAATATAAATATAGATAGCTAATGCAATAACTGGCGCAAGCGAAAGTACTAATAATAAGCCTATTCTACTTACAATTTTTATGATAAGCCTTCATAATATTGAGCAGCAGACAACACATTGTTACGGATCCGACGCCACCAGGAACAGGCGTAATAGAAGACGCCAACTGTGCAACTTCATCATATTTCACATCACCACAAAGTCTATATCCTTTTTCTGTAGTGTTATCTTCAATTCGATGAATGCCCACATCAATAACTACAGCTTGTGGTTTAATATAGTCTGCCGTAATCATTTCTGGCTTACCAATTGCCACAACTAAGAGTTCTGCTTGCGCACAAACTGCCTTTAAATCACGAGTTTTGCTATGACAAAGGGTTACGGTTGCGTTTGCGTTTGCACTATTTTGCGACAAAAGGAGTGCGAGAGGTTTTCCCACAATATTACTTCTGCCCACGACAACACAATTTTTGCCAGCAGTTTCAATCTTGGAGCGTCTTAAAATCTCCATTACTGCGTATGGAGTTGCTGGATAGTAGCAATCTTTACCTAATACCAAGTTTCCCATATTCTGCGGATGGAAACAATCCACATCTTTATCAGGATTGATATGTGGAAGGATATTTTCCACTGAAATATGTTTAGGTAGAGGAAGTTGGATAATATAACCATCCACCTCTGGGTCATTATTCAGGAATTCAATTGCATCGATAACCTCTTGTTCTTCTGCATTTTCTGGAAATTTATATACAGAACAGAGAAAACCAACCTCTTTAGCATTTTTTTTCATACTTTCCACGTATGTTAACGAAGCTCCATCGTTACCCACAATAACAGCTGCCAAGTGGGGTGCTCTTTTACCTTCTTTCAATAGCGAATCTACTTGTTGTGCCAATTCTGTTTTAATCTCTTTGGCAATTGCTTTTCCGTCTATAATCATATCTAAAATTTAAAACAAAGGAAGGCAGAACACGTCTTACCTTCCTTACAATCCAAAAATTATAAATTTAAGTGAAAAATAGATTTCATTTCCCAATTTATTTATCGTCTGCCGCGTTGACTTAAAGCGCGCATAAAGTTCTTACCTTTTCCACCGCTCACCAACTTCATCATCTTGCGAGTTTCTTCAAATTGTTTCACCAAACGGTTAACATCTTGAATATCGTTACCGCTACCCAAAGCGATTCTTTTCTTACGACTTCCATTCAAAATATCTGGATTTTTACGTTCTTCTGGAGTCATAGAAAGGATGATAGCTTCGATATCTTTGAAAGAGTTTTCATCAATATCCATATCTTTCACCACTTTACCCACGCCAGGAATCATACTCATCATATCTTTGATATTGCCCATTTTTTTGATTTGAGCGATTTGTGCCAAGAAATCGTTAAAGTCGAATTGGTCTCTAGTAAGTTTGCGTTGCAGGCGAATGGCTTCCTCTTCATCAAATTGCTCTTGTGCTTTTTCCACAAAAGAGCGGATATCGCCCATTCCCAAGATTCTTTCTGCCAAACGATCGGGATGGAAAACATCGAGAGCTTCCATCTTCTCGCCAACGCCGATAAACTTGATTGGCTTGTTCACCACGGCTTTGATAGAGAGTGCTGCACCACCTCGGGTATCGCCATCCATCTTGGTAAGGATAACACCGTTGAAGTCGAGTTTGTCGTTGAACGCTTTCGCTGTATTCACTGCATCTTGACCTGTCATCGCATCAACAACAAACAAGATTTCGTGAGGATTTACGGCATCGCGGATATTTCCGATTTCGTCCATCATCTCTTCATCAATAGCCAAACGACCTGCCGTATCGATAATTACTACATTATGGCCCCACTCTTTAGCGTGTTTCACCGCATTTTTAGCGATAGAAACAGGATTTTTGGAATCGGGTTCCGTATAAACCTCTACCTCAATCTGTTCACCGAGCACCTTTAGCTGATCGATAGCTGCAGGACGATACACGTCACAAGCTACCAACAATGGCTTTTTACCACGTTTATGTTTTAGCAGGCGTGCCAATTTTGCAGAGTGAGTCGTTTTACCAGAACCTTGCAAACCTGCCATCAAAATGATAGAAGGATTGGCTTTGATATTGATATCCTCTGCTTGATTTCCCATCAAGGCAATCAATTCATCGTAGGTAATTTTCACCATCAATTGGCTAGGAGAAACAGCTTTGAGCACATTCATACCCAATGCTTTCTTCTTCACCTGGTCGGAAAACTCTTTGGCAATTTTGTAGTTAACGTCTGCATCAAGAAGGGCTTTACGCACCTCCTTCATCGTTTCTGCTACATTGATTTCAGTAATATATCCTTGTCCTTTCAGGACTTTAAACGCTCTTTCTAACTTGCTTGATAAACTTTCAAACATACCTTTTTATCTCTTATTTACTTAGTTCTTCCTTGATTTGGTCATTGATAAGTGCTATAAAATCGGAAATTCCCATTACACCTTTGTCGCCTTCTGTATGTTTTCTAACAGAAAGTGTTCTTTCAGCTTCCTCTTTTTCGCCTACAATCAACATATAAGGAATCTTTTTCATCTCCGCATCGCGGATTTTTCTACCTGTCTTTTCATTTCTTTCGTCGATTATTGCGCGCACGCCAGCTTCGTCCAACTCCATTTGGAGGTTGCGAGCGTAATCCAAGTATTTCTCACTGATAGGCAAGATAATAGCTTGATTTGGCGTCAACCACAATGGGAAGTTTCCTGCAGTATGTTCCAAAAGAACAGCTACGAAACGTTCCATTGAGCCGAATGGCGCACGGTGAATCATTACAGGTCGACATTTTTGTTGATTAGCATCGATATATTCCAAACCGAAACGTTCTGGCAAGTTATAATCCACCTGAACGGTTCCCAACTGCCATTTTCTGCCCAAAGCGTCCTTCACCATAAAGTCAAGTTTTGGACCATAGAAAGCAGCTTCGCCCAACTCAACGATAGTGCTCAAACCCTTTTCTGCAGCAGCTTCAATAATTGCAGATTCTGCCTTTTGCCAATTTTCGTCAGTACCGATATATTTCTCCTTATTATTTGGATCTCTCAATGAAACTTGAGCTACAAATTCTTTAAAATCAAGAACTTTGAAGATATAAAGAATAATATCAATTACTTTACAGAACTCCTCTTTCAATTGGTCAGGAGTACAGAAAATGTGTGCATCATCTTGCGTAAATCCTCTTACCCTTGTCAAACCATGCAACTCACCACTTTGCTCATAGCGATAAACAGTTCCGAACTCTGCAAAACGCAAAGGAAGGTCACGATAAGAACGTGGCTTAAGAGCGTAGATTTCGCAGTGGTGAGGGCAATTCATAGGTTTCAAGAAGAACTCTTCACCCTCTTGTGGAGTAGTAATAGGGCGGAAAGAATCTGCACCATATTTTTGGTAGTGACCTGATGTTTTGTAAAGGTCAACATTCCCAATATGAGGGCATAGCACCTGTTGGTAGCCATATTTCTTTTGTACTTTTTTGAGGAATTGCTCTAAGCGGTCGCGCAACGCATAACCTTGTGGTAACCATAATGGTAAACCTGCACCTACTTTTTGAGAGAACGCAAAGAACTCAAGTTCTTTACCCAACTTTCTATGGTCACGTTTTTTAGCCTCTTCCAACATCGTCAAGTACTCTTCCAACTCCTTTTTCTTAGGGAAAGTGATTCCATAAATACGGGTAAGCTGTTTTCTCTTTTCATCGCCACGCCAATAAGCACCTGCAGTGTTCAATAATTTGATAGCTTTGATAGACGCCGTATCAAAAAGGTGAGGTCCGCGACAAAGGTCAACAAAATCGGCAGTATCATAGAAAGTGATAGTTCCATCTTCCAAATCGTTGATTAGCTCCACTTTATATTCATTTTCGATAGAAGTAAAATAATCGAGAGCTTCCTTTTTAGAAACCTCTTTACGCACATATTGTGCTTTACTTTGAGCGATTTCCAACATTTTAGCTTCAATAGCTGGAAAATCGTCGGAAGAGATGGTATTATCCATAAAATCGATATCGTAGTAGAAGCCATTTTCGATGGCAGGACCGATACCTAATTTTGCTGTAGGGTACAATTTTTTGATTGCAGCAGCCATAAGGTGAGCAGAAGAGTGCCAGAACACCTCCTTACCTTCAGCGTCATTCCAAGTTAGCAGTTTCACGGTTGCGTCTTCAGAAATCGCATAATTGAGCGCAACAATTGCACCATTAACTTTTGCTGCCAACACATTGCGAGCTAAACCCTCGCTTATGCTTTTTGCTATTTCATAAGGAGTTACACCATTTTCAAACTCCTTTACCGATTCGTCAGGTAGGGTAATTTTAATCATTTTTAGAAATTTTAAACACGGGTGCAAATTTACATCATTTTTCAATATGATTGTACATATTTATAGAATGCTTTTTCACAAAAAATGTTTGATTAGATATGATAATGATGATTTCAATCTCAATTACTTAGTCAATGCACGAAATAATGTCGTTTTCGTAGTTGCCTACCACGCCAACAATCTATCCAACATTTCTCTCTATCGCAAAATTACATGTACTCTGTTCATACAATATTAACATTAGAACAATTTCCACTTCCGGATTAAGCGTAAAACGCCCGTTGGTAAAAAGAAGATGAGAAATAATAGGATATAATTGATAAGACCTGGCGTAATGCTAACCCTGCCGTTGAACATCGCTCTGACACCCCGTTTTGCCAATCTTTCGGGCGTGATGACAATTCCGAAAATAACTCCCAACCTCTTGAGAGTCGGCGAGATGTTGTAAAGGTCGGTGGCTACTGCGCCCGGACAAACTGCCGTAACATTGATACCTTTGTAACGCAATTCGACATGCAGCGAACGCGAGAAGTTCTTCAAAAACGCTTTCGTGGCACTATATGCCGCCAGCCGTTGCACCGCAATGTGAGAGGTAATTGAACTCATATTAAGAATATAACCTCGTTTCCGCGCTTCCATATCTTTACCAAAATAGTATATCAACATCGCTGGCGTATTAACGTGTAAGTTGAGAATCAGCGTGTTGTAACGCTCTGGCTCTTCCATAAAATCACAACTATGATATACGCCCGCATTATTTATTAACACCTCTACCTCAAGATTTTGCGCCTGACAGGTTTCGTAAAGTTCACGCGCCGCTTCGGGCGTTCCCAAGTCACGCATCAACGGAACAACATCTACCGAAAACTCCTGCCGCAATTGCTCCGCCTTCTCCACAATAGCGTCCGCTTGGTTGCTGACTATCACCAAGTTATAACCACGTTGCGCCATCACTCGCGCATACTGAAACCCAATTCCAGAACTTGCTCCGGTTACTAAAGCATATTTTTTAGCACTATTCATCTATAAATCAAACTTTTATTTTAATTTCTTCTATTCAGTTTTCACGCCATACGCCAAATCTCCAGCATCACCCAAACCAGGAACTATGTAAGATTGCGCTGTCAACTCCTCATCTACCGCACCAATCCAAAGTGTACAGTTGCGTGGAGAAAGCCGTTTTTTCAAAAATTCAATTCCTTGCACGGAGGCAATTACGGCAACAATATGGGTATGTTGTGGCTTTCCAGATGTTATCAACTCTTTATAAACCAATTCCATAGAATGTCCTGTCGCCAACATTGGGTCGGCAAGAATCAGCGTTTTTCCCGTCAAATCAGGTGCCGACATATAATCCACCTGAATCTCCATCGAACCATCGCGGTAATGTTTGCGGAATGCTGAAACAAAGGCATTTTCTGCGCGGTCAAAGTAGTTGAGCAAACCTTGATGCAAAGGCAAACCCGCACGCAAAATGGTGGCTAATACAGGCTGCTCGCTGATAAAATTCATCTGTAATTCGCCCAATGGCGTTGTTACAGAACGCTCCTCAAACTTCATCGTTTTGCTAATTTCATACGCAAAAATCTCGCCAATACGCTCCAAATTTCTCCGAAAACGCATACTATCACGCTGAATCCCTACATCGCGAATCTCTGCAATAAACTGATTGAAAAGGGAGTTTTCTTGTCCTAAAATACGAATCGATTTCATAATGTTTAAAGTTATTTGTTCTTAAATATTTGACGTATAATATTTTCCAATGGAAGTTTATAAATTTGTATATATGGAATTTCAACAACTTCCGCACCAAAACCACGATAAAAACGAGCAATATTTTCATTCATCGAGCCGTTAAAATCGAAGATTAACGATACTCCTGACCTCATTTTTAGGTAGTTACTAATCAGAAAAAACATCGACTTCGATGCAGCTTGTTCACTATTGCGCCCCGAAAACCAAAAGCGGATTTTATCGTAATCGCGCAGCATAAACGCTCCGGCCAACAGTTTTCCTTCCGAATTAGAAACGCTACATATTTCGAGCCAATCCTGTTCCTGCGCATAGCGAGCGTAACTTTCCAACAACGCATAATCATTATCTCGGAGCGACAAACTTGCCCCGCGATTTCTTCGGAAAAGGTTGATAATTTCTGAAATCTCACCCGATAACGAAAAGGTAAGATTCTGTTTTTCAGCACTTTTTATATTTCGGCGACAATTTTCCGAAAAGTTATGCGCCAGCACTTCAAAAGGTTGTGCCAACGCAAGCCGATAACTCCGTAACGTGCGTTGTGCAATATCGGGACAATTTTCATTGAGCAGTAAATCTGCACGCTTAAAACGACGAGGAATCCGCTCCAAAAACGCGCGCAATAACTTGTTATCAACGGGCGTATCGGTGAAGATGCCACCGCACGAGAAAAAGGTGGGCGTGCAAAGGTAAGAAATGCCCCACTTTCGACGCGCAATCAACGGCATAACCGCTTGATAATCACCCGAAACTAAAGCGCACCAATCTGGCGATGCCAAAGACAACATCCCGAAATCGGCAAAAACAGAAGGCGAAAGGGACCGCGCAACGCAACGATTCCACTTCGCCTTGTCAATTTCAGAATGTTGCAAAAACTCAATCATTCTTGGAATTATAATATTCTTTGTATCTTCCACTTACCACATTTTCCAGCCATTCCGTATTGGCCAAATACCAATCAACGGTGGCTTCAAAACCTTCCGTAAAACGTACTTTCGGCTCCCAACCCAACTCACGTTTCAACTTCGAAGCGTCAATCGCATAGCGCAAGTCGTGCCCAGCTCTATCAGCAACGTAGGTAATCAACGACAAAGAGGCACCTTCCGCACGACCTAACTTTCTATCCATAATCTCTATCAACTGCTTGATTAAATCGATATTACGCCATTCGTTATTACCGCCAATGTTGTAGGTTTCGCCCACTTTCGCCTGATGGAAAATCAGGTCTATCGCCGCCGCATGATCCTCCACATAAAGCCAATCGCGCACATTGGTTCCCTGCCCGTAAACAGGAAGCGCAATGTTGTTCTTAATATTATGAATAAAAAGCGGAATCAACTTTTCTGGAAATTGATTAGGACCGTAATTATTTGAACAATTGGAAATTACTGTTGGCAACCCAAAAGTATCGTGATAAGCGCGCACAAAATGGTCGGACGACGCTTTCGCCGCTGAATAGGGACTATGTGGCTGATAGGGAGTGGTTTCCGTAAAACTTCCCGTTTCGCCCAAACTTCCATACACTTCATCGGTAGAAATGTGATAGAAACGTTTGTCTTCAAAATTGCCATTCCAGATAGCGCGCGCAGCATTCAGCAAATTTACCGTTCCCACCACGTTTGTCAGCACAAACTGCATCGGATTGGTGATGGAGCGGTCCACGTGTGACTCTGCCGCCAAGTGAACAACTCCATCAAATTGATGTTTTTGGAAGAGATTCTGCACAAAATTACCATCGGAAATATCCCCCTTTATAAAGTGATAATTGGGTTTATCCTCCACATCTTTCAAATTTTCCAGATTTCCGGCATACGTCAAACAATCCAAATTATATATCTGATAATCAGGATATTTATTCACAAATAATCTGACCACGTGAGAGCCAATAAATCCTGCGCCTCCCGTAATTACAATTTTTTTCATTCTTTATAATTTTGTTTTATAACCTATTTTCATACAAAAAACCGAACTGCAAAGTTACAATTTTTTTCGATTCGTTTGAGTTTTTTTATTTGGGCGTTCCGGCGACCACCTCGCCACTGCCCTACCCTGCCGCCGTCGGGCTTTCCGCTCAAATTTCGCGCCTCTT
>CALGTS010000034.1 GCA_937901925.1 uncultured Bacteroidales bacterium | reverse complement strand
AAAAGGACTCGGAAACCTCGCTATCTTACTTTGGCGCACGCTATTACACCAGCGATTTGAGCATTTGGCTGAGTGTGGACCCGATGAGTGACAAATATCCTTCGCTCAGCCCGTATGTTTATTGTGCGAATAACCCAGTGAAGTTGGTGGACCCGAACGGGGAGGAGGTGTCACCTATTTATGATTGTGCAGGAAATTTCATAGCCAACACTAAAGAAGGGTTTACTGGTGAAATATTAATATACAGTGGAAGTGAGGATATTGATTTTTCTAATATGACTAAAGAGGAGGCATTAATAAATAATGATATTGACACCTATGATAATCAGCGCTTTAATATGACAAATGATTCAAAATCAAATATCTGGACGCACATTGCTTCTCAATTTGAAGGATTGCAAGTTTATGATGAAGTATTTTCAATGTCTTCTATCAAAGATGAAAAAATTGGTTTTGGAGGGAGCGGAAGCTGGAACACGAATCTAAAGACAAATAGCATTCGTGGAACCGATAGATATAGTTATGAATCAACTGTCGAAAACTTAGCTAGCAGTATTATTGTTCATGAATGGTATTCGCATAGGATGAAGAAAAATGGGAACAAGATGAAGTCTCATCGATTGGCATATAAAAATGTAATTAATTATAAGTATTTTTGGAATAAGACCACGGGTAAATATAAAGGATTTAATGTTAGGATGTTGCGTGAATATACAGAGTTGGAAACTGGGCGTACAAATGTTGATCCTCCTTACCGTTATTCGTATAAAAAGTATTATATTTGTAAATAATACGGTTTATCAATATGTCAAAGAAAGAGTTACATAATAAACATTTGTCAAAGGGAAAGACATTTCATCTCATTTTCACTTTATGTTTCATAATAAGTATTGTGATAATATCAAGTGGATATGACACACTTTCCGTATGGCCTTCTGCAATAACAAATAAATATGAGATCAATCTGACAACTTGTGACATTCCGTCACCATTCTTTTCAGACACAATTGTTCCATCATCTGTCAAGAACATCGAACAAAATTCCACTCTACCACAAAGCTATTCCTTTCTACGACATAATGGTGAATTTATATCGGATGTACTATCAGATAGTATTGTATTATCAAAGAAGATGAACAGAGTTGAGTTGACCTATTGGAATATTTTTACAAAAGAATGTGATGAATATTTTTTTTCATATTCTCAAAATCCACACAAACTCACTTTGAAATCAAATTGTCCAGTGGATTCTGCTCCCATTATGGAAATCAAGTCAGATTCAGTTATCTCGTTGTTCGTAAATTGTATAAACAGATTCTATATCCTTAAAAATGATAAAATTGTAATAAAAAGAATAAAGAAAAACGAAGAAATCGAATCCGATTTCGAAACTTTGCATATTCACCTTTATACACAAAAAGAGGAAAAAATATTTGCAAGTACCATGATTGAATCGGGATATTGTGAATTGATATTTAATACTGATTTTAAGTTATTCGTTGATTTGCTAAAGGATATTATTATTCAATATGATAGTTTATATTAAAATTCCCCGCAAGTAATTACTATTTAGCGACAAAATTACTTCTTCCTGCCAAATAAAATTTCCACTTAGCCTATGAATCTTGCCCCGACATATCGCCCGCAAAACCAAACACTTCCGCAGGGAAACTTGTCGGCAACTGCCTCTTACACCTTCTCCGCCAAAGAGAAAGACTCAGAAACGAACTTATCTTACTTTGGCGCACGCTATTACAGCAGCGACCTGAGCATCTGGCTTAGCGTCGACCCGATGAGTGACAAATATCCTTCTTTGTCGCCTTATACATATTGCGCAAATAATCCAGTGAAGTTGGTGGATCCGAATGGGGAGGAGATAGGAAATTTTTATGATGAAAATGGCTTATTTTTAGGTACAGATGGTAAAAATGATGGTATTGTGTATGCTGTAGCCGATGAAACGGAACAAGCAATGATTCAAGAAAATAATATGAAAGGTGTAAATACGGATGTTTCAAAGGTTAATTCTGCAATGATACTTCCTAACGTAGAAAATAGGTCATTACTCGTTGAAATGTCTCAAAGTTGTGACAATGATTATCCCAACACTGAAAATGGTGGAATATGGGGTTATAATCTGCGTCCTGAATCAATGGGGCAAGAAGAACTACGTTGGGCTAACCAAGGGAATACAGGTAATCCAAACGTCAAAAACGAATCTCTATCAATTGATTATAATTCTGTGGATGTTTCATGGTTCAAGAAAATGGGATTCTTTCATTTTCATCCCAGCGGAAATTGGGTGCAAGAACCATCACAAGTTGATTATGAAAATGCTGTAAAAGAAGGTTATCGAGTTTATGGCACTAGCTTTGTTTTCGGTAATAACAATCATATTGTATATATGTACAATTCAAAAGGTTATAAAATGCAAATGAGTTTTGATTCTTTTGTAAATATAAAATAAATGAAGAAATATATTCTTTACTTTTTGATGATTTTTAGTTATAATATTGATCTGTTTGCTCAGGATTATAACAAATGGAATTTGAGTCATAGTGAAATAGATAGCATTTACGAAATGGTGATGAGTTCTCCCAATTTATTGCAAGATTTTGTAAATGACAGCGTTTTATATGAAAAATGTCTGTACGCTATTAGCCAAGAAGAGGTTCGTTTTAAAAATCAACTGATTCAACTGAAACATAGAGAAGATTCAATGTTAAACGTAGTATATAACATGATTTCATGTCGTTTTTTTCTCAACGGAAAAGAAATAGAATTATCTGATAATTTTGAAGTGTACTTTGTTGTTGATTTATTGGGATCTCCTCATAAAAGGGAATCTCTAATAACAAAAGAATATTTTTCCTATCCTATTTATTGCAGAGATTCAAATATCGTTTTATTTGTTTTTAAATATGATGATATTTTATTGTATTCATGGGAGAATCATATTCGTCAAAATAATAATGTGTGGGAATATGTTATCAAAGTAGAATCAAATGTCAATATTGCTGCAAAGAATGATTTGGATCATGAAGAACAATTGTTCTCCTTCAGCATAGCATACAACCGTCCGTGTTCAAATTGTTCTTGTGTTGAATCTCATTATACTTTTATGAAAAACGAATACGAAGACAATTGTAAATATTTACAAAAAAGGCGTTTAAGAAAGAAACACATAATTAAAGTATTGCGTTATCTTAGAATCAATAAATAGTGTTTAAGGGGGTAAAATAACTAAGACGCGGTATTTCCCAAAAAAGTGTTTAATTTTCAGCAAATATTAGGTGTATTTACAAAAATGAAATCTCTCTATAATCTTTCCAAAATCGCCCCCAGCAACTCCCTCATCTCAAACTTTTTCCCTACCTTTGCACCCAACAAATCTGCAATGCACGTTTCTTCCACATATCGACCACAAAACCAATTGCTTCCGCAGGGAAACTTGTC
>CALGTS010000033.1 GCA_937901925.1 uncultured Bacteroidales bacterium | reverse complement strand
GGTCGTGTAAATCATGGATCTGATGTTGTAGTTGTATTTCAGATAGGTGAAATGAGGGGGCTTGGAATTGGAAAATAAAGATATCAACCGCATAAATACTGCGATTGAGCCTCACTTTTATGCCCTTTGAAATTTTTATCGGACACCAATAATAAAAAATAATTGAACAAAAAGGGACTTGTTCGTAATAATGTTACAGCACAAAAATACAATATTGTAATTTTGAACATCAGGACACGTTGCTTGTGGTGACATATTCCAAACTCACACACATATCAAAAAGCTTTTAGTCTAACTATACTTAATTATAATGTACATTTAAAGAAAACATAATATTAAGCCCGCTCGCCAAAACATCTACAAGAATAATTTAATAAGGCAACTTGTCGGAAACTCCAACAGGTTCGAATGATGGAAGATGATAACATGGAAAAGATTCTTTTCTCGTTTATGTTACAGAATAACCCACACTTGATTTTCTGCAATTATTTTCATATCTTTGCAGGTTGATTGAATTTCTAATTCAACATACATTTATAAACCTAATTAGAAACATTACAATTAATGAGAAAAATCCTTTTTACAACATTTATAACGTTGATTATAAGTCTAATAAGTTGCAATAACAACAATACAACACCACAACAGCACAACAGCGAAAAGGAAGGAGAGACATCACTCACAATGCCTGATTTCGATGCAGACTCTGCCTTCGCTTTTGTCAAAGCGCAAACAGATTTCGGACCGAGA
Organism: uncultured Bacteroidales bacterium; assembly: GCA_937901925.1. GTDB lineage: Bacteria > Bacteroidota > Bacteroidia > Bacteroidales > WCHB1-69 > JAEZOU01. Next base: position 41,247 of record CALGTS010000033.1, on the reverse strand, counting down.
ACACCAGGTAGCGATGCACACAAAGCGTGCGCATTGTGGCTCAGCGAAAAACTTGGCAGCTACTGCGACACCGTTATTTTACAGCAATTTACAAGCAAAACGTATGACAACAAAAGTTGGGAATCGGTAAATATCATCGGAGAAATTGCACCTGAAAAAACAAGCCGAATTCTTCTGGCGGCACACTGGGATTCGCGTCCATTTGCCGACCATGACCCCAATCCCGCCAATCATGACAAGCCCATTGATGGTGCTAATGATGGTGCGAGCGGTGTGGGCGTTCTCTTAGAGATTGCTCGCCAACTTCATCTACAGCAACCCGAAGTAGGCGTTGACATCATCTTCTTCGACTTAGAAGATTACGGAACACCACAAAGCGTGGATCTACCCGGCGATTGGTGGTGCTTGGGCGCTCAATATTGGGCAAAAAATCCCCATAAAACTGGCTACAAAGCTGACTTCGGAATCCTCCTCGATATGGTGGGCGCTTCAAACGCAGTTTTCCGCCACGAAGCATTTTCCTATAACTACGCACAACCTTATCTCGCTAAAATTTGGGGAACTGCCTATCAATTGGGACATAAGGAATATTTCCGCAACGAAGCCGCAAATCCTATCACCGACGATCACCTCTATGTCAATACAATAGCTCGAATTCCAATGGTCAATATCGTCCACCAAGATAATAGTACAGGTACAGGATTTACAACTACTTGGCACACATTGAACGATAATATTAACAATATCGACCCTAAAACCTTAAAAGTAGTGGGAACTACAGTTTTAGCCGTTATTAAAAACCATAAATAACCTTTTACCAATGAGCTACAAAATATACAAATTTGGCGGTGCCTCTGTCAAAGATGCAGATGGAATTAGAAATTTACAACATATTCTAAGCCTACACAAAGGAGAGGAAAAACTCGTAGTGGTAATCTCTGCAATGGGAAAAACCACCAATCTTATGGAACAGATTTTAGACGCATGGTACTACCACAAAGAGGATCTCCCTCAACTTTGTCAAGCGTTGAAAATTAACCACTACCAAGTGGCCTACGACTTGGGCGGAAATAGTGCTGAAATTATTGCACAATTGAACCGTTTTTTTGACAAACTAATGCAAATTTTAAACGAAGGGCACTCCGATAACTACGACTTCGATTATGACCGCATCGTCAGTTTTGGGGAGTACCTTTCCACCACCATTATATCTTTCTTTCTCAACCAGATGGGAGTTCACAACCATTGGGTTGATGCGTGCAAAATTATCCGCACTGACAACACCTACCGCGAAGGACGTGTCAATTGGATAGTCACTTCACAAGAGGTAAAAAATCAGGTGGAAACAATACACCAAACCGATAGTTCAAAACCAATTATTATCACCCAAGGATTTATTGCGGGGACCTCCGAAAAACTGCGTACTACATTAGGACGAGAAGGCTCCGACTATACTGCTGCTATAATTGCACATTCTCTTGATGCAAAAGACGTTACAATTTGGAAAGACGTTCCTGGACTGCTCAACGCTGACCCCAAACTCTTCCCCGATGCGGTAAAATTGGACGCCATCCCCTACCGCGAAGCTATAGAACTCTCCTACTATGGTGCTTCTGTCATCCACCCAAAAACTCTTAAACCCTTACGCGATAAACAGATTCCGCTCTACGTTAAATCATTCTTCCAACCCGAGGAACCAGGAAGTATTATTAAAATGATGAAAGAACAAACTAAAATTCCATCTTTCATCGTCAAAAAAGACCAAATTTTACTCACTATATTTCCTAAAGATTTCTCCTTTATCGCTGAAGAAAATCTTACCGAAATCTTCCAATCCTTCACAGAATGCCGCGTTAAAATCAACCTAATGCAAAGTTCTGCACTCAGCTTCTCCGTCTGCATCGACAATAAACCCCAGAGATTCCAATCTCTAAAATCATTATTATCAAAGAATTATAACATAAAATACAACGACAAAGTTGAGTTAATTACGATACGCCATTACAACAAAGAAAGTATCAAAAAAGTACTACAAAACAGAACTCCAATTTTGGAGCAGAAGAGCCGTACAACGCTACAACTCATCATCAAAATTTAGATGATATTTTTATTTTTTATTTGGGCATGCCGGCTCCTCGCTTACGCACGAGCCGCGCTCTCGCCGTCGGGCTTTCCGCTCAAATTTCGCGCCGCAATCTTTCGCTTCAAAATCCCCCAAAACTCTAAAATTTAAATTCTAAACTCTTAATTCTGAGTTCTAAAACTGGCGCTCATAACCGCTGCAATCCCTCATGCAATCTCAACAAAAAAAACACACCACTTTCTCTCAAAAATTCGGAAAAAGAAAGTGATTCAATATTCATATTCCTTCCCTAACACCCCCTTCTGAATGATGTCAATATTTTTTAACACTAAAAAGTAAAATTCAATCATTCAACAATTCTCTATTCACAAAAAAAATTATATATTTGCTAATTGTGTTTTTACGTTTTGTAATTTACACAACTAATTGATTACTAACAAATTAAAGATACAAACAACGAATATAAATTGTATAAATAATATAAAGATGAGAAAAAATTTTGGATTAATCTTAGCCCTTCTTTTTTGTGGACTAACTTTTTTCACAAAAGCGCAAATTGTAGTACCTGGTGGAATCGTTACGGATAGTACCCAATTCAGTGCTGCTTTTGGCGATCAATTTGAAATTCGTCATAACGCAATGTTCAACCGCTACGAGTTACTTTTAACGGACGACATTTTGCTCGACACAACCTTAACTTTGGCTTCTGGCCACTACACAATCTTATCGCAAGATACAACACGTCACATCTATCCGAACAAAAATCTACTCAACCTTATTGAAATAGCCGAAGGTGCTACCTTGTGGAGTAACTACACCAATCAAGCTATGGACTCAACATACTTAATTTTCAGTGGAAATTATAACGACTCGGTTTACTGTTCACTATCTATTATCACCACAACAAGTTTAAATCTGTTAATCTCTCCATTTTCTATCATTGAAAACTACACTGGAGCTGGAAGTGCCATTATCAGTTACGGCAATACTTCCATCGACGACGCCATTTTACGCAACAATCATAGTACTGCAAACGGTGGCGCGCTTAATATTCTCGACGGAACAACCGTTTTAAGACGAACACAAATTCAAAACAATAGTGCCCTAAACGGTGGTGGTGTCTATCTCGGCGCTGAAGGTGAACTCTCCATCTCTAGCATAAATTTCTCGGATAATAGTGCAACTCTTAAAGGTGCAGCAATCTATGTTGACACAATTGGATTCAAAAAATTCACAATGCAAAACATCGTCAACTTCCACAACAACGACATCTATCTATCGCCTAACGTTACCATTAATGCAAACTACAATCTTTGGGTTAACGATGGTTTTACGCTCAACATTGACAGCACTTTTGCTTGCCAAACCATCTTCAACCTTACCGATTTTTACGGCAACGATTTCTCACAAGAAATAGGTAAAATACACTTCACCAACGAACCTACAGATTTAGAACTCTTAATTAGCCCAGACCATCAAACAGCAATGCTATACAACGCTGCTACTGAAATTTACCAAGATGCATGCGATACCTTTTATTGGGAATTAGCAGGTGAAACGTACACACAATCGGGCAATTACACCCATTTTATAGAAGACACCACAGGATTGTATTGTGATAGTGTAGTTCGTTTATACCTCACCATGCGCGAAACTATTGACACCATTGAGCACTCTTTTTGCCATTACGAATTTCCTGTAGTTTTAGAAAACGACTCTATTGAAGAGGCTGGAACCTACACTTATACCTACACCTCTTCGTGGGGATGTGATAGCACTATCACTCTAATTATCAATTCTATACCTACAGTTCATGACACACTTCCGGAGATTTTTGTTTGCAAAGACGGATTTCCTGTAATGATTGCTGATAGCGCCGTTATGACCTACGGCGAACACACCATCAATACCGTTTGTGGTGGGACTTCATTTGTACACATTACAGAAACACCCGTTGTTCATATCAACATTGACACAACTATTTGTGCTAATCAGCTACCATTTTTCTTTGCTGATTCAGCCATCACTGAAGCTGGCGAATACACCTTTGAATTTACAGAGAGTTGCGACACAACTTTTGTCTTCAGAATTGCGATTGCATCTGTTCCTATCGTAAATATCGAAGGTGATAGCACACTATGCTCAGGAGACACAACTCAATTAACCGTTAATGAAGAGTTTACTTCTTACATTTGGAATACAGGAGACACAACACGCACTATCAATGCTTGGGGCAATCAAACATACATCGTTACCATTACCGACTCAGTTGGTTGCGTAAATAGCGATTCAATTCTTGTACAAACGCAAGAATATCCGATTGCACAAATTATGGGAGACCCTGTTGCTTGTGAAGAAAACCTCATCATTTTGACAGCTGATTCTACCTACAACAACCGCTGGAGCAACGGAGAAACTAGCGACACTCTTTTCCTTACAAAATCGGAAGAGATTATCCTATATGCTTCTACAGATTTCGGTTGTACTTCTACAGATACCATAAACGTTGTTATTGATCATATAGAAATTAGCAAAGAACAAGATATTTGTATTGGAGACACAATTCAACTTAGAGCTTCAGAAGGATATTCTAACTACGAATGGTCAACAGAAGATAGTACTTATCAAATCTCTGTATCACCGACAACAACAACGCCCTACACTCTTAGGGTTACCCGCAGACCGGGTTGCGTTGTTGAACTCCACACTATTGTACGAGTTCTCGAATATCCAGAAGCTCGCATTTGGGGCGACAGCATTATCTGCGATAACAATATAAACCTATTAACAGCCTCACCCTCTGATTCATATATATGGAGTACAGGTGACACTACGGCAACCATATCGGTCAATAGTACAGGCGAATATAGTGTAATCATCAGTACATACAATGGGTGTAGTGTAACAGCACATCATAACATTACACAATTACTTCCTGCACCCATTCCACAAATTAGCGGAACTATTTTCTGTAAAGAAACTGAAAACATTATTACGGCAAGTGGTGGTGAAAGCTTTGTTTGGAATACAGGAGCACATGGAGAAAGTATTAGAGTGGATAGTGCAGGAACTTATAGCGTTACAACAACATATTCTAACGGATGTAGCGTAACTGGACAAAAAACATTAATTGATGGAACTCCTCAGATTATCATATCAGGTGATACAGTTATCTGCATTGGACAAACCTCAACTATTCAAGCAACAGGAGGGCACACCTATCACTGGAGTACAGGAGAGCATAATCCCATATTGGTAACAACACCTACCCAAACTACAACACGCGTTATTGATGTCACCTCTGAATCAGGCTGTCAAGCATCACGAGCTGTAACAATCGTAGTAAATCCACTCCCAACACCTAGTATTTTAGGAGATAATATTTTTTGTCAAGGAGATAGCTCTGCTCTTTATGCAAGTGGCGGTACTGATTATCAATGGTCAAATGGTGGGTATGGAGACGAAATTTATGTTAAAAATACTGGAATTTATGTCGTAACTGTAACTAACGAATTTGGATGTACTAATACAGCGCACCACTCTATTACGGCAAATCCACAACCTCATATTGTTATTACTGGTGATACAACATTTTGTCAGGGTAGTAGCAGTCATCTAACCGTTTTAGGAGGAAACTCTTACCTTTGGAGTACTGGCGCAGCAACACAAACAACCACTATTTCACACTCTGGCACATACACCGTAACTGTTACCAATAATAATGGATGTTCTGCTTCAAAATCCATACAAATTTCTACGCTCCCTGCACCAATCGGAAATATAGTTGGAGCAACTCGTATTTGTGAAGGAGAGCACACGCTTCTTACAGCAACAGGCGGAACCTCATACATATGGAACGATGGCACAACAGAACCAACCTTATCCGTAACACAAGCGGGTACATATACCGTAACTATCAGCAATGAGGAAGGCTGTTCATCTGTAATATCTAAAAATGTAACCACCCTTCCACGTCCCAACGCAACCATTACAGGTAATACAGAACTTTGCGCAGGCAATAGTACTACACTAATTGCTAATGGAGGAATTAGCTACTTGTGGAATGATAGCACATCCACATCATTCAAAAACATATCAGAAACAGGAACATATAGTGTTCTTGTGACAGATAACAATGGTTGTAGTGCTGTAGCAAGTACTACTGTTATTGTGAACGAAGCACCCGATATTACCATTACTGGAGATGATAATATATGCATTGGTGAAAGTACTTTACTTACAGCAACGATTTACGGAAGTGGTCAATTTTTATGGAGTAATGGTGAACATTCATCATTCATCAATGTTTCTCCTAACCATACAACAAATTACACTGTTGTAGCTACCAACACAAATGGATGTGTTAGCACCGAGAGTTTCACCGTTAATGTTCATCCATATCCCAATCCAGCAATCACCGGAGAGTCTAGCTTCTGTCAAGGAGACAACACAATTTTAACAGCAGTAGGTGGCAACAGCTATCTATGGAGTAACTATGAACAGACTCCTTCTATTTCTGTAAGCACTCCTGGTGTTTATGTTGTTACAGTAAGTAATGAATATGGATGTAGTAGCACCACATCGCACACATTGGTTTCCAATCCACTTCCAGTGCCACAGATTACTGGCGAAAGCACCTTCTGCGAAGGTAGTTTTGCTACACTCAATGCTTCTGGTGGCATATCATATCTCTGGTCATCAGGCGAAGCAACGCCCAACATTTCGGCATATCAAGCTGGAACTTACATGGTAACAATCACTAATGAACATGGTTGTACGAGCACCGCACAAACTCAAGTTTCTTCCAATACACCACCTTCTGTGGTGATTAATGGGGCTACAGAAATTTGTGAGGGCGACTATACTGTTTTCAATGTTGCAAGTAATGCAAATTGCAGTTATGTATGGAATACTGAAAGCGTAGGCAACTCTATCGTGGCTAGCACAGCTGGCACCTATACCGTTACCGCAACGAGCCCTAATGGTTGTACGGCAACCGCCTCTCATACAATGCGCGTAAATCCGCTACCCACCCCAAGTATCAATGGAAACTTAACGCCATGTTTAGGCAAGAGCACTACATTAACGGTTACGGGAGGCGCTACCTATGTATGGTCAACAGGCAGCACTGAAGATAATATTACCATTCAACCCACAGCACCTATCACCTACTCTGTAACAGCGACAAGCCCTGCGGGATGTACAGCGACAAACTCTGTTGCTATTACAACACATCCTGTTCCATCTCCATCTATCCAAGGAAATACTATTCTCTGTCACGAAGGCTCCTCCACACTAACTGCTGTAGGTGGCATTGCTTTCAATTGGTCAACAGGAGCCACCAGCAACAACATCACCATCAATGAGGCGGGCACATATACTGTAACTATTACCAATAGTTTTGGATGTAGTGCAACCACATCAGCCGTAGCTACTATAGAACCTCAAATTATAGCTAATATTGTAGGAAATGATATTGTATGCGCGGGCGAGTCTATAACGCTACATGCTACCGGAGGAGAAGATTACCTATGGAACACAGGTCTTAATACCGCTAGTCTTACTCATACACCAACTTCCAATACCACTTATACTTGTACCGTAACCAGCGTAAATGGTTGTGAAGCTGTTGCTTCAAAAGAGGTAACAGTAACCCCACTACCGACACCTGAAATCAGCGGTCCAACTTTCCTCTGCGAAGGTTCTTCTATTCAACTTACTGCTACAGGAGGAAATGCATTTGTATGGAACAACGGAATTACTAGTAATCAGAATACTATTACAGAACCTGGAAGTTACACCGTTACCGTAACACAAAACAATTGTTCTGCATCAACACAAACCTTCATTACTCAATACCCAACTCCACACACAACCATTAGTGGCAATACACAATTCTGTGCAGGAGATAGCACCTATATTACCGTTACTGGAGGAGACAGCTACTTATGGAATACGGGCGCAACTGCAAATTCAATTGTAGCACATCAAAGTGGTAACTATAGCGTTACCATAAGCGATGAACATGGTTGCTCGACCACTCAAAGTTTAACCATTACTGCTCTTGACCTTCCTCAAATTACAATCAATGGAAACACACAACTTTGTATGAATGATGCTACGCTACTGACAGCAAATGGCGCAAATTCTTACATTTGGAATAATGGTGTTGAAAGCGCAACACTTTCTGTATCACCAACAGAAAACACCACCTATAGTGTTACTGGAACTCATGCAAATGGCTGTACAGCAAGCACATCAATTTCTCTTATCGTATATCCTACCTTCAATATAGAACTAGATGATGAAATTTGTCAAGGAAGTAACTATAACGCAAATGGCTTTATGCTTGGTTCTCAAGATGAATTTGGAACTTTCACCCACACTCGCAACCTACAAACTTCACTCGGCTGTGATAGTATTGTCACTCTAACACTTACTGTGCATCCCAAACCTATTTTGCCAGCAGCAATTTCTGGACCAAGTATGATAAGCACGGCAGGAACGTACTCCTACTCCGTTCTTAACGCCGAATATACTGATTCTTACGAATGGAGCTTAAACAACCCAAATTGGACATTAAATGCAGGAAGCAACAACTTCGCAACCATTAATATCACAACCAACTCATCTGCAGTTCTCACCGTTATCGGTATCAACGAATGTGGAATTTCTGCTCCTCTTACCCTAAACATCGAATCAACAATCTCTATTGATGAAATTGACGCAATGGACGGAATCAATATCTATCCAAATCCAACCACCAATTTTGTTAATATTCGCAACGAAAACTATCAAAATCCTATCTCTCTTATTGAGATTTATGATTTAAATGGAAAATTAGTTGATAGAGTTGTTGATATTTCAGAAACTACTCAACTCAATTTCTACTCTTACAGCAAAGGAACCTATATTATTAAACTATTTAATCAAGAAAATGTCATTGGAACAGCTAAAATTATCAAACAATAATTCAAGTTATGCGTAAAAAAAGTTTTCTTCTTTTCATCTTACTAGTTATTATAACTTGTTCTGTATCTGCCAAAAAGAGAGAAAAGAAAGTGGATTCAAAAGGTTATAACATTACGATTGTTTTGGAAAATTCCAAAGAGAAAAAACTCTTTTTAAGTGGATACTACGGAGGAATGGAATATCTTTTTGATAGTGCAACTGTAAAAAGAGGAAAGTTCTGTTTCCAAGAAAAGGATAAAGAGATCCCAAACGGAATTTATTTTATTCACAATCAAGATGATAAAAAACTATTTTACATTATTATTGATGGAAGTAAAAACTTTTCAATTTATACCAATGCTGAATCGCCACTAATTTATACTACTATTGAGGGAAGTGATGCTAACATAGCATTCTTGGAATATCAAAAAGCATTGGCATCGAATGCTGATTTTGACGATGCTATTTATACAGAAACATCCCCCCAATCACTACTTGCTAAATATCTTAAAACTGTTGTTTGGGAACCCCATCTGCTTGGAGAGTTTAAAATTATGGGTAACGATACAATTTACCACTCTACTCGCGAGCAATATGAATATTACGTAAAACACTATTATGATGACATAGACCTATCTGATAGCGATTTACTTCGTGTTCCTCTTACTTTAGATATTGAAGATTATTTTATTTCTGTTTTGCAAGGCCAAGATGACCAATATATAAAAAATTGTGCTGAAAACTTAATTCAGGAAACTTTTGACAAAAATAATCGTCCTACAGAATGTACGAATTATTATGTAAAAAGAATTATGCAAACCTTTATGGGTGGAGATCCACGTTATGACTTAGCATTTGTTCATCTATATGACAAATATTGTATCAACAACAGCACCATTTTCTCTGCATCAGAGGCAAGTTTATACAAACACCTTAGCGATAGAAAACGCCGTATTCTGATTGGCGAAACGATTCCACCAATTCAAGCTTACACATCTGAAACAGAGAAATTTGACACCAAAAAAAACACATCTGCCTATATAATTCTTTGGATGTGGGACCCCGATTGCGACGACTGCGTAGAACTAACTCCGAAATTAAACGAATTTTACAGACAATTCCACGAAACCTACAACTTTGAAGTGTATGCCATTTCTGTTACTCCTGATTTAGATCGTTGGAGCAATTTTATTACTGAACACGACATAACTTGGCAAAATGCGACATACGGATTTGGAATGCCCAATTATGATGTAGTAGATTACTTCGACATTCTAACTACACCTGCAGTCTTTTTACTTGATAAAAATCATAAAATAATTGCACGTCATTTCTCGTTAGATGATATTTATGAAATTTTCAGTCAATTATCCAATAACTAATCGATTATAAATACAATGAAAAAAATCACATTACTTTTTCTTGCTTTATTATGCACAATATCCACGTTGGAACTATCTGCACAACGGCATAAAAAATTTTCACCTGTAAAAGGACACCGATTGATTTTCGACATCAATCATTGTCAGGATACTGTAGTATATTTAGCAATTCACTATCGCGAAAAGTTGATGTTGAAAGATACTGCATACAATATTAACAATCAAGGAATTTTCATCTTTGAAGGCGACAACAAATATGATGACGGCCTTTATACATTAGTTTCACAAGGCAAAAAGCCATACGTTAACTTCATCATTGATGGTGAGCAGAATTTCCAATTCAACATTGATACGATTGGCGATGTGAGAAATTTCCAAGTAGTTAACTCACCACAAAACTCAGAAATGCTCCGTTTTCAACGCCAATCTGTAAAAGCCCAACGTCAGGTTAACCAATATCAGGAGCGTTACAAGGAAAACCAAGCTATTAACAATCAAGATAGTATGGATTATTATGCACAAAAGTTGAAAGAAGTAAACGAAGAGATGCAGGCGTTTATTAAAGATCTTATTGAGCAGAACCCTAACTATCTTTTCTCCAAAATGCAAAAATCATACCTTCAGATTGAACTTCCAGATCCACCCAAAAATCCTGACGGAACAGAAGATTCGACCTACCTACCCTACTACTATCGCGAGCACTTTTGGGATAACTTTGACTTAACCGACCGCAGATTTATCTTCATTCCTTCATTTGAGCCCAAATTAAAAGAGTATTTCAATCAGGTTCTTGCTTATCAAGAAACAGATACCATAAATAAATATGTAGATAAGATGCTTGCTCAAGCTTATACCGATAGCTTGATGTATCGTTTTCTTATTGAATGGACTTCTGGACATTTTGAAACCAGTAAAATTTTAGGTCACGATGCAGTTTTTGTTCATATTGCTAAAGAAAATCAACTGAAAGGAAAATGTAAATGGATTGATGAAGACTTGATGGGACGCTACCGCAACCGTGTGAATGGTTTGGAACCACTACTTATTGGGAAAAGAGCCACAGAACTCATTATTCCCGACACCAATTTGTCAGACAAAGCCGAACATTGGCACTCACTTTATCGATTCAGTCAAAAACCATACATCGTGCTTTGGTTCTACGATCCTCATTGCCCTACTTGTAAAAAGGAGTCGGAAAAATTGCGCACCGTTTATGACTCATTAGAAACCATTGGAAAACGAAACTTTGATGTTTATGCTGTAGGAAGCGACTCTGACATTGAAAGATGGAAAAAGTATGTTCGTGAGAAGAATTACCCCTGGTTGAATGTAGGAGGTAATCGAGCTAATGTTGACTACTTAGAAGCATATAACATCTATGAAACTGGCAACCCAGCCATGTTTATCATTGATAATAGAACTAAAAATATAATTCTCAATAGAAGAATTGAAATGTCTTCGATTCCAAACTTCTTGGAACAATATGAAAAAATAGAAAAGAAGAAAGCAGAAGACGCTCTAAAACTTCAGAAATAAAGTAAAAATTAGATATATGAATTTTGTAGAAGAATTGAAATGGCGCGGCATGATACAAGATATTATGCCTGGTACAGAAGAACAACTAAACAAAGAGATTACCTCTGCTTATGTAGGCATTGACCCAACTGCTGACTCATTACATATTGGACACTTAGTGGGTGTAATGATGCTTCAACATTTACAAAATTGCGGTCATAAACCGATTGTCCTTTTAGGTGGAGCAACTGGAATGATTGGAGATCCATCTGGTAAATCACTAGAACGCAATCTTTTAGATGCCGAATCATTAAAGCACAATCAAGAAGCACTAAAGAAACAACTCTCTAAATTCTTGGATTTTAGCGATGATAAACCTAATGCTGCAATTTTGGTAAACAATTACGATTGGATGAGCCAATTTTCATTTTTAGATTTCATTCGTGACATTGGGAAGCACATCACCGTTAACTATATGATGGCAAAAGACTCTGTCAAGAAACGTTTTAACGGCGAGGGCGAGGGTATGTCTTTTACTGAATTTTCATATCAATTGGTACAAGGATACGACTTTCTCTATCTGAATCAAAACTACAATTGCAAACTTCAGATGGGTGGTTCCGACCAATGGGGCAATATCACTACGGGAACTGAATTAATTCGCCGCAAATCAAACGGAGAAGCTTTTGCGCTTACCTGTCCGCTTATCACCAAAGCTGATGGTAGCAAATTTGGAAAAACGGAAAAAGGCAACATCTGGCTTGACCCAGAAAAGACCTCTCCTTACACATTCTATCAATTCTGGTTGAACTGCTCAGATGAGGATAGTAAACGCTACATTCGCATCTTTACGCTCCGTTCTAAAGAGGAGATTGAAGCGATGGAAAAAGAACACGAAGCTGCTCCACACCTTAGAATTTTACAAAAAACGTTGGCTCGCGATCTAACCACCCGCGTTCACTCAGCAGAAGATTTACAAGCTGCAGAAAATGCTTCTGAAATTCTCTTCGGAAAAGGAACTTCTGAATCGCTCGCCTCTCTTTCGGAACAGATGTTTTTAGCAGTATTTGATGGCGTTCCTCAGGTAGAAATCAGCAAAGAACTACTGAATAATCCTATCGGTATTGTTGATTTTCTAACAGAACATACACAAATTTTCGCCTCCAAAGGTGAAGCACGCAGAATGCTGAAAGATAATGGCGTGGCTATCAACAAGAACAAAGTCCAAGAGAGTTTTGTTATCGACAATACAAGTCTAATGAACAACAAGTATATCTTGGTTCAAAAAGGAAAGAAAAACTATTATATTATCATTGTAAAATGAGTTGGAGTATTATTATCATATTAATAATCATTGGATTAGCAGCGCTTCTTCTTGAATTTATCGCCATTCCTGGAGGCATTGTAGGCGTATTAGGCGGAATGTGCATTATAGGCAGTATCATTATTACCTATAGCGAATATGGGGTTACTGCTGGCCACATCACAATTGTCTCCACGTTAGTAGCACTAATTCTGATGACGATCTTTTTTCTCCGAAGCAAATCTTGGAAAAAAATGACCTTAGATACCACAATCGACAGTAAAGTAAATGAGGATGCCAACATTGTTTCCGTTGGAATGGAAGGAATCTGCATAACAAAACTATCGCTTACTGGCAACGCTAAATTTGGCGACAATATCGTGGAGGTTACTTCTGAACGCGGCTACATTAATGAAAACACCTCCATTATCATTACAAAAATTGAAGGAAATAAAATCATTGTTAAACCTAATAACTAAGATCTATGAACACCCTAAGTATTTTATTATTCACCACATCTGGAACTGGCTTAGTGCTTACCGTACTTGCCATTACAATTCTTTTCATCCTTTTCTTATGGATGGTTCCCCTCGGACTTTGGTTCAACGCCCTTTTAAATGGCGTTCACATCTCGTTAATCCAACTGATTTTAATGCGTTGGAGAAAGGTTCCACCACATATCATCGTAAACTCAATGATTACAGGAACTAAAGCAGGCATTAAATTAAACCGCGATCAATTGGAGGCTCACTACTTGGCTGGCGGACACGTAATTCCTGTTGTTAACGCACTTATCTCTGCCGACAAAGCCAATATTCCTTTGGATTTCAAAGCAGCTACCGCTATTGACTTGGCTGGTCGTAATATTTTGGAAGCAATTCAAACATCTGTAAATCCTAAAGTTATCAATACACCTCCTGTAGCAGCTGTTGCGAAAGATGGTATCCAATTGATTGCCAAAGCACGCGTTACAGTAAGAACCAACATCAAGCAATTGGTTGGTGGTGCTGGTGAGGAAACCATTATCGCTCGCGTAGGAGAAGGTATTGTTACCGCTATCGGTTCTGCACTTTCACACAAAGAGGTTTTGGAAAATCCAGATTCTATCTCCAAAGTGGTTTTGGAAAAAGGTCTTGACTCTGGAACCGCATTTGAAATTCTATCTATCGATATTGCTGACATTGATGTAGGTAAAAACATCGGTGCTATTCTTCAAATGGACCAAGCAAATGCCGACAAAAACATTGCGCAAGCAAAAGCAGAAGAGCGTCGTGCTATGGCAGTGGCTTCTGAACAAGAGATGAAAGCATTGGCTCAAGAAGCGCGCGCAAAAGTAATTCTTGCAGAAGCAGAAGTTCCTCTTGCTCTTGCGGATGCCTTCAGAAATGGAAATTTAGGCGTGATGGATTACTACAAATTGGAAAATATCAAAGCTGATACCCAAATGAGAGAATCTATTGGAAAACCTAAAGCAAACAACGAAAAAAATAACCTAAATTCAAGTAAATAATTTTTAACACAACGGGGAATGGAAATCCCATTCCCCTAATAGATTATGATTATGAAAAGAATATTTGCAATCATCTTATTAATATTGCCTGCTATGTTAGCCACAGCACAAATACAACTTCCTCCTGCAAAGTGGAATAGTAATATGACTTTAGATAAAGCTCTTCGAGAACGCCAAAGCAACCGCACCTTCTCTGACAAAAAAATTGATGAACAAACCATCTCTAATCTTCTTTGGGCTGCAAATGGCATCAATAGAAAAGATGGACGCAGAACAGCTCCTTCTGCAAGAAACTGCCAAGAAATTGATATCTATCTTTTTACCGAAGATTATGTTTATCTGTATCTTCCCAAAGAACATCAATTAAAAATAGTGTTAGATGGAGACCATAGAGGCGAGGCAGCCATTCAACCTTTTGCACAAAAAGCTCCTCTCCTACTCGTTTTTGTGGCTAATTATGAAAAAATGGGAGATATGGACGATGAAGCCCGTATATTCTATGGCGCTACCGACTGCGGATTTGTTAGCCAAAATGTATATCTCTTCTGCGCTGCGGAAAAATTAAACACTGTTGTGTTAGGTATGATTCATCGGGATGGAATAAAAGATCTACTTAATATCAATGGAAAAGCCATTTTAGCACAACCTGTTGGATACGAACAATAACTTTAATATCTCTCAACATAATGTACTTCGAAGAGGACGACGAAAAACAACTTCTGCAAGATTTTAAAGCAAAAATCAAAAAAGGTGAAACACCTTACTACGATTCCGTTCAAATGGAGATAATTTTGGAAGAGTTGTTTTTACAAATGGACCAAAAATATATTCCCAAAGCGGTAGCTTTAGCAATTCAGCTTTTCCCTAATAATATGATTTTTCACCTTTACAAAGTGAAAGAACATATTCTTAAATATGAATTGGATAAGGCAGAGGAAACTCTTAACAATATTGAACATAAATATCCTCCTTGCTCCGATATTTATATGGAACGAATTGCATTAATGCACCTGCAAAATCCATCCCTCGACATCAGTCCACTCATCAAAAAAGCTTTAAAATTAGATCCTAACAATGAGGATTTACGTTTTATGCTATGCCTTGAATATTGCAAAAATGGCACAATTGAGAATGCTATTGAACAGATGAAAATTCTCATTCCTAATGATGAGTTTCCAGAAGAGCATTTTGCTGACATCACCAGCTATATGACAATTGCGGAAATGCTTCCTAATTGCTACAAATTTTTCCAAGGGCTAACGGAAGAATTTCCGCTGCATCCTGCTGTTTGGTGCTACTTTGGCGTTTCCTGCACATTACTCGAAAAATTAGAAGAAGCAATCGAAGCATTTCAATTTTCAATCGCATGCGATGAATCATATACAATGGCTCATTTTATGTTAGGCCAAGCCTACTTCATTGATAGACAATTTGAACAGGCAATAAAACATCTTTCAGAAACTTTGGAAGATGAACTCTACAACCACTCGGCTTATCGCTATTTTGGTGATTACGAATTTCTTTGTGGAAGATACGATGAAGCTCTCCGCTACTATCGTCAGTCGCTCGACCTTAGTAGTTCCGAATTTGCGCTTTGTGGAATCATTAAAACCCTTACTGCAATGGGAAAATCTGACGAAGCAGAGCCTTTTGTCAACCAATTAATCTCTGAAACTTTTATCACTCCTGATGCATTTCCCGATGTTTGCTCTATCCTTATAGACAAAGGGAAAAAAGATCTAATTCCAACCATTATTGACAGAACTTTGACAGGATATGCCAATTATCGCAACTTCTTCGAAGATCTTTTTGACTTTTTCCTCACCAAAAAGGAGTATCAATTAGGCCTTGATATTTTTGAAATTTATCTTAGGTTAATGGACGAACATCGTATTGCAGACGATTATTACTACTACTGCGCCGCTTTGAATTTCCTTCTTAACAGAATCGAAACAGGCATCACTTTTCTCCACGATGCACTACTTTTCAATTTTGAAAAACATCAAGAATTTCTTAGTTGGGACCCCTCTTTTGCTGAAAATGAAAAAATTATCGACTTAATTCAAAAATACAAAAATTAATGAAAAAAATCGCTATTTTTCTACTTTTACTTCTTAGTTTAACCTCTATTCAAGCTCAAAACCAAGACTCTTTACAAGTTTCACAGGAAAAAGATAAAGGAATACTTTCCAAATATACAGATAACCTCAACTACTACACCATCACACTATTAATGACAGTTGAAAGTTCATTCATTCCGTTTCCTTCCGAAGTAATAGTTCCTCCTGCGGCCTACAAAGCATGTATTGAAGGAGAACAACTACACGTTACAGATAACAAATTTGTAAATGTTCTTTTTGTTATTCTCTTTGCTACTTTAGGTGCACTCACTGGAGCATGTATCAACTACTTCTTAGCGCTATGGTTAGGGCGCCCCGTACTATATTGGTTTGTGGAAACCAAAGTTGGACATCTTTGTATGCTGAATAGCAAAAAGTTACAAACAGCAGAAGATTATTTTATCAAAAAAGGAAACATATCTACCCTTATCGGACGGCTAATTCCTGCCGTACGCCAACTCATTTCCATTCCTGCAGGATTAGCAAAAATGAAAATTCCTGCATTCCTTTTCTATACAACTTTAGGTGCAACAATCTGGAATATCATTCTGGCCATCCTGGGGTATCTAGCTAGCGGACAACAAGAGTTAATCGAAAAATATAGTCACGAGTTTTCAATCATAATTCTTTCTGCCATTGCCATCGGAATTTGCTATGTAGTTTTCAAGACTTTTTTCAAAAAGAAAAAAAATAGTGATTCAACGAATGTTGCAGAATAAACGAAGATTTGGACTTATCGGTTATCCTTTAGACCATAGTTTCTCTCCTACCTATTTTGAAAAAAAATTTAGGAGGGAAAATATTGAAGATGCAGAATATCTTTTATTTCCTCTTTCTGATATTACACAAATTCGCCATTTTGTTAAGCAAAATCCTACTCTGCAAGGATTTAATATTACACATCCATACAAAAAAGAGATTCTTCCTTTTTTAGATGATATTGATGACGAAGCGGCACGTGTCAGCGCTGTTAATTGCGTACTTGTTCAACGGATAGGCACAAAAAACTTGCTTAAAGGCTATAATACCGACGTTATTGGATTTGCACAAACCCTTGCACAACTCCATCTCGACACGCCTACTGCTGCACTAATTTTAGGAACAGGCGGAGCTGCCCAAGCCGTAGCAACTGCCCTCAAAAAATCTGGTTGTTCCATTACTTTCGTTTCTAGAAGTAAAAAAAGCAACACACTAACATACGAGTCGTTAACGTCGGAGATAATCCGCCAACATCCACTTATTATCAACACCACGCCGCTTGGAATGTTTCCCAACAACAACAAATTCCCCCACATCGATTACGAAAACTTAACTCAAAATCACACACTTATCGACCTAATCTATAATCCTGAAGAAACACTATTTTTAAAAAAAGGGAAAGCAAAAGGTGCTCAAATATGCAACGGAATGACTATGCTCATTTCTCAAGCAGAAGCAAGTTGGAAAATTTGGAACAACAATTTTTAATATATTTGCACTACTATGAAAATCTTCTCAAAAGAGTTTTTTGACAAACAGAATCTATACAATGTAATTTTTAAATCAGACACACGAGAGGGAAAATTATTTGACATCTACCTTCTCATCGTCATTCTATTTAGCGTTTTATTAGTCATTTTAGATAGTATTGATGTACTACACCAACATCTAAAAGTTCTATTTCTGACTTTAGAATACGCCATTACGCTAATGTTTGTCTGCGAATATGGACTTCGGATTTACTGTTGTAAAAAGCCAATGGAGTATATCATCTCCTTTTATGGAATCGTTGACTTCATCACCATCTTCTCCAGCTTGCTCAGTATATTTCTACCTGTAGCGCAATCATTAGTGATTATTCGGATTCTACGAGTTCTTCGAATTTTCCGAATTTTAAATATGAAGAAATTCCTTTCAGAAGCGACCATTCTGATAAACTCTCTAAAACAAAGTTTCCATAAGATTATCATCTTTATGCTCTTTGTATTGGTAATTGCCATCATCTTAGGTGCTATAATGTTCCTTTTTGAAAGCGAGCGCAACCCTGCAATCTCCAGCATTCCCAAAGGAATCTATTGGGCAATTGTCACCTTAACAACTGTAGGATATGGAGACATTACACCGCATACCGACATCGGGATGTTCATCTCTGGTGTCGTGATGATTTTGGGTTACGCAATAATTGCCGTTCCCACGGGTATTGTAACTGCCAATGTGGCAAAAAATTACCTAAATAAGAACATAAAAAATTGCCCTCACTGTCAAAATCAGATTGAAGCAAACTCTTTCTTTTGTAAATACTGCGGTGCAGAGATGAAAGAACACTCCAAAGAGGCTAATAACAATACGCAGAATTTATAAGAAAATGCTTTCTTCAATTCAGAAAAATATATAATTTTGCAGGCTAGAAAAAGAAAATTAAAAACCCTTAAAAATAGAAAAATGAATACAGAACTAACAAAATTGTATCCACAGAAAATGTGGGAATGCTTTGCTAACATTTGTGACATTCCACACCCATCAAAACATGAAGAAAAAATATTAGCATGGTTAAAAAATTGGGCTAAAGAGAATAAAATTGACTTCGAGCAAGACGAAACAGGAAATCTTCTTTTCCGCAAACCTGCTACTCCTGGTATGGAAAATCGCATTCCAATCATTTTGCAAGGTCACATTGATATGGTTCCTCAAGCCAATAGCGATGTAAAACACGACTTTTTGAAAGACCCCATCAAACCAGTAATTGATAATGGTTGGGTACACGCTACCGGAACTACTCTTGGTGCTGACAATGGTATGGGATGTGCTGCGGCAATGGCAGTTCTCCTTTCTAAAGATATTGCTCACGGCCCTGTAGAAGTTTTAGTTACCGTTGACGAAGAAACGGGAATGACTGGTGCTTTCGGATTGAAACCAGGTATGGTAAAAGGCAAAATTCTTATGAACCTTGACTCAGAAACTGAAGGTGAACTTTACGTAGGTTGTGCTGGTGGCTTAGATGCAACTTTTGAACTTCCTTACAGATTGGTAGATACTCCAGAAACCCACATCGCTTACCAAATTGCTATTACAGGCCTCAAAGGCGGTCACTCAGGAATGGACATCATTTTGGGTCGTGCAAATGCTAACAAGGTAATGATTCGCTTACTAAGAAAGTTAGCTACTAAATTTGGGGCACAAATTGCTGACATTAAAGGTGGAAGTTTAAGAAATGCTATTCCTCGCGAAGCTTTCGTTACTGTCACATTCAACGCTACCCGAGAAAAGAGATTTTTGGCTTATATTAACGAATTTGCAGATTTCGTTAAGAAAGAATTTTCTGCTACTGAACCAACATTCTCTATTGAATGCAGTAAAGTAGATACACCTGCTAAAGTAATGGATAGAAACTCTCGTAACAAAGCTATCAACATGGTGTTGGCAATTCCAAACGGCGTAATGAGAATGAGCGATTCTATGCCTAACTTGGTGGAAACTTCCAACAACTTGGCAGTAGTAAAAACTGATGGAGAAAAAGTAATCGTTCTCAACTTAATGCGTAGCTCTGTTGAATCGGCAAAAGATGCATTAGCAGATAAAATGTGTGCAATTGCAGAAATGGCTGGCGCAAAAATCGAATTAACAGGTGGATATCCAGGTTGGAAGCCTAACCTCGAATCTACAATTTTCAAAACTATGAGCAAGGTTTACCGCGAAAAATTTGGCAAAAAGCCAAAAGTAATGGCTATTCACGCTGGTTTGGAATGCGGATTGTTCGGTACTTGCTATCCAGAATGGGAAATGATCTCCTTCGGTCCTACTATTCTTTATCCACACTCTCCAGATGAAAAAGTGAATATCGACAGCGTTGGAAAATTCTGGGATTTCCTTGTTGAAACTTTAAAAAATATTCCTGCAGAATAGTTATGCGTTTAGATAAACTCTTAGTTGAAAAAAACTATTTCTCATCTCGTGAGAAAGCTCAACTAACAATCTCCCAAAAACTTGTAAAAGTAAATGGAGAGATTGTTGATAAGAGTTCTAAAGATATTGACGAAACCGCTACGATTGAAATTATTGACATTTTCAATAGATACGTCAGTCGTGGCGGTTTAAAATTGGAAAAAGCAATTATCGATTTTTCTCTGGATTTCAAAGGGAAACGAGTTTTAGATATTGGTGCTTCTACTGGTGGATTTACCGATTGCGCACTACAAGCAGGTGCCGATTTTGTATTTGCTGTGGATGTTGGCACAGAACAACTTAGTCCTACTTTACAAAATCATCCTCGCGTTAAATTTCTTGAAAACAAAGATTTTCGAGAACTATCATTAGAAGAAACTGGTGGAAAGCCATTCGACTTTATCGTTTCTGATGTCTCTTTTATTTCACTTACCTATATCATTCCCTACTTGGCGCCATTTCTCGCTGAAGATGGAAAACTAATGCTACTTATTAAACCACAATTTGAGGCAGGAGCCTCTTTCCTCTCCAAAAGTGGAATTGTAAAAGATGATAAAGGGTTAAAAATTTCGATACAAAAAGTTGAATTAGAAGCTATAAATAATGGATATTTTCTTAACAACTTATCCATTTCTACTCTTTTTGAAAAAAATAAAAATGTAGAATTTTTAGCACTTTTCTCTAAGTACAACACCCAATTTAATGTCAATTTTCCAAAATTATTTACAGAAATAAAAAATATAAAGAAAAATATCTTATAAAAGTTGTATCTTTGCACATTCATTTTTAGAAAAATCACAATAAAAACCGACGACTCAGATGGGATATAACAGAGTACAATTTATGAAAAAGATTATGCTTTCTGTGTTGAGTTTGATGATTTCTACATTCATCTTTGCACAACACACCATTACAATCACACTGACTACCGACCAGTATGGTAGTGAAACTACTTGGCGAGTTTTTGACGTTGCAAATAACAATGCTGTAATTGCGCAAGGTGGTCCTTACACTAACGTATCTCAGGCACAAACCATTGCACCAATTTCAGTTGACGGTACAGGTTGTTATGTTTTCGTTATTTATGATGAATATGGAGACGGAATGCAAGCTGGATATGGCAATGGTAGCTACACCGTTTCATACGACGGCGTACAAGTAGCTTCTGGTGGAAACTTCGGCGCATACGCTCAACATCACGTAGGTGGCGACGGCTGTCCAACTGATGATATCGCTATGGTACAAATCACATCTGCACCATATTGCCAACTTAGCAACACCCTTACTATCACTGGTATAATGGGAAGCTATGGTATATCAGCAACATCATACGATGTTACTTACAAAATTGACAACGGAGATTGGGTTACTGATCATAATGTAACCTGCAACATTGGAATGTATGAAACTCACACATTCACACACAACATTCCTGCATCTTTCACTACTGCAGGCTCTCATACAGTCACTGTTAAAGTACATAATCCTAATGGTGTTACAGATGAAAATCCAACAGATAATGAGCTTTCATTTGATGTAACTGTTTATGAAAATGCTATAGAAAGAAAAGTTCTTTTAGAACACTTCACAACTGCACAATGTCCTAACTGTCCTGCTGCAACACAAAACTTAACGACTTGGATGAGTTCAAGACCTAATGTAGCTTGGATGGCACACCACGTTGGATATTATACAGATGCTTTCACTGTTTCTGAAAGTAACACTATGATTGCATTCTATAATGCTGGTGGTAGCACATACGCACCTGCTATTATGTTAGACAGAACCTATATTTCTTCAACAGGTGAACCTGGTCCTGTATTCTTCCCATCTGCATCTATTACTCCTGCTCTTATTGATGCTCAATTAGCAGTTCCTTCTTTCGTAAGTCTTGATATTGAAGGTACATTATCAGAAAATGAACAATATATTAACGTTACCGTTTCTGGTGAATTCGTAGCAGATGTCAATTTAGGCAATCTAAAACTTTCTGTTTATATTACTGAAGATGGACTTGCCGGCGCACAAGCAGGAGCTTCTAACTACACTCACAACCACGTAGTTCGCGATGCTTTATCAGCAACTATCGGTGACGATGTTTTCACATCTACAACTGCAGGTTCTACTTTCAGCAAAACATATACATACAGATTAAATGATAGCTGGAAACCTGAAAATTGTAAAGTGATTGCTTTCGTTAATAATTGGGACCCACAAAATGTAAACAATCGCGAAGTTCTTAACACTGAATTTATTGATGTTTCTGCACTTAGTGTTGACATTGATGAAAACGACCTTAACAATTTATCTATCTATCCTAATCCAGCAAACAACGTTGTAAACGTTTACGCTCCTGGTATGGAAAAAGTTGAAATTTTGAACTCTTTAGGTCAAGTGGTTTACAATAGCAATATGGTTAATACCGAAATGCAAATCAACATTGAATCACTTACTGAAGGTATCTA
Organism: uncultured Bacteroidales bacterium; assembly: GCA_937901925.1. GTDB lineage: Bacteria > Bacteroidota > Bacteroidia > Bacteroidales > WCHB1-69 > JAEZOU01. The sequence goes on along the minus strand of CALGTS010000033.1, from coordinate 17,997 downwards.
TTTCATCCGTGTAAGTGGCGCACAAGGTTCAAAAGCACAAAAATTGATCAAGAAATAGCGATATTTCCCAATCATAGCAGAAAATCCCTCATCCTCAGATGGGGGATTTTTTTATTGTTGGTTAGTAAAAAGCTAATAGCTGTATCTGATAGAATGGTAGTGTACCCGCCTGTTTCGAAGAGTATTCCATTTTTACCTATTTTCTCCGCTCCACCTTTGATTTTATCCAAGAACTATTAGCCCTAGATGGACCACGGAAGTACTATTACCCAAGACGTTACGCAAGAAAATTTCCAGATTTGGAAAGATTATTGGAAAGAAAAACAGCTAAAAGGCCCTTTTATCAAGCGCTGTTACTTTCGTCCCACGACTACTCTTCCTACACTTCTACCCTTACTTCCCGTTTGAACAATTATGGTTTCACCTACTCGATATGGATTTTTTAAGGTTGTGTGGGTGTGCCCGCCAATAATTAAGTCGATATCTACTACCAGACTTGCAAGAGTTTGGTCATTAACATTTTCTGTATCATATCCTAAATGAGAAAGGCAAATAACAAAATCGCAATGCTGCTCATTTTTAAGAATTTGCACAATTTCTTTCGCTTTCTCAATCGGAGATAAATAGGTTACCTCCTCCAAAGTTCCTGGAAATACCAACCCCTCCATATTCACAGTTAAACCGAAAATCCCAACTCGATACCCACAATTTTCTATAATAACATAAGGCTTTACAATCTTCTGTAAATTTCTATCCTTAAACTGATAATTAGCACAAACCACCTGAAAATCTGCCTTTTTCAATCGTTTTCCAAGCTCTTTACACCCAAAATCGAACTCATGATTTCCTAAAGTCACCACATCATACCCCATCATATTCATCAACTCGATTTCTGCAACTCCTTTAAAAACATTGAAATAGGGAGAACCTTGAGAAAAATCTCCTGCATCTAGCAACAAGGTACAACCAGCCGTGTCGCGAACCGATTTTAGGTATTCCATTCTTGCCAAAACGCCTCCCGACCTACTCTCTTTTGAAACATAAGGATCAATTTGACTATGTGTATCGTTGGTATGCAAAATTACGAGATTTTTTTGCGCTATCACCGAAAGCGAAAAAAAGGAAATAACAAAAATCAACAAAACTTTTTTCATCGCACCTCCATTATTTTATATGTTCACCATGCGCACTCATCTTTTTTACCTCCTCCAAAATTCCATCACGCAACAACTGCATCGTATTAACAACGTACTTAAATTCAATATCTTTCAGGATATTATCTCCACCAGAAGCAATAAAATCAACCGTTACTATGCGATAGGTTTCCTCTGGATCCACGTTCTTTCCGTTGACAATAATTTTCTGATTGTTCTCTAAAATTTGCAATCCATAAAATGCTGCTACATCACGTTTTCGCTCTATTTCTACTATTTTTTGCAATTCACTTCCTTTAATATCCAACAACACAATTAGGTTTTCAAACGGCAAAATACGATAAAAATCGCCGACGGTCAGCATTCCTTGCGGCAGCGAAGCTCTAATTCCTCCATAATTTAGCAGCGCAATATCCACAGAATCACGATCATACATTACAGAAAAAGATTGTACGTGTTCACAAAGCAAGCGTGTTAGTAAATATGGTAACTCATTCGGAATATCATTACTTAATTCCCTATCGGAGTAGCCCACCTCAATTTCCATCTGCTGATCCATTTTTCGTTTCAATTGTTTTAAATAACGCTCCATATTATCATCTTGAGAGGAGAAATATTGCTCATCAATTGCATCTAAATGATAAGATTTTACCTCAATTTGCCCCAAAATGGAGGAAAAAATCAGAAATATAAGTGTATTAAAAAGAAAAAAGTGTTTCATAACCATCATTTTTGCGTTGAGAGAGTATCAGCAAGTTGTCTTAACAGCATTTGAAACGGTATTTGCTTCCGCTTGCTTTCCTGAATCAACAGATTGTAATTATCCCGATAACTCAGATATTCATTAATTTTCATTATTCGAGGGTCAATTTTTTGGTCAGGGTTGATAAAATTCAATGTTTGTTCAATAAAATTCCAACCGAAATTATAAAGATTAGCATCTGTCATCATCAACAATATAACCTCTTGATTAAAAATAGTTTCCTTACGTATAGAATCAGAAATATACAAATCTGGCGAGAATATATCTGGCCAAGGAGTCCGGTTATAGTACCAATATTGATGTTCATCAGTAAAAAGGTGATTTGTAATTCCCACGTTAAAGAATCCCCAATAGTAGCTATCGGCAATAGTAAGTGCGCGTAATTTTTTCGTAGAGGAATCACTTTGAAAAATATACACAGGGAAACAGAGTTCCTCGCCTGGCAAAGGTCTCAACAAGTTCATGGTCGGCTCTAAATCGTAATCCAAATCCTTGTATTCTGAGGAGATTGTGTCGCACAAAAAGGTAAGTTCTGCTAAATTAACACAACAACTTTTCTCCATAAATCGCATCAACGTATCCACAGCTGTCCACAATCCATACGTATTCCAATGTACACCATACTTGGAGTATAACGGATATTCAGATTCTTTTCGTTTTGCACAAAAGTACTCATTCATATCTAAGTAATTCACGCCAAGACGATTGCAATGATATATATAGCGTTCATAATTTGTGGTATCTTGCTGCCAACAGAGATCTCGTTTCGGCATATACTCAGGATAAACATGACCTTTTCCTGGAATAAAAATAGGTAAAAGATGTATATTATATTGTTCTAAAAGTTGAGACTGTAACTGTTTCAGAAGAGCGGTTTTATAAGTAACGACCTCCTCCCCTACGAAGTTTATACCCAACTCTGCTTCAATATAATATTTCTCATAAAAGTAATCTTGCTGACCTAAAACAAGATTTTGAGTCTTAGTATAACGAAACAGTTGGTACATCAACTCATTATACGAACGAGTCCAATAGTTAGAGAATCCCACCCATTGTTTCATCGTCTCTTCTGTCTCCTCCTGAAAACTATTGTTTAAAAAGTTTTTCATGGTAAAGTGTTTAAATGAGAAAGATTCATCCTCCTTACCAAAAAGAGCAGGTCCCTTTAACGACTTAAAGGGGGCAAATAGCAGAGGTACAATCAGTATCAGCATACTGAAGAGAAAGAGAAAAACTAAGATTGATTGTCGTTTCTGCATAGTTAAAATCTAAAGTAGATAAAGGGGTTAAAACTGCCAGAAAGAATAGCCCCACCACAAAGTAGGTAGAGCAGAATAGCGATTATGAAGAATAATAGAATTCTTACTATGGATGCATTTTCATCAAAAACACGTTGCGGAAGAGTTTCTAACTTGGAAATCAATCCCATAAAAGAGAAGATAAAAGCAAGAATAAAGATGAATAAGAAACGGCTATCGAACAGAAACTCATCAGGTCTAAATTCGCAGATAAATAACTTTCGAAAATAGAGGAATGCATATTGTAACGAGTCAGCACGAAAGATTACCCACCCCATCACAACGATAAAGAAGGTAACAATGGAAGCAGGAATCTTCCCAATCCGATTCAGAAATTTCAATAGGAATAACTTATCTGCAACGATAAAGAATCCATGAAAAATACCCCAAGCCACAAAAGTCCACGCGTCACCGTGCCACAATCCAGAGATAAGAAATACTAACCATAAATTAATATAGGTACGCTTTCTTGAGATACGGTTTCCCCCAAGCGGAATATACAGATAATCCATCATCCACTTACCCAAAGTAATGTGCCAGCGTTTCCAAAACTCTGAAATACTCCGAGAAATATACGGGAAATTGAAGTTTTCAGGAAAGGTAAATCCCATCATCTTACCCAAACCTAATGCCATATCTGAATAACCAGAGAAGTCAAAGTAAATTTGAAAAGTATAAGCTAAAATACCAATCCAAGCAGTTCCAGTTGAGAAATCATTAGGAGAAACAGAAAAAATAGAATCTACTTGTTCACCCAAAACATTTGCGATGAGTACCTTTTTCGAAAGGCCGACTACAAATCTAATAAAGCCAATTACCCTCGCATCGAACGCATTCGCTTCATTCCGATAAAGCAACTGCTGCTCTACCTCCTTAAATCGCACAATCGGACCAGCAATCAATTGGGGAAACATCAAGATATAAACGGCATAATCTTGAATTCGTTGTAATGGTTGACAACTCTTTCGATAGAGATCTATCGTATATGAGATTTTTTGGAATGTAAAGAAAGAGATTCCAATAGGTAATACAACTCTCTTCCAATCAGGAAGTTCTATTCCCAACCAAGAGAAAAATATTGTACAATTATCAACAAAGAAATTGGCATATTTAAAATATGCTAACAAGCTGATATTCAAAAACAAGGACAATAGCAACCAACAACGTCTTTTACCATCTGAAGCCATAGCCATCTGACGAGTAATAACAAAATCAGCAAAGATAGATACCAAAAAGAGTATAATAAATTCTGGTGCGCCCCAAGTATAGAATAACACACTGAATATCAATAAAATACAATTTTTAAATCTCTGAGGGAATAGATAATAAAAAAGGAAAAATATAGGCAAGAAGAGAAAAAGAAAAAGTGGAGCTGAAAATACCATATCCTATAATTCCTTTATTTTAAATGCTTATTTTTAGAAGGTGCAAAGGTACATATTTTCAATAGAAAAATCTACCTTTTCTAAAATTATTCTGAAGAAAATCGGAACTGCTAAAAAATTGTTTTTTGTACATTTTCAAAAGAAAATTGATTTTTTTGACTTAGAATCGTCAAAATTTGCAAATCCAAGTAAGTTACATTACACAAAAATAATCAATCCAAATCAATTAGATTTTTATTTTTACAATGATGTATGTAACATTTTTTGTATTTTTGCGTTTCAAAAAAAAATAAATATCACACACAATGAGAACGAAGTATATTGACTTAATTTCGCAGACATACGAATTTCCGCAAGAGGAATTTCATGTTGAAGAGGGAGAACTTTTTTTCCACGACATTCCATTAATGGACATCATCAAGCAGTATGGAACCCCACTAAAGATCACCTATCTACCTAAAATATCTCAAAACATTCAGCGTGCACGACGTTGGTTCAATGTTGCTTTTGCTAAAGCAGATTACCAAGGCGATTACCACTATTGCTACTGTACTAAAAGTTCTCACTTTGAATTTGTATTAACAGAAGTACTAAAAAATGATGTTCATATTGAAACCTCATCTGCATTCGATTTAAACCTGATTGAAACGCTATATGAGAATGGTCAATTCCAAAAAGACAATTACATTATATGTAATGGATTTAAACGTCCTCAATATATTGACAATATTGCAACGGCTCGGGATTCGGGATATGAAAATATTATTCCTGTATTAGACAACAAAGCCGAATTTGACCAATTAAATAAAAAAGTACAATCCAAATGCAAATTAGGCATTAGAATTGCAGCTGAAGAGGAACCTCGTTTTGACTTTTACACCTCACGTTTGGGCATTCGATACAATGATATCATTCCATTTTACGAAGAAAAAATCAAGCAAAACCCCAAATTTGAGTTAAAGATGTTACACTTTTTCATCAATACGGGGATAAACGACACCTCCTACTATTGGAACGAACTATCGCGCTGTGTGAACCTTTACTGTGACTTAAAAAAGATTTGTCCTGAGTTAGATTCGCTCAATATAGGTGGTGGACTTCCTATCAAAACGGCACTTTCGTTCGACTACGATTATGAATATATGATCGAAGAGATTGTTTCTCAAATCAAAACTATCTGTACAAGAGAGAATGTTAAAGAGCCACACATATTCACAGAGTTCGGTTCTTACACAGTAGGCGAAGCAAGCGCAGTTCTTTACTCCGTTTTACAACAAAAACGCCAAAACGACAGAGAGTTATGGAACATGATTGACAGTTCTTTTATGACTACATTACCTGACACTTGGGCAATGAACCAACAATTTATCATCTTGGCAGTGAACAATTGGGACAGAGAATATGAACGCGTTTTCTTAGGTGGACTCACCTGCGATAGCCACGACTACTACAACTCCGAAGCCAATTTAAATGCAGTATTCCTACCTAAAATAACTTGCGATACTCCTTGCGAAGAGGGTCAAGAAGGCGATGTACAATATATTGGTCTTTTCAATACAGGAGCATATCAAGAAGCTGTTGGCGGCTATGGTGGCGTACAACACTGCCTAACACCAGCGCCCAAACATATCATCATTACTAAGGATGAAGATGGAGAGCTTGTCACAAAACTCTTTGCTAAAGAACAGAGTTACAAGTCGATGCTAAAAATTTTAGGTTACTAACGCACAAAAGTAATTCAATCCGATACACATTCAAAATAAATAATTAGACTGAATCATATCGTTCGATTCAGTCTTTCTTTTTTATTTCCATCTCAAAACGTCAACAACAAAGATACAAATAACATTCCTACCTGAATGACATAAGATCTAAACGACAAAGATAATAGATGTTAAGATTTCCATTTCTAACAAAAAAAGGGACAAATCTATTAAATTTATCCCTTTCGTACCGCATGCGGGATTCGAACCCGCGATCCTCAGACTGAGAATCTGATGTCCTGGACCACTAGACGAATGCGGCGTCATTTTCAGGTTGCAAAAGTAAAAATATTTTCGTTACGATTGCTAAAATTCTTTATTTTTATTACAAACTGATACTCAATCATTTACACAAACAAACAACTAAATTCCCAACTCTTCACCCACCAAAATAACTTTAATTCTGTTAGCAGGACGGGAGATTCTTGTATTTACGATATGCGCACAAATACAAGGTTCTGTGAAGCAATTATGACAAGTTCCATCTGCATAGCAAGGCGTGAGGTAATCATGAAAACGTTGAACATTAGCAGGCGCAACGATGCTTTGAGCACGATGAATAGCATCTTCTACGCTTTTAACCACTTTGTTCATTCCTGCAATAACAATCACGCTTTTCGGACCAAAAACCAAGGCTGCTACACGATTTCCTGTTCCATCAATATTTACCAACTGCCCATCTTCGCTAATAGCGTTACTACTCATTAGAAATGTATCGCAAGTGAGCGCACGACGCATAATCTCCGCTTTCTCTTCAGGGGTAGTTACACTATCGCGATCCAAGCAGGAATAATGTGTACGAACTGCCTCAATAGCACCACACTCTTTCAAAGAGATAGAACCGCCCCAACCCACAACATGGTCTGAAGGAATCAATTCCAAAAGTTTTTTTACTGCATCCTCTTTAGTATCGGCATAATACGCATCAAAATGGTGATTTTTTAATGCTTTTACAATTCTGGGAGCCGCTTTTCTGTATCGTGTTTTGATATATTCGTTCATCGTTACTTTGTTTATTCTGAAATTTTATTACTCTTGTCAGGAATTATAACAGAGGCCAAAATACTAATCGCTAATATTCCAACAATTACCGATAATGAAACCGCTGTACTAATATGCCAATTCCAAAGATAGTGCCCAATCATCTTCACACCAATGAAAGCAAGAAGTGCCGAAAGTCCAATTTTTAGGTAACGGAATTTATCCATAATACTTTCAATCATAAAGAAAAGAGAACGAAGTCCTAAAATTGCAAAAATATTTGAGTAGTAAACAATTGAAGGGTCTTGTGTGATGGAAAAGATAGCAGGAACGGAGTCGAAAGCAAAGATAATATCGGAAAATTCAATCACCAATAGTGAGATAAAAACGGGAGTCATCAACCAGCGTACACCTTTCTCTTTGTTGCGAATAAAGAAATCGTGTCCATGCATTTCGTTGGTGGACAAGCCCAAACGAGTAAAAAACTTTACCATAGGGTGATTTTGGGCATCCATACTCTCTTTTTTATTACGTTTTAGGAACATATCGATTGCCGTGTAAAGGATGATAAGTCCGAAGAGAAGAAGCATCCAATTGAATTTCTGGATTAGGGCAGAAGCAACAAAAATAAAGATAAAACGGAACACAATTGCACCTAAAATTCCATAGAAAAGTATTCTATGATAATACTCTTTCTTGATGCTGAAAGCTGAGAAAATCATAATCATCACAAAAATATTGTCAATAGAGAGTGATTTTTCAATCAGATAACCAGAAAGATACTCCATACCGATAGCGTGACGATAAACTTTAACCGCTTCTGCGAATGTCATTCCATCAAAATTCAATCCGTGAGCGTGAAGTTCATTGAAATGGATAAGTTCTTCCATGTTTGTTATACCGTGAACCCATTCTGCCTTGAAGAAAAGGAAAACGCCGAATAGAAGTGCTATCGAAATCCATATGATAGTCCAGATACTAGCCTCTTTAAAACTAATTGCGTGGTCATTTTTATGAAAAACGCCGAGGTCTAAAAAGAGCATCAAACTCACAAAGAGCAGAAAAATAATAAAGAATAAAGTTCCTGACATAATTATAGTATTTATTGATTATCAATTGAAATGTAATGCTATTTTATTTTTTAGTGGGATAACAACAAATAAAAGCCTATTTTGTTTATGTTATGGGGGTTAAATTTATTTTTTTTCCTTCTTCCAACATTAGTTGATAAGCTGCTTCGAAATTATTTTCGATGATACCATCTAAGATTGCTTCACGGATAGCCATTTTTATCACGCCTACTTCGTAACAAGGGGAGAGATTGAATGTTTCCATAATAATATTTCCATTGATTGGGGGTTGCCAATTGCGCAATTTATCTTTTTCTTCAATCTCTTTCAATTTTTGGCGCACGATGGCAAAGTTATTCAAGTAGCGGCGCACTTTTTCCCGATTTTTTGAGGTAATATCAGCTTCACAAAGCAGCATCAAGTCATCAATATCATCACCAGCATCAAAAAGAAGTCGACGTACGGCAGAGTCAGTAATTTCGTCATCAACCAAGTTCGCGGGGCGCAGGTGGTAAGAGATCAATTTCTGGACATACTTAAGTTTTTCATTAACAGGCATTTTCAACTCTTTAAAAATTCTACCCGCCATTTTAGAGCCTAACACTTCGTGCCCGTGAAAAGTCCAACCTATATTAGGGTCAAAACGTTTGCAAGCGGGTTTAGCAATATCATGCAGCAGTGCCGCCCATATTAACCAAAGATTTGAGCTAACCATAGCCACTTTATCCACCACTTCAAGCGTGTGAAGATAATTATCTTTGTGTCCCCTACCCTCAATGGTTTCAACTCCTTTAAGTTGCTCTAATTCAGGAAGGAAATAATGAAGTAATCCTGACTTTTCACAAAGATCAATACCTAAAGAGGGTTGTTTGGAGAGCAAAATTTTATTAAATTCATCAACAATTCTCTCTTTGGAGATAATTTCCAAACGGGGCGCATTGCGTTTGATAGCCTCAAAGGTTTCGTCATAGATTTTAAATCCTAATTGTGAGGCGAAACGTACGGCACGCATCATTCTAAGAGGATCATCAGAAAATGTAATATCGGGGTCTAATGGTGTACGTAAAATCTTGTTATCCAAGTCATTCATTCCTCCAAAGCGGTCGACAAGCACTCCTTTATGATCACCGTTCAGACCTATTGCCATCGCATTGATAGTAAAATCTCGTCGATTTAAGTCATCTTGCAGTGACCCATCTTCAACAATAGGTTTACGAGAGTTCCGGTTGTAAGACTCTTTGCGTGCACCCACAAACTCAATGAGCAAGTCGTGGAATGTAAATTGTGCTGTACCAAAATTTTTATAAACGTTCACCTTTAAGGAGGAGGATATCTCTTTTGCTACCGCTTGTGCAAATTCAATTCCATTACCTACAACCAAAATATCAACATCTTTTGAAGGTCTATCTAAAAAAATATCACGAACAATTCCACCGATAACGTATGTAGAAACTTGTAGTCTGTCAGCAACTTTTTCGATAATTGCATAAATAGGATGAGATAGAAATTTCTGTAGTTTTTTCACGCGTTTTTTCTCTCTTTCTTGACGATAATACCAATAATATAGTTAGTAATTCTTAATTTGTAGCGCCTCTTTACCCCAAAGAAATCGTTCCAAATTTAGCCGACAAAATTACGTTTTTTTTTAATGCGAATAATTTAAAAAAAAATCTGTTTCCGAAGGCTGTTTGCGTTATATTTTTCATATTTTTGCATTCGGTTTGTATAACCAACCTTATTTTTTGTAATTAACTGAAAATTAAACTCATACAAAATTTCACAAAATGAAAAAAATTACGAATAATGCCAGATGGACCAAAATTTCTATGATTCTAAATGTGCTTATTTTGGTCACTTTTGTAATTATGACTGTTTTTATGAACAAGTTTGACAAAGAGAACTCACAATTGGTAGCAAAAAAGCATCAGTATGAAACGGGGTTAGATTCTTTGAAAACTATCGAACATCCACGTAAACTTGCTTTGCAAGAATTTGAATATTATTCAAACAAGGTGGATACTTTGCAAGCACAAACACCTCCTACAGACAAAGAAGAGTTGAAAGTTTATACAGAAACTTTAGAAAGAAACATTAAAAATCTTGAAGAAAAAGAAGCAAACCTTGCCAAAGTTGATTCAACGATTAATGCAGCTACAAAAGCTTTCGCACCTATTAAGACAGAATATGAAACTTTAATGGCTAATGCTGATGTTCAAAAAGGAAAATTCCGTCTTTGGATGATAATTACCATTGTTTTGGTGGTTTCCAAACTTGCCGCTTTTGCAACTTGGAACTATTTCAACCTTAAAAACCTTCACGCAGTTTCTGTTTGGATGAAAAAAGGATCACAACCTTTCTGGGCGTATGTTAGTTGGATTATTCCTGTTTATTTCTTTATCAAACCATACTCCGTTTCCAACGAAATTTGGGAAGAAACTGAATATGCTTTAGTTGACAAAAAAATTGTTGAAAAAGATAAAATTTCTCCAAACACAGAATTCAACATATCATTATGGTGGTGCTTAGTTTTGGTTGCTATGGTATTTATTCCTATCATCTTCAATAGCACATTCTTCTCCGTTTCCCCTATGTATTTCAAGTTTAACCACACTACAGTAACTATCATTGGAATTATTTGCTGGATAATTTATATGATTATGGATGCTGCTTTAATGATGAAATACAACAAGTTGAATAAATTGATGGTTGAAAACGAAGATAAATTCTAACACACTTTTCATAACAATAAATATTGGGGAGGGGTGAGCGATTTTCGTTCACCCTTTCTCTTTATTATTAGTTATCCGAAAGGAGCTTTTAGAAGTGGAATTATTTTCATATCATTAATTCCGAATTTTATCGGAATTAGACGAACTACTGAAACAGAATGCATGCGCAATGAATAAAGAAAGAATAAGTTACAACAGATGAATAAATACTATTATTTAATCTGAAATATAATTCCATGTTAATCAATATGAGGATGTAGAATAATTTTCTTTTGTATTGACACAAAAGATACAAAAATAATGGTAAAATTTCTAAGCGAACAAGTACAACAGCAGGGCAAAAATCTGATTTTATTGTGTACAGAAGAAATGTTTTACATCTTAGTCACCACCAATTGTGAGGTATCAAAACGAATTATTCTGATAGATACTCCTTTATCAATAAAGCCAGATTGCGAGATTGCATCAAAAATTTCTCCGTCAACTTCTACTTTCCCACTTGGGCGCAAAGGAGTTATCGCCACCCCAATCTTATTGACATATTGGTTATTATCTAAATCTTGCGAAACATAGCCATCATCTTTACTCAATTCCGTTCTCAGAGCCAAAGTACCGAAACGGGTTTCTGCTGTAATCAATTTCTTTCCTAACCAAATGGAAATTAAGGAACCCACCACCAATGAGATAACAACAATTAGGAACTTTTCAAGAATTGTGATAGGTGCGGTAAAAGAGAAATCAAAACCCACATTAAAAATCATAACCAATACCAACGATGCACACATTAGAATAATACCTGAGATTCCACAAATACCAAATCCAGGAAACAGAAATAGTTCTAGAATTAGCAGAACCAGTCCAACGAAGAAGAGAGCAATTTCCCAATATTCTGCCAAACCGCCTAAATAGTGAGGTGCAAAATAGAGCAATGCAGCTAGGATAGCAATGATTAAAGGAAAACCGATTCCGGGCGCTTGCATCTCAAAATAGATTCCACCAATAATTGCCATTATCAGCAAACTACTAATTACAGGATTCATAAGAAAGAGAATAACACGTTCAATCCAGGTAAGTTTCTGTTCTATAAGCGTATAATTGGAAATATGAGCAGCTGCAATGACCTCTTCTATAGAATGGCACTCTCCTTCGCAAAATTGGTATTTCATTGCTTCTGAGGTTGTGAATGTCAACACTTTACCAGAGTCGATAATTCCATCAATATGAATATCGGGGTCAACCATTGCTTGCGCTATATCAGGATTTCTTCCATTGGTTTCAGCAGTAGTTCTCATTAGAGAGCGCATATAGGATTGATATTTATCAGGTAAAACATTTCCTTGTTGGTCAACGACGGAGGCTGCGCCAATAGAAGCACCTTCGTTCATATAAATACTATCGCACGCTATAGAGATGAGCGCGCCTGCCGATGCGGCATTATTATCAATATAAACCCAAACAGGAATTTCACACCTGAGCAGCAACGTACGAATTTGGTCTGCAGCTTCTAATTCACCGCCAAAAGTATTGAGATGCAGCAAAAGCACATCTGCATTTTGCTCTTTCACGACCTTGAGCGCCATTTCAACCTTGCGCAACGAAGCATTTGTGATATTTTCATCAATGGTAAATGTGTAAATCTTTTTTACATCTTGCCCCCAAAGAACAAAAAAACAAAGATTAATTATCAGTAATAATAAATAACGTTTCATAGACTATAATTTTTGAAAAAACAATTTTCCTTGCCAACTGTTTTGATGCGCTAACTCTTTCTCAATTTTTTGAAGAACGACATCATATCTAATATTTCCCCAATGGTTTACCAACAGATAACGAGGGGGTACTTCTCCTGCAAAACGTTCAATAATGAAATGTGGATTTAGGCGTTCGGTATAGCGCACAATAAAATCGATATAATGCTCCATATTTTGGAAATTATAAAAACGTTCAGGAAATTCAGTAAACTCTTCAGCCATCTTAGTTCCTTTGATAATTTGTAGTTGATGGAATTTTATACTATTAATTTTCAGAGCATTAACAATATTAATATCGTGCAACCACATTTCGGGAGTTTCGTTTGGTAGTCCAAAGATAAAATGGGCACCGATATGAATCTTCCGTTTTGCGCTCATTTCGATAGCAGCAACCGCTTGTTCAAAATTGTGTCCTCGGTTGATGTGAGCAAGGGTTTCGTTATAGATTGATTCGATACCAAACTCAAGAGAGAGAAAGAGTTTTTCGTTGATTTCGGAAAGCAGATCTAACTTCTCCTCATCAATACAATCGGGGCGAGTACCGATAACAATACCTTTCACTGCGGGATGCTCGATTGCGGACGCATAAACTCGTCGCAAATCTGCAACCGATGCGTGGGTATTAGAAAAAGCTTGAAAGTACGCCAAATAGCCGTCTGCACGACGATAGCGGTTGAGATGGAAAGAGATTCCTTCATCAAGTTGCTGTTTTACAGATTTTTCCGACTGACAATAGGAAGGATTAAAAGCATCGTTCAAGCAGTATGAGCACCCACCATACGCAACGGTTCCGTCACGATTAGGACAAGTAAAACCTGCGTCGATGGTAAGTTTTTGGATTCTTCCCCCAAACTGGCAAGTCAGAAAATGCTTGTATGAGTTATAGCGTTTTATCATTATTTGAGTTTAAGCTGATAATCGTATCGCAATCCTAAATTATCGATGTCGATATTTTTAATAAACTTCTCCACATCAATCTTAAAAGAATTATTGAGAAAATCTGTAAAGAAATTTTGATTTTGTTCAGTAATTCTAATTTTCAGCATAGTTTTTCCCTTCGATTTCTCTACTGCTTTTAAAATCTTGTGTGCCAAATCTTGATTCACATCCATGATATTAATAATCATCGTTACCTCCTTGCACAACATCTTGTAGATATCATCTAAATGGATAATTTCGTGTGGTTTTAATTCATAGACATCAGGAGCATTGGGGTCGGGGTTAAATCTTTTCTTGGCGATACATTTCATAAAAACTGGCATATCAGCTTTAAATTTCGAGAAATAGTTCACAAAATCGTTTCCAAACAATGCCATTTCATAACCATGACCATTAAGGTCTTCAAAGGAGATTCTTCCATATTCGGTACCTTTTTTGGTACGGAAAGTATTCACACTCTTAACAATAGCCCCAAACATTGCTGGCTTTGTAACAAATTGGGATAGATCTTTCGTACCTAATTCATTGAAATAGAAATTAGAAAACTCCTTAATAGCCTTTTCATAATTAGAAAGCGGGTGACCAGAGATAAAAATTTTTGCTGTTTCAAACTCCTTTTGCAACATTTCAAGATGGTTCCAAGGTTCGCACTCTTTGATTTCAGGTTTAGGAACATTGGATTCCTCTGGCATAGTATCAAATATTGAGAATTGAGAGGTTGGTGTTTGCACACGGAAGGAGTAACTTAGGAGTTTTTCGATAGTAGATCGTCCTGTTTCGTCAACGTAGAAATATTGTGCGCGATGGTATTCTGTAAAGCAATCGAAAGCGCCTGCCTTAGCGAGAGCCTCGATAACACGTTTGTTGCAATTTCGAGCATCAATACGAGCGAAAAAGTCGAAAAGATCCTTAAATGGTCCATTTTGTTCACGCTCACTTACAATACTATACGCTGCGCTATCGCCTACGCCTACCAAGCCCGCCAAGCCAAAACGAATCATACCCTTATTATTCACTGTAAATCGAACATCTGATTCGTTAAGGTCTGGCCCCAACACCTTGATATGCATACTTCGGCAATCCTCAATCAGTTTAACGATTTCATCAATTTTGTCAAGGTTTTTGGTCATATTGGCCGCCATAAACTCAGCTGGATAATGCGCTTTAAGATAAGCTGTTTGGTAAGAAACCCAAGCGTAGCAAGCGGCATGCGACTTATTAAACGCATAGGAAGCAAACTTCTCCCACTCGCTCCAAATTCGTTGCAAAATTTCTGGGTCATGACCTTGAGCTGTGCCGCCATTAATAAATTTGGGTTTCAATCTATCAATCACAGCTAACAATTTCTTACCCATAGCCTTACGCAACTCATCTGATTCGCCACGCGTAAAACCTGCTAAAAGACGCGACAAAAGCATCACCTGCTCTTGATAAACCGTAATTCCGTATGTATCGCTCAGATATTTCTCCATCACTGGAATATCGTAAACAATAGGTTCCTTGCCCTGTTTCCGAGCAATAAAGGAGGGAATATGATCCATTGGACCTGGACGATACAACGCATTCATCGCAATTAAATCCTCAAAACGTGTGGGATGTAACTCCTTCAGGTATTTCTGCATTCCAGGAGATTCAAATTGGAAAACAGCAACAGTACGTCCCTGACTATAAAGCATATAGGTTTTTTCATCATCAATCGGAATGGTGTCAATATTAACATCAATATGTTTCGATTTTTTAACATTTCTAATGGTTTCCTTAATAATAGAAAGTGTTTTCAATCCCAAGAAATCCATCTTTATCAATCCCACCGATTCTACTTTATTACCTTCATATTGCGTAACGCAGATTCGGGTTTTAGAATCCTTATCTTCAACTGTAGCCAAAGGGGCGTGTTTTGCTAAATCATCGGCACCAATAATAACGCCGCACGCGTGCACTCCCGTTTGACGCACTGTTCCCTCCAAATGGGAAGCGAAATCCAACACCTTCGCCAACTTTTCATCATTCTGGTATTGTTCTTGAATCTCAGGAATTAAGCGAATGCAATTCTTAACATTAACTTTGGGCGGTTTTTCTCCTTTTTTCTCCTCTTGAAACTTATCAGGAATCAGTTTAGTAATATAGTTAGTTGCATCCAAAGGATATTCCATCAAACGGCTCACATCTTTAATACTTGATTTTGTAGCCATCGTACCAAAAGTGATGATGTGCGCCACTCTATCTTTTCCATATTTCTCTGTTACCCAATCCAATACCTTACCACGTCCATCGTCATCGAAATCGATATCAATATCGGGCAACGAGATTCGGTCTGGATTGAGGAAACGCTCAAACAGCAAGTCATACTTTAGCGGGTCGAGGTCAGTAATTCGCAGGCAGTAAGCCACCACCGAACCTGCTGCCGAACCACGGCCAGGGCCTACAGCAACTCCCATATTTCGAGCGGCTTGGATAAAATCCTGCACAATCAAGAAATACCCAGGAAAACCCATATCCTTCATCACCTTTAGCTCAAACTCGATTCGCTCTAAGATTTCTGGCGCCAAATCTTTACCATAACGGCGATACGCACCATCCATCGTAAGTTTCTTCAGATAATCCGCTTCTAACTTAATACGATAAATCTTCTCAAAGCCGCCTAATTTCTCTATTCGTCCTTTCTCCTTCTCTGTTGCCTCAAATTCTGCCAAAAGATCTTCGTGCGAAAACTTCTGTCGATACTCCTCCTCCGTGCCAAAATCCGCTGGAATATCAAAAGCAGGCATCATCGGAGCATGGTCAAGTTTGTAATTTTCAACCTTTTCCGCAATCTCCATCGTATTTTCTATGGCTTCAGGATAATCTGCAAAAATTTCAGCCATCTCTTCAGGCGATTTCAACCACTCTTGCTTGGTATAATGCAGACGTTTGGTTTCTGTATAAGGCGTATTGGTGCTAAGGCAGATTAATAAGTCGTGCGCTTCCGCATCATCTTCTGAAGCAAAGTGAACATCGTTGGTAGCAATCAGTTTAATATCCAACTCGCGCGCTATCTCTGTCAACTTCGCATTTTGCGCTTCCTGTTTTTCAAAAGTTTCTGTGTTGGCATTGGGCTTATCTGTTTTATGTCGCTGTAATTCAAGATAATAATCATCTCCAAACAGATTCTTGTACCATCTTGCCGATTCTTTCGCATCTTCAATACGGTTGTTTTCAATCATTTTATGGATCTCACCTCCCAAACACGCCGAAGCACAGATAATTCCCTCGCTATGCTTTTCCAGAAGTTCTCGGTCGATACGTGCGCAACCGTAAAAGCCTTCCGTCCAAGCTTTCGATATCATCTGACAAAGATTATAGTAGCCCGTTTTATTTTTGGCCAACAAAATTAAGTGGTAACCGCGCGCATCTCCTTTCTTACCTGTAATCAACCTTCTATCACCCTCTGGATTGCTTTCCGTAATTCGGGTAACATAAGCCTCACATCCGAAAATAGGCTTAAAAAATTGAGTTTTCAGCTCCGCAACTTTCTCTTCCAATCCTACCTTTTCCGCCTCCGCATTTTTACGCTCCTCCGCTTCAGGTTCCAAAGCTGCAATCTGCTCTTGCAACTTTACAATCTTCTCCTCATTCTCTTTAATTTTTTCAGAGATATTTTTATTATATTTATCAGCTTCCTGCGCAAATTCCTTTATTCCGAACATATTTCCATGGTCGGTCAATGCCAAGTTGTACATTCCCAAACTTACCGATTTTTCGATAAGTTGCGAAATCGAGGCCATACCATCTAAAATTGAATATTGCGAGTGAACGTGAAGGTGGGTAAATTTTGCCATAGCGTGTGAGTTTAATTTTGCAAAGGTACAAAAATTATGGAATTGTAAAAGGGAAAAGCGACTATTTTTATTTTTTTAATTTGGGCGTTCCGGCGACCACCCCGCCACTGCCCTACCCTGCCGCCGTCGGGCTTTCCGCTCAAATTTCGCGCCTCTTTCCCTCGCTTCAACCTTTCTCTAAATCCAATTTTAAAACACTAAAATCCAAGGTTCCAAAACTTCAAACCGGCGCTCATAACCGCTGCAATCCCTAACGCAACCAACGCACTGGGCGCTGAGCGCAATATTTTTTCGTTGTTGCGCACACTCTTGCGATGGGCGCACGAAAGCTATCGCAAACCTAAAA
>CALGTS010000032.1 GCA_937901925.1 uncultured Bacteroidales bacterium | reverse complement strand
TTGTGTAATTTCCATTTGTTTAATTTTTTACGTTTTGCAAATATATCATATTTGCCGGAAATTACACACTTTTGGGGGATGTTACCGCAACAAGATTCGGTCTCGTTAAGAAAACAGGTTTTCACTCTGCGGGAAACGCGAGTTCTTTTAGGAAGGAGGCTATGCAACCCATCCATATCCCTGTACCGCCATGTCAATGAAATGGTTCATCAGGAGGTTGGTCTTTGTGCTGAACACTTCGCGGTCGTACGATTCTGGAAGGTCGTTGTTGAGGGAAACTTGGATAAGACCCAATACCTTTTGTTTGGGTTGTTCATCTTTGTACCAATCCACGACCATCACCTTGTCCTTCTCTTCTAAAAGTTTCTTGTAGAGGTTCTTCGCCGCCAATTTTACCTTTTGTTCCTCTGCCTTTGTAAGCTTTCGATCCTTGATGAGCAGGTCGAAGATTTCCAGTTCCTCCTCTTCCAAATCCATCTCGGTGGCCCTACTCTGCTCCCGTTTCAGCGAGTCGATAAGTTCAAGCAGCTTTTCGTAGTAGTCCTCATTCTCACTGCCGCCGGCATTATATCGGTCAATGATTCCCTTGTACCTTTCAGAGAATCTAATGCGGGTGCAGTTCTTGTTGATCATTTGTTCCAGCACTTTCTCAATATAAGCACGCAAGTCTTCTATCTCCAATGCTTTATACGGTGAGGCATCA
Source organism: uncultured Bacteroidales bacterium (assembly GCA_937901925.1). Classification (GTDB taxonomy): domain Bacteria; phylum Bacteroidota; class Bacteroidia; order Bacteroidales; family WCHB1-69; genus JAEZOU01. Next base: position 43,346 of record CALGTS010000032.1, on the reverse strand, counting down.
ATAACCTTCTTGATGCTTTCCACATCAAGCTTGCTTAGGTCGATTACCTTCCCTTTGTGGATGACATACTTGTTTTTGTCATCGGCTTCTGCTATGGTGACGCTTCTGTCGAGTACTTCTGCCATCTTCGCCTTTGCGCGGGCTAATTTGTCGTCGTCAATTTGGTTGTAAAATAAGCCGATCAAATACATGATGGGCGCAAACTTCTCGTCGTACCAGCCTTTTTCAAAGATTTCAGGTTTGGAGGCATCATACAAATTGTCAAGCAGGTGGGATAGTACTTTGAAGCGGTCTTTCCATTCATCTTTTTCAAGAATCTTGTTGTAGGCTTTTCGGTAAAGTTCTATCTGTTCCAGTGTATCCGTCTCCTCTATAATCTTATCCAAACTGATCCCCATAGGAATCAGGAACTGGTCGATTTCTGCAATACACTGGTCAATACTGCCAATAAGCTGGTCGATGTCTTTCGCGGGATATTCCGCTCCGTCGTTGCCGGTTGCGTATTCCGACAGTGCCTTCTGCATGTATTTGAATACGTTCACATAGTCCACGATGATGCCACAGGTTTTTCCGGGGAATACACGGTTGGCACGCGCGATGGCCTGCATCAGCGTGTGGTTTTTCATCGGCTTGTCGAGATACAAGGTAGAAAGCGACGGCACATCGAAGCCGGTGAGCCACATGGCACACACAAACACAAGTCGCAGGTTGTCGTTCTTGTCTTTGAAGCGGTCTTCTATGTCTTTCCCATCAGGGGTGATCTCGTTCATTTTTTTGCGGTGCAACGATATATTCAGTCCCTGTGCTTTGAACTTGTCCACCTCATCTCCCTCTTCACTTACTACCACGGCCATTTCAACACTGTCCATATAGTTCAAGCGTTTGGTGAGTTCCTGCCGCTTGTCGGTATCCTTTTCAACATTGCGCTCCTTAATCAGGGCCTTTTTCTCCTCCTGCCAATAGCGCTGCACCTTGTCGTACATCTTCACCGTGGTGTATTTGTCCACGCTGATGACCATGCCTTTGCCCAAGAATCCGCGGCGTGGAAAATGATGGGCGATGTCCGCTGCGATTTTATCCAAACGCTCGTCCCGTTTGATTACTTCCAAAATTCTGGACGAGGAGTTCTCCAGTAGTTCCTGTTCGCGGGTATTGAGCTCTTCGTCTTCCACAATCTGGTCCACGTCGGTGTCTAACCAGTCGTTTTCCAATCCCACTTCGGGCACACGGCGTGAGTAGAACAACGGTACTGTGGAGCCATCTTCTACCGATTGGCCGAAGTTGTATTCCGACACATAGTCGCCGAACCACTGGTTGGTGAGTCGCTTGCTGCCCAGCAGCGGGGTGCCTGTGAAGGCGATGTAGTTGGCATTGGGAATGCCGGTGTGCATGTTCTCAGCAAGGTTTTTGTATTGGGTACGATGGGCTTCATCCACCAGCACGAAGATGTCGTTGCGGGTGGAGAGTATCGGGTATTTCTTTGTTTTGTCGTAACCGAATTTGTGAATGAGGGTGAAGAGCATCGGCTTGTTGCCAGATAGGAATTCGCGAAGTTGAGCCGAGTTCTTCGGTTGGCACTCCTCTTTGGCCCCAATCACTTCTGTACGCACGAAGGTCTTGTGAATCTGGGTGTCGAGGTCGTCGCGGTCGGTGATTACCAGGAAGGTGAAGTTGCCGTTGACCTTGCGGCGTACTTTCCTTACGAACATCACCATGGAATATGATTTGCCGGAGCCTTGCGTGTGCCAAAACACACCCAGCTTGCCCTTCAGGTTTTCGCGGTTATAGACGTTGTCCATCAGGTTGTTTACACCTAAGTACTGGTGGTTTTTGGCAATGATTTTAATTCGCTTGTTGTCGAAGAAAACAAAGTTCTCGATATAGTCAATCAATTTTTCCTTGCGGAATAAGCCCTCAATCAGGTACAAAATGGAAGAACCTTCTTCGGCGATTTTCTTCCTGTCAATGGGCTCTTTCTCATTGTTGACGCGGAGCCACTCGAAGAAGAATTCATAACCGGCGTTGAATGCGCCCAGTTTCGTGGTCAGACCGTTGGAGAGCACGCATATTTGGTTCAGTGCAAAGATGTTGGGGATGTCTTCCCGATAGCTCAGCAGGTTTTTGTTGTAGGCCTCCTCGACTTTCACTGTCGAGTTTTTCAGTTCGATGAAAACCAGCGGAAGACCGTTCACGAACAGCAGCACATCGGGGCGGCGGTAGCGGAACCTGCCCTTGATCCACATCTGGTTGACGGCGGTGAAGGTGTTGTTGAGCGGGTTGTCGAAATCCATCAGTTTCACAATCTCGAAATCCTCTTTCCCGTTTTTCCGCACCTTCACGTTGATGCCGTTGCGGATTTGGTTATAGAACTTGTAATTGGTATCCACGATGTCGGTGCCGGTATAGTCTTTTCTGAAATCGCCGACGATGGAATTGAGGGTCTCCGTCGAGATGTCGGGGTTGAGTTTTTTCAGGCAGGCGCGGAAGATTTCCGGCAGGATGCATTCCGAGGAGTTGGCACGGCCGGTCTTTGCCACCTCGTCTTGCTGTTCCACTGCGGGGTCGCACTCAATCCAATCCCAATCGAGCTCTTTCAGCCGTTTGAGCAGGGACTGTTCTATGTCGTCTTCGCTGATAAATGATTTCATAAACTCTATATTTTATGCGTTTTTAAGATTCCAGCAAACAATCTAATTCATTCTGGAATTTTTCCCATTTTATTTTCTCATAAGCCCCACAGCCATCAAAATATTTGCTTTTATTGATACCGCTACCATTTTTATACATCAAATGAATTTTGTTTTCGTTTGTCCACATAAAATATCTACCACGATATTTGAATTGAATGTTTTTACCCCAACAAATCTTGTTTTTTCTAAAAGAGTTCATTGAATCATCATAAAAAGAGATTTCACTATTTGAGCAGAGCAGCTCATTCCTAAAATGCAAATAATAAATTTTCCATTCTGCTTTTGTATTATATGGATATAATGCCCAGACGCCATTACACCAATCTCCTCTATAGTGCAAGTAACAGCCCTCTTCCAATGAGTTAAGCATAGTTGTTTTCACTATATAATTCTGTATATAACAACGATCTGGATCGTTGTTCTTATCAAAATTAGAGGAATATGTTTTAAAATCACAGACTGCCCCATTTAGCAACAAAGCTACCGGTTTCTGCAAATATACATTTAACAAATTTCCCCGCCATCTATCTTTCAGATTATCAAAGTATATTACCTTAAAATGATTCTCCCAATCGTCAAACAATGAGATAAATGTTCGAAGAAGATTAATATTACCAGTTTCTTCGCCATCTTTCGTAAAATATTTTTTAGCCATGTCCAACTTGCCATCAAATTTGCTCCAGTCCTCATTTCCATTTTCATCGCGATACAGAAATCTGATGGCACCACGGAAAAACAATGCATTTTCAGCATCTACAATCTTATCCTTCCAATTTGCGTCATTTTGAATCTTTTTGGCTTTGGCTATCTCCTCTTTTACTTGTTCTTTAATGGCATCGTATGTAAAGATTGGGTTATTGCCATCAACACTGCTCAAAAATGAAACGATGTTGTGAGAGTGTTGCTTCAAGTTGTGAATTTGGCGCAATTCATTCACTAAGACGCTAACGCTGTAGTGACTACCCACATTTTCAATGAAGTTCCATACTATTCGCATCCAATCCTTAAACGATTCCTCTTCAAAATCACCTTGTTCCAAATAAGCACAAATCGCATAGAAAGCAATTCTTTCTTGCAATGTGATATCATTCACCTTGTAGACTTGACGTCCGTTCTCTTCTGTTTTATAATACTTGGGGATAAAATAGAATTGGGGAATCAGATAGTCTTTATCTTTTATGGGATTTCTATTAACATCTTCCCATCGTGGGTTACAAAGGTTCTGAATGATATCTAAGTGTTGTATGTTTTTTGAAATAGAATCCAAACAGTTCTCCAATACCTGTATCTTTACTCCATCTATTTCTTTCTCATACAATTCAAAATCATCAAAAGACAGTTCGTCACGATACAATTTCTTACCCAGATTATTTGTGGCTTTCTCTTGAAGTCTGCTTTCCCATGTATCAGCAGTAACAGTATCATCAGACACAATTAAATAATTCAGTATAAATCGATTGATAAAAGCAAGGTAAATGTCGTCAATTACATCATTCTCAGTTTTATATTTCCAGAAAATGTCCGTCCAGGCATTGTCCATTTTTGACGCAAAAGCAAATTTACGTGAGCCTGCTTTTATTTCCAATTCATCTTCCTCGATAGAATTATTGTTATTGTCTTCTTTAAATCTCTTTTTTACCAAATCAAGAAAATCCGCCTTGAAGTTTTCAAAATCAGTCAGAGCCTTTCCTCTTGCATTCATTTTAATATATAAGTCATCCGTCAATCTATATTTTTCCAATGGGAAATAATAGAATGCGATTGGAGGTCGTTCATTGTCAAGATATTCTCGGGTTAAACAATCCCAATACGACCTCAATTCTGTATCATTTGCTGTTTGCAATACCTCATCAATGCCATCCTCTTCGCCAGTACCTTTTAGCATTCTGAGCATCGCAGATATAGTGGGTTCATTGGTGTAATTTGAATAGAACCAATTTTTTTTCTCAATATCGTGGACGCTGGATATCGGCTCGTTGCATAATGATTCGCAAAAGTCGGAAGACGACACTCTGGTTTCGTATGAGAACTTCAGAAGAGTATTTTTAATTACTTCATCTTGCTGAATAAGATTCAATTTCATTGCCAGATACCAATGCAAAAGCCATAAAGTGGTTAATCGTTGCTGGCCATCAAGCGGAATAATATTGTCTTTCTCTTGATTCCCATATACGTAGTCAAGTAGAACGTTTTTATCTCCTTTTATGGCGCTCAACAAACTTTTTAGGAACCTTTTTCTTACTATGACTTGCTCCGCTCTTCCTTGCGCGTAATCTCGTTGCACAATCGGTATGGTTATTTTATTGTCCTTTAGCAAAGACCAAAATGTTGTAACTTTCATAACATTGTTTTTAAATAAATTTCTCTTCCTGTAACAATCTCTTCATATTTTGTTTGTAACTATCAAAGTCCTCTTTACACCACACCAAATTATCATTGGGTGACGCAGTGTAGTATTTCAGAAAAACTTGTTTCGTTACAGGTGGAACAAACGCTATTTGTCCTTTTGATTCGATGATTTTGTATCCTTTGTCGTATTGATCATCATACTCTACATCATATTGAATGCCCTGGTCCTTTCCAATAATCCATCTGCGTTTAGTTGGGAACAAAGCATTGCCATATCCCATATTGGTCTTTGAATCCAACAAAGTGAAGTTGCCGATTTGGTTTTTTACACTGTTGTCATGCAATCCTTCACTTTTAACTTGTTCCAAAATCTCATCATGCAATTTCGAGAACATAGGATTAAATACATCTTCCTTCGTTTTGTCATCCAGACAGACAAATTTCTTCACAGCACTTTTTAAAGAATTGTAATTATCAGCTTTCGGATTTATTTCTTCAAAAGAATAGGCTATCCACTCTTTTTGATCTTTCAATTTATCCAATGAATTCTCTGTATTGGAATCGATATGTTCAACATGCCAAATTTCCTTTTTATATAAATGAAAAGGAAATTTATAGAATACCCGTTCATCATACTCTTCCTTGTTTTTCAAATGCCGGTTCTGGTTAATTACAGTCAGAATATTGTGAAGCAAGAAAATGGGAGTTGCGGTTGTCTTTTTCGGGTATCTTTTTGTATTTCCTTTACTATCCTCATACGTAATTTCATATTGCTGATCCAAGTTAATTGTCTTGGTAATGTAGTTCTTTATATATGCTTTCAGTTCTCCTACAAAATCTTCTGTTTGTTCGCTTTGATTCCATCGGGATATTAAGTCGGGTATTGCCTTTGCTCCTTTTCTTTCAGCAATATACCCAACATAATGATATATCTCAAGGTTGTTGAACCATTCCTCAAAGATTTGGAAGTATTTTTTCACCTTCTTCCAGTTTTCTTTTATGGTGACAGAAAAATCGCAATTATCATTCTTTGTTTGCGAAAAAAACTCGCTGAAGTATCGGAATGTGCGGTTTTCGTCGTTCCCCAAATTTGCCTTTGAAAGGTCAATGTTTAAGGCGTTGCATTGCTCTATCAAATCAAAAATAAAATCAATTCTATTGGGTTTGTTATAATCATTCTCGTGAAGGAACAACCAGAACTCGTCATTACAAAGGGTGTTCTCAATTCGGTCCCATTCTGCGGCGATCTTTATCTGCTCCAGTTTAACCTCATTATCATTCGTATGCTCGTTTTTGAAATTTGAACTGTTCAGGAACAAAGCCTTAATAAGTTCGGCATTCGTCAAGGGAATCTTGCCAATATTCAATCGGGTAAAAGATTCCGTTTCATCTTCCCCGTCGGGGAGTTCGTACCATATAACTCTTGTATTGTGCAGGAATATTTCCTGAAATTTGTTGCGATTAAACGACCGTCCTTTTTCTATAAACCATTTGTTTATAGCTTTAAAAGCTCGGGCCATATACTTAAAATCAATATTCTCATTATTGTCGATCAACTTCTTTTCTGAATCATAGCATATAGGTTCAGCCTCAGGGTTTTTAGTATCAATTTCCAAACCATTTAAATAAACTTCACTTTTTTCTCTTGTTTCATACCCTATTTGAGGCAAATATTCATAGTTGAAGTATTTGATAACAAGAAAAATTGAAGTCATTCGTTGTTGACCGTCAATGAGATTCCATTTCCCCTTTTCCTTGTTCCATTTAACCACAATAGGCTGAAGGCTATAGAAATCCTCTGTTCCAATTCCTTTTCCATTGAATGAATCAATGAAATTTTGAATGTCGTTCAACAGGTCGTTGACATGAGTTTCTGTCCATCTATACCCACGCTGATAGGTTGGTATGTTGAATTTCATATCCAACAATGCCACAATTGGAACAGGTTTGCTCCAATCGAATTCATTTGATAAACTAGGTTTTGTAAAATCCATATTTTCTTTTTTTATTCTTCTACTTTCACTTCCAACTTCCCACTCATCAACCGCGGCAATAACAGGTCGCGCTGGCGGGTGAGATAATCATTTTGTTTGAGAAATTTAGCCACTAATTTGTGCATCCGTTCAAATCGTTCATCTGCCTCTTTCCTGAGCTTTTCGTCAGGTAATACAACCATAATACGATTGATGTCTTTAGGGTATACATGAGGTTGTGCAGCACCTCTCTGAAGGTTATCAATCACATCCCTCATGTTGTTGAGAAGTTCATATACATAATAAATGTTTTTCGTAGTTTTTTCGGAAATATAAGAACAATCTGCTGCCCAGATATCTTCATAATGAATACTTATAAACCCAGCATTTGCGCCTGAGGAGCTAATCGTAATTGAAACTCCTTGAACATTACTTGTATTATGAGTTCCAGAAGGCGTTACTCCAGCAGAAATGACAGGAATATTGCCAGGTATCATCTCAGAAGATGTTATATTTTTTCCTCGAATAAATTCACATATTGTTTTTAGAGGTAATCTGCACCACCCCTTCGGCAGCCCATTCTCCATCTCCACCTTCTCGTGCCCGGGGAACCTGAACCGCACAAACCACTCCTTGTACAAGTTCTCCGCCATCTGCTCCAACAACCGTATGCGCTTGTTGTTGTTCTCTATCAGATTGTCGTAGGCGGATAGGATAGAGGCAATGCGACGCTGGGTGAAAATATCTGCATCAGGAACCAAATATTTCATTATTGCGTTCTTGCTTCCACGAGGCATTTTCGTGCCCTTAGATGTTACCGTATCATAATTGAAAAAGTTTTGATCCGATAATACATAGTATAGAAATTTTGGTAAATATCCTTTTTTTGCCTTAATAACAAGAACATCATTAGAACAGCCACCTTCTTTATCCGCATACCAAATTTTACAGAAATAGGGACGAATGTTAGACAACAAAATATCATGTGGTTCATATTTTGATGTTGATTTACAATCGGGTATGCTTTCTGCTTTCACTACACCACCTTTGTTGGGCAACATATTCTCTGTTGAGATATATGTCTCCAATTGAATATTGCTAGTTCGTTTATTAGAATAATCAGAACAATCTGAAAGCTTTAAATAGTCCATCCTCACTCCTCCCCAAACAGTTCTTTATTTTCATTTTTCATTTGTTTCTGTTTTTCTTCAACCATTTTCTTAGCAGAATCCACCTCCTTGACGAGTTGCTCGGTGGTGGGCAGGTACAGTTTGTATTCGCTGGCGAGAATGGTCTGGTTGCCCTCGGGCAATGCCATCCTCACCACCGTGTCGTTCTTCGCCGTGCAGAGCAGTATGCCGATGGTGGGATTCTCATCGGGTAGCTTTTCGTTTCGGTCGATGTAATTCACATACATCTGCAACTGGCCCAAGTCCTGGTGCGTGAGCTTGCCCGTCTTTAAATCAATGACTACATGGCAGCGCAACAGCCGGTTGTAAAATACAAGGTCAGCGAAGAACTCGTCATCCTCAAGGAGTATGCGCTTTTGGCGGGCCACAAACGAGAACCCTTTGCCCATCTCCAACAGAAACTCTGTCAGATGCGAGATGATGGCACTTTCCAAATCTTTTTCGTAATAACTTGCTTCGCAGTGCAACCCCAAAAATTCCAACACCATGGGGTCTTTGATAACCTCGGCGGGAGACTCCGGAATACGCTTTTTCCGAGCCACAGCCAAAACCGACTCCTTGTCGTTGCTCAACAGTAACCGCTCATAGAGCATGGAGTTTATTTGGCGCTCGGTCTCCCGAGCCGTCCATGCATTGTTTACGGATTCCAATTCATAGTACTCACGCTTGTCAGCGTCGTCAATGGCGATAAGTAGTTTGTATTGAGACCAATTCAATTGCGTCCGCACTGTGGACGCAATTGGATAAACGCGATAAAACTGTCTGGCTCGTTCGAGTTGCCGTATGCCAAACCCGCTGCCATACTCCGGTTCCAACTGATGGGCAAGGTTGCGGATGAGGTATGTACCATAGTCGGCACGTTCCTTGCCCTGCTGTTCTTCCTCAAAAATGCGTTGGCCAAGATGCCAATACATCTGTACACGGCAGAAGTCAACGCTCCGGACAGCGTTGGTGCGCGCGGTTTCAATAATCCGACGGGCATCTTGATACAGCGTTTCTATCAATGGCATTACATCTTTAGTTGAATCTTTGTCAATCATATCTTACTCTTGTTTAATTAGTTATTGTAGATTTGGTGAAATCCTCTCTTGATTCAAGGGTTTGGCAAAGATACATGAAATTTGATACATCATAGGGAAATGAGCTTATCCAAACAACTCTTTTATATTCTTCTCAATCTCCGCCTGCAATTCCAACGCTTTGGCATTGAGTTGCGCGAACTTGGCATTCAGGCTTTTCATCGTGTCGGCATACTCCTGCTCGGTCATTCCGTCGTCCTCAATCACCACACCTACATAACGGCCGGCATTCAGCGAGTAATCCTGGTCTTCAATGCCGTCTTCGCCCTCTACTTTCGCCACCTTGCACAAGCCAATCACATCTTGGTACTTGCCCTCGGGCCAGCGCTCCAACAACCAATCCACCTGCTCCTGCTTACCGGCGGCTTTATACTCCTCAACAAGTGCCCAGAAACTGTCGCTGTCGCCCTCATAAAGGCGGGTGATAATGCCCAAGTTCTTTATCTGCTCTTCGCTGAACTTGCGGTGGGCTCTATCCACCTGCGTAAAGATATTGCGGGCATCAATGAACAGAATCTCATCCTTACGCTTGCGCTCCTTGTTGAAGAACCAGAGCGTGGCCGGCAGCGTTACGGTGGAGAACATATTGCTGGGCAGCGTCACCATCTGTGAGATGATGCCATCGTTAATCATCTTTTTGCGAATTTCCAGTTCCGAACCACCCGCATCGCTGGCGGAGTTGGCCATAACGAGCGCCGCCTTGCCGTGTTCGTTCAGCGAAGTGGCAAACAGTCCAATCCACAGGTAGTTGGCGTTGGGCACCGTCTCTTTCTTGTCGGATGCCTTCTTGGCGCTCTTGGTCTTGTTGCGCGGCACACCGTAGGTGTTGAACCGCTGGTCGTCAATCACCTTGTCAACCACCACCTCGTCCACATTGAAGGGCGGATTGGCCATCACATAGTCGAACTGTCCGAAGGCGTTGTGCGGGTCGGAATAGAACGAGTTGGCTTCGATAACATCGCCGCGCACATTGTTGAGCAGCAGGTTCATCTTGGCGAGTTTCACAGTGTCAGGGTCTTTCTCCACACCATAGCAGCGGAACTTCATCATGGCATTGTTGGACGCATTGTGCCTGTGCATATAGCGGGCTGCCTGCACAAACATACCGCCCGAACCACAGGCAGGGTCGAGGAATTTCTTGTCGCCAGTAACGGGCTGCAGCACTTCAACCATATACTGCACCACCGAGGCAGGCGTGTAGAATGCGCCGCCGCCCTGTCCTTCACTCAACGCGAAGTTTCCAAGGAAATATTCATAAATCTGACCGAAGATGTCGATGCTGATATCTTCGGGGATATCCTTAAACACACGGATAATTTTGCTGAGCAGTTCGGGCTCCTCTTCGGGAACCAGTTGGCCGTACACCTCTTTGGGCAGTACGCCGTCCATCTTGGCATTCTCCTTCTCGATGGCTTCCATCGCCTTCTTTACCAACACGGCTTTTTCCGCATTGTCGGGCGCGTCGTTCAGGTAGTCGTAGTAGGCACATTCGGGCAGGAAAAACCCGCACTGTTCGATTGCCACATCCTTGTAGGAACGCTCCATACGAGTTCCTTTGTTTTTGTTGTACTCCTCGTCAATTTTCTTTTTATGCTGCTTGAATAGAATGTCGGCATAGCGTAAGAAAATCAGGCCGAGGATAGGTTGTCCATATTTGTTGGCAGCGAGGTGGGCGCTTGCACGAAGCATATCCGCCGAATGCCATAAGTTATCTTTCAGTCGTTTTATTTCTTGGTCGGTCATAAATCAGCTTTTTACGCATTAATCTGCAAAAATAGCAAAAAAAACGCGAAAAATGACAAATTTTAAAGAAATGTGAAAATTAATTAACTGTAGTGTTCAAAAAGCGTGGAATTTCCAGCAAATATGATAACCAGATTCATCAAAGAGATTTGTGCCGCATCTCGGAGAAGTCCGATTGCCCAGCAAAAAGATACGGAAACTAGTATGGTCAAGAATATGATGCGCCTTTTGAGTTCTTCAAATGCTAAAATGATTGCTTGATTTGTAACATCAGAAAAGAAAAATATCAAAATCAAACATTCAATATCAAGATTTTCAGAATCGGACATTTTGTCAGTTTTTTCGTTTTGGCACAAATTATGCTACATAATGGCCTCATTTCTGAAAATTAATCAAATAAAATAACTATGCAATCAGGTAAAATTAATGTTCAAACGGAAAACATTTTTCCCGTAATTAAAAAATTCCTCTATTCTGACCACGATATTTTCCTCCGCGAACTTGTTTCTAATGCGGTAGATGCAACCCAAAAACTCAGAACGTTGGTGCGCCTTGGTAAAGCGCAAGTCGATATGACTGATGAAACTATTGAAGTAATTGTAAATAAAGAAGATAAGACGATAAAAGTTATTGATAAAGGTATCGGAATGACCGCCGATGAGGTACAGAAATATATTACACAAATCGCTTTCTCTAGTGCGGAAGAGTTCCTCGAAAAATATAAAGGTACCGATTCCGCTAATATTATTGGTCACTTCGGATTGGGTTTTTACTCCGCATTTATGGTTTCTGATAGTGTGGAGATTTTTACAAAATCCTACCAGGAAGGCGCACAAGCCGTGCATTGGAGTTGCGACGGCTCGCCAAATTATGAGATGGAAGAGTGCGAGAAATCTTCTCACGGAACCGAAATAGTACTGCACGTGACAGATGAGGAAGCTGAATTTTTGGAAGAAAATAGAATTATCCAACTGCTGAAGAAATATTGTCGTTTCCTACCGGTGCCTATCCGCTGCGGAAATGAGAAGTATTGGGACAAACCAGAGGGCGAGGAGAAAGAAGTGGAGATGGAAAGACCTCGCATTATTAATAATGTAAATCCGTTGTGGAAACAATCTCCTGCCAATCTGAAACAGGAGGATTATCTCTCTTTTTACCGAGAACTCTACCCAATGACCTTCGATGAGCCGCTTTTCCAAATTCACCTCAATGTGGATTATCCGTTCAATCTGACAGGTGTGCTCTATTTTCCGAAAGTAAAAAATCAGTTGGAGGTGCAGAAAAATAAGGTGCAACTATATTGTAATCAGGTGTTTATTACAGATCAGCTCGATGGCGTAATTCCTGAATTTATGCAACTTCTGCACGGCGTAATCGATTCACCCGATATTCCGTTGAACGTTTCCCGCTCCTTCTTACAGTCAGACGCTTCTGTGAAGAAAATCTCTGCTCATATCAGCAAAAAAGTTTCTGATAAACTGGAAGAGATGTTCAAAAATGACCGTGAGGATTTTGAAAAGAAATGGGAAGATATTAAGATTTTTATTCAATACGGTTCGATTACCGATGAGAAGTTCTGGGATCGTGCGAAGAGTTTCTTCCTCCTGAAAAATGTTGAAGGAAAGTATTTTACACTTGATGAATATAAAACTTATATCGAAACGTTGCAAAAGGATAAGAATGAAACATTGGTTTATCTTTATGCGGCTGATGCGGAAAAACAACATATCTATATCCAATCGGCACAAGAACGCGGCTACGATGTGCTGCTGATGGATTCAATCCTTGATGCGCACTTTATCAATATGTTGGAGCAAAAATTGGAAAAATCAAAATTTGCCCGCGTGGATGCAGATGTTATCGATAAGTTGATTGAAAAAGAGGATTCGCTCATCTCTAAACTCTCTGAAGAGGAACGCAAAAATCTTTCTGAAATATTCGAAAATTCGGTTGAGAAAGAGAAATTTACTGTGGTTGTCGAGAGCTTGAACGATACAGATTTACCCGTGATGATAATGCAAAACGAATTTATGAGACGTTTCCAAGATATGGAACGCTTGTCAGGACAAAATGGAATGTATGGCCGTTTTGAACATTACAATTTGGTGGTAAATGACAATAATGAAGTGATTGTCAATCTGTTGAAAGAGGAAGATGCAGAAAAGAAATCACAAATGACACAACAATTAGTCGATTTGGCATTATTGTCACAAAATATGCTGACGGGCGAAAAGTTAAGTCAATTTGTAAGAAGAAGTTTGGATTTTATAGCGAAATAATCAATAGGCTTGCTTGAAAGTTGAGAGGGTTGTCTGCTTACAGATAGCCCTCTTTTTTGATTGAAGAGACTTTCTTTTTTATATCTAACTATTAATGACTGATTTATAAGCTGTTGATTATGTGATGTGCTCGTTTGTTTTTATCAGACAACTATAAAGGTCATTTTACTTTTAAAGTGATTATTTCATTTTCTGTATAGAAAAATAGTTTATTTTTGCGGTTTTAAAAAGCGAAAAATGAGAGAAATAGTATCATTTCTAAATGCAGTTCAAGAGAACAATAATCGACCTTGGTTTGCTGCGCATAAAATGGAATATCAAAAGGCTCAAAAACGTTTTAATGAGTTTGTGGAGAGATTGTTGGTGGGAATTTCAGAATTTGATAAAGAGATAGTTGGTGTCACCCTTCAACAATCAATTTATCGTTTTTATCGTGATACGCGCTTTTCTCCTGATAAGCGTCCATATAAAAATCATATTGGTGCGTATATCTGTCCTTTGGGAAAGAAATCTGGATTTGCGGGCTACTATTTTCACGTTGAGGCCGATAACGGCGATTATATTGGCGATAATATTTTGGCAGCAGGTATCTATTGTCCAGAGAAACGTGTGTTGGCAAGTATTCGTGATGATATTTATGCAAATGCAGAGCCCTATCGTTCTGCTATTGCGAAAGCAAAAGGGTTTACCGTAGATTATACATCAGCATTGAAACGTTTGCCGAAAGGCTTTCCTGCTGATGCTGCAGATGCCGATTTGCTGAAACTGAAAAATTTTACGTTAGGTCTCTCTATTCCAAAGGAGATTTTATTTGGAAATGATTTGTATGAGTTTGTAATAGAGAAGTTAAAAACAACGCACGATTATAACCTATTACTAAATAGAGCTGTTGAGTTTGCTCGTGATGAACAAGCTGATCTCGCGTTTTATCAGTGATTGCTGTTTTGCAAAATTTATTCCTGAATTTCAAGCCAAAGTTCCTCTTGTGCGGCAATTTCATTCTTTATTTTTTCGTATGCTTGATAAAGGGTGCCGTCTGCAATTTCGTTAGCGAATTTCTCTGGTTGCGACATCTTCTCTTCCAAAATCGCTAACTGCTCGTTTAACTTTTCAATCTCTTCTTCAATTTTGCGAAGCTTATTTTGAATTTTGCGATTTCGTGCTTCCTCTTCTTTCTTCTTCTCCCAAAGTTCCTTATTGGAAGAAATCGTTTTGCCTTCACTATTAACTACCGCAGCTTTGGCTTGAAGTTGTTGGAGAGAATCCATCTTTTTCTTCTCCAAAAATTCATATACATCTCCAATAAAGGTGTTAATTTTTTTCTCTTTAAATTCAATAATCTTATCGGTCAAACCTTCCAAGAAATCACGGTCGTGTGAAACCAAAATGAGACTTCCTGTATATTGCAGAAGTGCATTTTTAAGCACATCTTTCGATTGCATATCTAAGTGGTTGGTGGGCTCATCGAGAATGAGTAGATTGAAAGGGGAGAGGAGAAGTTTTGCAAGCGCAAGTCTCGATTTTTCGCCTCCAGAAAGTACCGAGACTTTCTTTTCTGTATCTTCAGTTGAGAAGAGAAATCTGCCTAGTATGGTCCTGATTTTGGGTCGAATATCGCCAACAGCGATCTCGTCAATGGTTTCAAAAACGGTTTTGTTGGGATTTAGGAGCAACGCTTGATTTTGGGCATAATAACCAATAACCACTTGATGTCCAAGGTTTAAACTTCCGCTTTGTGGGGCAAGTTCGCCCACAATCGCTTTAACAAAAGTGGATTTTCCCTCGCCATTTCTACCAACAAAAGCGATACGCTCGCCTCGCTCAACGTGTAAGTCGATATCTTTCAATACGTTGAAGTCTCCATATCCAAGTGCAAGATTTTTGGCCTCTACAACCACTTTCCCAGAGTGCGGTGCAGGTGGAAATTGGAAGGAGATGGCAGAATTGTCCCATTCATCAATCTCAATTTTATCCATCTTATCTAACAACTTGAGCCGACTTTGTACCTGCTTAGCCTTGGTAGCTTTGTAACGAAATCTTTCGATAAAACGTTCAATTTGTTCTATCTCTTTTTGTTGGTTTTGATATGCAGATTGCTGAATTTCAATACGTTCCAAACGCTGCTCTACATATTTTGAGTAGTTGCACTTGTAATCTTGAATGTTACCAAAGGTGATTTCAATGGTACGATTGGTAACTCTGTCTAGGAAGGTCCTATCGTGTGAAACTAAAATTAGGCAACCTTCGTAATTGGCTAAATAATCCTCTAACCATTGGATAGATTCAATATCCAAGTGGTTGGTGGGCTCGTCAAGGAGAATTATTTCAGGATGTTGGAGTAGAATTTTGGCTAAGGCAACGCGCATCTGCCAACCTGAACTGAATTCGGAGAGCATTCTATGAAAATCAGAAGCTTTGAATCCTAATCCCAACAAAACTTTCTCGGTATCACCTTCCATATTGTTTCCGCCGAGGTAATGAAAACGGTCAGTAAAGTCAGAAAGTTGTTGAGCTAAATGTACATACTCGTCAGATTCATAGTCTTCTCTTTCAGAAAGTTGTGCGGTTATATGGGCAATCTTCTGCTCCAACTCCTTCTGTTCAACGAAAGCACTCATGGTCTCATCCCATACGGTGGTATGAAAATCAGCAGCCATCTCTTGAGGTAAATATCCTGTTTTATAACCAGAGGTGATAATCATATTGCCCGATGTAGGTTCAATGATTTTATGGATAATTTTGAGCAAGGTCGATTTGCCGACACCATTTTTTCCTACTAATCCAATTCGATCTCTGTCGCCAGCAACAAAAGAGATCTCTTTGAATAGAAAGTCACCTGTAAAGTTGATGGAAAGTTTATTAAGAGAAATCATAGAGTGCTTTCAGTGAATCAATTATTATATTATAGTTCGTCTGGAATGTCTATTTCTAAACCTTGGATGAAGTCGCGAGATGCATGCATTAATTTATACATTACCGTATCATCTTCTACGAATGGAACGTGCTGACGATAGCTTTCGAAGAGTTCTTCGATAAATGCAGAGCTTTTAAGCGGACGACGGAATTCAAAAGCTTGGGCAGCATTTAGCAATTCAATAGCCAAGATTTTTTCAACGTTATTAATAATGATGTATGCTTTGGTCGCAGCGTTGGCACCCATACTTACATGGTCTTCTTGGCCTTGTGAAGATTCAATAGAGTCAGCAGAACAAGGCATACAGAAAGTTTTGTTTTGGTTAACAATAGATGCTGCAGTGTATTGCGGAATCATAAATCCAGAGTTCAAACCTGGGTTTTTAACCAAGAATGAAGGAAGCTCACGTTTGCCAGCAATTAATTGGTAAGTTCTTCTTTCAGAGATGTTTCCTAATTCTGACATTGCTAAGGATAAGAAGTCAAGTACCAATGCCAATGGTTGTCCGTGGAAGTTTCCTGCAGAGATAATCAGATCCTCTTCTGGGAAAACGGTTGGGTTATCGGTTACAGAGTTGATTTCCGTTTCTACCACATTGCTAACGTGTTGGATTGCGTCTTTGGAGGCTCCGTGAACTTGTGGAACACAGCGGAAAGAGTATGGGTCTTGAACATGTTTTTTCGGGCGAGAGATAATCTCTGAACCTTCTAACATACCGCTGATATGAAGTGCAGTTTGCAATTGTCCAATATGAGGGCGAGCCATGTGTACTGAAAGATGGAAAGGCTCAATTCTTCCGTCGTAAGCTTCAAGTGAAAGTGCAGCGATGATGTCTGCCAACCAAGATAATTTCTTACTTTTGAGTACCAACCAAGTAGCGTATGCACTCATAAATTGTGTTCCGTTAAGAAGAGCTAATCCCTCTTTAGACTTTAAGGTGATAGGTTCCCAACCAAATTTTTGGTTAATCTCTTCAGCTTTGTAACGTTTGCCTTTATAATAAACTTCACCTAAGTTAAGAAGGGGGAGTGAAAGATGTGCCAAAGGTGCTAAGTCGCCAGAAGCGCCAAGTGAGCCTTGTTGATATACAACGGGATATACGCCTTTGTTGAAGAAATCAACCAAGCGTTGTAAAGTAACTACTTGAACACCAGATTTTCCGTAAGATAGTGATTGAATTTTAAGCAAAAGCATCAAGCGGACAATCTCTTGAGGTACCTCTTCGCCAAATCCACAAGCGTGAGAAATTACTAAGTTGCGTTGCAAAGTGGAAAGTTGCTCTAATGAAATGGTTGTATTGCAGAGAGAACCAAAACCAGTGGTAACGCCATAAACAGGAACTTCAGAAGTTTGCATTTTCTTGTCTAAATAGTCACGGCACTCTTGAACTGCATCGATGGCTTGTTGCGAAAGTTCAATCTTTGCATTGCTGTTGATAATCTCATTTACTCTACTTAAAGTGAGATGTTTGGGTGAAATTTGATGTTTTCTCATTTTTGTATCTATTTATTTGTTTATATATCAATATGATGTGTTTACGTGTTTAGGATTAAAACACTTTGCGAATATACGAAAAATTGTAGAAATGGCTACTTTTTGTAATTAGTTTGTGGTTGAAAGATATTTGGACGAATAATTCCCCAGCGAGCAAGTCGGTACTGTAACGAAACACGTAGTACCCCCAATCCATATTTACAACTGCGTCGGAAGTTGATAGAGGAGGCTTCTGCAAAATATTTGGTCGGGCAGGTAACTTCGCCAATTTCGTAGCCATGCCAGAAGATCTGTGCTAACATTTCATTATCGAAGACAAAGTCGTCAGAGTTAGCATGGTAGTTGATTTTACGAAGCACTTCAGCCGAAAAAGCCCTGTAACCCGTATGGTATTCAGAGAGTTTCTGATTTAAAAGGATATTTTGAAAAAAAGTCAGAAAACGGTTGGCAATATATTTGATGAGTGGCATTCCACCTTTTCTTGCGCCTTTCCCCAGAATTCTTGAAGCGCATACTACAGGATAAAGTCCATTTGCAATGATATATGCAATGGAATGAATCAATTTGGGTGTGTATTGGTAGTCGGGATGGAGCATAATGATGATTTCTGCTCCGGTGGCTAATGCACGGTCGTAACAACTTTTTTGGTTTCCACCATAACCTCTGTTTTGTTCGTGCATAATAATTTCGTTGATGCCTAACTCCCGCGCCTCTGTAATGGTGTTATCGCTGCTACAATCGTCAGTTAGAATCACTTGATCGACAATGTCAAAAGGAATCTCCGCATAAGTTTGACGCAAAGTCTTCTCCGCATTGTAAGCTGGCATCACTACTGTAATCTTTTTTCCGTTTATCATAACATATTATAATGAAGCGCAAAATTACACGATTTTCGCTATTTATTCTCATTTTTCTCGCTTTTCTTTTCATTTCTCTTTCTTTTTTCAAAAAAAAGTTAGATATTTGCAACTTGATTCCATTTTTAGAAGTCTATCTGTAATATTCTAATAAATAGAATCTTATAGATTTTATTTTGAGATACTATAATGATTTCTTCGGGGGAATTCAGAAAGAAAATTTTATTACCAAATTTTATAACTATGGCTTTTAACTTAAGAAACAGAAACTTTTTGAAGTTGTTAGACTTCACTCCAAAGGAAATTCAATTTTTCTTGGATTTGGCTCGCGATCTTAAACGTGCAAAATATGCTGGTTGCGAACAACAAACACTTAAAGGTAAAAATATCGCTTTGATTTTCGAAAAAACTTCTACTCGTACAAGATGTGCTTTCGAAACAGCTGCTTACGATCAAGGCGCACACGTTACCTATTTAGGACCTACAGGTTCTCAAATTGGTGTGAAAGAATCAATGAAAGATACGGCTCGCGTGTTGGGTCGTATGTATGATGGTATTGAATATCGTGGTTTCGACCAAGCTACTGTTGAAGAACTTGCTAAATATGCAGGTGTTCCTGTATGGAATGGTTTGACAAACGAGTTCCACCCAACTCAAATCTTGGCTGACTTCCTCACAATGACCGAACATACTGATAAACCACTTAATAAAGTGACTTTTGCTTACCTTGGCGATGCTCGTTTTAATATGGGTAACTCTTTGATGGTCGGTGGTGCAAAAATGGGTATGGATGTGAGAATCGTAGCTCCAAAAGCTCTTCAACCTGACCAAGCATTGATTGATACTTGCCAAGCAATCGCAAAAGAAACTGGTGCAACTGTTACCGTTACTGATGATGTTGCTGCTGGTGTGAAAGGTTGTGATTTCTTATATACTGACGTTTGGGTATCTATGGGTGAACCTGCTGAAGTATGGAAAGAACGTATCGAAATGTTGATGCCTTACCAAGTGAACAAGAAAACTATGGAGTTAACAGGTAATCCAAGATGTAAATTTATGCACTGCTTGCCAGCTTACCACAACTTGGAAACTCAAGTGGGACGCGATGTGAATAAACAATTCGGCTTGGATGGTATCGAAGTAACTGAAGAAGTTTTCGAATCTGAAAATTCTATCGTTTTCGATGAAGCTGAAAACCGTATGCACACTATCAAAGCTGTGATGGTTGCAACTTTAGGTGACTAATTTAAATTTTAATAGATTATTATCACAAGCAGAATCAGATTTTTTTGGTTCTGCTTTTTTATTGATAAAATATTATTTTTTATTAAGCACAACCAGTCTATTATGACCCGATAGGGTAAGCAAAACGATAAATGGTTTCATCTATTCAGAAAATCTTTCGTTTCCTTGTTGTTAGATAAAAATTATAAGTCTTTAAGATGATTTCCTGATTTTTTGTTGATAGTCAAGTTTGAAATATCGTTTTCGGATAATCAACTCGTAAATAATCCAAAGTATGAAATATCCATTTGTGGAGATTTTGTAGATAAGTTCCCAAGGATGAGGTAGTTCAAAGAAAAGTTTAGCAAACCAAAGAATCAAGTCAATTCCAAAGAGAATATCCCACCATTTTTCTCGGTCGCTAAAAGTTAGGATGTTGTCAATGCCTTCTTCAACTTTTACCATTGTGGCGGCTCCGAAGTAAGGGATTATACTTTGAATGGCAATTTGGTAGTTCCCTGCTGGCATCTGAATTTTAATTTCAGATGACTTCATTATGCCAATGAACTGTCCGTTAATCAGGATTTTATGTGGAATCTGAAGAGAAAACTTTGTTCGTCCAGCAGTAATTGTTAGGGTTGCCATATTCTCAAGGGAGATTATAGGTTATCTCGTTGATTTTTAATCATGTTAGAGAGCATCTCTTTCGCGCGGAAGAGCAGTACTTTTACGTTTGAAAGTGAGATGTTGAGTTGCTGAGCAATCTCTTCGTAGCTTAATTCTTGGAAATAGCGCAACTCAATCAGTTCGCGATATTTAGGGCGCAACTTTTGAACCAAGTCTCTCATTTCTAATGCATTCTGTTTTGCAATAACGGTATCTTCTGGCGTAGGAACTGATGTGCGTACGTACTCTTCAGCAATTGCGTCTGTTCCGCACGAATCGTATCCCAAACAGTATGGCTTGTTGTTGCGTTTACGCATGTAATCAATGCAATGGTTGATAGCAATTTTGTAAAGCCATGTGGAAAATGCATATTCTGGTGAATATTTATCCAAGTTGTTAAATGCTTTTCCGAATGCTTCCAAAGTTAAGTCTTCTGCATCATCGGGGTCATTCATCATTTTTAGCAATAAAAGATAAAGCGAGTTTTTGTACAACCCCATGAGTTCTGCGTATGCCTTTTGATTATTATTGTCTAACGCATCGCGCAGCAGGCGGTAATCTCGTTGGGCTTTATCTCTACTTGTTGTTAAAAATTCCATTATTTTTTATTTGAAAGCCTTGCACGGAAAAAGATTAAGGCATTAATGAATGTTGAAATGATGTCTAAAAAAAGAATATAAGGAATAAGTTTTTTTTCGTTTAATTTTGATGCCGCAAACCCAAAAGCAATGTATTGGAAAAGCAATTTCAGGAAGAAAATACCACAAGTGATGTAAAGGAAGAGGAAATTATGAGCAGTGATGGTGAAATAGAGCGAGAGTCCAAGAAAAATGTAGCATAAAGGATTACTAAAACCGTATGTGTTTAAATGAAATCGTACTTTTGATGTGTATAGATTGCGAGTGCTGTAGCGGAATCTTTTAGTGAGAAACCAATTTTTGAAGTTTCCACGTGCGGAAGAGATGATATGAGTATTGGGTGAAATCTCAATTGTACAATTATCAGGAGTAGCCGCTCTATTGATAAATAGGTCGTCTTCTCCTAATTGAATGTGACTCAATCCTGCAAATCCTTTGCGCCTATAAAATACTTCGCGGGAATATGCCATATTTTTACCATTACCCATATAAGGAATTTTGGCAAGTATGCAGGAGAAATAGAGTATCGCGTTGTGGAGCTGGTCGTAATGAATCAATGAATTAAACAACCCTTTTTTGTTTTCGTAGGTGTTGTAGCCGACAATAATCTCCTTTTTCTGTTGAAAATTACGAGCCATATTAGCTAACCACTCTTTAGAGGAGGGGATACAATCAGGCTCCGTGAACAAAATGTGATCGTAAGTGGCAGTTTTGATACCGATAGAAATGGGAAATTTGCGTCCCTTGATGGTTGTTACTGCAGAATCAAGATTGGTGAATTTTATATTTTCGTGAGTCTGCTTGAACTCTTTAATCAAATGGGCTGTTTCATCATTAGAGTTATCGCTGATAATTACCAATTCAAAAGTAGGATAGTTTTGCTCTAAAAGTTTTGGAATCAGATTGATAAGTTGATGTGCTTGATCTTTTGCCGCTACAACAATTGATATTGGATATTGATGAGTATTGGGTCTTTCTTTTCTTTTGTAAAAGGAGAATCTGAAAAAAAGAAAGCAATAGTAGAGGATTTGCACAAGAACAATCCCTGCAAATATAAAGGTAGAAATCTCAGGTAGAGATGTGATAATAAGACTGAACATTATGTAGTTAATAGTTTGAATTGCAAAAGTAAAAAATATAAATGAAATTTGTTGTATTTTTGCGTGGAAATTACTAACAAAATGCAGTTTATAATTGAGAAAAACGACCCTAAGAGTCACGCCCGCGCAGGTCGGGTGAAAACAGATCACGGAGAGATTGAAACTCCTATTTTTATGCCCGTTGGAACTGTGGGTGCTGTAAAAGCTGTTCATATCAGCAATGTGAAAGAGGATATTAAAGCCCAAATTATTTTGGGGAATACTTACCATCTCTATTTACGCCCTGGATTGGAGGTACTGGAAAACGCTGGTGGTTTGCATAAGTTTAATGGATGGAACCGCCCCATACTTACAGATAGCGGAGGTTTTCAAGTGTTTTCACTGAGTCCAATGCGCAAAATTAAACCCGAAGAGGGCGTTTGGTTTCGCTCCCATATTGATGGTTCACGCCATCTTTTTAGCCCTGAACGTGTAATGGATATTCAGCGTACAATAGGTGCCGATATTGTAATGGCTTTCGATGAGTGTACACCATACCCGTGTGAGTATGAATATGCTGAAAAGTCGATGCAGATTACGCACAATTGGCTGAAACGTTGTTGTAATCGTTTTGACGAAACAGAACCTAAATATGGCTATTCGCAAACTTTGTTCCCGATAGTTCAAGGTAGTGTGTTCCGCGATTTGCGCGTAAAATCTGCAGAATTTATCGCTTCTATGAATCGTGAAGGTAATGCTATCGGTGGGGTTTCGGTTGGAGAACCTACAGATTTGATGTATGAAATGACTGAAATCTGTTGCCAAATTTTGCCTGCTGATAAGCCTCGCTACCTGATGGGCGTGGGAACTCCTGCTAATATCTTGGAAGGAATTGCGATGGGTGTCGATATGTTCGATTGCGTAATGCCAACGCGTAACGGAAGAAATGGAATGATTTTTACTTGGGAGGGAATGATGAATATGCGGAATGAAAAATGGAAAAATGATTTTACTCCAATTGACGCACAAAGCGATTTGTGGGCAGATAGAGAATATTCACGCGCTTATCTGCGTCATCTCTATACTGCTGGCGAAATGCTCGGCCCGATGATTGGAAGTTTACATAACTTACATTTCTATTTGGATCTTGTAAAAACTGCACGCAAAAAGATTCAAGAGGGAATTTTCGCTTCTTGGAAAAATGAAATTATGCCTAAAATTACACGAAAACTATAGTTGTATGTATATTCGAAAATCGTTATTCCTCTTGCTTTTGTGTATAGTAGGAATTTTTAGTTTCTCTTGTAAGAAAAAATCACAATCAACAGAATTAAACCCGTTGGTGTTGGATAGTGTTATGGTGGTGAAGTTTGCGCAACAATGGGAGTCGGCAGTGAATTGTGGCGATACAGCACTTCTGCTACAAACGTTTGATAAATTGTTTGCGAAAAATCAGGTTTCAGAAAATTCGCTGATTAAGAGTAGTTTTGATTCCGATTTTGGTGCTTTTTTCTTTGATGCCTATTTCCAAAATATGGTCCTTAATTTTGTGGAAACTGTCAATAATGGAGGACATTTTATGTGTACAAGAGTTTATCAAAAAGATAGTGTATTTCATTTTGTTACACATCTTTATAACGACCTAACACTTAGAATTGACGATTGGCAGTTGGCTGTGGTGGATAATGAAATTAAAATCCAAGATGGATTTTTCTATAATCTCTCCTCATCAATGATCAATGATTTGAATTATTGGATGTTGTATCAGATTATGGAGAAAACAAATCCTGGAGGAGCTACTACAGAGTTCGCAAAAATTAATGATGCAATAATTGCTGGAAATACAAAGTTGGCAATGCAGTCGTTAGCTGAAAGTCGTATGCAGTTGGCGGGGTATCCTACCTATTGGCAACTTTATTTAAAGGCTTTGTTTGAAGATGATTACGATAACTTTATTGCTCGTTTTGAGGCTGACGTCGCATCCAATTTTGACTCTCGTTCGGTACAACTGCATGAGTTAATTTATAATGCGTGCGCGGGAAATGTAGAGGCTACAGAACAAAATGTTTATCAGTTAATTCCTTATTGTGGCGATGCACCTATTTTCCTCTTCTTTGCAGGTTTTGCTCGTTTAGAAGCTAAAGAGTATAGAGATGCTGCCGTTTGTTTCGAGAATTTAGATGGAATTTTGCCCTTGTTTTGGGATTTGTGGTGCGCAAAATTAGAGTGCTTTTATTACTTAAATGATGTGAAATCATTTGAAAGTTTGGTAAATGAGGGAAGAAAAATGTATGGAATGACCGTTGAAGAAATTTTTCAATTTATTGATAATCAGTTTCCTAAGATGAAAAATATTAATTATTCCGAATAATTTTAGGAATGTGAGGTTCGTATGGAAAAAAGTTGTATTTTTGCAACCCTAAAAAATAGTAACATAAGAAAGAAAAAAATAACAAAGTAATGGCAAATCACAAGTCTGCAAAAAAAAGAATTAGAGCTAACAATAGCAAAAGATTACAAAACAGATATTACGCTAAAACTATGCGTAATGCATTAAAAGATATTAGATTAACCTCAGATAAATCAGTTGCTGAAGGTAAAATGCCTAAGGTTGTTTCTATTATCGACAAGTTGGTGAAAAAAGGTATTATTCACAAGAATAAAGCTGCTAACTTAAAATCTGGTTTAGCCAAGAAAATCAACGTAATGTAATATTACGTTTTTCTTTTTAAAGTCTATTTTTTTTGAAAATAGCAAATATAGCCGAACCGCTACCTGAAAGGGATGCGTATTCGGCTCCTTCTTTATAGAAATTTTCCTTTATCTCTCCTAAGATTGGATATTTCTGAAATAGAGGCTCTTCAAAGTCGTTTACGATATACTTTTTCCACTCACAAATGGGTAATTGTATTGCTTCACGCAAATCAATTCTGTTGCTTTTGGGAGTGATTAACGAGTAAGCCTCTTTTGTCCCAATGTTGATTCCAGGAAACTTTAGTTTTATTTCGGTATGGGAAAGGTCTAAACCGATGGGTTCAATAATTTCACCTCGTCCAGTTACGTATGAAGGGACTCGGTCTATAAAAAAAGGAATATCGCTGCCAATTTGAGCGGCATAATGTTTGAGTTGATGTTGTGAAAGGGCAAGATTAAAAATTTGATTAAGCAGAATT
Organism: uncultured Bacteroidales bacterium; assembly: GCA_937901925.1. Lineage (GTDB taxonomy): Bacteria > Bacteroidota > Bacteroidia > Bacteroidales > WCHB1-69 > JAEZOU01. The sequence continues at coordinate 17,998 of CALGTS010000032.1, read as the reverse complement.
AGTGTTGTAGCAGCGTCTCCGGAACCACCGCCAACGCCTGCGCCAGACGGAATTTTCTTTTCTAAGTGGATATGTACTCCGCCAATTCCAAAATCTTTCTCTAATAAGCGGTATGCTTTTACGCATAGGTTTTTCTCCATCTCGCACGTAAAGTCTGCACCTACCACCTCTAACGTAGTTTCTCCCGCCTGAGGTGTGATTTTAACGCTATCTTCTATCAAATCCACAGGATAGAAAATACTCTCTATCCTGTGAAATCCATTGGACATTCGTTCAGTAATGTGTAAACCGATATTGATTTTAAAACCGCTATTCATCACTATCTTTTAATAGCGCCTAAAATATCATTACGCATTTTTAGGGCTTCGTTGCGAGAGTGCTCGTCAAAGTTACCCTCTCCATTTTCAACTTTCTTGTAAGCTAAAAGTATAGAGCGAGAGGCATTTACCACACCTCCATTACCCTCTTTGAGATATAGTGCAATGTCTTCTGCCTTGCCACCTTGTGCGCCATAACCTGGAATAAGGAAGAAGGTGCTGTCTAAGCTTTCGCGAACCTCTTTAGCTTCATCTGCATGGGTACATCCCATCACTCCACCAATGGCAGAAAAGCCACATTCACCGATAAATTCCTTTCCTAAAGTGTTAATCTTTTCTCCTACAACGTTGTAAACGTGGCGGTTGTCGGTTGTGTTGATGTACTCAATGTCTTGCGCCCCAGGATTGGAAGTACGAATCAGTACAAATGCGCCTTTGTTTTGCTCTTTGAAATAGGGCAGAAATGGAGTAAGTGTATCCATTCCCATATAAGGATTTAGAGTGATAAAATCTGCCTCAAAATCGCCAGTGAAGTGGGCTTTGGCATACATTTCTGCTGTCTTGGCAATGTCGCCGCGCTTGATATCAGCAATAATAATGGCATCACGTTGGCGAAGATGTTCCAAAGTGCGTTTGTATGCCATCAAGCCTGCCATGCCAAACGATTCGTAGTAGGCAATCTGAACTTTATAGCAAGCAGCATAGTCAAGCGTTGCTTCAATGATGCGCTTATTGAATTCAAAAAGTGCATCACTGAGGTTAGAAAATTGTGCAGCAAATTGCGCAGGAAGATAGCTATAATCGGTGTCAAGCCCAACGCAAACATGTCCTTTTTCAGCCACTCGGGCGTAAAGTTTATCTATAATCATAGTGTGTTTTTTTTGAAATGATTTCTGAAATCGGTCAATTTATTGTTGGCAAAGATATAAATAAATATCTTACCAATACCATTTAATTTTGCTTTTTGTAAAAAGAGGGTTTGCTATTGTTGGGTTGCGTTGTATCGCGAGGAGAATTGCTCTCATTATTGAAGAGTGATGATCCGCTATTCTTCTTGCCAAAAATGTAGTTACAATATTCAAAAGTTCCCATTTCGTCAATACAAAACTCTTTCTTATTTCCGTCGGTGTAGATGTCGCAGCGACGATATATTCGCTGTTTGCTATTTGTTGGATTGGTGCATTGACGTAATCCAAGAAGTGATTGCTCAAATAGTATTTTGTGATAGCTATGTGCTGAAATATCGAATATTAGGTTAGAATTACGTACCTGTATTATATCGGTTTGAGGATTGTGATTGATATTTAGAAGTAACTCTGCAGGGGTGTTGTTTTTATTTTTAAGTTCGGTAAAATCTCTGTCTGTAGGTATTAAGTTCAGTGCATTGATATCGATTTTAAGTGAGCGTTCCGTTTGGATTTTGGCAGAAGAAAGGGAGAAGGATGCCGAGTTGTTTTTCTTCTCATTTTTGAAGTATATACCATCTATCTTTATTTGGTTGATATATCCTACAGAAAGTTGTTCTGAAACTGCACCTTTGGGTTGAAATAGAACGATTTTTGGGACATTTGCAGGGATGTTTACGGTAAGATTTATAATAGTGATGTTAGGAAGACACTTTTTCTGAAGTTCTGGTCTGTTATTGAAGGTGTTGTCTAATTTGCCAGCTTGAATTAAAAAATAGCGCGATGAGGTTGCATTGAAGATGCAGTTGGTGAATTTAAGATCGAAGCGCGTGTATGCGTTATATGAAGGTTCAAAGAGTACAGGAATGAAGTCGCTGAATTTGCAATTAATGAAGTTGACTTGTCCGTAAACAGATGAAAATTGGTTGTAAAGCTTTGAAAAATTACAATTTTGAATGATAATGTCACGTCCGTAGCAGTGAATGTCGAAACGGTTGATGTCGCAATTCATCAGTAAGGCATTATTGACATTATTGGTGCCAAAAATTCCCCAGTTGGCGTGAGCATTCATATTTTCAAAGCAGCAGTTCCAAAGGTTATTTAGTTGAATTCCATATCCATAGTGGTTAGTTTGAGAGTATGTTCCGTCGATAAAAATTTGATTCATCGAAAGATGAGAACAATGGGTAATATTGAACGCTGCATCTCCGTAAAATTCGTTTTTAGGAGTGTATATGGCAATGTTTTCAAATTGCACATTGTGTTGCCGAAGAATGTTGAAGACATAGGTTTTATATGTGGATTCAGGAGTGCGATGAATAGTTAGGTTTTTGATTACCTTAGGTGTTTCGGTAACAGCACAATATGTACATATTGGTTGACTTTGCGGGTTGTTGTAGGTAGAAATAGGCCGATTTTCGCTTTTGCCGTTATGAATTAGTAGAAGGTCGCGGCGAGTTGCTCCATAGTTATAACCATCACGTTTGCCAACCCACGGGGTTTGGTCTTCAATGATTAGTAGGTGTGTGCCGTGTGCCAGTTGTGGGATAGAACTGAAATCCAAACTATCGAATAGGGATTTCTCAACTATGAGTGTATCGGCACGTTGTTGCATATCGAAAAGGTAGAAAGTTTGAGCCTGATTCTTTACGAAAAAAACGGCGTTTTGAAAGTCATTATGTTGAGTAAGAGGAATTCTTTTGGCTTTGGGCGGAATTTCTATGTATAGCGTGTCGATGCCTGCGTAGTTTACATTTACGCCCGCTTCGATAGCTGCTGCATGGGTATTGTATAATACTTGGAATCGTTCAGTGTCGCTGTGCGCTCCAGATAAACCGAAACTAAATGGTGAAAAATCCTTTTGCGCAGAAATAGTAATGGAGATACTGAATAGTAGCCATATAAGAATTATTCTCTTCATTTTTATAGTGCTAAAAAAAGCCTTGCGGTTGCAAGGCTTTGTATTTGTTATTCTCTAACTTTCAGCATAAAACCAGTGCCATGTACATTAACAATTTGTACCGCAGGTTCATACCCTTCAATGTATTTGTGTCTTCGTCCGCCTTCTGGATTAAGATATTTAGGATCAACGGGTTCAAGATTGATGTATGAACGGAGTTTTGTTAGGAATACATCCATACTCCTACCAACAGAGAAATCTTCATCACCCCAAATTTCTTTCAAAATTACTTCGCGAGGAAGAAGTTTGTTTTTGTGTTCGCATAAAAGTTTAAGAAGTTCAGCTTCTTTGCGAGTAAGATTGCGAGTTTTGGTTGGGTGAACAAGTTCCATTGCACTGAAATTCAATACGAAATTACCAAATTTGTAGATTTTTTCTTCGTAAAGATTTTTAACAATAGGTTGATTGTGTTTTGTCCGGCGCAGAATAGCTTCAATTCTCAATGCTAACTCTTCTGTGCTGAAAGGTTTGGTAACGTAATCATCGCAACCTAATTTGAAACCTTTAATTCTATCTTCCTTGGCATCATAAGATGTAAGGAAGATAACAGGGATATTGGGGTCTATTTTGCGGATGTCTTGAATTACTTCAAATCCATATTTGTCTTCAGCGATAATGTCTAATAAACAAATATCATAAATTCCTTGATTAAATGCTTTGATGGCAGTTTCGCTATTAGAAAAATCAATGACTTGATATTCTAACATTTCAAAATAATCCTTTAAAACTGCACGCAAGTTTTGGCTGTGTTCAACCAACATTATTGTCCCTTTTGTTTCTTTCATTGCTTTAGTTTTTTATTAAGAATAAATCTTTTCTTGTTTGTCGAAAAGCGATGCGCAAATTTACTAAAATAATTTATTCATACAATTAATTGTGAAAATTTTATTTTCTTAACAAATTAAAATAAAACTTGTTCATTTTCAGTAGAGTTCCAAAACTATTTTTGAATTGTAGTAATGATGATAAAAGGAAAAGTCGTATTTTTGCAAGAAATTTTTGCAAGAAAAATCATAGAATTAACAATTTAAAATGAGATACGAAACATTTATTGCCAAGACTTTTCCCGGCTTTGAATACCTATTAGTTAGGGAATTGGAAGCCTTGGGAGCTACCCATTGTAAGGAGTTAAATCGTGCGGTTTCTTTTGAAGGAACGATTCAAACGCTTTATCGTGCCAACTATTTTTGTAGAACGGCGTTGAGAATTTTGTGGAAAATCTCTGAGTTTACTTTCCAAAATAACAATCAATTTTATGAAGCGATTTATAAGTTACCTACAGAAAAATTTTTGGCTTACGATGGTACGTTATCTATAAGTGCCAATTTAACGGACACGATATTCAAGACGCCGCTTTATGCTTCGATGTTGGCAAAAGATGCAATTTGTGACCATTTTAGGGAGATCTATTCTGAAAGGCCTTCTGTGGATAAGGTGAACCCGGACGTTCAGTTCCATATATACGTATATAAAGATAAGGCAGAAGTGTATTTAGATAGTTCGGGAGATTCGTTGCATAAGCGCGGTTATAAGCGATCTACGCACCCTGCGCCGATAAATGAGGTGACAGCTGCTGCAATGATTTTGATGAGTGGCTGGCATGGTGAGTGTGATTTTATTGACTTTATGTGTGGCTCAGGCACACTGCTTATTGAGGCTGCGATGATTGCGTTGAATATTCCTGCGGGATTTTATCGTCCAGATTATGGTTTTTTCCATTGGCGCAATTTTGATAGAGATTTGTGGCGTAAGGTGTTGAACGAAGCTCAAATAAAAGATGATGTGCCCGTGAATTTCTATGGTTCAGATGTGGATGCACGATTTTTGGGAATGGCGCGCGTAAATGCAGAAAAAGCGCGTCTTGGTGATTTTATTGAACTTAGTAAGTCCGATTTTAGAAATGTACGCCCTAAAAAATTACCCGCAATGGTGATGATTAATCCTCCCTATGGAGAGCGCCTTGAAGTGGAGAATATCAGTGCAATGTATAAAGAGATTGGTGATTGCCTGAAAAACCATTTTCACGATTGTAAAGCTTTTATTATTAGTTCAGATGTCGATGCACTGAAAAATGTGGGATTGGCTGCTTATAAGAAAAAAACGGTTTTTAATGGACCGTTGGAGTGTAAACTTTTGGGATACGAATTGTATAAAGGCCGTCGGAGTTAGTTTTTGATATCCATTGCATTTCGTAATGCGCTACCTATTAGCATAAAGGCTAATACTAAAAGCATAATGGCAATACCTGGCGCAATGGCAAGGTAAGCTTGGTCTAAGACGATATATGCGTAGTTTTCCTTCATCATCATGCCCCACGAGGGGGTAGGCGGTTGTACGCCAATGCCTAAAAAACTGAGCCCTGCTTCCATCAATATGGCAGAGGAGAAGTTTGAAGCTGCTAATACAATAACAGTGCCTAAAACGTTAGGTAGAATATGGCGAATGATGATGTGTAATCCAGAAAATCCTAATGCTTTGCCTGCCTCAACAAACTCTTGTTCCTTGAGGCTGATTACTTGTCCGCGCACTACCCGCGCTACATCGACCCACATCGTTAGGCCAATGGCAATGAAAATCTGCCAAAATCCCTTTCCTAATGCAAAACTGATGGCGATAACCAATAGTAGGGTAGGTATGGACCAGATGACATTGATGAACCACATAATAATATTATCCACTCGTCCGCGGTAGTAGCCTGCTATGGCGCCAAAGAAGATACCAATAACTAATGCAATAGAAACAGAGATAAAGCCCACTGCCAAACTGATTCGGGACCCCATTAGAAGTTGGCTGAGAACATCGCGACCATAACGGTCGGTGCCCAAACGATAGGTTCGTGTTTCTATTGGATTTTTAGGTGCTAATTCCGATAATGTATATTGAATGGTAATATTTTCTTGTTCAAAAGGGTGTGCAAAAATTGTGTCATTGCGTTGTGTGTAACTATTGATAGGAATAGTGGTATAAAGCGCAGGTTGTCCGAAAAGCATTTTGCGTAAAATATTCACTTTTTCCACTTCACGATTATCTTTCACGTTGAGCATCTGTACTTTGAATCCAGGTTTGCGAAGTGAAATTTCCAAATGTTGGTCGTTGCAGTATGGGGTTGTATCGGGAGTGATTAGGTAGCCCAATATTGAGATGAGTATAATGATGATAATGAACCCCAGAGAAGCCATTCCTGCTTTTTCTCGTTTGAATCTTTTCCAAGTAAGTGCTGAGATGGAGACAGCCCGTTCTTCCGTTTTTCGTTTCTTAAACATACTTTACTTTTGAAAGTGCAAAAGTAGTGAAAAATGCAATTCCTTTGAGATTTTACGATAATTTTTGTGCATAACTATTTATGTGCTTTTCCGAAAGGTGGGCGTGATACGTTGCGTGAGAGATTGAAGCGGTTATGAGCGCCGGATTTTGGGCTTAGAGTTAAGAACTTAAAACGTAAAATTTGAATTTAGAGGAGTATTGAAGCGAGTGAAAGAGGCGCGAAATTTGAGCGGAAAGCTCGACGGCGCGCGAGGCTTGTGCGTGGGAAAGCCGGCACGCCCAAATCAAAACTATAAAAAAGAACCTATGTTATAAATTTTCAATTTTTGTGCAATAATTTTGAGAGAACGTCGTTATTTCCTCGCTAAAATAAGCAACAAATTAGAATAAAACTTTTTATATGGATAAAATAGTTGATATTAGAGAATTGAACGAAAGAATTCAGCAAGAGAGTTCATTTGTAGATATTGTGAATATGGAAATGAACAAGGTTATTGTAGGGCAAAAAATGATGACCGAACGCTTGTTGATAGGTCTTTTGGCAAATGGACATATTCTGTTAGAAGGTGTTCCTGGATTGGCGAAGACATTGGCAATCAAATCGTTGGCTAATACGATAAATGCAAAATTTAGTCGTGTACAGTTTACGCCAGATCTATTGCCTGCTGACCTTTTAGGAACGCTGATTTACAGTCAGAAAACGGAGGAGTTTGTAGTAAAAAAAGGGCCACTTTTTGCTAATTTTATTTTGGCGGATGAGATTAACCGTGCACCAGCAAAGGTACAAAGTGCGTTGTTGGAGGCTATGCAGGAGCGTCAAATAACGATTGGTGACGAAACCTTCAAGTTGGAGGAGCCTTTTTTGGTAATGGCAACACAAAACCCAATAGAACAAGAAGGTACATATCCGCTTCCAGAAGCTCAGGTGGATCGTTTTATGTTGAAAGTGGTGATACAATATCCTACAATTGAAGAGGAAAAACAGATTTTGCGTCAACATTTGGAGGCGAACTATCCACAAACTCATCAGGTAATAAAACCTGAAGATATAATTCGTGCTCGCGAGGTGGTGAAAGAGGTTTATATTGATGCAAAAATTGAGCAATATATTGCGGATATTGTTTTTGCTACTCGTTTCCCATCAGAATACAGACTTGAGAAATTTGCTAATATGATTAGTTATGGTGGATCACCTCGTGCTACCATTAACTTGGCGTTGGCAGCGCAAGCGTATGCTTTTATTAAGCGTCGTGGTTATGTAATTCCCGAAGATGTTCGTGCTATTTGTCACGACGTTTTGCGTCATAGAATTGGCCTAACCTACGAAGCTGAAGCTGAGAATGTTACCACTTCTGATATTATCAACGAAATTTTAAATACGGTAGAAGTTCCGTAATCAATACGATATGGATTCATCAGAACTTATTAAAAAAGTACGGAAAATAGAGATTCGCACTCGCGCACTTTCGCAACAAGTTTTTTCGGGTCAATACCATGCTGCATTCAAAGGGCGCGGTATGACTTTTAGTGAAGTGCGTGAATATCAATATGGTGACGACGTTCGTAATATTGATTGGAACGTAACAGCGCGTTTTCATCGTCCTTATGTTAAGATTTTTGAGGAGGAGAGAGAACTTTCTGTTATGTTGCTCGTTGATGTGAGCGGTTCTACGCAATTCGGAACACATCGTCAGTTTAAGTCTGAATTGATTACCGAGGTGGCCGCTGTGCTCTCCTTTTCTGCAATTACTAATAACGATAAGGTAGGGGTTATTTTCTTTAGCGATGTGGTAGAGAAATTTATTCCACCGAAAAAAGGGCGTTCGCATATTTTGCGAATTATCAGAGAGTTGGTAGATTACAAACCTCGTCAAGTACAGACCAACGTGGCGGAGGCTCTTCGCTATTTAACCAACATTATTAAGAAAAAATGTACAGCTTTTGTGCTTTCAGATTTTGTGAACTGTAACTTTGAACAGGCGTTAAAAATTGCGGCCAATAAGCACGATGTGGTTGCGCTGCAGATTGAAGATCGTGCCGATGAGTTTTTGCCACCTCTCGGATTGGTATCTGTGCAGGACCCAGAAACTGGCAAGGTTGTTCTAACGGACACAAATTCCGACAAGGTGCAGCAGGCTTATCGTTGTTGGTGGATTGCCCAACGACAACAAGTAACAGAGCAGTTGAAAAAATCGGGTATTGACTCGGTACAACTCTTTACAGGAGAGGATTATGTGCGGGCGTTGACAAAATTGTTCCAGAAACGTGGAGCATAAATGATTGAAATTATAAACAGTATTAACTAATAAATCGATTTATGAAAAAATTTTTACTAGCAATGATGATGGCATTTGTGTTGTCTCCCTCCTTTGCCATCAATCCGCCCGATGAGGGTATGTGGTTACCTATGTTTATTAAAGGGTACAACTACTCAGAAATGCAACGTCTAGGTTTGAAATTAACCGCAGAACAGTTGTATGATATTAATAATTCATCATTGAAAGATGCTATCGTTCAGTTAGGTGATGGTTTCTGTACAGGTGAAATTGTTTCTCGCGATGGTTTGATGTTTACAAATCACCATTGCGGCTACTCTTTTATTGTTGACCACTCTACCACAGAACATGATTATCTAAAGAATGGTTTCTGGGCAATGAGTCGTGAAGAGGAGCTTCCAAACGAGGGCTTTCATGTGAATATGCTTGAATATATGCAAGATGTTACCGCAACTGTTTTGGCAGAGGTTACTGCAGATATGAAAGAATCACAAAGAAGAGACCACGTAACTAAGGCAATTAACAAATTGAAAGAGGAACATAGCAAAGAAGGTCGCTATAATGTGGTTATTAAACCTTTCTACAAAGGAAATGAATACTATATGTTTGTTTATACAACATATAAAGATATTCGTTTGGTAGGAGCACCTCCGAGTGCCGTAGGTAAATTTGGTGGCGATACAGATAACTGGATGTGGCCTCGTCATACTGGTGACTTTACCATCTTCAGAATCTATACTGCTCCTGATGGCTCTCCAGCTGAATATTCTCCAGAAAATATTCCTTTGAAACCTAAACATTACTTGCCTATCAGTACAAAAGGTGTTAAAATGGGTGATTTCTCAATGGTTTGGGGTTATCCTGGAACAACAGAACGTTTTATGACCTCTTACGAAGTAGCTAAAACTATTAATATTGACAATCCTTCTTTAGTTGAGCCTTTCGACCAAATTATTCCTGTATATCGTGAAGAGATGAATAAGAGTGACCGTGTTCGTCTTCTCTATGCAGATGATTTTGCAAGTTGGGCAAATACTTGGAAAAATAAACAAGGTGAAACCAATAGCTTGATTGCGCTTCGCGTGAAAGAGAAAAAAGAGAAACAAGAGGAGATCCTTACCAATTGGATTAATGCTGATGAAAGTCGCAAAGAGAAATATGGCGATGCACTTCCTAAAATCAAAGCCATTTGCGAGGGCGTTAACGCAAATGAAATGAAAACTTTCTGGTACGCAAATGTAGTTCTGATGTCTTCAAAAACGATAATGCTTCCTTACTCATTCGGAATTCCACTTCCAGACATAGGACAGAAAAAAGTGAGCCTTACGGCAGAAGATGTTCAGCAATTGCTGAAAGATTATGATGAATCTTATGGAAAGATTGTGGACCTTCCAACAGAAGAAAAAGTGTTGGTAGCTACACTCCAAATTTGGAATAATGTTCCTGAAGAAAATCAACCTTCTATTGTTAAATATGCTAAAGAAACTTATAAGAAGGCTGGCACACGCTGGGCAGAAGCTTTTGCTGCTGACGTAATGGAGAAATCAATTTTTACTTCTCGCGAAAGATTGGAGAAATTCCTCAGCAAGTCTTATACTAAAAAGATGTATGATGAAGATCTACTTGTAAAGTATAATAGTTCTCTTATTCAAGCGCTCTTTATGTCTCAATCTACCTATCGTGATGCGTCAACAAAAATTAACCTTCCACGTAGAAGTTATTTGGCAGCCATTCGTGAAATGGAACAAAATAAACCTATGTATCCAGATGCAAACTCTACAATGCGTGTAACTTATGGACAGGTTTTAGATTACTACCCAATAGATGGTGTTCACTATTTACACTATACTACAGCACAAGGTATTCTTGAAAAAGAGATTCCTAATGACCCTGAATTTGATGTGCCAGCAAAATTAAAAACTCTTATCGAAACCAAAGATTTCGGTCCATACGCTGAAAATGGAGTTCTTCCAGTTTGTTTCTTGAGCAACAATGATATCACGGGTGGTAACTCTGGTAGTCCTGTTATCAATGCTAATGGCGAACTTATCGGTTTGGCATTCGATGGTAACTGGGAAGCGTTGAGTAGCGACATTGTATTCAATACTGAATTGCAACGTTGCATCAATGTTGACGTTCGTTATGTATTGTTTATTATTGACAAATATGCTGGTGCAGGTTATCTTTTAAAAGAGATGGACCTTCGTTAGTCTATTATAACGCAAATATAGTAAAAGAGGTGCAGAGATGTGCCTCTTTTTTGTTTATTGATGAAATAGATGCAATTGAGAAGATCTATTCTGCGAAAGTAAGATTGATGGTTTCTGTTTGGAATCTCCCTTGTTCATCATATATAAAGCAGACAGAAAGTTCGGGATGTTTTTGTAGAAATTGTCGGGTTTTTGCTCTCCCCATTACCATAAAAGCTGTGGCGTAAGCATCTGCTACAGTGCAGTTATCTGCCACTACAGTAACGCTTAGTAAAGAGGAGCGTTCTGGGTAGCCAGTTGCGGGATTAAGAATATGAGAGTAGCGCTTACCGTTCACTTCGTGGTAGTTGCGGTAATTTCCACTCGTGGCTACGGCAGCATTGTTCAGCTCGATAGCTTTCATTGCCGCAATGGGACCATCGGCAGTTTCTGTTGGTACTTGTATGCCTACGCGCCAAGGTTTTCCGTTGCGAGTGCCTTGCGCAGTAACCTCGCCACCAATATCTATTACAAAATCAGTATAACCATGTTTTACCAAAAGTTCCGATACTTTATCCACCGCCCATCCTTTAGCTATAGCATTGAAATTAAGTGTTATACGTGGATCTTCTTTGTGTAATTTTCCATCAAAATAACTAATTTTATTGTATCCAACAAATTGTCGTACACTATCTACAGAAATACTGTCAGCATTCATTGTTCGCTCTTTCCCAAATCCCCACAAATGAATCAATGGCGCAACTGTAATATCGAAAGCGCCTTCCGTTTCGGAACTGATTTTTTGTGCTAAATTCAATACTGATACTAATTCAGATGTGAGTTTATCGGTGCAATTTTGATTAATTAGACTTACTTGTGAAAGTGTATCGAAAATGGAAAAATTATCATTTACTTTGCGTAAAATAGAGTCAATTTTTTCCGTTAATTCGCGGTTTTCTTCCCCACTATAGGTAATGCAAAAGTAAGTTCCTAATGCATTCCCTTTATATTGTTTCCATTGATGTTGATTACAACTTGCTATAAATAAGATAAAAAGAGAGATTAGAATGAAAATATAACACGTTTTTTTCATTGAAAAAAATATTTTTTTTGATTGGGGCAAAAATATTAATTTTTTTTCTACTTTTGCAGCGGGTAAGTCTTGTACGATCTGCTCCCTTTTAACTCCCCCAGGACAGGAATGTAGCAAGGGTACATTGGTTGTAGCGATGCGATACAAGTAGCTTACCCTCTTTTATTTTTAAGAGGTATGTTACTGAAACTTTATCCAGAAAATCCCAATCCACGTCACATCGCAACAATATCAGAGTGTTTGCATGATGGAGGTATCATTATTTATCCTACAGATACAATTTATGGGATAGGTTGTGATATTTATAAGCCGAAAAGTATCGAAAAGGTGATTCAAATTTTGGGTAAAGATAAAAAGAAAAGTGCTCTTTCATTCATCTTTTATGATTTAAGTCACGTTTCCGATTTCACTACACCCATTAATAATACCATTTTTAAGGCGATGAAGAAGACATTGCCAGGGCCATTTACATTTATCTTAAATGCGAATAATCAAGTTCCTAAATGGTTCCTTTCGAATAAAAAAACGGTAGGTGTTCGTGTTCCCGATAATAATATTATTCGTGAGATAGTTCGTGTTTTTGGGAATCCGATATTATCCTCGTCGATTCGTGATGATGATGAGGTTTTGGAATACACAACAGATCCAGAGCTGATTGATGAGAAATATGGTGATTTGGTGGATATTGTGATTGATGGCGGTTATGGCGACAACATTCCATCAACCGTAGTGGATTGTACTTCGGGAGATTTAGAGATAATTCGTGAAGGGAAAGGTGATATAACACTTTTATAATCAGGAGTTTGTTATGAAAATAGCGTTTGTACAGACTGCACATTTGCCTTCTGACGAGCGAATTGCCCGCCATCAAATACCGGCATTAGAGGCACGAGGACACGAAACTTTCATATTATCTACCCGCACAGATCTTTCTGAAAAGCATATTAAAAGTTTTAACGATAGTGCAATGAGTCGGCGAAAACGCACGGAGCAAACTTGTGCTATATTAGCAGAAGTCCGTCCAGATTTGATTATCTGCGATACGCCGATGGCTGTGCTGATGGCTGCTAAATATCGACGTAAAGAGAGATGCTGTAAGATAATTTATGATATTACGGAATGGTATCCTTCCAAAAAAAATCTAAGAAATCATAGCTTATTTTGCCAATTTTTAAGACTTTTACTCCTTCCTTGGTTGAATCTTTTTGCAGGAATAAGTGCTAATGGGTTTATCTTTGGAGAATATTATAAGATGCTTCCGTTTGAGTTCTTTTTTCCAAAGAAAAAATCAATTTCTTTGTCTTATTATCCTGATTTAAAGTATATTAAAAATAACCCACCGAGTGAAATTTCTAAAAAGTGTCGTGTTTTATATTGTGGACCATTAACGGAAGAGAAAGGCTTTTATAACGTAATACGAGCAATGCATCACGCAGCAGCATGGCATTCAAGCACTCATTTCGTCTTAACAATTCTCACTGCAACGCCTCCTCAGAACCCCAAACGGCCTGATAGTCAACCTGAAAATTTGGATTTACATTACTCTTCTTATCTTCCTTTTGAGGAGTTTTGTGAAGAGATAAGTAAACATGATATCTGTTTGGACTTGAGAGAGATAGATATAGAAAATACACACTGTTTGCCTATTAAACTATTCTATTATATGGCGGCTGCGCGTCCAACTTTGGTTACAGCATTGAAAGCGGTTTCCCAAGGAGTTCCCGAGTTGGAAACGTGTGGAGTAGCTATTGAGCGCCCCACACGAGCCCCTGAGGTTGCTGCTGCACTTTTAGAATATGTTAAAAATCCTAATTTGTACCATGAACATTGTGCCAAAGCGCGTGCCTTAAGCGAACAAAAATATAATTGGTCGTTGATAGTTGACGATTTTATCCAAATGGTTGAAAGTTATGAAAAACGCTAAGTTAAACACCTTCATTACTTTGGTCGGGAAGGTGGCAATTCTCCTTCTTAACTTTGCTATTGTGGTGTTGACAACACGTTTTTGGGGAGCTGCAGGACGAGGTGTGATTTCTCTTTTTGTTGCAGACTTAGGACTTATTGCCATATTTGCCAATGTTTTTAATGGTAGCAGTGTCTCCTATTACATTCAAAGGGTTTCTGCCTCAAAATTAGGAACACAGGCCTACATTTGGGCGCTGCTAATTGCTCTTGTTGGTGCATTGTTTGAGTTTTGTTTCAAAACCCCGCTACTAGCACTCCTTTTTTTTGCTATTGCGTGTTTAGCAGCTTGTCTCTCCTTCCATAATGCTCTATATATTGGAAAACAGAAAATTAAAGCTTACAATCTTATTACGGTAATTCAGCCAGCATTAATTCTGCTGTTAACACTTCTTTTTTCTTTTCTATTTCCTCAAATTACGTACTACGCGTACTTCTGTGCCTATCTATTAGCCACCTTTATTACCTTAGGAATTGCTTCGAGAATTACTCGTAAGGAGATAGAACAGGTTAAATTTCAGTGGGATAGGAGAGCAGCAAAAGATTCTTTTCTCTTTGGCTGGAAAACGGAGCTGAGTAGCTTGTTACAGTTCTTTAATTATCGCCTAACTTATTATGTTTTAGGATATTATTTGGGTAACGCCTCTGTTGGAATCTTCTCCATCGGCGTAACCCTTTCGGAAGCAATTTGGATATTATCGCGTAGTATTTCATTGGTACAATATTCGCAAGTTTTACAAGAGGGTAATACACAAACTGCCCGTCGGCATACTGCCCGTGCAGCACTTTTCAGTGCGATAGGCTCTTTACTTTGTCTCGTCGTGGCCCTCTTGTTGCCCGTGCAACTTTATACCTTCATTTTTGGTGAGGAGTTTGCTTCTGTAAAAATAATCCTATGGATTTTATCGCCCGGAATTCTTGCAATTGCAATTTCTAATGTCTATGGAAATTACTTTTCAGCTACAAAACAACTTAATGTTTTGATAATTAAATCGTTGGCTGGAGTCTTGGCAACAGCAGTATTAGCGGTAGTTTTGGTTCCTACATTGGAAATTCAAGGTGCTTGTATTGTCAATTCAATATCTTACCTCCTCTCCTCTACAATTTTGATATTAGCCTATCTCTTAGGGGGTCGTAAGATGGCAAATAGGAGGGAGGAAGATGAGTGTGAATAACGATTTGCAGAGTTTATCTATGCGCCCACTTTTTTGGCGTTATGCGCTGCCAGCCATTATCTCTTGTTCAGCCACTTCATTATACAATCTTATTAATAGAATCTTTATAGGACGTGGTGTCGGTGCTTACGCGCTCTCGGGTCTTTCGCTTACGTTACCCCTGATGAACCTAGCAATAGCATTCAGTACTTTAGTAGGAATCGGAGCTTCAACATTAGTTTCTATACAGTTAGGTCAGCAACGGAAAGATTTAGCACAACAAACGTTAGGAAATGCACTGATGTTAATTCTAATTTTAGGCGGACTACTTTCTATTCTTTCTCTCATCTTTTTAGATCCTATATTGGTATTCTTTGGCGCCAGCGACAATACTTTGCCTTACGCTCGCGATTTTATGCAGATTTATTTGGTAGGAAACGTAATTGGAAACCTCTATTTCGGACTTTATAACATAATGCGCGCTTCGGGCTACCCCGTGAAGGGAATGCTGGGAATGCTCATGACAATTTTTATAAACCTATTACTCGCTCCGCTTTTTATCTTTGTTTTCCATTGGGGAATGCGTGGTGCAGCATTGGCAACGGTATTGTCACAAACCTGCGGATTGCTCTTTATGTTGCTTCATTATTGCAACAAAAAATATAATCTATTTATAGATATAAAGCAATTTCGGTTGACTTCGGGCGTGCCTCGCAAAATATTCTCCATTGGGCTCTCCTCTTTTGTTGTTCACGCAGGGTCTTTCTTGGTAATTCTTATTATCAACAAACAACTCTATTTGTACGGCGGTGACTTTGCCGTAGGTGCTGGCGGAATTGTCAATGTAATTGGAAGTTTGGTTGCAATGATAATCTTAGGGTTTGCGCAAGGAATGCAGCCGATTGTAGGCTATAACTTTGGAGCGGCAAACTATTCGAGAATGTGGGCTGCTTTCAGAATGGCGTGCTTCTGGGCGTCGGTGATTACGCTGTCGCTCTGGGGCGTCTGCCTTGCTTTTCCAAGTGAAATCGCAACAATCTTTACAACCGATACACAAATGGTATCGGAAATTGCTCACGGTATGGTGCGCTATATGTTACTCTTTCCGCTAATTCCAATTCAAATGATCTCCTCGCACTTTTTTATGGCAATCGGAAAAGCTTTTATTTCGGCTATACTAACGCTGCTGCGGCAGATGCTCTTTTTGATACCACTACTGATCTGGTTCCCAATGCTTTGGGGCGTGGACGGAGTTTGGTTTGCTGAACCTGCTGCTTGCTTTATGGCAACTTCGGTTACGGTTGTCGTTTTAATCGTTTTTGTTAGAAAATTCAAGTCATCACTATAAATTGACGTTATGGAGGATTTAGGAACTGCAAAACTCGAAAAATTATGGAATAGCAACTACCTGAAGGTTTGGATTGCTAACTTTATGATTTTCTTCTCTTTTATGCTGCTCACACCGCTGTTGCCGCTATATCTGAAAGAGACTTTTGCTGCCGATAAACAAACTATCGGGCTTGTCCTGTCGGGTTATACGTTGCTGGCATTGTTAATTCGACCTTTCGGCGGATTTTTTGTGGATAGTTTTCCTCGAAAGAAGGTATTGTTAATCTGCTACGGGCTCTTCACAATCTTCTTCGGAGGTTACCTAATGGCGGGTTCCTTGTTGCTCTTCACGCTGGTAAGAACATTGCATGGTGCGCCATTCGGAGCATCAACAGTTGCAAATAGTACTGTGGCTATCGACGTACTGCATCCAACCCGCCGGGCGGAAGGTATCGGCTACTACGGCTTGAGTAACAATATTGCCTCCGCCATCGCTCCCGCTTTGGCAATCTATTTGCTAAATATTACACACAACTACAACCTGCTGTTCTGGCTTGCTTTCCTGACTTCCGCTATAGGTTTGGGAATTAACGCAACCCTGAAACTAAATCCTCGAGAGCTTATCAAGGATAAACCGAAAATCTCGTTAGACCGCTTTTTCTTGCTGAAAGGCTGGAGCGAAGGACTATCGATGATGTGCCTTTCTTTCTCGTATGGGGTTACGGCAACCTATGTCGCTATTTATGGTAAGGAAACGCTGAATATCAGCGGCGGCTCCGCACTCTTCTTTATGCTGCTTTCGTTAGGACTTATCCTCTCGCGTCTTGTGGGCAGTAGAACGCTCCGCCAAGGCAAAATCACCCAAAACGCCTCCGTCGGAATCCTGATTTCGCTGTGCGGCTACCTGATGTTCGCACTGCTGCAAAATCCTATCGGCTATTACTGCTCTGCCTTTATCGTGGGTTTGGGAAATGGTCACATGTGGCCCGCGTATCAAACAATGTTCCTGAATTTAGCTCCTCATACCCAACGAGGTACGGCAAACTCCTCAATTTTAATTAGTTGGGATATTGGCGTGGGGCTGGGTACGCTGATTGGCGGTGCCATTGCCGAGCATTTCGGCTATCAACAAGCATTCATCGCTTCCGCATTGGTCAACCTAATCGGAATTATTATCTTCTTCGGCTATGCAAAAAACGACTTCTTGAAGAACAAGTTGAGGTAGTAATTTTGCGTTTCCTGTTTTTTTATTTGGGCGTGCCGGCGATTTGCCTTCGCACAATTCCCGCGCACTCGCCGTCGGGCTATCCGCTCAAATTTCGCGGCGGCATGATTGAGTAAATTCTTAATTATCAAAATGTTGCCGCCGCTCATAACCGCTTCTATCCCTCACGCGGAACTTCCTAAACAAAAGTACTATCATTGAGGCACGTTCACAGCGAAACAAAAAACGAATGCTCTCTTACCAAAGTGTGTGGCAAAATCTAATATGAAGGTAGTATCCCAAAAAGTGTGTAATTTCCAGCAAATATGATATATATGCAAACTA
>CALGTS010000031.1 GCA_937901925.1 uncultured Bacteroidales bacterium | reverse complement strand
TGCGAAAGAGAAAGACTCAGAAACGGGGCTATCCTACTTTGGCGCACGCTATTACGCCAGCGATTTGAGCATCTGGCTCAGCGTGGATCCGATGAGTGACAAATATCCTTCTTTGTCGCCTTATACATATTGCGCAAATAACCCAATAAAATTGGTGGATCCGAATGGGGAGGATTGGTTTGAGAATGAGTTGACGGGTGATGTGTATTATGCTCGTGATTATAGGAAAGGAGATGAACAATATATTGATGGTGAAGGTTGGAAATGGATGGGAGAAAACGATATGTTTGGAAAATCGGCAGATGACGTTATCTATTCGAATTATTTGAATGTTGAGCCTGATATTTATACAGGTAATGAAAGTATAGACAGAGCCGCATATAAAGGTGAAAGTGCAAAAAAATTCATGGGAATGATGGGATATAAATCAGTCCCAACGCAAGTTGTTACTTACGATAATACCTATTCCTATTCGATATCGGACGGAAAACATTCATTTCAATTTACATTGGGTGGAATGTATGACTATACGGAGTCATCAAAATATGTTCCTAATAATTATTCAGAAAGTCATCGGCAACAAATAGGGAATTCTATATTTGGAAACGCAGATCCAATGTCAGGACTAAAGCCCCAAGTTTGTAGATATGTCATCTCTTATTCTAACTCTCCTGACTTTTCGGGTATAGGGAAGTTGTTTTATGCTTTAGCCGGAAAACACGATTATACGAATCATTTTAATTGCGGTCAGTTGTCGCAAGAAAAACTTTCTGGCGTTCAAGGTGCTTTAATACGGGAATTTTTAGATAAACATTAAAATTTTTAAGTAACGATGAGAGTTTTAGCATTATTTTCTATTATCTACATTTTTATGTTAGGAATGTCAGTTCTATCTTGTCAAAGAAAAACTTGTACTTACGTACCTAATTTAAATTTAGATTCTATTCCTCGAAATCAATTTATTAACGCGATTTCTTCTATGTATGAAGACGTTGGGTTAACAGATCATTTCCCCGAATCATGGCAAAAAACTACTCTGCGTACACAACAATGTAATAGCCACTATAACTCTCCTTGTGATACCGAAGATTGTCAGTACTATCGATGTGATGCGTGCTTCGTAGATGTGGTATCAGATACGTATATGGATAGTTTAATACAAAATCTAAATTACGATTATAAAACCTTATTTTATAACGACTCAATTCTTCGGTTTGATCCTGATTTAATCAAACATCCTTCTTATCGCTTGCAAATGTATTATGATACGATACATCTACCCTTTTATAACTTTAGCTATGCGGTTTTTAATAATGAGATTGAAGAGGATTCAATATTTTATGATGGAAGATCTTGGCCAATTATTCGCTACATTCCCCCTACAGACTTGGAAGTGTATGTAATAGATGCTAAGGCTGGTAATTATTGGATTAATAAGTGCAACGCTGAAAAGGAAAATAGGTCAATACTTCCTCGAGGATGGGAACATGGGTATTCTCGGGGTATTGCAGTATCCAAATCTTGTAAGAAAATTTGTTGGTGGACTATGGCATGGTAATAGATCTCTAAACTCAAATTCTTAATCCAACGCTCATAATTGCTGCAATCCTTTGCGTAGCTTGCTTGCACCATTTTTTTGTTGAGGGTATCACCCTTCTTCTATGCCATTACTCTTTAAATTTATATTTTTCTATGAGAAAACTTGGATATTTGCTGCAATCAATCTCTTTTTTATGTACTTTTGCATAATTGTTTTGAAAATATAATGGTATAAATATAATAGTTGTAGTTATGAGAAAAATATCAATTATCAGCTTGTTAATCATATTGTTAGTGGTTGTCTTTTCCCCTTTACAAGCTCAAAATGCTGGAGGAATTTCTTCAGAAATGCTAAATAAACTCAAAGATTCATATCAATATAATGCACAAGATCGTGCAGTTAGCAACGCTATTGCTAACAACGACATCCGAAAATTGGCGGTGAATCATGACAACGCTACTGCCTTCGATGCGCACTTCTCCCATCAGGTGAACTCCAAGGCAATTACTGACCAAAAGTCGTCGGGCCGTTGCTGGATGTTCACAGGAATGAATATCCTTCGCGCTAAAGCTATCGCCAAATACAACCTGCCCGCAGATTTCCAATTCTCACAATGTTACACTTTCTTCTGGGACCAACTCGAAAAGTCAAATCTATTCCTTCAAGCTATTCTTGATCATCGCGCCAAACCGATGAACGACAAAATAGTGGAATGGCTCTTTAAAAACCCAATTGGCGACGGAGGACAATTTACTGGTGTTGCCAACCTAATAGACAAATATGGTATTGTGCCACAAGACGTAATGCCAGAAACTTTCAGTAGTAACAATACATCTCAAATGTCAAATATTATCTCTCTGAAATTAAGAGAGTTCGGATTGGAACTTCGTAAAATGAGCAACAATAAAGGCGTTACAGAAGAGAAACTGCAGGCTCGAAAAACCGAAATGTTGGAGACAATTTATCGAATATTGGCTCTCAATCTTGGGGTTCCTCCTACTGAGTTTACTTGGACAATGCGTAATGCCAAAGGCGAAGTTGTTTCTACTGAACTTTATACGCCGAAATCATTTTTCGAGAAGTTTGTTAATGAGGATTTCTCAAAATATTATATGATTATGAATGACCCAACCCGTGAATATCATAAAGTTTACGAAATCGAGTACGACAGACACGTTTACGATGGTGAGAATTGGAAATATCTGAACCTTCCAATGGAGGAGATTGCGCAAATGGCAATTGCTTCCATTAAAGATAGTACAATGATGTATTTCTCATGTGATGTTGGCAAGTTTTTGGACCGTAATAAGGGCTACCTTGATATTGAAAACTTCGATTATGCATCGCTCTTCGGAACCTCTTTTAAGATGACTAAAGAGGAGCGCGTTGCTACTTTCGCCAGCGGTTCGTCACATGCAATGACACTTTGTGCCGTTGATTTAGACGCTGATGGAAAACCTATCAAATGGATGGTGGAGAATAGCTGGGGAAGTTCTTATGGACACAATGGTTTCCTCATTATGACAGACCAATGGTTCAACGAATATATGTTCCGCTTAGTTGTGGAAGAGAAATATATTCCGAAAAAAACATTAAAATTATTAGATCAAGATCCAATCATGCTTCCCTCATGGGACCCTATGTTTGCTCCGGAAGAATAATAAACATGATTTTCCTATGAAAAAGAACATTTTTTTAGTCATTGCTGCATTTTGTTTCTCGCTCGTTACATCTTTTATTGCTGATACAGAGCATTTCTGGTTAGATGTGTTAATCGAAACAGCCATTTTTACTGTTCTACTAATCTGCGCTATTGTCATCTATCGGAAAATTGAAAAAGATGAAGTGAGCAAAGAGAAAGAATCATAAGAGTATTTTTTTTAGGGATTTGGGCGTGCCGGCGATCTTCTTCGCACGAAGCCCCGCAATCGCCGTCGGGCTATCCGCTCAAATTTCACGGCGTTGCTGCTTCGTACGAAAAAGTTCCTAACGTGCAGATATTTCGTCATTTCCAGCAAGCGTAACGCCGCTCATAACCGCTTCTATCCCTCACGCAGTAGTTGCGCTCACGCCGTAGTAATTGCTCGCAAATGTTTGCATTCCATCAGTACATTGCTGTTGAATGAGCCTTTCTCTTTTCAATTCCTCTTTAAAGTTATGTTGCTTTTCTCGAATTCATCTTTTCTTAATTCAAATAGTTCTATGAGCTCATCGTGCGTTAAATCAGGCTCTTGGGTTAAATGTTGTGTATTTGTATTCTCTATGCCCTTTATCTTTTCTTGTGCTTCTTTTATATCTAGAAATTGGATTCTTTCTTGCGCTTTTGGTATGTCAATAAGTTGAATATCAAGTTTTTTATTCAAATACAACATCAATTCGATAATCTGATTTTCATTTTGTTATTGAAATCAGGAATTTTTAGCAGAAATTTTTAGGATCAGGTTAATATCTCAAATGCAAAATAGATTTAAGAGAAGGTTCGTCATATCTTATAACAAAGTATTATCAGAAACTCTTACGGTCTTCCGTTCAGTTCCAAAGCCTTATTAACGGTATTATCCATTTTGTTAAGAACAGGATAGAAAGCTTCATCCTGATACAGATTTCTACCAATCAAGGCTTTCAACCACAACTTCAAATCTGCAATTTCATCTGTAGAAAGTTTCGGATATTGGGGCATGTTTTTACTCTCACTCTTCATAAAAAAGCGCACATACTCATCTAAAATAGCTTGGGTTACGTTCATCTCTTCCACAAATTTACTTGGTGAATAGTACTTTTTGTTAAGTTCAGTTTCATGTTTGTGAGTATAATCGAAAGTAAACTCAATTAATTTTGGTGAGTTTATAAGTATAAGATAATCAGGTGAATAACTTCGTTTGTCTAATCCTACGAAGTGGTCGGGCATAATTCCACCGCCTCCATAAACAACTCTACCTTTTTTGGTGTAAAATTTCAGTGAATCAGCAAATTTGATGTTATTGACAGAGTCCATTTCACCATTTTCATATCGTTGTACCAAATCTTCGTAATACGCATCGGTACCGCTGTGGTAATCGCGTTGAATACATCTTCCGCTGGGTGTATGATAACGCGATACTGTAAGTCGTAAAGAGGAACCATCGTCAAATTCAGTGTGTTGTTGCACGAGGCCTTTCCCAAAAGAGCGTCTGCCTACTACCCAACCACGGTCGTTGTCTTGCACGGCTCCTGCAACAATTTCGCTGGCAGATGCACTGAACTCGTCAATAAGTACAACCACATCGCCTGTCTGAAAAAGACCTGCCTTTGTGGCCTGAATCACCTCTTTTTGGGTATTACGCCCTTCAACGGAAAGAATCGTCTCTTTATCAGCTAACAGATGATCGCAAATTGTAATCGCAGAGGTCAGATAGCCGCCTGCATTGCCGCGCAAGTCTAGAATTAGTTTCTGCATTCCTTGCGCCTTCAATTTTAATAAGGCAACCTCAAATTCAGATGCTGTTGTATTTCCAAACTGGTCAATTTTTATATAACCAGTCTTTTTATCAATCATATAGGGAGACGTGATGGTGTTGTTGTGAATAACATCGCGTTTAACTACGAAATCGAGTTGCTGATCTACACCAGGACGCACAATTCCAATCTTTACAATCGATCCTTTTTTACCACGTAACGTTTTCATCACTCGATTATTATCGATTCCAATGCCCGCAACATTCTCGCCATCTACCGATACAATACGATCGCCCGCTTTAATGCCAACTTTTTCGGAAGGTCCGCCAGACACCGCAGCAATTACCATAATGGTATCGTTCATAATGTTGAATTGAATGCCAACGCCTTCGAATTCTCCCGTCATGCTCTCTTCAAATTGCTTATTCTCAATGGCATCTGTATAAACAGAATGTGGGTCAAGATATTGCAACATTCCATTGATAGCAGCTTTTATCAACTCATCTTTATTGACCGTATCCACGTATGAATCTTCTATAAATTGCATTACAGACTCAATTTTATTAGAAGCATCAAGGGTATGGTTTATAGGAAGAATTTGTTTAAAAGCCCAAACTAAAACAAAAATAACAAGAAGTAGGGTGAAAAGGAATTTTAAAAATTTATTCATCTTTGGGTGATTTTCTGTCAATTAAAATATTTTGTTGCCTCTCCAACGAATAGTGGTGCAAAATGTTCAGATACTCTTCTAAAAACTTTTGATAACAAGAATCTGGAAGAGCTTCCTTTTGATAACGTTCTACCACTTTGCTCCATTGTGATGGCTGTAAAATTGGAATGTTATTCTCTTTTTTGATTGATGCGATTTTTTCAGCTGTCAACATTCTTTTTTTCAAAAGATTAGAGATTTGATTGTCGATATGCTCAATCATCGTTCGTTCAATCAGTAATAGACTTTCCGCTTGTGGAGTATTTTCTGTGTTAATATGTAAAGAATGAATTAATGATATAAATTCTTGAGGGGTTAACTGTTGTTTGGAATCGCTCAATGCAGATTCTGGTGCGTGATGTACTTCAATCATAAATCCATCGCAACCATAATTGAGGGCAATTTGAGAAATTTCTGGGATGAACTGTTTGTCACCGCAAATGTGTGAAGGATCACAAATGATAGGAATGTTAGGGAATTTAAGTTTCAGTGCAACAGGAAGTTCCCAAACAGGAGCATTGCGAAATACATTTTCGTCTGGCATGGTAAAGCCACGATGTACAGCCATTACTTGGGTAAAACCAGCAGCTAATGCACGTTCGATAGCGCCTTGCCAGCATGCTAAGTCGGGCATTACAGGATTTTTAATCATAATCGGTTTTCTCTTGTTGGGAATTGCTCGCAAAATCTCCTCTACCAAGAATGGATTTACGGTTGTGCGTGCGCCTAACCAATATGCGTCAATACCATACTTTTCGCAAAGTTCAACATGTTCGGGTCGTGCTACTTCGACGCAAATGGGAAACAAAAAACGACTACGAACCTCTTGTAACCACGATAAAGCTTGCTCGCCAACACCGCAGAATGAATTAGGATTGCTGCGCGGTTTCCATACTCCAGCTCGGAAATAGGAAATTTCAATATTAGCTTCTTGTGCTAACGTATGCAGCTGTTCGGCGGTAGAAATTAGCTGTAATTCATTCTCTGCAGCGCATGGCCCTGCTATCAATATCTTCTTCATTTTATTCAATTCCTGTTAATAGATTGATTCTTTGGGGCAGGAGAGTTACGGAATAATTTCCTTTCGATAGCATTTCGCCCTCTACTTCTCCCAGCAAAAGGTCTTCCTTACAAAGGAATTGAACCTCTTGGGAATGAAACGATTCCACCTCTTTTAGCAATTTTACGTGCGTGCCTTTGAAAAGGCGTCCTACGTTGCGCAAAACTTTCAAAATTCCTACTTTCCGAATGATTACGGTTTGAAAAAATCCATCATTGCAAATGGCATCAGGGCATTGGCGCATTCCGTTGCCGTTGTATTGGTTTATACCAACTGCTGCAGTAAATAGTTCATAATCATACAATTTTCCATCTATTAAAACTGAAACTGTTTTCGATTTATAGTTGAATAAGGTTTTTAGCAGCGATAGAAGGTACATCGAGGAGGAGGGCTTCCCTTGTCCCTTGGTTCGTTGAATTACCTCGGCGTCGAAGCCGAAACCTGCGATGTTAATGAAATGTCGAATCGATTCTCCTTCTGCTGATTTTGTTACTACTTTACCAACGTCGTGCGAAATGAATTTCCCGTTTAGAAACAATGTAACTGCCTCTTGAGGTTCGGTCGGATAGTGATGTGAGCGCGCCCAATCATTGCCTGTCCCCAAAGGAATAACAGCAACGAAAATATCCGAAATGTTAATGCCAGATTTTACTACATTGTCGATGAAAAAGTTAAGGGAACCATCACCACCCACAACAACAAAATGACGCACACCATGCCTACAGCAATTTAGTATCACTTCAGCGTCCTCTTTTTGTGATTGAGCATAATGACAACAATAGGGAACCTGAGCAGATGTTAATTGAGCCTCAATCGATTTCCAATATTCTGAGCTACGACAATGCATCGCATTCCGATTGAGAAAAATATGCCATTCGTGCTGATTTACAACTATTTGATGAATCATCTTTTCAGTTTGATAGAAACGGCAAAAGTATAAAATAATCGAAAGAAAATCAAGCCAACGAAATCAATAAAAAAGGCTGAATTTTTGATCTTCAGCCTTCGTAAATTAAATATCGGTAGGTTAAAGTAGATACTACATATCAACATCCCAATATCTGTCTTCTAGTTCTTGATATCGTTTAATATTTTCGTTATCTTCTATTAATTTCTCAAAGTCATCTTGTAGATCTTCAAATTCATCTGCTAATTGGTCATATTCATCTTCTAATTGGTCATATTTTTCCATATCAGAATCATCATCTTCATCTAATTTTTCTGCATCTTTGGCAATTTTTTCCATTTTACTCATTTTTTTCTCCATCTGATTCAATAATTTTGTCTCTTCTGAAGAACAAGAGACAAAAAGGAAACTGATTAAAATAGCTACAATAGTAAATTTTTTCATCTTTTTTTCGCTGGTTATAGACCATTAGCACATCGGTTGTTAAATTTAGGACCATATTTCTTTTCTTTAATCCCCTATATCTTTGGTCCTTTAGAAGATATAATGAGATTTGTTAATTTTAGAATCTTTATCTTGCAAATTTTAAAATAGTTTTTGTCATTTCCTGATAAAGTTCCGCTTTCTTTAAATCACGCTGCAAAGATAAGTACTTAATATACACGATGTCTAGTCCTAATTGGTCCTAATTTTTTGTTGTAAATTTGGCGTAAGATAGCAATCTTTATTTGATGATTTAGGAGGATAAATAATTAAATTTATAAAATAAAAGATTGTTGTTCGGCGAAGATTAGTCGATGTTAATTCCGCAATGCGCAAGCGCATACGTATAATAAGTCTGATTTTGTTGTGTGAAGAGGATTCGAGACTCGAAGGACTGTAAACTGCCTTGTAAAATAAAAAAAGGCTGAATTTTTGATCTTCAGCCTTTATGGTTTTGAAAATAAAATGTCGAACTACGTTAGGTCCATTTCTTTAATCAGTTCTTGAGCTTTGAGTAATTGGTCATCCATAACATATAAGCGAATGCCTCCAATCCCCTCTATGGCGCCCAAAACTTGTGCAGAATTTTCATTCGATAGTGTGGACTCAATGCCGTTTTCTCGTAGAATGTCTTGCGCTATGTGTGCAGCGCTTGCATTGTAAAAAATTTCTGCTAAAACTAAATCTTTCATAATGTTTTTACTTTATGGGTTTCTTGTATAACAATTTACAAGCATTTGAGTTCAGTTTTAGTTATATTTGTGCCAATAAATTCTGAATCTCTTCAACAGAAGATTCAATGTGTTGTAGGTTGGTAATGTCAAGGTCGATTTCAGGATTGAAATTTTCCTGAACTTTGATAAGGGATTTGCAAGAGCTATGAACCTCACGTACGCCTGTTGTGGCAATAATATCGCGAACATTTTGGGCCGTAACACCGCAGCCTGCTAAAATTTCGATGCGGCCATTAGCACGCGTTACTAACGAGCGCAAGTTTTCTCTTCCGATATGTGCGTTGGCACAAAATCCTGAGGTGAGTACGCGGTGACAGCCGCAGTCAATCAGTTTTTCTAATGCTTCTTCACGCTCCGCGCAGATGTCAAATGCACGATGAAACGTGATTTCTAAGTTGCCAGCTACCGCAATCGCTTGCCGAAGCTTTTCTGTATCAATGGTGCGGTCTTCGTGCAAAAATCCAATTACTACACCATTTACACCTAACTCTTTACAAATGCGAATGTCCTCTTGAATTTCCTCAAATTCAGCGTTGCTATAGCAGAAATTACCACCGCGCGGACGGATTAGGATATTACTTTTAAGTTTGAGATTTTTTGCGCAGTAACGAATAGCACCCCAAGAGGGTGTCGTGCCGCCTTCTCCTAAGTTTTGACATAATTCAATGCGTTGTGCGCCAGCAATATCTGCGTTAATCGCTGATTGTAATGTGGGTGAACAAACTTCTAATAGCATATTTTAATGTTTTAAAAGGTCAAAAACAGTTTTTACAGGGTGAAAAGTGGTAAGTGGAACTTCTACAAAAAGAGTAATCCAATGTGCCATTGCACCATTCCATAATCCAGGAAGTTCCATCGCTTTTAGCTTTTTCCCTTCGTGCGATTTTTCTGAAATGAAACCTGTGTTTGGGTCGATAAATTGCGTTAAATCAAAGGTTAATCCTTCCTTATCTCTGTATCCACAAACCATATCTACTGGGTTGAAATGGGTAGCATTTTCCATAATTTTTTTCTGACTTTCTGATTTCTTGTCGATTTGAGATGATTCTATAATTTGACACGAAATCGAGCCATCGCAACTCTTTACCCAAAATGGACCACCGCCAGGCTCACCTTCATTTTTTACCATTCCGCAAATGCGAATCGGTCGATGAAGTTGTGCTAAAATCTCATTCTGTGTAGCATTGGGTGATGAGAAAACTATTTGCAGTTTCTCTTCTGCAAAGTGTTGTATTTCAAGACATTCATCATCTGTAAGTTGTGTTTTTTTGCATTTTTCCTGATACGCAAAACTTTTTTCTTGTAGCCAAAGTAGATAGCCTGCTAACGCTTTTTTATAAGTTACAGTGTCAGAAATCTGATTTTCGGTAATGACATTGTCAATGTTTTTTACAAAAACGATGTCCGCACTGAGGTGGTTGAGATTTTGTATCAGCGCACCATGTCCCCCAGGGCGGAAAAGCAAATTTCCTTTAGAGTCGTGGAATGGTAGATTCTCTTCCGTAGCAGCTAAAGTGTCGGTGGCAGGATCTTGAGTGGAGTAGGAGAGTTGGTAACGAACGTTGTATCGCTCTTCATATTCTGCTTTTTTGCTTTCTGCTAAAGCTTGAAAGCCCGAAAGATGCTGCGGTGATACAGTAAAGTGAAGTTTGCATTCGTTGTTTTTGCCGCGAGCATATCGGGCTGCTTCTACAAAATGTTCCTCTAAAGCGGTTCGCGTTTCGTTTGAGTAGGTGTGAAATTGTAGTAATGCCTTCGGAAGATTGCTGTAATTAAGCCCCGTTTCCTCTAAAAGACGAGCTATGATATTAATGATTTTATCAGAGTTTATATCTGATTCCCAACTGTTTCCTGATTTTTCGTAACTTCTTCGAAGATTGCTGTAAAATGCAAAATTCTTGATGTTTTCTCTGAATTTTTGCACAATTTCGCTCTCAATGGGACCCTTTTCATTGACAATGGTTTGCAACTCTTTAAACATTCTCGAAGCAGCTCCTGAAGCAGGAACAAATTTTAGAATTTCCAGCTCTTTTGATTTCTGTTCATATACATTTATATAGTGAGCAATCTCTTCGGCGGTCATCTGTTTAATTCCATCACCAATGGTTGCTGCGCGCTGAAGGTCGGCAAATGGAAATCCTTTTTCAAAATATGTAAACTGGGCTTCAACTTCAGGTACACTACTACCTCTTGCTTCAATAAAAGCAATCTCATCGGGGGTAAAGGTTATTTTCATATTATTGGTTTTAAAATCTCTCTTTCAACAGATTTCCTATTCGTAGAAGGTGCTGAGAACTTGTTGTGAGTAGGTTTTGGAGATAGGTATCTCGCGAATCTCTTTTTGGTCAAAATCGATGATAAATCCATCTTTTCCCTTCTTTATCATCTTGATTTTATTGGTGTTAACGATGTAGGACCGATGACAGCGAATTAATGGATATTCTGCATATTCCTCCTCAATACTTTTAAGGTTTCTGCGTAATTGAGTTTGAGACACAGAACCCTTGTGTTCGTAGTGGATGTTGATATAATTTTCGGCAGATTCGATGTAGAAAAGATTGTCAAAGTTAATGGAAAGAATAAGCACTCCTCGTTCATCGTGGAAGTTGATTTTGCTGAGTTTATTGGGAATAACTTCTACATAGTTCTCATTTTCAATATATTTGCTCATCTGAGCATTTTTCTCTTGCAACGAAAGGTATAGCCACGAAACTACATACGGAATCAGTAGTATCAATGTTGTATTGGCAAGTGCGTCAGGATAAACTTCAAAAATGTCACGTGGATCGTTCAATCCATATTTATTGATTATACAATATATGAAAGACATAATTATAATTTCGGAAAGAATCCATAAACTATAATTTAAATAGGTGAATTTTATCCTATTTCTAAGTAGATATATCAATGTTCTACTAAATGAAATGATACAAATTCCAATGCCGATAATGACTAATGTAGCTAAAAAATATTGAGATTTGTCCTTCCCTTCTGGTAACCAAGAAGTGGAATCAAATGGGTGATACACATTGAAAAAAAATAGTGAAAATGCAGCTACAAATATCAATTGCGATATTATGTTGTCAAGACGTAGGAGAAAATCAGGAATTCTTTTAGTCATAAGAAAAAAATTTCGCTGCAAAGATATAAAAAATATTCACTTTGAAATCGGTAGAAAGCAAATTTCGTCCCTAAATAACAAATTTCGTCCCTAAATAGTTTTTTTAATTCTATTTTAGTGTCATTAATCACAAAAAAAAACAATAACGAGAAAAAAGATGTTATTTTGCAAAAAATAATCATTGACTTAGATATTTACAGAATGGAACTAAATCGTATTTTTGACATTTTAGACATCTATTTAGAGAAACATCCTAACCAAGATGTTGCTTTGGCCGGTAAACAATCAGGAACTTGGCGTCACTATTCAATTCAAGAGTATGTTGAAATTACCAATAATATCAGTTACGCCTTAATAGAGTTGGGAATTGAACCAGGTGATAAAGTGGGAATTATTTCAACGAATCGCCCAGAGTGGAATATGATGGATATGGCAATTATGCAAATCGGAGCAATCTCTGTGCCAGTTTATCCAACCATTAGTGAGGCTGATTACAAATATATTTTGTCGCATAGTGAAACAAAATTTGTATTGTTGGAAGGTGCAGAAGTGATGAATAAGATTGATCACGTTATGCCTGAAATTCCTACATTAAAATATGCTTACACTTTTGTAGATAGAAATCGTTTTCCCTATTTAGAACAGTTGATTAATTTAGGTAAAGAGCATCCTCATGCTGATGAGTTGAAGAGAAGAAAAGATGCAGTAAAAACAGAAGATTGTAGTACAATTATTTATACTTCTGGAACAACAGGAACGCCTAAAGGAGTAATGCTTTCTCATAGTAATATTGTAAATCAATTGAAATGTTTGGAAGTAACTCCTGCAAAATGGTCCAATAAAGCATTTAGTTTCTTGCCATTGTGCCACGCCTACGAAAGAATGTTGGTGTTCTTGTACCAATATTTGGGAATGTCGGTGTATTATGCACAGAATTTAGGAACAATTGGAGAAAATATTAAAGAGGTTCAGCCTACAATGATGTCTGCTGTTCCTCGTATGTTGGAACGTATCTATGATAAAATTTACTCTTCAAGTAATAATATGCCATTTTTGACTCGCAAGATTTTCCGTTGGGCAGTTCGTTTGGCGTGCCGCTACAAAATTCAAGATTATGCACGCAGCGGTTGGTACAATTTCTGGCATAAAATCGCAGATAAATTGGTTTACTCCAAAATTCGCAAAAATATTGGTGGTAATTTCGATATCGTAGTGTCTGGTGCCGCAAGTATTCAACCTCGTTTGGCATCATTCTTCTCTGCTATCGGAATGCCAATTTATGAAGGCTACGGCTTGACTGAAACTTCTCCAGTGTTGGCTGTGAGCTGCCGCGATAAAGATGGTCGCGAAGCCGGAACGGTTGGCTTCCCATTACCTGGAACAGAAGTGAAAATTGCTCCTAATGGTGAGGTTTGCTGCCGTGGACATAATGTGATGATGGGTTACTACAAGGCTCCAGAATTGACAAAAGAGGTGATTGATGAAGAGGGGTGGTTCCATACCGGAGATTTAGGAAAAATCAACGAAAAAGGTCAGCTAATCTTGACAGGTCGTTTGAAGAGCTTGTTTAAAACATCTTTTGGTAAATATGTTAATCCTCAAGTAATTGAACAAAAATTCACAGAATCTGCATTTATTGAAAATATTGTAGTAATGGGTGAAGGACAAAAGTTTGCCGCAGCATTGATTTCTCCAGATTTTAACTACTTGAAAACTTGGTGCTTGCGTCACGAAGTGCCCTATACAACTCCTGAAGAAGCGGTGGAAAATAAGGAGATTTTGAAACGCTTTACAAGAGAAGTTGAAAAATATAATGCTTTCTTTGGAGATACTGAAAAGATTAAGAAGTTTGCGTTGATTGCCGATGAATGGTCTCAACAAACAGGCGTGCTTACTCCTACGTTGAAGGTAAAACGTAATGTTGTGCAAGAACGTTACAAAGAAAAAATAGAAAAATTGTTCGCTTAATTGCAACAAAATCGTTCTTTGTTTGTTATTGTTAAGGTTAAAAATTAAAATTTTATATTATGAAAAAAGTAATTCACACTGAAAATGCTCCTAAAGCTATTGGTCCTTATAGCCAAGCAATTGAAAACAATGGAATTTTATATATCTCAGGACAAGTGCCTGTAAATCCTCAAACAGGAAAGATTCCAGAAGGAATTGAAGCGCAAACAGAGCAAGTTATGCAGAATATTTCAGCAATTTTGACTGAAGCAGGCTATACATTTGCTGATGTCGTGAAATCCACTTGCTTGTTGAGCGATATGGCAAATTTTAAAGCTATGAATGAGGTTTATGCTAAATATTATCCTACAGAAGCTCCAGCACGCGCAGCTTTTGCCGTGAAAGAACTTCCTTTGGGCGCATTGGTAGAAATTGAAACTATTGCTATAAAATAATGAACACAAGGTTAAGTGTAAATATCAATAAGATTGCTACTTTGCGAAATGCGCGTGGTGGTAATATGCCAAACCTTTTGCAAGTAGCACAAGATGTTGAGCGTTTTGGTGCACAGGGTGTTACTGTACATCCTCGCCCAGACGAACGCCATATTCGCTACCAAGATGTTCGTGAGCTGAAACCATTGGTAACAACAGAATTTAATATCGAAGGCTATCCATCTGAGAATTTTATTAACTTGGTATTGGAGGTGAAACCTGAACAGGTAACCTTAGTTCCTGACCCACCAGGTGCGCTAACTTCTAATAATGGTTGGGATACAATTCAGTATGCCGATTTCCTTGCTCCGATTGTGAAAACTTTTAAGGAGGCCGAAATTCGTACATCAATTTTTGTAAATCCAGACCCGAAGATGGTGGCTGCCGCTAAAAATACAGGTACCGATAGAATTGAGCTTTATACAGAAAGTTATGCTTCTAACTACCTAAAAAATAGAGAAGATGCTATCAAACCTTTTGTGGAAGCTGCAAAAGAAGCAGCTGTAGTAGGTTTAGGTGTTAATGCTGGCCACGATTTGTCGCTTGTGAACCTTCGTTATTTTGCGGAAAATATTCCGAATTTATTAGAAGTTTCTATTGGTCACGCTCTGATTTGTGACGCTCTCTATCTCGGATTAGAGGAAACGATTCATCGTTATCTTTCTCTTTTGGCATAAATCGGACAATGCAAGATAAAAGTTCGTAGAGAAGTTTGGAATTGTTTCCAATTTCGGACTTCTCTTTTTTTTGTTGCAAACTTTAACGGACGGAGAGCAGCGCGATGTAAATGTGCGTGTGTGGTGAAAAGCTGCTGGCGCTGCCATGAATCTTGCTACTGTTCAGAGGTTTGCGTAAGGGATTGAAGCGGTTATGAACCCGCGAATTAAATGCATAGATTAAAGATCTTAGGGTTTTGAATAGCCGTTTTGAAATTATTGAAGCGAGAGATTGAGCGGGTGAAATTTGAGCGGAAAGCCCGACGGCGAGCGCGTCGACTTCGTGCGCAAGGAAGAGCCGATACGCCCAAATAAAAAAGAAATAACTCAATCTGAGAATAATACTCTTTTT
Organism: uncultured Bacteroidales bacterium; assembly: GCA_937901925.1. Taxonomy (GTDB): domain Bacteria; phylum Bacteroidota; class Bacteroidia; order Bacteroidales; family WCHB1-69; genus JAEZOU01. Next base: position 29,213 of record CALGTS010000031.1, on the reverse strand, counting down.
GTACTCAGTTTTGAGTTTTTTGTTTACCTTTGCAGATTGTTTAAAACCATTAAACTGAATAAGATGATTAGTTTTGAAAATGTTGACAAATTTAATATCCATTTCTACATTCAGATGCACTATCTGAGGTTTGCTCTCAAATATGTTTTTTATAGAAAAGTGTATGTGAAAGGCTTAGAAAATATTCCGAAAAAAGGGGAACCCGTTTTTGTAATTAGTAACCACCAAAACGGAATGATGGATCCTATTAATATTTTGACTAATTTTCCAGATAAGCGTTTGCCAGTGTTTATTGCACGCGGTGATATTTTTAAGAAAGATGCTATCGCTAAAATTCTGCGCTATTTCCGTATTATGCCCACTTTCCGTTCTCGCGATGGCGGACGAAGCGATATAATGCAGAATAATGTCACCTTTTCTATCGCAGTAAAGATTTTACAGCGTGGCGGTACAATGATTATGTTTCCAGAAGCAGGTCATCAACATGGTCGCTATTTGAGTACTTTTAAAAAAGGTTTTCCAAGAATCTGTTTCGCAGCAGAAGAGGAAGCCGATTTTAACTTGAATTTGCAAATTTTACCGATGAATCTGCACTATTCCGACTACTTTTCGTTCGGAGAAAAGGTGCTGATTACCATTGGAGAACCATTTAAAATTCAGGAGTTTTTTGAGCAATATAAAACTGAACCGAATAAAGCTTATTTCGCAATGAATGAGAAAGCTCGGGAACGTGTAAAAGCACTCTCTATTGATATCAAAGATCCTGAATTGTATGAAGAGTTTGACCTGTTGCGTACGATGGTGAGCACCGCCCGCGTGAAAGAGCAAGGCTTAAAAGTGGATTTTCCAGAACTCTACTTGGAAGAGAAAAAGGTTATTGACGATTTGGATAATATGCGTGAGCAGGAACCTGCAAAGTTTGATGATTTGATGGAGAAAACTAAAGAGTATATGAGTAAACTCCACGAACTGAGGTTACCCAACTGGGTGGTAGGCGAGAAAATTACCTTCCCGAACCTGTTGCTCCGTTTCCTATTAGGGGTGATTGTTGCTCCTTTTGCCCTCTTTGGGTTGGTTAATAATGCCTTGCCATTTTTCTCTTGTAATGCTCTTATAGATAAGGTAAAAGATCCAATGTTACACTCATCGGTGCGTTTCGGAATGGGCTTTTTCGTTTTTCCCGTTTACTACTTGATTCTATTAGGCGTGGTCTGGGGAATCTCGCATTCTTTCTGGTTCGCACTTGCATACCTTGTGACAACCTTTATTACACTATATTTCCTGATGTACACCATTCGTGGTGTGAAACGTTTTATCATTCGTTGTCATTACTATTTTACCAATCGCAGAAACTTCCTTTTCCAAAAAACTTTGGCATTGAAAGAGCAAATTCTGAAGATAATGCACTAATTTCTCTTTGGAATGTACGGTCTTGTCGATTGTAATAACTTTTTTGCTTCTTGCGAACGACTTTTTCATCCAGAATTGCGTTTCCGACCTATTGTGGTACTTTCCAATAACGACGGCTGCGTAGTGGCTCGCTCCAACGAAGCCAAACGTTTGGGAATAAAGATGGGGCAACCGCTGTTCCAAATTAGAGAATGGGTAGATAGCGGAAAAGTAGTCGCATTTTCCTCAAACTATGCACTTTATAGTGACCTGTCGCGCCGCGTGCATAATACTTTGAAGTCGTTGGTGCCTTCGACCGAAATCTATTCCATTGATGAATCTTTTATCGATCTCTTAGAACTAAAAATTTCTGATTATAAGGAATATGCGTTAAAGATTAAAAGCGTAGTTGCGCAGCATACAGGAATACCTGTTAGCGTCGGGATTTCTCATACTAAAACTTTGGCGAAATTAGCAACTGAACTCTGTAAACAATATCCCAAATTGCAAGGTGTTTGTTTTATGCATCGAGAAGAGGATATTCTTAAGGTGTTGAAAAAGACTCCAGTAGGGGAGGTGTGGGGTATTGGAAGAAGATATTCTAAAATGCTGAATGAAAGAAGAATAAATACAGCTTTTGATTTCTATAATCTTCCTGAATCGTGGGTGCGCAGTTGGATGACCTCCGTTGGCGTGAAAACTTGGCGTGAGTTGCACGGAGAATCTGTTATTGAATTTCATGACCATTTCCGAGATAAACAGCAAATTTGTACCTCTCGAAGTTTCGATCACGAGATTTCAGATATGGAACAGCTGAAGGAACAATTAGCGATCTTTGCCTCACAGTCGGCGGAAAAATTGCGTAAACAAGGAGATGTTTGTGGCGAAATTCTGATATTTTTACGAACGAACTATTTCCGTAAAAATATTTCTCAATATGCTGATTCTCTTCCTATTGTCCTGCCAATGGATACCGATAGTACAATAGAAATTGTAAAAGCTGTTGTGGATAATCTCCCTAGAATTTTTAGAAAAGACGTAGCTTACAAAAAGGCTGGTGTTGTCCTATCGCGCATTCATACCAAATCGTCACTACAAACAACGATGTTTGAGGGTTATAATGTTGAAAAACAGACCAAAATTATGCAAATTATGGATGGCGCAAAGAAGAAATGGGGAACTAACGTCTTGAATGTCGCGGCCGTTGGTTCTCAGCAAGTGGCTTCTAACAAAAATTATCTCTCCCGCGAATATACGACTCGCTGGGATGATATTTTGGAGATCTCATAGTTGGCAAAGAAAAACCTATCTATAATCCTCAAAACAAATCTGATATGAAATTCACACCAGAACAAGTGCAAGAAGCATTTGAAAAACAACTTGACGGAAGAGAACCCTATTACTATTGGAAAGAAATCCCACCTTCAAAAGTGTGGTATGATAAAACGGACAACTGCTTTCACACAAGTGATGGAATAACACACGAGTTCAAGGGGTATGAACTAAATGATATTGACTACTGTTTGTGGGATTTGTATGACAAAATAATAAAGTCATATAAAGATAAGGGCATCATATTACACGATGAAATAGAAGATTGATATGAATAATTGTATTTGTGAATGGGGTAAAAAGATTTACAGTTTTTACAAGACTAAAAGGGATAATTCCGAAACAAATTGTGCAAGATTTCCCAAAACAGAATGTATCATTAGTTCATAACGGCCTTGCAACGGAATGTGATAGGACCATGAAAATTCTGCATTGGGATAAAATTTCCTTGGAAAAATATTGTTCCATTAGCTGTCATTTCGCCAAATTCACTCTTATTATCCAGATATTTCCATCGTGCAGCAAGAAGTTCTTGATAATCCTCCTCAGTGAGTAGTTCGTAGTTGACTTTCTGTTTGGGAAATTTGAAGTTTACAAGTTTGCTGCGGATTCGGCAATAAGTAGCCATTTGTGCGCTGCTGATTCCAATAATTGGTAAACTTTTAATCTCCTTTGTTTTTTCTATTGCTCCATATCTCTGTTTCCATACGATAGAATCTATCTCTAATGCACTGTTCTTTTCCTTGTGCTGACAAATACATACACATTCTGTGGTTCCAATTTTCTCTTCAGAACATGATCTTAGCCAACACAATGCTTCCTTCCAATCAATATTGCTAATCGTATGTTGATCAACATATAATGCAGGTTTGTTTTTAATCTTTACTCGCTTTGTTCCAGGAGGATTCGTGGCTTTTGTATCAACTATTATCGTCAGAATTACTACTATTATAACTCCATAAATAAAAATTCTTTTCATGATTTCTGCGGATTAATACCCAAAAAATATTTTGACAAAGATACAACTATTATTCGATTTTATGGCATTTATATTGCAGATTTACCATTTCGAAAAATATTTTTCAGTAAAAACTTATCCAGAAACAATTTGTATTAATTTTTGCTGTAATTTTGCACCCTTTTATTGATAATATTAAAAATTAAATGTAGTATATGAAGAAGATAATTCTATCGATTTTTGCAATTACGTTATTCTTAGTTGGTTTTTCTCAAAATGAAGCGTCTGTCCTCTTTACTGTTGGAGGTGATAATGTGACAGTTGGTGAATTCACACAAACTTTTAATAAGAATGGTGATATATCCAAAGCAACTTCCGAAGAATTACGCGAATATTTGGACTTGTATATTAGTTTTAAATTGAAAGTAAAAGAGGGAAAAGCACAGCAAATAGATACAGCTAAGGCTTTTCAAAGTGAATGGAAAGGTTATCGAAATCAGTCTGCACAGCAATATCTTATCGATAAAGAGGTTACAGATCATTTGATTCAAGAAGCGGTTGATCGCTCAAAGCTGATGCTCCGTGCTGCTCATATCTTGATTGAGTGTCCATCTTCTGTTACGGGCAAGGATACATTGGTTGCATACAATCGTGCAATGAAAATTCGTGAAGAGATTTTAAATGGAATGTCATTCGCTGACGCGGCAGTGAAATATTCCCAAGATCCTTCCGCTCGCGACCGCGTGAACCCACAAAGTGGCCGTACAACTCGTGGTAATCGAGGTGATTTAGGCTATTTTACAACTTTTAACCTTATTTATCCCTTTGAAACAGGTGCTTACAACATGAAAGAAGGCGAGATTTCAATGCCAATCAGAACTACTTTCGGATATCATCTTATCTATTTGAAAGATATTCAACCCTCTATCGCAAAAATCAATGCAGCACAAATCTTTATTGAGGATTCTATGGCGTTTACGGGTAAGGCTTCCCCAGAAATTCAAGCAAAAATTAATGATGTAACAATGCGCCTCGCTAAAGGAGAACGTTTTGAAGATGTCGCAAATGCACTTTCTGAAGATAAGGCAACCGCTCAAAGAGGGGGCGCATTGGAACCTTTCCGTCCTATGCAACGACCAGGCGATTTTGTTCAAGCTCTTCTTGCATTGAAACCTGGTGAATATTCAGCTCCCGTTTCCTCTAATATTGGTTGGCACTTTGTGAAATTAATCGAATTCACATATACTGATACAACCGATGAGGTTTTGAGAGGTATGGTAAAAAATAGAATTGCTCGCGATTCCCGCTCTTTCAAAAGTAAAGAGTCGTTAGCTGATAAATTGTTGGTGGAATATGGCTTGAAAACTAAAGGTAAAAAAGCTGCTGTTAAGTTTTTGTTGAAGAATATTCCAGAAAACTATTTCAAAAACCCTGATACAACCAAACTGAATAAACTTCCAGGTATCGAAAAATTGGCTCCTATTGCTACTTTTGCTGACCAAAAAGTGGATGCTGCTGGTTTTGCTGGCTATTTGGGACGTTTTCAAGGTGTTGAAATGAAAGGATCTCTCGAAGAGTTTATCGAAGAACGTTTCCAATATTATATTTACGATAAGGTTTTAACTTACGAAAACTCGATTCTCGAGGAAAAATATCCAGAGTTTAAAAATCTAGTAGAAGAATATTTCAATGGAATGTTGTTGTATGAAATTAATTCTCAAAATATTTGGAATAAATCATTACAAGATTCTGTTGGGTTGGAAAAATTCTATGAAGAAATTAAAACACAATTCCCAGATCCTGAAAATCCAGGTGCCTACAAACCTTTTAGCGCTGTACGTGCTTCAGTAGTTACTCAATATCAAGAAAAACTTGAAAAAGAGTGGATAATGGAATTAAAAAAGAAATATCCTGTTGTAGTGGATGAGAAAGTTTTTGAATCTATATTGAAAAAGTAAGTGAAAAATATCTTATTACTTCTTGTTTCTATCCTCCTTTTGGCGACCTCTTGTCAACAAAAGGAGGATTTATGTATTGCTGAGGTATATAATGTAAGACTTTATCTTTCAGAAGTGAATTTCCCTGATGGAGTTACTCCTGAGGATAGTGTGGCTTGGTTGAATAAATATGTAGAAGATTGGGCAAAAAAACAGATAATGTTGCACTATGCAGATAAATCCTTGTCTCTTAATGAGAAAAATTTTGATAGAGAGCTAGAAGAATATCGCGAAAAGTTGATGTTGGAAACTTATTTTGAGAAATTATCCAATAACTACAATCCTAAAATTTCAGATGCTGAACTTAGAAGTTTTCTCTCTCAATATGGTCACGGAAATGCAGAACAACGTGGTGTTGTGCGTGTTAATTATGTGAAATTGCCCAAAAATGGAACTATCAATAAAAAGGTGAAGTCAATTTTTTTTGATAACGATCAACGAGTTTTAGAAAAAGCCACTATTGAAGAGTTGTGTGCCGATTCAGTTGAATATTTTTTAGATGATGATGCTTGGCTGTATTTAGATTATATCGTGTCTGAATTTCCATTTGAAGTTGAAAATGAAGACGATATAATGCAAAAATATAGAAATATTGATGTTTATGATGATGATTATAACTATTTGGTAGTCTTTTTAGATTATCGCAAACATCGTCCAGCAGCAGAGCGGGAAGAGGAGTTGCAGATAGCAAAAACGCTATTGATGCAACAGAAAAAATTGGAATACATCAATAGCGTTATAGATTCCTTATATCAGGAAACTGCGAATAATAATAAAATTATCCTTTAATTACCCCTAACTCTTTGCCAACTTTGGTGAATGCAGCAATACATTTGTCAAGGTGTTCAGTTTCGTGTGCAGCTGAGATTTGTACACGGATTCTTGCTTGATCTTTCGGAACTACAGGATAGTAGAATCCAGTTACATAAATACCTTCTTCTTGCAATTTTGCAGCCATCACTTGTGATAATTTTGCATCGTAAAGCATAACTGCACAGATTGCAGATTGGGTAGGCTTAATATCGAAGCCAATAGCTTGCATCTTTTCGATAAAGTAACGAGTGTTTGCATGAAGTTTATCTTGCAATTCGTTAGTTTCTGACATCAATTCTACCATTTTAACGCCAGCAGCCGCTACCATTGGAGGAATAGAGTTAGAGAACAAATATGGACGCGAGCGTTGACGAAGCATATCAATAATCTCCTTCTTTCCAGTTGTAAATCCACCAATTGCACCACCAAAAGCTTTACCTAAGGTTCCTGTTAAAATTTCAACTTGACCTCTTTTGTTGTATAGTTCAGTAACACCACGTCCTGTTTCTCCAACAACGCCAGCAGAGTGGGATTCGTCAACCATTACCATTGCATCATATTTTTCAGCTAATGCCATAATTTTGTCAAGGGGTGCCACGTTGCCGTCCATTGAGAATACTCCATCAGTTACGATCAAACGGAAGCGTTGAGCTTGTGCTGCTTGTAACTGCTTTTCCAAATCCTCCATATCCGCATTTGCATATCTGTAACGAACTGCTTTACAAAGGCGTACTCCATCAATGATTGAAGCATGGTTCAAAGCATCAGAGATAATTGCATCTTCAGCACCTAAAAGTGGTTCAAAAACTCCACCATTAGCGTCAAAACAAGCAGCATACAAAATGGTATCTTCGGTGCCGAAAAATTCAGCAATCTTTGCCTCCAATTGTTTGTGAAGATCTGAACATCCGCAAATAAAACGTACTGAGGCCATTCCATATCCGTGGGTGTCTAACGCTTCTTTCGCTGCAGCAATCAATTTAGGATTGTTCGCCAACCCTAAGTAGTTGTTAGCACAGAAGTTGAGAACTTTTTTGCCGTTTTGTAAGGTGATTTCACCACTTTGTGGAGATACAATAATGCGTTCATTCTTGTATAAACCTGCATTTTGAATCTCTGTCAATTCTTGTTTTAAGAAATCTTGAAATTTTTGATACATAGTAGGTTGTATTAAGTTTATAATTATTATGATATGTTTTTTTTGTTGTTTATCCTATGTGTAGTCCGCACATATTTTAAGCCTACAAAATTACATAAATCTTCTTTATGTTGCTTTGCGTGAAATAAAAAAAATCTATTTTTGCAGTTCTATTAATTTTTATCTATTTTATGACATACTCCGATCTAAAACAGCTGTTTCTGAATCGACTTTCAGCCCTATATTCGCCTAATGAGGCGGAATCCATTCTGTTTTTCTACTTATATTATAGGTTGGAAATGGAGAAATATCAGTGGACATTACGGCGAGAGGAACAACTTTCCGAAGTATGTATGCAGACCATTACTGCGGATTTAGATAGGTTGGCGTCTGGCTTTCCTGTGCAATATCTTGTTGGGAAGTGCGAGTTTTTTAATTGTGAACTTTCACTAAATGGTAAAGTGCTAATTCCGCGTCCGGAGACTGAAGAGTTGGTGGTAGAAGTGGTCAACCGCTTTCAAAATAGGTCTGCACAGCGTGTTTTAGATGTGGGAACTGGTAGTGGAGCAATTGCTCTTGCTCTTAAACGATATCTTCCCCAAGCGGAGGTGTGGGCAACAGATTTCTCTGAAAATGCTCTTGAATGTGCTCGTGAAAATGCTGAAAATCTGAAACTTGATGTCAACTTTTTGCATCACGATATTCTGAATGATACGATAGATTCTTTACCTCAAGATTTAGATATTCTGATTAGTAATCCCCCCTATATTCCTATTTCTGAGAAAGAAAATCTGCATAGAAATGTGAAAGATTATGAACCCGATTCCGCACTTTTTGTTCCCGATTCCACGCCCTTGATTTTTTATAAAAAGATAGCGCAAGTTGGAATTGAACTGCTCAAACCTACAGGTATTCTCTTTTTCGAAACTTATCATCTATTCCAAAGTCAGATGGTCGAAATGTTGCAGTCGTTGGGATATAAACAGGTTGTAATTACTAAGGATTTGCAAGGTAAGTCGAGGTTTGTTGAAGCTTCTATGTCGGAATGATTTAGATTTGGGCGTTCCGGCGCCCCGCACAAGCCTCTGCTGCCGTCGAGCTTTCCGCTCAAATTTCGCGGCTCACTCTTCTGCTGCAAGTTATTACTAAAACGAATTCCTAATGCAAAGTACCCATTTCTAATCTCTAACCTCTAACTCGCCGCTCATAACCGCTGCAATCTCTAACGCGATTTTCTATTTCGCAAATTTATGTTGCTAAAATGAAAAAAAAGTTGTACTTTCGCAACCGCAAAAATAATTGAGATTTAATTTTAAAACCGTTTATTATGAGTGAAATAATTGGCGTATTTGGCCGTCAAATTTTGGATTCAAGAGGAAATCCTACCGTTGAAGTTGATGTTTATACCGCTGCTGGTGCAATAGGACGCGCTGCTGTTCCTTCTGGTGCTTCTACTGGCGTTCATGAAGCTGTTGAACTTAGAGATGAAGATAAATCTTTGTTTAATGGAAAGAGCGTTTATAAAGCTGTAAATAATGTTAATACCATTATTGCTGAAGAACTTAAAGGTAAAAGTGTTCAAGACCAAGCTGAATTGGATTCTATTATGATCGATTTAGATGGTACTGAAAATAAAGGTAAATTAGGCGCAAATGCGATTTTGGGTGTTTCTCTTGCTGCGGCTAAAGCTGCTGCTATGGAAACAGGTCAAGAGTTGTTCCGCTATGTAGGAGGCGTAAATGCTTGTACTCTTCCTGTACCTATGATGAATATTCTTAATGGTGGATCTCATGCCGATAACTGTATTGATTTCCAAGAATTTATGATTATGCCTGTGGGCGGAGAAACTTTCTCTCAAGCTCTTAAAATGGGTGTTGAAACTTTCCACTCCTTGAAAAAAGTGTTGAAAGACAAAGGTTACTCTACTAACGTAGGTGATGAAGGTGGTTTTGCTCCAAACCTTAAATCTAATGAAGAAGCTATTGAAGTTATTCTTCAAGCTATTGAAAAAGCGGGTTACAAACCTGGTCAAGATATCTGTATAGCATTAGATCCAGCATCTTCTGAATATTATCTTCCAGAAGAAAATGTATATCACCTTTTCAAATCTACTGGTGATAAATTAACCCCTTCTCAAATGGTTGATTATTGGGCTGAGTGGACTCGTAAATATCCTATCGTTTCCATCGAAGATGGTATGGCTGAAGATGATTGGGCTGGTTGGAAATTGATGACTGATACTATGGGAAAAGAGATTCAATTGGTAGGTGACGATTTGTTCGTAACTAACGTAAAACGTTTAACCGAAGGTATTAGCAAGAGTGTTGCTAACTCTATCTTGGTGAAATTCAATCAAATTGGCTCATTGACAGAAACTATCAATGCTGTTAATTTGGCACAAAGAAATCGTTATACAGCTGTAATGTCTCACCGCTCTGGTGAAACTGAAGATACTACAATCGCAGACTTGGCAGTTGCTTTGGGTACAGGTCAAATTAAAACAGGTTCTGCAAGTAGAACTGACCGCATTGCAAAATATAACCAATTACTTCGTATCGAAGAGATGTTAGGTGCTTCTGCAATCTTCCCAGGAAGAAACTTTCCTTATATGAGATTCTAATATTTTTTAAAATATTTTATTGAAAATCAGCAAGTTGTATAATTTGCTGATTTTTTTTTGTTTTTTTTAGAGTGATGTAAGAAAATTTGTTGTATTTTTGCACATTATTTTAATCATTAACATTAAAGTTATAGGAGGAGTTCTATCGATAAAATTTCTACGCTTTACACATTAAAAGAAAGGGTGAAACTATGAAATTGATGACTCTCAGTGATAATGAGCTTATCACAAATTATGTTAATGGTAACGAGGCAGCTCTTAAAGTCCTTATTAATCGTCACCAAAAGAAAGTTTTTTCCTACATCTATCTTTCTGTTAAAAATAGAGAGTTAGCAGAAGATATTTTCCAAGATACCTTCATCAAGGTAATTAATACATTGAAAAGTGGTAATTATAAAGAAGAGGGTAAATTTGTGCAATGGGTAATGCGAATTGCTAATAATCTTAAAATCGACTATTTTAGAAAACAACAACGTATGCCCTCGTTTGAAACAGCTACAGAGTTCGATATTTTTGATGTATTGAACGCTACAGAACCTTCTATTGAGCAGAAAATGATTGCCGAACAGATTAATAATGAAATTAAGGAATTGGTTACTTATCTTCCTCAAGAACAACGTAAAGTGTTGGAAATGAGAATTTATGATGATGTTTCGTTTAAGGATATTGCTGAACTTACGAACGTAAGCATTAATACAGCATTGGGGCGTATGCGTTATGCCTTGATTAATCTTAGAAAGATGATCAAGGAAAAAAATGTAATTGTCTGCTAAAAAAATCTCTACTATACAATATTTTACTAGTAGTAACGTTTTTCTAAAGTGTATAAATTATTTGCCTATGGAAAAACCTTCTACTCTTTTAAAATCCAAAAAATCCCTGTCTGGTTATTTACCTCGCAAATCTGTTATTCAAAATATCCTTGATTATTCTAAGACATTGGCAGTTTGCGAATCAAAATTGGGAAAAATCGTATTTATTAACAACTAAAGTTTTACGAGATGTTTTAAAAGAACATCTCGTTTTTTTTATTGTATATTACTTATTGAAGAGCTGTTTATTCTAATAGCGATACACCTTGTGAATATAATTTTGTTTTGGATTTCGTTGGACAATAGAAAGTTAGCAGATTGTACTATTTTTCGTAAGCACCGATGTCGGGTTGTCCATCTCTTGGATTGTTAAGAAGATCAGTGGTGATGCCAATTCCGCTAAGTCCAGCGTTGATTGCTGGAGAATTTGTCTCCAATTGGAAATCATATTCGCGATGATTTACAAAGTTCGGATTTTGATTTAGAAGGCAGTCGTGGAAATTAGTAGAGTTTTCTGTTGTGCGAATCAAGCAGTTATAGAAGTTGTAATTACTGCCGTAGTAATCGTGTTTCCTTTCAACTAGTTCATTAGAATTATCTCCGTAAATAATGGTATTGTAAAAATTGGCTTTTGTTTCGCCTCCTCCATAAAGTGCGTAACAGGAGTCGCTGACAAACAAAGCAGGGGTCTCCCGTTGATCTTGTGAGAAGTAGTTTGCAATAGTGAGGTGTTTCATGTCGAAGGTTCCGACTTCCAGATCCAAACAGTAATCGCCACAGTTGGTAATCAAGCAGTTGCTCATTTCAAGGTTTGCGTATCTAGCAATCACCCCTGAAAATCGGCAGTTTTTGATGATAGAGTTCTCAATGGTGGTTTTATTGCGCGTGTATGTGGTAAGTGGCTCAATCTGAATTCCAACTTGTGCATTGCTGATTTGTACATTACTGATTCTATTTTCTCCATATCCTTCGTTAATCCAAATGCGACTCCATTGTGCAAAATCGCTATCGTACCAAGGTTCTAGTCGATCTCCTCTGAAAGTTATCGGTTCCTCTGGAGTTCCATTTGCTTGAATATTACCGTAGCTGTAAACCCAGATTCCAGAGTTATTATGAAAATATACTTGTGTTCCTGGTTCTATAATTAACGTGCCTAAGGAATCGACAGCTGCCCAACCATAAACTACATAGGGCTTCTCATTGGTCCAATGAATAGTTTCGTGTGCGCCAGCGATAATCTTGTAGCGCAGATTTCCACTTCCAGCATCGGCTACAATAAAATTTGCATCTTGTCCGTATGCTAATAGGTTGATGTCTTGGGTTTTTCCTTTGTTTCTGAAAACGATAGAATCAGTAATTAGGAAGGGTGTATTTTGATTTCCAGGGTGTAGATTCGCTTTTACATGAATGAAAATGCTATCGCGAGCAGGAATAAGTACATCTTTAAAATCGGTTCCCGCAAGTCCATCTACATTAATGCTAAAGTAGGAGTGTGGTGCACCTGCCAAATAAATATCAGCCAAAACATCCTCTTTAGAAGGGTTGTAAACTGTGAAGTTACGTGTAATTGTTCCGACCGTAGTGAATACTGTGTCGAAGGTTAGTTCTTCTACAGAAAATTCTAATGTAACTTCTCTATTTTCAATCTTATTGCAAGATGAGCAAAGGAGAATGCAAGCAATAAAAACGGGGAGAATGTATTTGTATATGTACGTCATCATATTAAGAATATCTGATTATTTACTATTTTCTTTTGTTGATTCGAAATTATAACGGATATCTTCAAGAAAAAGAGCATTGGCAGGGACAGAGAACCCAGCTTTGCAGCGATTCTTTGCAGCAATAATCTCTTTGAACTGCTTTAAGGTAATCTTTCCATTTCCTACCCAAAGGAGAGTTCCGACAACAGCGCGGACCATATTTCTGAGGAATCGGTTGGCGCTAATTTCGAAAATTAACTGGTCATCTGTTGCATGCCAGAAGGCTTTGGTTACATTGCAAATGTTGGTATGGGTTTGGGTATGAAGTTTTGAAAAACTTGTAAAGTCTTCAACAGTAAGCAGATAGTTTGCTGCTTCATTCATTAGAGAAATATCTAAAGGAATGTGAAGCGGATATGCAAATTGGGTGTCGAAAGGATTTTTTTGTCGAGAGATATAATATTTATAGGTGCGTTCGGTTGCACTAAAGCGAGCGTGTAGCTCGTTGTGGACAGGAAAAATTTCGAAAATGACAATCTCTTTGGGAAGAAATCTATTGATACGGTGGACAAGATGAATAAGTTCCTCGTGAGAGAAGAATTGTAAGCTATCGAAGTGGGCGTAGAAGTTACGAGCGTTCACGCCGGCATCGGTACGTCCGCAGCCGGTAATGCCGATCTCCTCGTTCAGAATCAGCGAGAATGCGCGTTCCAGTTCCCCTTGCACGGAGGTGCCGTTGGGTTGAATTTGCCAACCGCAGAAGGGAGCGCCATTATATGCCAACCGTATAAAATATCGCATGATTATCCTCTTAATTCTGCTAATTTCTTCATTACAAAAGGTTTATCTTCTTGGTAGGTAACGCCAAACCATACTGCATTACACTCAATGATTTTTATCTTAGCGCTTTTATCATTGATAAAACGTGAAATTACATTGGGAATTGGAAATTCTGATTTTGGATTATCGTTATTTTGAGTTAGAAATTCGATAAAGAGGTCGTTGAGTGATTCAAAGAAGTATGGAGTGAAGCCCCAGAAGTTCATAGAAACAGGTTCATCGCCACGAAGTAGGGTAGGAGGATTGTCAGCACTATTTTGTATTTGTCCGTTAACTCTCTCGATTTTAGTCATTTCAGTAATTCTGAGAAGTTCGTTGTCGTCATTAGCTACACTCACACCGCGAGAAACGGTTCCATTTTCAGAGAGTGTGTTGTCCAAACGATAGCCAATCATTGAAAAGGTTGGCGTGGGGTCGGTTTGAGGAGTACGGAGGAAGTTTGCCATGGCTTGGAACGCTTCGTGTCCATAAAAATCATCGGCATTGATAACAGCAAAAGGTTCGTGGATAGCGTCTTTTGCAGAAAGAATGGCGTGTGCAGTTCCGTAAGGCTTCTGACGTTCAGGGTTTTGGGTAAATCCTGCTGGTAGGACATCTAATTCTTGGAATACAGTTTCAACCTTAATTTTATCTTGGTACTTGACAAGAATTTGTTTGTCGAAATCCTCTTTCATTGAGCGGCGGATTACGAAAACTACCTTTCCGAATCCTGCTGCAATCGCATCGTTGACGGAGTAATCCATAATGGTTTCTCCGTTAGGTCCTAATGGGTCTAATTGTTTCATTCCGCCGTAGCGACTGCCCATGCCGGCGGCTAATATAAGTAATGTAGGTTGTATCATAATTTTTTTGCTTTTATATAATGTTGAATAAGAAATTTATCTTTTTGATTTGGAATTATTGCTTGGAGTGCGAGGTTAACCTCTTCCAAAGTACCGACGCATTCGAAAGGTTTTACCGCAGCAATTCCAGTTAATTCATCGAAATAGGTTTGTAGAGTAGGTTTGTCTAATAGATTTTCTCCGAAAATTGCCACCATCTTTTCTTCACTGAGATATGGTGCTAAGATGATGTAAGCGAATAGGCATTTTGAACAATTGCAGCACCATTTATCCTCTTTGCTTCCTACGTTACAACTTCTAAAAATGTCGTGATACTGAGAGTGTTGTGCGAACATCTCTGCGATTTGAAGTTCTGTGTATGGGCGAAGAAAACTGAAGTAGTGAGCGCAATCGCCCATAAATTTTTGAGTATATGTGCGGAAATCCACTTCGAACTCTAATGATTTGGAATATTGGTGATTGATTTCTGTTCCTGGAATTGTTGGTTCCGAAGCACTGGACTCGTTGGAGAGTGCTATTTTTCGAGTATTTGTACAGTAGCTAACCCATAGAGTGTAGAATGCAAGCATTGCGGAGAATGGGGTGTGTCCGTTGAGAAATCCTTGCGCATTCAGTTCAAGTAATTGCTTGTCAATGGGACGATGTAGGATAACGATTTCATCATTGTGGGAGAAACCGGCTCGGCTAGCGCAGTTGAGTGTGGCTCCGCGCGGGTTGATAATGAAAGGAATACGTTTCTCTTCGCGCGGCAGATGCTCCAAAGTTACAACAGAATCTTTTCCCCCACCAATGGGTACAATAATATTTTGGTTATCGGGAATGTATTCATAATCGTTAGAGGTTAACTCTTGAGCATTTTTATCAAATGTAAATTGACAAAATGTATCGTATTCAGTAGTAATTCCGTTGCGATAGAGAAATTCACCAAGTCCTTTCCAATATAATTTTTTCCACCATTCTTGTTGTATCTCATTCAAAAGATATGGTTTAATTACAATTTCTGGGGAGCAGGTGGCTTTCCAATAACTTACCATTTCCACCATTCCGATATGAAACAACAATCCTTTCATCTTTTCGGAATTGGTTTCTGAACGTCTATATTTTCCACATGCCAAACGCATCTTCGGTTGAAAATTGTACTCTCCAACTCTGAAAAAATATTGAACAGTGCACTCTTTGGAAGTGACTTCATATTTAAAATCATCAAAATAAAAAACAGGAAATTCTTTTCTTAACTCATTAAATTTCTTTTGATTGCGTTTTTCCATTATTTAGATTTTGAAGTTCAATATCTTAATTTATTTCTGATTTGGAATATTATTTTCTTTTAACCCCTTTTTTCTCAGCATTTTTCCAATATTTTTCAGCTTTTTCCTTATCTCCTAATCCGAAGTAAGCATTACCTAATTCCAATTGAATATGTCCAACCAGATTATTTTCGTAAGCGTATGTTGATGCTTGTTCTAAATATTCGATAGATTTCTTATAATCTTTAGCAAAATTACAGGCTCTTCCGATTTCAAAAAGTAGAATTGCATTTGTTGGAAAGAGTTCAGCTATAGTTTCTCTTCTCTTATATAATGTTGAATAATCATTTAACTCATTCAGTACCTTTACGTAGTTGGTCCAAGTGGTAAGTGAAATATTTCCGTTCTCAATGAGAATATCTAATGATTTTTTTGCTTCTGGAAGATTGTGTTTTAATATTTGTAAGATAGAAATCTCATTGTATAGTTCCAATTCGTTGGGATAGGATTTTTTTAGTTTTTGAGTTAAGTTTTCTGCTAAGCTAATATCGTTCTCTCCTGCCGATTTAAATGCTCGGTCAACATATTTTCTAACTAATTTGTACTTGTCTTCAAATTGGATTTCTTGATTATCAATAACCTTATGTATGTATTCATCAGGATTTTCCGTTTTTATGGATGCATGGTTTTTGTAGAGTGAGTAAAGTTCATAGAGGGCAATACACAGCATGGGATGGTTTGCATTGTTCTGTTCTGCGCGTTTGTAATATTCTAATGCTTTTTCAGGCATATTATTGGAGCGGTATATATTGCCAGCAAGGATATAGTTACTTATTTCATGTGGATATAGTGCAATCAATTTATCATATTCACCTGCAGCATTTTTAACATCGTTAATATGGAGCCAGATGTTCACTTTAACTTGTGTTAACATATCATTAGTGCCCATTATATTCTCCATTCTGTTATAAACATCAATTACTTTAGTATATTGATTCAAAAGTAGATAACATTCTGCTAATTCATATAAATAGTATTCGTTATTGTTTTTGTCTTTACAAACGATTTCCCAATTTTTAGCAGCTTGTTCAAGGTCACCCACTTGTTTGTAGGTTTTTGCTAATTCTACAATGTACCAAATATTTTCTTTATTAATTTTAGATGCTTGGAGGAAGTAATCTAATGCTTCATTATACTTTTGTGCGTCATAGCATACTTTACCAAGCATATAGTAGGCTGCATCGTTTTTGGAGTTTGCATTAATTACGTTGCGCAATGTTTTTTCTGCGTTTGTGTAATCGTTAGCGTAATATTCTCGCAAGCCATCTGCAAAAGTTGCTGATTGATTGCGTTCTTCGATGGAGATTTCAGTTTTTTTCTTTTTGTTTTTATTAGAATCCTTTTTTTGTGCAAATACTGTTGTTGAAGAGAACAATATTATTGCTATCAGGATTGATGATAATATCTTCATATTAAGTAGATTATAGTAGGATAAAAGATTATTTTGTACCGCTACTTCCGAAGCCCCCGCTTCCGCGTTCAGTATTACTAAGTTCTTCAACTTCAATCCATTCTGCGGTTTCATGTCGTGCAATTACCATTTGGGCAATTCTATCTCCAGAATTGATTGTGAAAGATTCTTGAGATAAGTTTATAAGAATTACTTTGATTTCGCCTCTATAGTCAGCATCGATTGTGCCAGGCGTATTGAGTACAGTAATTCCGTTTTTGATGGCGAGTCCGCTTCTGGGGCGTACTTGTGCTTCAAAGCCAGCAGGAAGTTCCATAAAGAGTCCTGTTGGAATAAGTGCACGATCAAGAGGTTTTAAAGTGATAGGTTGTTCTGTAAAGGCGCGTAGGTCTATGCCTGCAGATTGTGGAGTACTATATTGTGGTAGTGGATTGTTTGATTTGTTGACGATTTTTACTTTCATAACTTTTATTTTTAAGCATTTTTTCGTGAGAACCAGCGCCAAGCTTGCTCCTTAATAACAAAAATGGTAATATAAATGGCAATTAATATGGTATTAAGAGATAACGTAATTATCAGATTTGAATTGTGTAATAGTTTGCTTATGAAGAAAATACTGATAGCCAGAGCGCTATAACCTAAAATAGGTTTTAGAGGGTAGGGAATGTGTTCATGTTTTTGTCCGATGAAGTAAGATAAAAGCATACAAGTTCCATAGCCAGCAAATCCTCCCCATGCGCAGGCCATATAGCCAAATTTGGGTACGAAGAGTATATTGATAGTGATTACGACAATACAGCCAATAGCAGAGAATATGGCTCCCCACCAAGTTTTGTCACTTTGTTTGTACCAAAATGAAAGGTTGAAATAGATTCCCATAAAGATTTCAGCCATCATGACGATGGGAACGGTAACTAAGCCTTCCCAGTATTTGCGGTTGATAATATATTTGAAAATATCCAAGTAGAGTGCAACACATAGGAAGGCAAACATTGAGAAGTAAACAAAATATTTCATGGTTTTGGCTTGCATTTCATGGTTTTGTTCTTTTTTGCGAATGCCAAAAATTAAAGGTTCGTATGCGTATCGGAATGCTTGGGTGAGCATTGCCAAGAGCATTGCTATTTTTACGCAAGCTCCATAAATGCCGAGTTGTACTTCGCCTTCTAATCCAGGTACGAGGTAGCGGAAGCAGATCTTATCTGCAACTTGATTAAGGACTCCTGCAATTCCTAAAAGCAGAAGTGGCCAACTATATTTTAGCATCTCCTTAATGAGGGTTCTGTCGAAGCCGAAACGGAGCATTTTTAGTTCAGGAATAAATCCTAATGTAATTACAGAAGTGCTAATCAGATTAATAGCGAAGATATAACCCACTTGATAGGTAGGGTCGTACCAACTCATTAAGTCAGGATATAGGGTGGATAATTGTGGGGCAGCGAGGAAAATGAAGAGATTCATTGCAATGTTAGCGCAGATAAAGGCTAACTTGAGTGTTGCAAATTTGATGGGACGGTTGGCAAATCTCAAATAGGCAAAGAGAATTGCTTGGAAAGCATCTAAAGCAACAACCATTGCCATCATTGTAATAAATTCTGGGTGATTGTTATATCCTAAAAGATTGGAAATGGGGTGTATAAAGATATTGCAGAGTAATACGAATATTAAGGAAACGCCACCTACGGCATATAAACTTGTCGAGAAAACTCGTTGTGGATTGGCATTTTTCTTGTTTGCAAATCGGAAAAAAGTGGTTTCCATTCCAAAAGTAAGAATTACGAGTAAAAGTGCAGTATATGCGTAAATGTTGGTAACAATACCATATCCTCCTGATTCTGCAGCAATTTTGTACGTGTATAAAGGGACCAAAAGATAGTTGAGAAATCGACCAACTATACTACTAAGGCCATAAATTGCCGTTTGTCCTAATAACTTTTTGAATGGGTTACTCATCTTATAATCAATTCCTTATTATGAAATAAACCACAAACAGCGAGTTGAAATATACTGATTTGTGGCTTTTGAAAAAAACATCTTGCCCTTGTGAAGGGCAAGATGTAGATTGGAGATTAACCTTTGTAGAAAGGCATTTTAACAGTGATTGCTTTAGTGAGTTTGTTTCGAATTTTGATATAGATTTCTGTACCCACTTTAGCATATTCGGTTTTAATCCAAGCAGTACCAATAGACTTTTCTACAGATGGTCCAATTGTTCCTGAACGAACAATACCTATGTTGTTGCCCTCTGCATCGCATACTTCATATTCTAAGCGAGGGATACCTCTGTCAATCATTTCAAAACCAACGAGTTTACGTTTTAAGCCTTCTGCTTTCATATTAAGCATACGTTCTTTGTCGATAAAGTCTTTATGGTCAACAAATTTTGTAATCCAACCTAAACCAGCTTCGATAGGAGTGATAGTGTCATCGATTTCATGTCCGTAGAGACAGAAACCCATTTCCAAACGGAGAGTGTCACGAGCGGCTAAACCGATAGGTTTGATGTCGAATTCAGCACCTGCTTCGAAAACTGCGTTCCAAATTTTTTCTGCATCTTCATTTCTGAAATAGATTTCGCAACCACCAGCTCCAGTATAACCTGTAGTAGAGAAGATTACATTTTCAATTCCAGCAAAGGTTAACGTTTTTGTGGTGTAATATTCCATATCTTCAACACTTTCAGCAGTCAATTTTTGCATTGCTTTAAGTGCCAAAGGTCCTTGGATTGCCAATTGTGAGATTTCGTTGGAGATATTGGCGATTTTAGCACCAAATTTTTCGTTTTGTTTGCTTACCCATGCCCAATCTTTATCAATATTAGCAGCATTCACAACCAAAAGATAGTCGTTCTCAGCAATATTGTAAACCAAAAGGTCGTCAACAATACCGCCGTTTCCATTAGGGAAGCAAGAGTATTGAACTTTTCCTGGGAAAAGTGCTGATACATCGTTGCTAGTGATGTATTGCAATAGTTCTAACGCTTTAGGACCTTTAACGGTAAATTCTCCCATGTGAGAAACGTCGAAAACGCCCACTTTGCTACGAACATGCAAGTGCTCGATAGATTGTCCTTCATATTGAATAGGCATATAAAAACCGGCAAAATCTACCATTTTTGCACCTAACTTTTCATGAGTTGATCTAAAAATTGTTTCTTTCATAATTGTAAATGATTTTGTTATTTAACGATTAATTTTGCATTTCTTGTGTTTCCAGATTTGTCAGAGAATTTTAAAATATAAATTCCTGATTTTAAATCTGATATAGAGATAGTATTGTTTCCTTCGTGAAGTTTCTCTTGTGCAACTAGAGCTCCTGTAATGCTGTAGATGTTTAAATCCATTGCAGATAACATAACGATGTTAACATAGTTGTCTGCGGGATTTGGTGATAATGAAACTAAAGATGTATTGTAATCGTCGATAGAAACCATACCATTGTTTTCATTATTTAAAATTACGATGCGGTTTTTGTTAGGAATAGTGTTGCTGCCTTTGTATAAGCAGATACCTAAGATGTCAACATTATAGGTTGGCATTGCAGTGCTGATATAATCTGCTGAGTAGTTGTCGGTATAAACGATAGAGTCGTAAGTAACACCATTTTGGATAAGTCCGTAATATGAACCGGTTGCGAAAGTTCCTGGTGTTGCAAATTGTACGCCTTCTACTTTTACAACTTTGGCTTGTAGTTCATTAGCATGATCTGCATCGAATTGGTCTAAAGTTGCTATGGTATAATCGTATGAATTAAAAGGAGAAATTTGGGTAACGTCAGCGGTAGGAACAAGCTCAATCATACCGAAGTAGTTAGATAGAGTTCCCATAATGTTAGTGATTTTTGTTCCGATGTTTACGCCACTGCTAAGTTTGCCACTTGGGTCATAAATCATAATAGCTGCAGTTTCGTCTTGGATGTATTTTACGTTGTTGTAAGATTGCTTATGCGTAACGATAGCTTCGCCATTGTATTTGTAGATAGTTGTTCCAGCGTTGCTGCTGCCAGTGAATGCTGGTGCTAAGTCGCGAAGTTCTGCTAAAGTACTTACAGAAGCTACGTTGATTCCATTACCACTAAGATTGATTATAGTTTCATCAGCAAGACCGCCTCCAGAGATTGTTAAAGTGCCAGAGTAGTCGTTTACGGCAGTTGGAGCGAAGTTTACGTTGATGGTAGCACCGTCGGCGGAAAGAATATCATTGCTATTAAGAGTTGTAGTGGTTGTACTAAAGCCTTCTCCTGCAATTGTAACGTTGAGTGTGCTGCCAGCAGTTAGGTTCTGTCCATGTATCGTAATGGATTGCGTAACAGTAGAGTTAATCTCAACGTTGCTAAATGTTAATGCTGATGGAGTTACAATAAGCATTGGCTCTGTGGATTGGTAAATTCTAATGTCATCAATAAAAAAACGTGAACCATTAGATTGAAAACCAGAGAATTTTATTTTTGAATTAGCCGTTCCTCCTGTTGCTGCTAAAGTGTATTCAGTCATTGTAGTTGTAAGGCCAGACACTTGATATTCAGTTTCGTCCACAAAAATTCTAAGTGTTGAATTGTCGCTGTTGTTCCACTTTTTCATTCTGAAACTGATGGCGAAATTACCGCCATTTCCGGAAAGATCAAGCGCAGGAGTGGTTAGGTAACCTTGTACAGAAGAGGTCCCTACTTTGGCTTTTCCGTTTGCGCAATAAACTTTGTTGCCAGTCCATCCAGAGATGTTGGTAAAGTTGTCTAGTTGTGCAGAAATATCTGTGGAGTTAGAGTCAGTCATTGCGCTGAAATCTTCAATTAGAATGTCAGTTTGTGCTTGGGCGCCAATGGTTAACCCGATTAGACAGATTAAGAATGCTAGGCATTTGGAAATGTAATTTTTTGTCATAACATATTATTTTTAATTATTGTCTTCTTTGTAAGAATAAGCCTGCAAAGGTACACTTTTTTTTAATATGTTATGCGGAATCTTAACCTCCTTTTGAAATTTGTAAAAATGTTTATAATTGTTTGATTTTTAAGGATATATGATACTTATTGCTTTTCGTATTTTGCCTCTTGTTCCCTTAATATTCCAGTATTCCAGCTCAATCATATAAATTCCCATAGGTAGTTGCTGACCTTGTGTGTCGGTTCCGTCCCAAAGAAAACGTTCTGTAGATTGTGCAATAATGTTGTTTGCCAAATTTTTGACAAGTTGTCCGTTGTAATTGAAAATGTTGATAGTAACTCGATATTCACTTTGTTCAAAATGACAAATGAGTTCGGAGAAATCTTCGTATCCGTCATTATTGGGAGAAAATATATCGGGAATAATTTCAAAGTTTTTGTCTGTAGATAGGTTAGTTCCATTTTGTGAATTTTTTCCACCTGGAGTGCCGAAACCTATACTTTCAGCTGCCGATTTCCAGTTATTCACGTTCTGTGTGGGTGCTTCGCTGTGGATACGTTCTAAAGAAACACCATCGTAACTCCGAAGCAATGGGTAGTGCATGTTTTCATTGTAGGAGAATTTGTCAATTTCAATTCCTTGATTGTTAGTTAGATATATAGTTCCAGATTCGTTTCCCAAGGATGGAAGTTCTTCGTTTTGAATTAATTGTTCATGAATAGCATTGATATATTGTTCTTCCGTAAGTTTGCTATTTTTGCAAATAGAAATATATTCTTGAGGAAGAAGAAGTGTGCCTTCGGGAGATATTTGTACCCATTGTTCGGCCATTGCTTCTGTGCCATAACCAATAAAGAGTTGTTGTAACTCAATACATTTTGGGGAACGATTGTAGAGTTCTATGTAATCCGCTGATGTATCGTCAAAACTATTGAATAGCACTTCATTAATGATAATGTCCTCTTTGTTTGGAGTTTCGGGTATTGCAAAGCAAAGAGATTGTTCTGTTGTTATGTTATTGCCAGCACAATCTGAAAAGGGTAGTCGTATCGTGAGCGTATAGATTTTTCGATTTTCAAGTTTGTTTCCGATATAGATTATTGCACTCTTATTCTGTGGACCTACGATAGCTACAGAATCGATAATTGTATTTCTATCAATGTGAAAATGGTTAGCAGTCAGAGGGGGAAGGATTGTTTCACTGAAGAAAATTTGTAATTGTAGGGTGTCGAGAAAGGTTGCTTTTAGCAGATGTGGAGCGTTTAAATCACTATTTTCTCTCTGGATACTATTTCTGCTTCCGGGAGTGCCGCCGCGTTCATCTTCCGAAGACTCCCAATTGTTTTCTTCTTCGCAAGGATTTTCAGTATCAATCATTTCTAGTGACCATCCACCTTCCGTTTTTAGTTCATGTGTGTGCCATTCATTACTGAAATTGACACAGTGGATAACCTCATCATCAGCGTTGAGTAGTGTGAGTCTTTGTCCATCATTACTAATACTCAATGAGTTGACACTAATAGTATTGCTAACATTAAAATTGGGTGGATTGTCACTATTAGGAATAAGAATTATGTATCCATTGGGAGCAATTTTGCATGTGGGAATATATCGGGTCGTTTCACCTGTCATTAGTTTCCAACCTTCTAAAGTAAGAGTGTCTGGAATGCCTCTATTGTATATCTCAACATATTCACAATTAGGAAGTTCTACAGGTGGAGAAGGATCAGCCATAATCTCCGTAATGAGAAGGTCGTGACGCCGAATTTTGTTACATTGAAAAGTTATTGTTGTGTCTGCAATGCAGTTCCCATTAAGGTCTTCGAGGTGCTGAATTTTGATTGAATGAGGTGTTCTGTCTGCTAATGGGTTATGGAAGTGAAGTTTGATATTGTTGAAATTTTCCTCTATAAAACTGATGCTGTCAGGATATAAGATGTTGTTAATGACATAATTTTCGTAGATATGTGCGCTTTCTGTTGAAATTTTCTCAGAAAAGAGAAGTGTTATTGCTTGTCCCGATGGGTCACCTGATATTTTGAGTAGAGTTGGTGGAGTTGTATCGATAATCTCTGGTCCGTGATAGATGTCGTCTAAATAAAATTTATTTTTAGATCCTGCTGTGAATTTGTTATAAAAACCGATAATAGGATTTTCATTGCGTATATTATCACTACCTGAAGCGTGAAGTGTGTATTTTCCTGTTTCTGTATCTTCTATAAAAATCTCCCATAATCCGTCTTCATGAAGTAAGACCTTGATGTTTAGAGAGAAGGATGCTGCGATGAAGCCATCAATTCCTCGACAGATAGAATGGCTTTCGGTTACATCTTGATAGAAAAGTTCGATTGCGTCATTAGAAAGATTTTCTCCAAATTGTAGATAGTAGCCTGTTAAGGTGTCACTACGTATATCTAATGTATTGGATGTTAGATATATTCGTGCATTGTTATTGTCTGATGGTGCGAGTGCCACCCGAATGTAAAATCTCCATTCTTGCGTTCCTATGTGTTTTTCCGATGGAAGTGTAAGATAGCAAATTCCTGCCTCGGTAGCGTCTAATTGTAGTTGTAGATTGTTGTTGACTTTGTACTCAGAAGCATCGCCTATCCAAGTTGGGTTTTGGGTAAAATCGCATCGTTAAAGCTATCAATAACTTGTCCGAAGCATCGGCTTGATATAAAGATAATTAGAACTGTTAGTAGTATAAATTTCATTTTCTGCAGAGTTAGTGTAGTCAACGCTGCAAAAATATAATTTTTCTTAGAGTAAGTATATAAAAATTTAAAATTTAAATTAAATATAAATTAATTACTGAATATGCTAATTATTCGACAGATACAGATTTGGCCAAGTTGCGTGGTTTATCAACATCGCAATTACGGAGAACGGCCACGTGGTATGCGAGAAGTTGTAATGGAATGGAAGCGACAAAAGGAGCAAGGAGTTCGTGAGTTCGAGGAATTTCGATGTAGTGGTCTGACATCGATTTTACGGTTTCATCACCTTCCGTTACGATAGATATTACTTTTCCTTTGCGTGTAATTACTTCTTGTATATTGCTGACAACTTTAGCGTAAGTTTCTTGTTCGGTAGCCACTACCACAACAGGCATTTCGTTATCAATAAGCGCAATAGGACCATGTTTCATTTCGGCAGCTGGATAACCTTCAGCATGAATATAGGAGATCTCTTTCAGTTTGAGGGCACCTTCCAAAGCAACGGGAAAGTTGATTCCTCGACCTAGATAGATAGCGTTTCTTTTGTCAACAAAGAATTGCGAAATCTCCTTGATTTTATCATTTTGTTTGAGAATTGTTTCGATTTTTTCTGGGATATTTTCTAATTCAAAGATGAGGTCATGGTATTGTGATAGTGCGATTTCTCCTTTTTTACGAGCTAAGTTGAGCGCCATTAAGGCAAGAACCGTAACTTGTGCTGTAAATGCCTTAGTAGAAGCGACTCCTATTTCAGGACCTGCGTGCGTGTATGAGCCGGCATGGGTGATACGAGCAATAGTTGAACCTACCACATTGCAAATACCGACAACGATAGCTCCGCGCGATTTTGCTAATTCAATGGCGGCAATGGTATCGGCGGTTTCTCCCGATTGGGAAATGGCGATAACTACATCATCATCGTTGATAATAGGATTGCGGTAACGAAATTCGGAGGCATATTCAACTTCGACAGGAATACGTACCAAACTTTCGATGAGGTATTCTCCGACTAAGCCAGCGTGCCAAGAGGTTCCGCATGCTACAATAATGAATCGCTTGGCATTCAGCATTTTATTTTCGTATTCAACGATGCCTCCTAGTGAAACAACATCTTTTTGCACGTTAATACGTCCGCGCATACTATCCTTAATCGCTTTAGGTTGCTCGAAAATCTCTTTCAACATATAATGGTCAAAACCACCTTTCTCAATCTGTTCTAACTTAAGTTCTAATTGGGCAACTTTAGCACGTTTTTTCTCATTTTTGATATTGGTAATCTTAATGCTTTTATCGGGATGTAGCACGGCAACTTCCTCATCCTCAAGATAAATTACCTCTTTTGTATATCCTACAATAGGTGCGCCATCAGATCCGACATAATACTCATTTTTCCCCAAGCCAATTAACAGTGGACTGCCTTTTTTTGCAACAATTAGTTGTTTGGGGTCGTCGGCAGAAAGAATGACCATAGCGTACGTGCCTTCTACGAGCGGAAGTGCCATGCGAACTGCGTTTTCTAAGTCCACATTTTCTGTGTGAGCAATCTCTTGGATAAGGTGTACTAAAACCTCCGTATCGGTGTTGCTTTGAAATTGGTAACCAAGATTGGTTAGCTCTTTCTTTAAACTGACATAATTTTCAATAATTCCGTTGTGAATTAGTGCAATTTTCCCATCTTGGGAAAGATGGGGGTGCGCATTCTGGTTGCTGGGTTCGCCGTGTGTTGCCCAGCGAGTATGCGCAATTCCAGTTGTAGCATTTAGGTCTTTACTTAGACAAAATTCTTCTAAATCAGATACTTTTCCGCGACATTTATGTAGAGCAATGGTGTGATTCTGCCAAAGAGCTACACCAGCACTATCGTAACCTCGGTATTCTAAACGTTTTAATCCACTAATAAGAATTGGATAAGCCTCTCTATTTCCTGTGTATGCTACAATTCCACACATATTTTCTTTTTTTAGTTCATAAACAACTGCTCCTAGATGTTCTTTGGGGAAGGAGATTTTCTATGTGGCAAAAGTAAATTTTTATTCTGTTAATAAAACTAAAAAATGAATAAGATGGAAGTTTTTCTAAAATTGAGGTAGAATGATGTTGTTTTCTGCTAAAATTTTTTCAGTCATTGCTTGTAACATCTTCTGTTCCTTGATGTTGTCAGTGTATTTTTTGTTAGGTTTACAAGGTTTTTCTTTTTTGAAGAAAGTCCCTGTATATTTTTGATATTCAGGGTTTAAAGCGACAGCTAACATGGTTGCAGCGCCCTGCTCTGGAGTACGGATAAAGGGACGATAGAAGATGTCGCATAGAAAGTCGATAATTTTATTACCTTGGCGGATAATTCCTGTGCTTACATCGCCTGGGTCGGCAATGTTGATCCGAATTCCGCGCTCTTTCCATCGTTTTGCGGCATCTAATGTATAGTAATAAAGTGATAATTTAGAATTGGCGTATTGCACAAATCGATTGAATTCGCTTTGTGTTTTGGGTGCTAAGAAGTTCTCCTTCAGATTGTACCACTGATAGGAATGTGATGCCATACTAACAATTTGTGAACCTTTCCCCATGATTGGAAGCAGTAGATGATTAAGTACGTAGTGTCCAATGTAGTTCACGGCTGCTGTATATTCTATGTTGTTAGGACTAACCTGTGCGGAGTGGCATAAAACGCCAGCATTGTTTAAGATGATTTGTAAGGAGGTGAATTGAGATAAAATCTCTTCAGCAAGTTTTTTTACGGAATTTAAATCGCCAAGATCTACCTGCATAAGATAAACCTTTTGGGTGTAATTTTTACACATTTTTTCGTAGATAGGTCGTGCAATTTCGGCACTATAACATGCCATAATTACATCGTATCCAGCTTCTAACATCTTTTGTGTGAGGATAGTTCCCATTCCACCATCGGCACCCGTAATTAGTGTTAATCCTTTATTCATAGCTTTGTAAGTCAATTTTAAACGGCAACATAACGAAGAAAGAATGAAAATATTGTAGAAACCGTGCAGCATTCGCCATCCACGCTTACAACCTGTGCGGTAAACGCAACAACGCCGCGCTTGCTAACCATTGTGCAAATACTTTTTCTTATGTCACTCAGCGGATTCATATTTTATATACTTTTGTCAAAAATTTTGGTTATGAAAAAATTTATCTCTTCCTTGTTCATTCTGTTTGTTGTCTCTTGCGCTTTCGCTCAAAGTGTAGTTTTTGATGGTTGCCATGTAACGCGTTACTACGCCAGCGTAACAAGCTACTTTTATGCTTATGGAGACGTTTATGTAGAAACTGACCCTAAAGAACCGGTAGATTTAGAAGTCAAAGTAACTAATGAACGACTTGCTCAATGTTGGGTTTATGTTACTACCGACAAGCCTCAAGATTGTGGCGAATGGCGTTTTGTAAAAGACCCTAACGTGAATACGTCAGAAAGAAGAAGAGCAAGAAGAATTGCTTTTGGTTTTTCCTGTGTAGATTTTATATTTAAGACACCATCTTTTTAAAATGCTGTATGAAAAAACCGGGATATTTGAATAAGTCGATAAAGGTTCTATTATGTATTGTTGTTGTTGGAACATTACTATACGTAGTGTGGGCATTTTTTTTTGTCGCTACTTTCCATGGAGATACATACGGTAAATCGGAAGCATACGTGATTGATATTAATACAAATACGAGTGACAAACCCCTTAATTCTGCAGACATCATCGATTTATTATATGATTTTCAATCTTTACATCCTCAATATAAATTAATGGATACAGATATACAAGGGAATACATATCATAACTTCTCATATAAAATAGATAATAGAAATGATCAATATTTGGTTTTCTTCTATATGGGGGATGTTAACATGACATTCTCTTGTATAACTGAAGTAACTTCTTCCAACCATCCTTTAATAAAATTGTATGCTATTAATGAAGGTCCTGTATTTCGTCATTGGGAGAGAATTAACTACTACAAGGAAATATCTCGCAAAAAAAACAAAGTAATGAAAAAGAAATTTGAAATTGAAATTTTAGATAATTTGGGTGTAAAATGGAGGCGCAGGAGGTTATGGGACTAAAAATATATCCCCATAAAACAGATGTTAATATCGCTAAAGCAAGTCTGGTTACAGGCGGAGGTTTGTCCATAGCAAAAAAAAGGATTTGTTGCTGTTGCAAAAAAACAACTTCTATGGCCACCAAAACAAAAGCAGTTGCTGCGGCTAAAGTTTCCAATGTATCCAAAAAAGTAACACAAGGGGCATCAAAGATATACACTGCGGTTAAATTATTTATTAAACCTTCAGATAATGGCGAAAAAGAAACGAGTGACAAAAAGTGAAATCATTTTCTTTTTTTCTTTTCTCTTATTTATTCTTTTTTCTCTTAGTATATGACAAAAATTTCAGTCGGGTGTAAGTATTTGATTAACAATTGCAGAGAAGTCAAAAATCGGTAT
>CALGTS010000030.1 GCA_937901925.1 uncultured Bacteroidales bacterium | reverse complement strand
CGGTTTTTTTTTGCCTTTTTTTACCTAAAAAAATATTTCTTTGCCCAAACAATTTCTACACACTTTGCGGAATAGTATTGTTTTTGCGTTAAAATATTTTATATTTTTGCAAATGATTTGATGATAGTGATACACCAAAATACAAAAAAATCTTAAACGAAGGAAACTGACAAACTTGGTATGATTTTCTGCATTGTATATTTTTCAATATCTGAATCACTAAAGTAAAGTCCCTAATCCAGTTTGAGATAGTAAAGAGCAGTAATTTTATGGCAAAAAAACAACCCAAAATAAAGAGCATAGAGGAGACATTATGGGAATCAGCAAATAAGCTACGTGGTTCTGTTGAGCCATCGGAATATAAGCACGTCGTATTGAGTCTGATATTCCTGAAATATGCCAATGACCGTTTCGAGGAGCGTCGCAATGAACTCATCGCTGATGGAAAGGAAGCCTTTGTAGATCAGGCTGTCTTCTATAATGCTAGAAATGTTTTTTACCTTGAAGAGCAAAGTCGATGGAGTTTTATCATGGAAAACGCTAAACAGAATGATATTGCAATAAAAATCGATAAAGCATTGGAGTCAGTCGAAAGAAGCAATCCTTCTCTTAAAGGTGCTCTCCCAAGCAACTACTATTCAGGATTGGGTCTTGACCGCGCCAAACTCGCCGCACTGCTTGACGAAATAAATAAAATCGACACTCTCAAAGATCCTGAGAACGACCTTATCGGTCGCGTTTATGAATATTTCCTTTCCAAGTTCGCTATAGCTGAAGGCAAAGGTAAAGGAGAGTATTATACGCCAAAGAGTATCGTAAATCTTATAGCCGAAATCATCGAACCTTATCGTGGTAAAATCTATGATCCTTGCTGCGGTTCTGGAGGTATGTTTGTGCAAAGTATGAAGTTTATCGAAGCCCATAACGGTAATAAGCGCGACATCTCGGTTTATGGTCAGGAATATACAAATACAACATATAAACTTGCAAAGATGAATCTTGCCATCCGTGGCATTGCAAGTAATCTTGGCGAGTTGGCTGCCGACACATTCCACAACGACCAGCACAAAGATTTAAAAGCCGACTTCATTATGGCTAATCCGCCATTTAATCAGAAATCGTGGCGTGCCGATAATGAGTTAAAAGATGACCCTCGTTGGCATGGATACGATGTGCCTCCTACAAGCAACGCCAACTATGGTTGGATTCTAAACATCGTGTCTAAACTATCAGCCAATGGCACCGCTGGTTTCTTGTTGGCTAATGGGGCGTTGAGTGGTGATGGTGTCGAGCTAAATATCCGCCGCCAATTGCTACAAAACCACATTGTAGAGGCAATCATTATCTTACCACGCAACATGTTCTACTCAACCGATATTAGTGTTACGCTATGGATATTGGCAGGCAATCGTAAGGCTCGTACTGTTGAGCAGAATGGCAAGATGGTCAAGTATCGTTATCGCGAGAACGAAGTGCTCTTTGTCGATTTGCGCCAGTGGGGAGAACCTTTCGAGAAGAAGTATATTCAGTTCTCGGCAGAGCAGATTGCTGACATCGCTCGCAATATCCATAATTGGCAGCATGAAGGCTACGAAACCACATATCAGAATATTCCTGAATATTGCTATTCAGCATCGCTCGATGAGATTGAACGTAAGGGTTGGAGTCTTGTGCCAAGCAAATATATCGAGTTTAAGAACCGTGATGAGGGTGTAGATTTCGATGCCCGTATGCGTGAACTTCAATCCGAGATGCGAGAACTTTTGACACAAGAGGAAGAATCGAAAAAGGATTTGAAAGAGTTGTTTGAGAAATTAGGGTATTCACTATAAAAGATAGCATTATGGCAATTATATCATCAGAATATAAAAGTTGGATTGGCGAATTGAAGCAACGTATTCGTCAAAGTCAAGTCAAAGCAGCTGTAAAAGTGAATACTGAGTTACTTCAGTTGTATTGGGGATTGGGAAAAGATATTGTCGAAAGACAGTTGGACTCATCATGGGGAAGCGGTTTTTTCAATCAGTTGAGCAAAGACCTTAAGAGTGATTTTCCTCAAATGTCAGGCTTTTCACCAACGAATTTGAAGTATATGAAACGGTTTTATCTATTTTATAATCAGTATGATGAAATTCGTCAGCAAGTTGCTGACGAATTAGATTCAGTCATATTTCGAATACCATGGTTTCATCAAGTGTATATTATAACTAAATGTACAACTGTAGCAGAAGCATTATTTTATGTAAATAATACGATTGAATATGGTTGGAGCAGGGCTGTGCTTGAACATCAAATAGATATGCATCTTTTCGAACGAGAAGGAAAAGCAATTACTAATTTTAATAAAACATTGCCAGCTTTGCAATCTGATCTGGCTAAGCAGGTTACAAAAGATCCATATATATTTGATTTTCTCTCGATTCGTGAAGAACATGACGAAAGAGAGTTGGAAGAAAATTTGGTAGCCAACATGACTAATTTTTTAATGGAACTTGGCACTGGTTTTTGTTATTATGGGAAACAAGTGCATCTTAGTGTAGGTGGTGATGATTTTTATATAGATCTTTTGTTTTATCATGTTAAATTACATTGTTATGTTGTAATAGAGTTAAAGGCTACGAAATTTAAACCAGAACATATTGGGCAGTTGAAATTTTATGTTACTGCTGTCGATCGTGAATTAAGGACCGAACATGATGTCCCCACTATAGGATTGTTGATTTGTAAAGATAAGAATGATATAGTGGCGGAATATACTTTATCGAGTATAGAAACACCAATAGGAATTTCGTCTTATGAAATCTATGAAAAGTTGACGTCTGATTATAAATCTTCATTGCCAACAATAGAAGAGATTGAAGCGCAATTAAAGGATAGGGAGGATTGACAGATGAATGAGTATAAACGTTTAGGTGATTATATCCGTGAGGTTAATATAAGGAATCGGGATTTGAAGGTTACGAATTTGGTCGGATTGACTATTGAAAAAGCATTTATTACATCTGTAGCAAATGTTATAGGTACAGATTTATCTACATATAAAGTGATACGAAAAGAGCAGTTTGCTTGTAGTTTGATGCAGGTAAGTCGTGACGGTAAGATGCCCATTGCTATGTTTGAAGACGATGCGGCAATTATGTCGCCTGCATACCCAATGTTTGAGGTTATTGATAAGTCGAAACTTATGCCTCAGTATCTGATGATGTGGTTTTCTCGCAAAGAGTTTGACCGAGAA
>CALGTS010000029.1 GCA_937901925.1 uncultured Bacteroidales bacterium | reverse complement strand
ATATAATCAAAGAAATATGAAAAAAATCGGTATTGATTTAGGATCGACAACAATAAAAATTATTGTTTTAGATGAACAAAGTAATATAATTTATAAAAACTATCGTAGACATTTATCTCACGTTAGAGAACGACTTTATGAAGAAATTAACACTCTTTTTGAACAAAATATTATAGAAGAACAAGTAACCATGTCAATATCAGGTTCTGCAGGTATGGGAATTAGTGATTTATATGGCATTCCTTTTGTTCAAGAAGTATATGCAACTAGAATAGCTGCCGAAAAGTTTATTCCAAATGTCGATACGATTATTGAATTAGGCGGTGAAGACGCTAAAATATTATTTTTATCTAATGGATTAGAAGTACGAATGAATGGTACATGTGCTGGTGGTACGGGAGCATTTATTGATCAAATGGCAACTTTACTTAATAAAGACATTACCGAAATAAATGATTTAGCGAGTAGACATACGCAATTATATAGTGTTGCTTCCCGTTGTGGAGTTTTTGCTAAATCTGATATTCAACCATTACTTAATCAAGGTGCTTCTAAATCTGATATTGCTGCTTCAATCTTCTATGCAGTAGTTAATCAAACTATTGGTGGATTAGCTCAAGGATGGCAAATTAAAGGAAATGTAGTGTACTTAGGTGGACCATTAACATTTATGTCAGAGTTACGTAAAGCATTCGATGATGTTTTAGGTGTTACCGGAATTTGCCCTGAAAATTCACTATATTTTGTTTGTTTAGGTACTGCTATATGTGCTGATGAAACTATTAATACGAAAGAATTATTAAATAAATTATTGGAACAAAATTGTAATCTAACTTACAATTATATGGAGCCTCTATTTAAAAATGATGAGGAATATAATGAATTTCTTGAAAGACATGCTAAAGCGAAAGTTGAAATTCATGATTTAGAAGGTTATTCAGGAGATTTATATTTGGGTATTGATTCAGGTTCAACAACATTGAAAGTTATATTAATTGATGAAAATGAAGAAATAAGATTCACAAGTTATCAACCTAATAAAGGTAATCCCCTAAAAGCTGTTAAACATGTCTTAAAAGATTTATATGAGAAACATCCGAATATAAAAATAAATGCTTCAGCATCAACTGGATATGGAGAAGAGCTAATTAAAAATGCCTTTTTTTTAGATGCGAGTTTAGTTGAAACAATGGCTCATTATACAGCAGCTAAGAAATTTATGCCAGATGTTAGTTTTATTATTGATATTGGTGGACAGGATATTAAATGTTTTAAAATAGATAATCAAACAATATCAAATGTATTTTTAAATGAAGCTTGTTCAAGTGGATGTGGTTCTTTTTTACAAACTTTTGCGAATTCCTTAGGTTATGAGATAGAAGAATTTTCAGAGTTAGGATTAAAAGCCCAAAAACCTGTTGATTTAGGTTCAAGATGTACAGTATTTATGAATTCATCTGTTAAACAAGCTCAAAAAGATGGTGCTACTATTGAAAATATATCGGCTGGACTTTCGATTTCAGTAGTAAAAAATGCTTTATATAAAGTTATTCGTGTTACTAATAAAGAACAATTAGGTAAAAAAATTGTTGTGCAAGGTGGAACATTTTTAAATAAAGCAGTATTAAGATCTTTCGAAAAAGAATTAGATGTTGATGTTATTTGTCCCAATATTGCTGGGTTGATGGGAGCATATGGGGCAGCATTATATGCCAAAACATTAGAAATAGTGAAGTCCCAAACGATTACCAAAGAACAATTAGCTGATTTTAAGCACGATGTTAGTAATATAACATGTAATGTATGTAATAATCATTGCTTATTAACTGTAAATTCTTTTAAAAACAATAATAATAAATTTATTAGCGGTAATAAATGTGAAAAACCTGTTAATAAAAATAATCGTTTGAAAGGGAAAAATCTTTACGAATATATTAGAAATGAATTAGATAGTTATAAACCTATTAAAGGTCAAAGAGGTAAGATTGGGATTCCTTTAGTTTTGAATCTTTATGAATTATTACCATTTTGGCATACTTTCTTTACTAACTTAGGTTTTGAAGTTCATAGTAGTGGTTTCTCTGATAGCCATACTTATCAACAAGGACAATATAGTATTCCATCGGATACTGTTTGTTATCCTGCAAAACTTGTCCATGGACATATTGAAAAATTAATTAAAGAAAACCATGATGTTATCTTTTATCCTTGTATGTCTTATAATTTTGATGAGAAAATGGGAGATAATCATTTTAATTGTCCAATTGTCGCATATTATCCAGAAAATATAACAAATAATGTAGAGGTATTAAATAAAACTAATAATATAAAATTCATTAGTGATTTTATATTAATTAATGATAATAAAATATTTAACGAAAAAATATTTAAAATTTTAAATAAATATTTTGAGGGAATTACTAAAAAAGAAGTTATCAATGCTAGTAAGTTAGCCTATCAAGAACATCAGAACTTCTTACAAAAAATAAGAGATAAAGGTAAAGAATATATCGAAGAAGCAAGAAAAAACAATCAAAGAATCATTGTTTTAGCTGGTAGACCATACCATGTTGATCCTCAAATTAATCACGGGATTGATAAAATGATTGCTGATTTTGGTATTTGTGTTATTACAGAAGAAAGTATTTCACACTTTAATACTAAATTTCCAGTTAATGTCTTGAATCAATGGACTTATCATTCACGTCTTTATTCAGCGGCGAAAGTTTGTGCTTCATCTGATGATATGAACTTAGTTCAACTTGTATCTTTTGGTTGTGGTTTAGATGCTGTGACAACCGATGAATGTCGTGAAATTATTGAATCACAAGGAAGAATTTATACTCAAATTAAAATAGATGAAATAACCAATCTTGGTGCTGTTAAAATTAGAATAAGAAGTTTATTAACTGCTTTAGAACAAAAAAGAGGGCGTTAATATGGCAAAATTTACAAAAGAAATGCGTGAAAAATATACTGTTTTAATTCCTTCAATGCTAGATTTTCATATGCAATTGTTCAAAGGGATCTTTACTCAAGTAGGCTTTAAAGCAGAAATAATGACAAATGAGGGAGAAGATGTTGTAAGTGAAGGCCTAAAATATGTGCATAATGACATATGTTATCCAGCCTTATTAGTTATTGGTCAATGTATTGATAATCTAAAAAAACGCGAAAAAACAGATGATGTTGCAATATTAATTTCTCAAATAGGTGGAGGATGTCGAGCATCCAATTATAAATTCTTATTAAAAAAGCCTTAAAAGCTGCTGGATATGATTATGTTCCTATTTTAACATTTAATTTTTCAGAATTACATAAAGTTCCAGAAATTGGAATTAAATATAGTGATTTATTTAAAGTGTTACAAGCAGTTTTTTATGGCGATATGCTAATGTATCTTAATAATAAGACGAGATCATATGAAATAGTTCCTGGCTCTTCTAAAGAGATAACATTAAAATGGATAGATATAATAATGAAACAATTTTCTCAAAATAGAGGAATAAGTTTTAAGGATTTCAAAAAAAACACTGCTGCTATCGCTAAAGATTTTGATGAATTACCAGTTAATATTACTCAAAAACCAAAAGTAGGAGTAGTAGGAGAAATATATATCAAGTATGCTGCGTTGGGTAATAACCATTTAGAAGAATTACTTGTTGATTTAGGGGCTGAAATTTGTGTTCCGGGATTAATGGGATTCATTTATTACTGTTTATATAATTTTACGTTTGATTATAAATTATATAAAAAGGGTTGGTTAATGGCTATAGTTTCTAAAATACTTATAAAATATTCCAATAAAAGAGAAAAGAATATCATTGATGCTATTAAGAATACAAAATATGAACCAATGAAAAATTTCTCTCATACTTTAGAGTTATGTGAGTGAATATTAGAACATGGAACAAAAATGGGTGAAGGGTGGTTACTAACTTCAGAAATGGTTGAACTGGTTCAAACTGATTATGAAAATATAATTTGTGCACAACCTTTTGGATGTTTACCAAACCATATTTGTGGTAAAGGGGTAATGAAAAAAATTAAGCAAATGTATCCGTTTGCTAATATTGTTGCTATTGACTACGACCCTTCAGCTACAAAAGTAAATCAAGAAAACAGAATTAAATTAATGCTTTCAATAGCAAGAGAAAATTTATCGAAGAAAAATAAATAACATTAATTATATTTCATATATAATTAATAGATAATCACTAGAGAGGATAATAATTATGATTAAAAACAGAACAGTACAATTAATTTATCAAACTATATATTGCACGCTTGGTTTAGTGGGTATTATTGCTAGTTTAGGAATATTTGACAATATTAAAATGATTCGTTGGGATTTTTATGTTCATTTCACTAATATTAGTAATTTCTTATGTATTGGTGTTATGGTAGCAGCGTTAATTCAAACGATAAGAAAAAAAGAAGATAGCTTTGTTTCATCAGCACCAATGTTAAAATTTATTGGAATGCTTGGAATTCTTTTAACATTCTTAGTATTTAATATCATGTTAGCTGGTGCAGAAGGACGCGATCCTCAAGCTAATTGGCGAATTGGTAGTTTATGTTTCCATGTAGTACTTCCAATTATGTATATTGCTGATTGGTTCTTATTCTATGAACGTAAAAAATGTAAGTGGTATTATCCTCTTGCTTCTGTTGCGTTCCCATTTGCATATGCTGTATTCCTTCTAATTCAAGCTATCATTTTGAAGTTTGATTCAAGTATTTTAATTCCTACAACAACTACACCACTTATTTATCCATATTTCTTCGTGAATCTTGAAACGCAAGGCGTACCGGGTGTTTTAATGTGGATTGCTATTTTATCCGTTGCCTTCGTTGCAATGGGCTTTGGTTTCTATGGGCTTGATAGAATTTCAAAAAAACAAAAAGATAAGGAGTAAAACATGAAAACTCTCGTATCAAAAATGGATAAACTTGGGCTTTTAAAGTTCGTGCTTATCTACTATGCTGTAATTTATATTGCGCTTGCTTTAGTTATGCCCGTTACAATCGTTATTTTAGACCCAACTTTATTTTTAAACCCAACTATACTTTGTATTGTAATTGGCATAGCGTTGTTTTTTGGCTTGATTGGGTATTTTACGTTTATCCGTCCTTATTTCGTCTATAAAAAACTACCTAACGTTTTAGCTGAAACTGATGGTGAATTTGTATATTTCCACGGCAAGAAAGAAGCAAAAATTTCGCTTAATGACCTTTCGTACTGTTATATGGACGTAGACGTTCCACATATTTTCCATCCGGGATTTTTGCGTGAATTTATTATTCACAAATTCTCGTCTGACTACGGTACTATTGTTTTAACCGTTCCTAGTTACGGAACAATTAAATTAAAGTTCGTTGCTAACGCTGAGAACGTTGCAAAGGAACTTTTAAACTATATTAACGAAAATAGTGATGATTTATAATATTTAATTGAGTTTTGTAAAAAGGAGAAATTTATGAAAAAAGATTTAGTTTTTGCACCTATTTTATTAGTTATAGGTGTGTTACTTGGTTTACTTAAAGTAACGGGTATGACTGCGCATATCATTTTATCAGTAGTTGGCGTAGTTGCTTTAGTTGCTTACACCGTTCTTACTAAAAAGAACTGGAAAATTCCAGCGCTTGAAATTGGCATGAGAGTATCTTATGGCTTAGCGTTAATTTCTGGTATCGTACTTAAAATAAAATACTTTGCAATAATTGGCGTTTTCCATAAAATTTTTGCAGGATTATTCTTAGTTGCGCTTATCGTTGCATTCGCTCATAAATTAATTGTTAAAAAAATAAATAAAATTAATAAGTCAGTTAGCAAAGGATAAATATGATTTGGTTTCTATTAACGTTGTCTTGCATTGTTTTGTGGGGCTTTACAGATATTCTTTTAAAAAAATCTTTACACTATGCCGACCCGTTATCACAGTTTAAAACTTTTATTTGGATGGGATTAGTTATGACTTTGGCGGGTGTTGTTATGGCTTTCTGCTCTACCACCTTGCCAGAATCAATTAAAATGGTTGGCGATAATCTATACCTTATCCCTTTATGCGTGTTTTACGTAATAGCGTTGTTTTTTGGGCTTTTGGGAACAAAGCATCT
>CALGTS010000028.1 GCA_937901925.1 uncultured Bacteroidales bacterium | reverse complement strand
ATTTGCCTACTACAATCCGCCATAGCGGAATAGGTTGTGCGCGAAGTAGTATCCATGTACCACTCTGTCGTTCTTCGGCAAACAATCGCATCGTCAATGCTGGACAAACCAACATCAATAGCCATGGACTAATCTGAAATAACCCATCCACTTGTGCATAACCCGACTCAATCACATTCCATTGACCGGGTATTACCCATAGGAACAAACTGACTGCCAATAGAAACAGCCCAATCACGATATACGCAATCGGCGTAGAGAAATAATATGATAATTCTTTTCTGAACATATTTATATCTCTCCCATTTTAGGGGGAGGTTAGGAGAGGGCTTATTTCTTCACTGGTGTCTTTGGGAAAATTACCCAGAAAGCCAACGCTACTACCAACGCAAAACCTGCGAAGATATACCAACTGATTTGCCATCCTTCCCAAATAGCCATTGGACCTGCTGCAATCACATCTTCTGCGTTAACGAAATGATTGACAATAGCTTGCGCAGCCAATGTACCAATCGTTGCACCAAAGCCGTTGGTCATCATCACGAACAAACCTTGTGCGCTGGAGCGTTGAGCAGGGTCGGTCTCTTGATCCACATACAACGAACCAGAGATATTGAAGAAGTCGAAGGCAAAGCCATAAACAATACAACTCAATACGAACAAAATCACACCTGGCATACCTGGATCACCCGCACCGAAGAAGCCGAAACGCAATACCCATGCCAGCATTGCCATCAGCATCACCGACTTGATACCAAATTTCTTCAAGAAGAATGGAATAAACAAGATGCACAATGCCTCACAAATCTGCGAGATAGAGATCAATATGTTAGCATGTTGTACGCCGAAGGTATCTGCAAACTCTTCAATCGCTCCGAAGCTGGTAATGAATGGGTTAGCATAGCCATTGGTGATTTGCAAACACATTCCCAGCAACATTGAGAACACAAAGAACACTGCCATCTTTTTTTGTTTGAACAGCGCAAATGCCTCCAATCCCAATGCTTCCACCAGAGACTTGTTCTCCACATGACCTTTCACAGGGCACTTTGGCAACGTCAAGGCGTACAACGCCAAAGCGATACTCAGACCACCACTCACGATAAATTGTTTTGGAGTAGCTTGGAAACCGCACAAATCTACTATCCACATAGTCACGATAAAGCCCACTGTACCTAACACACGGATTGGTGGGAAATCTTTCACTGTATCCAAATTTGCTTGTGTCAGTGCTGTGTAAGCTACTGAGTTACTGAGTGCTAAGGTAGGCATAAAGAACGCTACCGAAGCGGTATAAAGCGAGAATAGGGTAGAGAATACCACACTTTCGCCAGCCATTAGACCATACATACCTGTAGCAATCATAAACGTTCCTGCCAGGGCGTGGCACAAACTCAACGCCTTTTGTGCTGGAATCCAACGGTCTGCCACGATACCCATCAATGCGGGCATAAACAAACTCACGATACCTTGGATGGAATAAAACCAACCGATATTGGTTGCCATACCGTGCGTAGCCAGGTAGGTTCCCATTGATGTTAAATACGCTCCCCAAACGGCAAATTCGAGGAAATTCATGACGGTTAATCTCAGTTTAATGTTCTTCATTGCAATATAAAATGATTTAATTAATAAATTCACATTTTCACTTTGCAAAGATACTACATTTTTTTTAACCTTACAAATAATCTTACTTTTTTTTCTCGTTCTCTTTATTTTTCTTTTATTTTTCCTTTACCAACTCTTAGTGATTAGTTAGTGATTAGTTAGTGATTAGTTAGTGA